>JAFEHU010000019.1 GCA_017848435.1 Burkholderiaceae bacterium | reverse complement strand
GTGGGGGGGGCGGTGGCGGTGCCACTTCCTGCAGCTTGGGGGCTGCCTGCTGGATGACGGTAGACCACAACTCGGCCTCCACCACATTGGGCTCGGGCGCGCGTTTCCAGCTGACACCCCAGGTCAGGGCGGCAAGCAGGAAGGCGTGCGCGACCAGCGCCAGAACATAGGAACGGGTGGTTCGGTGTTCTGGCGGCGGATAAAAGTCGAGGCGCTCGGCTACGGCAGACATACGGGGTTCAGTTGTTCAACTTCACCGACAGGCCAACGCGCTGGATGCCCGCCTTCTGCAGCGTGTCCATCACTTTCACCACCGACTCGTATTTCACGGTGCGGTCGGCGCTGATGACCACTGGCGTGGCCGGGTTGCCACCCTGTGCATTGCGCACCGAGTTGGCCACGTCCTTGCCGTCCAGCGGGGTGGAGGAGTTTTTGATCTTCATTTCCAGTGATTCGTCCTTGTTGATCAGGATCTGGATCACGGTGTCGGGCTGCTTGTTGGCCTTGCCCACGCTGGGCAGGTCAATCAAACTGGGGGTGATGAGCGGGGCTGTGACCATGAAAATGATCAGCAGCACCAGCATCACGTCGATGAAAGGCACCATGTTGATTTCAGACACGGCGCGTCTTCCACGACCTCGGGATGCAACGGCGGGCATGGCGGTCTCCTGACTCGGGGCTTAGTGACCGGCAGGCGACTGCGCGCCCAGGTTGCGGTGCAAGATGTTGGAAAACTCTTCCATGAAGGTCTCCAGGTTGATCGCCACGCGGTCCACCTGGTGTGAGAAACGGTTGTAGGCCACGACCGCCGGAATGGCGGCGAACAGGCCAATGGCCGTGGCCACCAGGGCTTCGGCAATGCCGGGAGCCACCGCCGACAGCGTCACCGATTCCAGCGCGGCCAGGCCGGTGAAGGCGTGCATGATGCCCCAGACGGTGCCGAACAGGCCAACATAAGGCGAGACCGAACCGACCGTGGCGAGGAATGACAGGCTGGTTTCGGCCGTGTCCAGTTCACGCTGGTAGCTGGCGCGCATGGCGCGGCGGGCGCCTTCGAGCAGTGCGGTGCCGTCGGCAATGCGGCGCTCGCGCAGTTTTTGGTACTCGCGCATGCCGCTGGCAAAAATGCGTTCCATCGGGCCGGATTTTTTCTCGGTTTGTGCGGCAGCGGCGAACAGGTCGTTCAGGCTGGTGCCCGACCAGAAGCTGCGTTCGAAGTCGGCGTTGTGTGCTTGGATGCGCTTCAGGCTGACAATCTTGGCAAAAATAGCCGCCCAACTCGCCACGGAGACAACGGCCAGCAACAACATCACTGCCTGAACCACCCAACTGGCATTGAGGATCAGGTTGACGATCGACATGTCTTGATTCATTTCAACGCTTTCAAAATAATTTCCGGTATTCTCGCAGGCTTCATGAGGGTGGCATCCACCCAGCCGATGCGGATGCTGCCTTCGCACAACACCAACTGCGTATTTTTTTCTGACATCGCCAGCGCCTGCTGTTCCACCCAGAGGGACGAACGGCCACTCTGTGCAAAATTCACGCTAACCAGCAGCGCATCGTCCAGACGCGCGGGCCGATGGTACTTCACCCGGGTTTCGCTGACCACGAACATGCCGCCGGTGGTTTCCTTCAGCATGCGCTGTTCCAGCCCTTTGCTGCGCAGCCATTCGGTGCGGGCGCGTTCAAAAAACTTCAGGTAATTGGCATAGAACACGATGCCGCCGGCATCGGTGTCTTCCCAGTACACGCGGATGGGGAACTGGAACGTCACCGTGCGGTCCCCTGGGGCAGCAGCAGTTGCAGGCGTGCCATGGCCTGCTGCAGCTGGTCCATGCTGCTGGCGGTGGAGAAGCGCACAAAGCTGGCGGTTTCGGCCTGGCCGAAATCGCGCCCCGGCGCCACGGCCACCTGGGCGGTGTCCATCAGGTGGAAGGCGAAGTCCCAGCTGTCGCGCAGGCCCAGCCGCTCGCACAGGCGGCGGCAGTCGGCCCAAACATAGAAGGCGCCATCGGGCGCCACCGGAATGTCAAACCCGGCCTGTTGCAGTGCGGGCAGGACCGTGTCCCGGCGCTGCCGGAAAGCCGCGCGCCGGCGCTCGTATTCGGCCAGACTGTCGGCCTCAAAGCAGGCCAGCGCCGCATGCTGCGCCACCGTGCTGGGGCAAATGAAGAGGTTTTGCGCCAGCCGTTCCACCACGTCCACCAGCGCGTCGGGCACCACCAGCCAGCCGAGCCGCCAGCCGGTCATGTTGAAGTACTTGCTGAAGCTGTTGATGCTGATGACCTGGTCGTCCATGGCCAATGCGGTTGTGCCGAAGGCGTCGTCGTGGCTCAGGCCGAGGTAAATCTCGTCAACCAGGGTGATGCCACCACGGCCACTGACAAAACGGTGGATCTGACGCAACGCGTCCGGGTGGATGGACGTCCCCGTGGGGTTGGAGGGCGAGGCAAGCAGCACGCCGCGCGTGGCGGGCCCCCAGTTTGCCTCGACCTTGGCCGCGCTCAGCTGGAAACGCTCCGCTGCGGTGGTCGGCACCAGCACCGCCCGTCCCTCGGCCGCGCTGACGAAATGGCGGTTGCAGGGGTAGCTCGGGTCGGGCATCAGCACTTCATCACCGGCCTCGATGAGCGCGAGGCAGGCCAGTTGCAGTGCCGCCGACGCCCCGGCCGTGACCACGATGCGGCGTGCCGGCACTGCCACGCCAAAACGGCTGGCATACCAGCCACTGATGCGCTCGCGCAGTGCCTCCAGCCCGGTGGCGTGGGTGTACTGGGTGGCGCCATCGCGGATGGCGCGTTCGGCAGCGGCCTGGACCAGCGGTGGCGCGGTGAAATCAGGCTCACCCATGTTCAGGTAGAGCATGGGCGGGGTGCCGGGTGCGGCCGCACGGGCCAGTGCCTGCGCCCGTTTGGCGACTTCCATCACATAGAACGGCTCGACGCGGCGAGCCCGTTCGGTGGTCCTCATTCCGCGTTGGAGGCGGGCTTGTGGCCACCGTCAGCCGCTACCTCGGAGGCCCGCAGGGTGGACGCGAGCTGGTTCAGCACGCCGTTGACGTACTTGTGCCCGTCGGTCCCGCCAAAGGCCTTGGCCAACTCGATGCACTCGTTGATGACCACGCGCCAGGGCACGTCCAGGCAATGCTTGAACTCGTAAGTGCCGATCCACAAAATGCTGTGTTCCACCGGCGAAATTTCGCCGAGCTTGCGGTCCAGCAGCGGGACCACCAGGGCATCCAACGCGGTGGCCTCCTCAATACAGCCGTGGAGCAGGGCGTCGTAATGTGCCGAATCGGCTTTGTTGAAGCCTGCGAGGTCGCGGGTGAACCGGTCGATCGCGTCGGCGTCGTTGCGGCCCACCAGGTACTGGTACAGCGCCTGCACAGCGAACTCGCGCGAGCGGCTGCGCGCGGATTTGGAAGCCGCTTTGCGAACGCCGGTGCTGGTCAGGCCGGTGCGGGGCTGGCGCGGTGGCCGGGTGTCGGGTTTGGTCAAGGTCATGCGATCTCGGTGAGCAGGTTGGCCATTTCCACCGCCACGCGGGCCGCGTCGCGGCCCTTGTCGGTTTGCCGGGCAATGGCCTGCGCCATGTTTTCAGTGGTCAGGATGGCGTTGGCAATCGGGATCTGGTAGTCCAGCGCAATGCGTGTGACGCCGGCGCCGGACTCGTTGGCCACCAGCTCAAAGTGGTAGGTCTCACCGCGCACGATGCAGCCCAGCGCCACCAGGGCGTCGTAGCGGTTCAGCTCAGCCATGGCCTGCAGCGCCAGGGGCACTTCCAGTGCGCCCGGAACGCGCACATGGTCGATGTGCTTGGGCGAAACACCCAGGGCCACCAGCTCGTCCAGGCAGGCTTTGGCCAGAGCCTCGGTGATGCCTTCGTTGAAGCGTGCCTGCACGATGCCGATGTAGAGTTTTTTGCCATCGGTCAGGGCGGGGGTGCCTTTGTCTGCGCCAAACATGGGGGTCCTTGTTGCGGTCGGTAGGAGGGGGGGTCAGGCGGCCAGGTAGCCGGTGATTTCGAGGCCGTAGCCCACCATGCTCGGCATGCGGCGCGGGGTGCCCATCAGCGTCAGCTTGTAAGCGCCGCACTCGCGCAGGATCTGGGCGCCGACGCCGTAGGTGCGCAGGTCCACCGGGCCGCGCTCGGGCGCCTGGCTGGCGCGGGCGCGGCCTTCAAACTGGGTGATCAACTGGGCGGCGCTTTCGCCGCAGTTGAGCAACACGACCACGCCCTGGCCAACACCTGCGATGTGTTTCAGGCTGGCATCCAGGCTCCAGGAGTGCATTGGGCGGTTGATTTCCAGCGCGTCCAGCACCGACAGCGGCTCATGCACCCGTGCCAGCACGGTGTCTTCAGGCTGCCAGGCGCCTTTGACCAAGGCCAGGTGCACGCCGCCGCTGGTGGTGTCGGTGAAGGCGTGGGCGGTGAACTCGCCAAAGGCGGTCTGGATGCTGCGGCTGCCGACCTTGGCGACCAGGGACTCGTTGCGGCTGCGGTGCTGGATCAGGTCGGCGATGGTGCCAATCTTCAAACCATGTTCGGCCGCGAACACCGCCAGGTCAGGCAAGCGGGCCATGGTGCCGTCGTCTTTCATGATCTCGCAGATCACGGCGGCGGGGGAGCAGCCGGCCATGGCAGCGAGGTCGCAGCCGGCCTCGGTGTGGCCGGCGCGCATCAACACACCGCCGTCAACCGCCTGCAGGGGAAAAATGTGGCCGGGCTGGACCAGGTCGTTGGCCAAGGCGTTTTTGGCCACGGCCGCCTGCACCGTGCGAGCCCGGTCGGCGGCAGAGATGCCGGTGGTCACGCCCACAGCCGCTTCAATCGACACGGTGAATGCGGTGCCATGCCGGGTGCCGTTGCGCGACACCATGGGCGGCAGTTGCAGCCGTTCGCAGCGCTCGCGCGTCAGGGTGAGGCAGATCAGCCCGCGGCCAAAACGCGCCATGAAATTCACCGCTTCCGGTGTCACATGGTCGGCTGCCAGCACCAGGTCGCCTTCGTTCTCGCGGTCTTCTTCGTCGACCAGAATCACCATGCGGCCAGCCCGCATCTCGGCCACGATGTCTTCGACCGGGGAAATGTTGGCGTGGAATGGGGTGGTGGCAGGGGCGGTCATGTCAAATCCTGAAAAGCGGTGTTCACGCCGCTGAGCATGCGTTCCACGTAGCGCGCGATCAGGTCAATTTCAAGGTTGACCCGTGAGCCAGCGGCGAGGTGCTGCAGCGCGGTGTTCTGGACGGTGTGGGGGATCAGGTTGATGCTGATCTCGGTGTGGTGGGGGGTGTCGGTCACGCGGTTGACGGTCAGGCTGACGCCGTTCACCACCACAGAACCTTTGAATGCCAGGTACTTTGCCAGGTCTCTGGGCGCTTCGATCCGCAGTTCCCAGCTTTCACCGACCTCGGCAAAATGGCTGACAAGCCCAACGCCGTCCACATGGCCCGACACGATGTGGCCACCCAGGCGGTCGTTCGCACGCAGGGCTTTTTCGAGGTTGACGGTGCTGGATTCGGCCAGCCCGGTGGTTTTGGCGAGCGATTCGGCAGAAATGTCGATCTGGAACTGGTTCTGCGGCAGGTCAATGGCCACCACCGTCATGCAGGCACCGTTGAGGGCGATGCTGTCGCCCAGCCCCACGTCGTCCAGGTAGCCAGCGGGCGTGGCAATGGCCAGCCGCTTGCCGTAGGTTAAAGAGCTTCCCAGGTCGTGCACGGCGACGATGCGCCCCACGCCGGTGATGATTCCGGTGAACATGCCGTATTTTCGCAGGGAAACGGCGCGACTTCCGGGCGGTGGCTTAAAACTTGTCCTGCCCTGGTGGCCGGGCAATGATGCGCAGGTCGGGCCCGACCCGGTCAACCGACGTGAATTCCAGCGCCATCGCCTCGGAAAGCGCGGTCAGCGGGCCAAACTGGGCCATGTCGCGCGCCTGCCCCAGCAGCGAGGGCGCGAGGTAGACCAGAAACTCGTCCACCAGGCCGGCGCGGATCAGTGAGCCATTGAGTTTGTGCCCGGCCTCCACGTGCAACTCGTTCACCCCGCGCTGGGCCAGGTCGGCCAGCATCGCGGCCAGGTCCACCTTGCCCTGGGCATCGGGCAGGCAGTGCAGCGTGGCCCCCCGCGCAGCCAGTGCGGCATGCTTCGGGCCATCCGGCTGTGCGTTGTAAAGCCAGACTGCGCGGTTTGGCATGAAAACACGGGCGTCCACCGGTGTTTCGACCCGGCTGTCCACCACCACCACCGTCGGCTGGCGCGTGACGGCGATGCCCCGCACATTGAGCTGTGGGTCGTCTTCCAGCACGGTACCGATGCCTGTGAGCACCGCAGACGCGCGGGCACGCCACGCATGGCCGTCCTGCCGTGCGGCTTCCGAGGTGATCCATTGGCTGCTGCCGTTGTTCAGCGCGGTCTTGCCATCCAGCGAAGCGGCAATTTTCATCCGAACCCATGGCCGCCCGCGCGCCATGCGTGAGAGAAAACCGATGTTCAGTTCACGCGCCGCCATCGCCGCTTCATGGGTTTCTGGCAGCACCTCCACGGCCACGCCGGCGGCACGCAACGCCGCTGCCCCTTGCCCCGCCACCAGGGGGTTGGGGTCCAGGCCCGCCACATGCACACGGGCAATGCCTGCGGCCAGCAGCGCGTCTGTGCAAGGGGGGGTTCGTCCAAAATGACAACAGGGCTCCAACGTGACCCAGGCGGTTGCACCACGGGTTGCATGCCCGTTGGCCTGGGCATCGCGCAAGGCCATGACTTCGGCGTGCGGGCCGCCGGCTTGTTGCGTGTGGCCTTGGCCCAGTACACGCCCCTCTGGGTCGGTGACCACGCAACCGACGCGGGGATTCGGTTCGGAAAGGCCTGTGGCCAAGGTCGCCAAGGCCAGCGCGTCAGACCAAGGGTGTGTTTTCATGGAGCACGATGCCAAGAGAGCCACTGTGGATTAACTGCCAGAGGAGGGGCAGTTGGCGTCGGTGGTCGATGTGGGTTTGCATGTGCGAACCCTGCCGGTTGACGCAATGATGGTGCGGCGCGTTTGTTCGAGCAATTCCTTGCTGCCCGCAGGCAGGTCGTTGCGTGCAATGGTGAAGTTGCTGGCGCCAAAGCCCCCGGTCGAGTTTTGGGAGTAACCGGAAGCATTGAAAAGCACGTAAGGCGTGCTGCTGGCGGGCAACGCAGTGATTGTGAAGTACGCCGGCAAGGCCGCCTGCCGGGAAATAACCGATTCTGTGGCCGGGTCGAAAGTGTTGTTGAAGTTTTTGTCTACAAAGACGATCCAACCGCTTTCCCAACTGTTGCCGCTGGCTGGGACCACCACCGCGTTGTAGTTGAGTTTCAGGGCTTCGGAGCGCGCCGTACCCATGGCCGCCACCAACGCATTGGTGGCAGAGGTCAGTTCGGCATTCCGAACAAAGGCGCTGAGGTTCGGAATGGCCACATAGGCCAGGATGGCGGCCAAAGCCACCGTCACCATCAACTCGATGAGGGTGAAGCCGCTCGCGCGGTACTTTGGCGTGGGGGTTGTCATTGCCAGCACAACCGGGACACCGAGGCTTTGGTCCCCGTGCAGTCCCGGGTGCCAGTCGTGGTCACGCGCAACTCGCCTGCGTCTGGGTCAACGTGGCTGCCACGGGGAGTCGCCACCAACCGAACGCACTCTGCAATGGACAACGTCGCCCCGGCCACCCCTGTGGCAGCGGGACACAGGTCTGCCGACAGCAGGTAGGCGGAGGTTGCCAGACTGCTGCCCGAAAAAGTTTTGAATGGCACTGACGGCGCCGTGACGCCACCGCAGGCGGTTGATGGCGAGGGCGCTGTGGGCGTGGCGACCCCGGTCGCAGATGTGGTGAATCCGAGGTAGCAATTTCTTTGTGTGTTGTACCGCTCCTGCTGCAGCAGCAATTCGCTCAGCGCGGTTCGACCTTCGGCACGTTTGCCTTTGATGACCGAATCACGGTAAGACGGGTAGGCCACAGCTGCCAGGATGGCAATGATGGCCACCGCGATCATCACTTCAATCAGGGTAAAGCCTTTTGGGCGGGGTTGTTTCATGGTGCGTTCTTCAATTCCTGGTAGTTGCTAATTTGTCGCCAGCTGAGCCGCCCCACCTGCGCCGTGTTGGTGATTTGACCCGACAGCGCTTTCAGGCCAGCGCCGCCCGTGCCGTCGCCAGAACCCTGGAAAACAGCCACCGCCCTTTCCGTTCTGACCCGACGCCCTGTGCTGTCAACACCAGACAACGACGCAGCCAGTTCAAAAACCAGTGGCTCGCCCAGGATGCCGATCTCGGAAGACTGCAGGTTGCCGTTGCCGGTGGCGATGCTGACGTTGTACTGGTTGCCACTGCCGGTGCCACACGAGCCCGCCTGTGCTTCGGGCGGGACAACGCTGCCAAACAGCACCGAGCTGCCAAACAAGGCCAGATTGCTGATCAGGCGTTCTCCGGAGCGCGGGAAGTCAAAGTACCAGCCCGAGCGCTGTGTCACATCGGCGTTGGTCAACGGTCGACCATACACAAATGCTGGAATGGTCACGGTACTGGACGACGCCGTACCCGCTTGCAGGCGGGGTCGTCCGCTGATCACGCTCAGGCCACCACTGGTGTCGGGTGTGGTGCTGTTGTTGTCGAAAATGGCGTAGAAGCTTTGCGTTTGGGTCGACGAACTGACGACGTTGTCGGCAGGCTCGAAGTAGCGCCCAGTGCCGAACAAGACGATCGATGCGTTGTTGGGGGCTCTGACAACCTTGGGCTGGACCGATATGGGCTGGGTTCGGGACAGGCTGTCCCTGGCGATGTACAGGGGGCGCGTGGTGCGACCATTCAACTCATTGAAGTTCCATTCTGCCGTGCCATGCAGGGAAAAATCCAGCTTCCAGAGGTTGCCATACAGGTCCCCGGCATAGACGTATTCGACCTCGTCGGCCAGACCCGCCGTGGCGGTGAAGTTCGTCAGTCCCGATGCCGTGGTGCTGCTGGTGGCACTGACCAATGGCAACGACACCTTGAAGTAATTGCTGCCCAGGCTCCAGGCGGTGTTTACCGGTTTGCTCAGGTCCAGAATGAACAACGTGGGGGTGCCTGTGGTGCTGAAATTGCCGTCATTGACGTAGTTATTGACACCGCCGGGCACCACGGCAAACCACTTGTACGCCGGGGTGGTGCCGGGCGCACTGGTACGGAATTTGAGGATTTGCAGTTTTCCGACGACATTGCCCAGGTCTGGGTCGTCACGGTCCGAGAACTCCCACATCACTTTGCTGGCATCGAATGCGGCAGGGTTGGTGACGTCCAGCGCAAACACGCCCTGTCCACCACCGCCAGAGCCCGACACCAGAACGGTTTTCCAGTCGCTGCCGACCTTGGCCTCGGCCACTTCGGGCGAGCCGTCAACATAGCTTTGGTGGCCGCTGACGTTGTAGGTGGACGACGTCAGCGCTGACAGCTTCGAACCCAGCCAGCTCGGGATGTAGCCGAACAGCTCGTCGCCGTTGGCCGCGTTGAATGCATGCAGCATGCCATCGTTTGAGCCGACGTACAGCGCCTTGGTCCGGTTGCGGTTGGTTGTGGCAAAGGTGCTGTAACTCGCATCGCTGATGAGGTCGGTTGGTTCGCCCGCGTAGGCCACAGCAGAGTTGATGATGTCGCCCAGAACGCTGCCACGACGCCGGAAGGGAATGCCTTCCAAGGACCGGTCACCTCGGAGGAAGTTGAGCCGCGATTGCCCAAGGTTGTCTGCCACGGCATTTGGCGACGCTTTGTTCAGCGCTGTGGTCAGGCCGGCTTCCAGCGACCCCCACACAAACGGCGTGGCAGCGCTGCCAGACTGCGGCGTGACCCGGCCTACGTAAATGGCACGGCTGTCTGGCGATTTGGCATCCAGCCTGGTGGATGCGCGCCACTGGGCCGATGCGATGTCGCCGATGGTCACGACGCCCGATGAGTTGGCCGAAATCGGGTAGGAGATCAAATCCCCGCTCCAGTCTGACGAGTCGAACTGTGCCTGGTAGATGTACCCGGCGTTGGTGGCCAAGCTCTGGGTGGAAATGGCGCCACCGGCAATGCTGTTCCCTTCTGCGGCGATGGTGGCAAAAATACCGTCCAGAGCGGTCAGCACGCCGCGCGCGCTGCTGGAAAGGAAGTAGGTTCGGGCTTCGCCGGGTTCAGAGGGCTTTTCCCAGTTGGAATTGTCAGTGGTGCCGTCGCCGGCCAGGAAAGGGCTGCCCCGGTTGGAACGGTCTTTGAAACCACCGTACTTGGCCGTCAAAAAGAACTGGCTGTTGCGCCGTGCGCTCGTCACGCTTTGCTGGGCGAACTCGTTCACATCCAGCACGTAGGTCGTGGCGCGCATGCCGGGGCGTCGCTTGGCCGTGTTGCTCCACGCTGTGCCCCGGATGTCGTTGGTGTTGGCCCAGTAGGCCATGCCAGCCATGTAAAAACTGGCTTTGGTGGCGCCCGTGTCCAGCGTTTGCAGGCCTCTCAGGGTGCCCGTGGTAGCGAGGTTGGGGTTTCTCGCGGTGAAGGTGCCCTGGCCATTGGTGTAGCTCACGCCGTTGTTGGTTTCAAAGCTGTCAACAACCTTGGTCCAGGCGGTGAAGTCAGGCTCGTTGTTGGCCGCATTGGCGGTCCGGCTGAACTCCGAGTCGGTCAACCGGGTGGTATTGCCGGGAATGGACTTGTCGTTGTGCGTGTTGACGTCGCCGATCAGCAAAATGTTATTTTTCAAACACGAGTAGTCGCCTGTACTGGACCCGACAGCATGCGGGTCTGTCCAGGTGGTGTAGACGGGAAACCCATCTTTCATGTCGTCGGTCAATCCGGAAGTGGCCTGCGCTGTGGGCGATAAACCCTGAATGTAGCGAAGGGATTCGTAGTACAGCTCACCCACCGGATCGTACGTTTTGTAGGTGCCCTGGGCGCTGCCCGTGCGTCCAAACTGGTTCAGGTAATTCACCACACCACTTTTGCCCTCGAGCGCGAGGTCAGGGTTGACGGCGAACACCCCCGTGCTCTCGCTCCATTCGAGATTGGGGTTGGCCACGGCCGACAGAACACCGTCGGCGTCAAACGTTTTGGGTCCCACATACTTCATGGGTGCGCGCAACACCCCGCCATAGCGGGACTGCTGGTTGTCAATCAAATAGCCGAAGGCCGCAACCCTGACGCGGTCGCTGAATTTCTGAAGGTTGCCCACCGGCTTGTAGTTGCCATTCGGGTAGCGCAGGCAAAAATCGGTACGTGGGTCTTGCAGCGTGCTGCCGCTGCTTTCACACACCTTGACGCGGGAGTAAAAAAAACCATCTCTGGACAGGATTGCCGTTCCGTTCGATGCGCCAGGTGGTGTCCACGTGCCGGTGTAGGGTCTTGTATAGCAGAGTGCACTGCTGCTGGTGGAGCCTCCCGTGAAGACGCTCTCGCTGCATTGCACACCGTTGTAGGCCGGTGCGACTTTCCAGTTGGAGCCTCGCCCATAAGCGACTTCCAGCGTTCCGGAAAAGCTGCAGGTTTGTCCGCGTGTTGCACAGCTTGTGGTGAAGCCTGTGGGCAAACTTGTAAACGAAGTGACCGGCCCAACGGCTTGAGAAGCCGAAATACCCAGGTTGGAATTGTTGCCGGGTGAATCGCAACTGCCTGTGGCCGCTGTGCCGAAATGGATGCGGTTAAAGCAGTTGGCAACGTACACATCCCCGGTATAGGTGCCCCGCAGCGAACTGGGAAGCGCGCCATTCACCAAGGCAGCGCTGAGCCGTTTGGATGGAAAGTTGTTGTCGTTGTAGAACCGACCGTCCGGCAAAACAGCCCGCTGCAACACCGTGAGGCTGGCGGTGTCCACGATCCGGTCACCCCCCGTCAAACCAAGGCGGAGCACGTCCACGGCGGAACTGCTGGCCCAGTTCATGAAGTTGCCACTGAAGCCGGTGCCGTCACAGGTCCGGCCGGTGGCTGCACCTGTGCGGTCAAAGCGGCGCAGGTTGGCGTCTGCGTCGTTGACATAGCTGTAGCAACTCTCGGCGTCGAAGTAGCCGATGTATTCCGTGGTCGGGGCGTAGCTGTTGTCGGTGTTGGTGTTGGGCGTGTTGACGTACTGCGCACCAACGGTTGGAAATTCCACGGACAGCGCCAGAGACAGGGTCGGCTTGGCCCGGGTGCCGGAGGCGTACAAGGGCTCCGGTGACAGGTTGATGGCCGGAATTGCAGGCGGCGTCACCTGGCTGAAGGCCACAAATGACAGTGCAATGGCGCCCGTCACACCCAGCCAAATCACATGGCCGAAGCGAAGGGGTGGAATCAGCCGCGCAGCGCGTTGAATGCGGTTCATCGTCGTTACTCTTTCCTGAAAACCGTCTGAATGACGGCCTGGATGTCTTCTCGCGGCCCGAATCCCATGGCGGTGACGCGGTACACCAGTTTCTTTTTGGCCTTGGCGCTCTTGTCCCCAAAAATCTCGGCGTCGCTCAGCGCCTCGATCATGTAGCGCGGTTTTCGCACAGGTTTGACACCCAGGCCGCCGGCGTCAAAGCTGCGGCCAGTGAACTGGCCAAATTCTGCGGTGGGGGTGCTGGCGGCCGCAAAATCGACTTGCAGCCAGACCGGTTTGCCCTCCACGGTGGGCAGGCACAGGCCCTTGCTGTTGCCGGAGGTGCCACACCCCTCAACGAAGGCGATCTGGTTGTTGGCTGTGAACAGGGACTTTCTGCTGGCGGTGATGCCTGTGTCGCCGCGGATGTCGAATTCAGCGTCCAGCAGTGCCGCCTCGGCCGACTGCCAGGCGACCTGGTAGTCACGGTCGTTGCGCGCGCTGCGTTCACCCAGAATGGCGATTTGGGCCGCGCCGACACCCAGAATGGACACAACGATCAGGATCAGCATGACCATGATCAACGACGCACCCCGTTGGGCGCCGGTTGCAATGCGCGGCGCTTCACATGCCGCAGCGTTGGCGTGGCAATGAGGGGTGGGCAGGGTGTTCTGGCTCATGGTGAATGGGTGCAACTCACTGCAACTGCACGTTGCGCAGGTAGACGGTGAAGGTCAGCGTCTGGCGCACGCGGCCGTCCTGCGGGAACGAAAATGTGGAAGGGCTGGCTGCGGTACTTCTGTCGGTGAACAAAAATGAATGGCCGTTCTCGGCCGGACGCGTTTCTGCACTGCGGTCGCGCAATTTGCCGAGGGGGTAAAATTCCTGGCCGACCTGGTCTTGTGCCGTGGTGCCGGCGGCTTTCATCAACAGGCCAATGCGCAAGCTGCGGACACGGCGGAAATTGTCGAGCGTTGCCGCAGTTGCCGCCGCTGCGGTCACCGAACCACCCGCCGCGACTTTCAATTCATCTGCCCGGAAGTAGCGGTCTGCGATGGAGTTGTTGCTGTACAGCGCGCTGGAGGTGCTCAGCGCTGGCAGTGCTGTTCCGGCTGTTGCGCTCGATGCGCCACTGACGCCATAAAGCACCTGAAAAGTCTCAACGCCCTGGATCACGGGCTGGCTGGTCCACACACCGGTGCTGCTGTTGCGGGTGGCGCACATCAGTGCCGGTTCTCCGGCGCTGCTGCGTGCGACATGAAAAACACTGGTGATTTGATCGGCCCTGTTCTCTGGCGGTGTGGTTTCCGGATTGCCTTGGCAGTCGATCATGGTGCTGTCGGTGGTGCTGGCGTTCGAATTGGTGGCGCCGCTTTGGTAGCGCAAGATCAAAATGTCGCTGCCGTTGATGCAGGCCGTGTCAGATGCCGAAGCGCAGCCGCCGTTGGCGGCTGTCCGGTCAACGCTGCTGGCATAAGGGTCGTTCGTGCTGTTGAGCAGGCTGGTTTGCAGAATGGCGTTGTTGATGCCCATCACAAAAGGTTGCACTGGGCTGTCGACATTGACCTTGACCTGGATTTCGCTGACCTTGGTGGCGGTGGCGTGCACCACATCCTGGAAGCCGGCTTGCATTGCCAATCGCTGGATCAGGTCGCTGGCAAAGCGGCTGTTGTCGCGCAGTTGGGACGCGGCATCGACCGAGGTGAAACCGGTTCTGGCCACCGTGAGGGCGGCAATGGCGGCCAGGGCGATGAGGCTGCTCAAGGTCAGTGCGACCAGCAACTCGACCATGGTCAGACCCTGCTGGTACTCGGTGCGCTTGATGCAGGACAGGGGACCGTGGCTCATGTGCTGCTCCCGGGCGTGACGGGCACCACAATGGACGGCGCCGTGGCCCGTTCGAACGCGGCGTCGCCCACATTGGAGGTGTCGGTGGAGCGCCGTGTCCACCCGATCTTGACCATCGCCACGTCGCCTGTGTCGTTGCACGCCCAGCGTGGCAGGCCGGTTGCCGGTACAAATGGCAGGCTGTCGAAACAAATGACGACACGTGCGCCTGGCAAATCATTGTTGAGCCGCGTCAGCCACTCGCGCATTTCCCACTCGCCGATCTTTTTGGGCGAGTTGCAAATGACGGCATTGGTGTAGCAGTTGGCGGTGGTGGTGGGAATGGTCGAGGCGGTGAAGTCGCCAAGGTAGGGGTTGGTTGCTGCCGTGCGCAGAATGCCTGTCTCACGGTTGCCGCGCATCATTTCGGCCAGCTCGCGGGCGTAACGCGCGGCAGACGACTGCAGCCGTGCCTCCCGGTTCGACTGCAGCGCAGCCGCCTGCATGCCGACCATGCCCAGCAGGCCGAACGACAGCACCACAATGGAGACGAGCACTTCCATCAGGGAAAAGCCCTGCTGGCGGGCAGGGGGGCGCATCAGTGGATGGTGTTGCATGGCGCTGACCCACACGGTTGGATGTTCATCGCTGGATGATAGGCCGCGCCTGCGGCAGGGCCAAGTGCCGGGCTCTGCCATTCGTCCGCCGGGAGCGACCGTTCAGCGCCTCTGCCGGCGCTGCGGTCAAATGTCGCGGATCAGTTGACGGAACTCGTCCACGTCTTCAAAGCTGCGGTAAACGGAAGCGAAACGGACGTAGGCAACCTTGTCGAGCTTTTTCAGCTCGCGCATCACCAGTTCCCCCAGCTTGGCGGTGGCAATCTCGCGCATGCCGCTGGCGAGCAGTTTGTGCTCGATGCGCTGCACGGCGCTGTCGATCTGCTCGATGCTGACTGGCCGTTTGCGCAGGGCCAGTTCCATCGACGCACGGATCTTGGTGGTGTCGAACTCGGTGCGGCTGCCATCTTTCTTGACGACTTGTGGCAGCGCCACTTCGGCCCGTTCGTAGGTGGTGAAGCGCTGGTCACAGCTGCCGCAGCGGCGGCGGCGGCGTATGACGTCGTTCTCATCGGATTCGCGGGTCTCAACGACCTGTGTTTCCAGATGGCCGCAGAAGGGGCACTTCACGCCGCTGGCCCCGTGGTTCAGCGGTAGACCGGGAAGCGCGCGGTCAAGGCGTTGACCTTGGCGCGCACGGCGGCGATGTTGGCTTCGTCGCGTGGGTTGTCCAGCACGTCGGCAATCAGGTTGGCCGTCAAACGCGCTTCCTCGTCCTTGAAGCCGCGGGTGGTCATGGCCGGTGTGCCGATGCGCACGCCGCTGGTGACCATCGGTTTTTCGGGGTCGTTGGGGATGGCGTTCTTGTTGATGGTCATGTGGGCGCTGCCCAGCACGGCCTCGGCTTCCTTGCCGGTGATGCCCTTGGCGCGCAAATCCACCAGCATCACGTGGCTTTCGGTGCGGCCGCTGACGATACGCAGGCCGCGCTGGGTCAGCGTTTCCGCCACGATCTGGGCGTTCTTGACCACCTGTTGCTGGTAGGTCTTGAACTCGGGCGTCAGCGCTTCCTTGAAGGCCACGGCCTTGGCGGCGATCACGTGCATCAGCGGGCCGCCCTGCAGGCCGGGGAAGATGGCGCTGTTGATGGCTTTCTCGTGCTGGGCCTTCATCAGGATGATGCCGCCGCGCGGGCCGCGCAGGCTCTTGTGGGTGGTGGAGGTCACCACGTCGGCAAACGGCACCGGGTTGGGGTAGACGCCGGCGGCGATCAGGCCGGCGTAGTGGGCCATGTCGACCATGAAAATGGCGCCAACGTCCTTGGCCACCTTGGCAAAGCGCTCGAAGTCGATGCGCAGGCTGTACGCCGAGGCGCCGGCCACGATCAGTTTGGGCTTGGACTCGTGTGCCTTGCGTTCCATCGCGTCGTAGTCGATTTCTTCTTTGTCGTTCAGGCCGTAGCTGACCACGTTGAACCACTTGCCGCTCATGTTCAGCGGCATGCCGTGGGTGAGGTGGCCGCCTTCGGCCAGGCTCATGCCCATGATGGTGTCACCGGGCTTCAGGAAGGCGAGGAAGATGGCTTCGTTGGCCGAGGCGCCGCAATGCGGCTGCACGTTGGCCGCGTCGGCGCCAAACAACTGCTTGACGCGGTCGATCGCCAGCTGCTCGGCCACGTCCACATGCTCGCAGCCACCGTAGTAGCGCTTGCCGGGGTAGCCTTCGGCGTATTTGTTGGTGAGCTGGGTGCCCTGGGCGGCCATGACGGCCGGCGAGGCGTAGTTTTCGCTGGCAATCAGCTCGATGTGGTGCTCTTGGCGGGCGTGTTCGGCCTGGATGGCGGCCCACACTTCGGGGTCGGTTTGCTCAATGAGAATGTTGCGGTCGTACATGGCGGCAGTCCTTTAGAACGTGGTCCTTGTGTGAAACAAGGGCTGCCCAGGCGAACGGCTGAACGCCGAATGGCACAGGGCCATTGGCGGCACGCTTCCCAGTGGTTATCCCACGTCAACGCCGACACCCTGAGACGGGCCGCGTCTATCGCCAGTTGCGCACAGGCAGAAGTGTAGCCGAGGCCAGGGCGGTCGCCTGCCGGCGCCCGTCAAATCCCCGGGACGGGGTTGGGTGGCTCAGGAAATGCGGCTGGTCGCCAGCTTGGTCTTGTCGCCCACCATGCCGTTCTTGGCCGACGGGTCTGCAGCGGGCGGGGCCATCATCATGAACGGCGCGATCGCGTCCGGTATGCCGCGGGCGTTCATGCCACTGGCCTGGGTTTTGGCCACTTTGGGTTCGT
The DNA here is from genome assembly GCA_017848435.1 of Burkholderiaceae bacterium. Taxonomy (GTDB): domain Bacteria; phylum Pseudomonadota; class Gammaproteobacteria; order Burkholderiales; family Burkholderiaceae_C; genus PCRC01. The sequence continues at coordinate 111,251 of JAFEHU010000019.1, read as the reverse complement.
TGGCCATGTCGCGGCTGGCGACCTGCACCGCCTTGGCTTGCGACGGCGCTTTGGCGGCGGGCAGCGATTCTTCGGTGGCCGGTGTGGCCGCAGGTTTGTCGGTCTTGGCGGCGGGCGGCGTGCGGGAGGGGGTGACGACCGCTGTGGCCGGCGTGGCAGTGACCGGTGCGGCGACTGGCGCGGGCGGCGTGATGGCGGCCACCTGTACAGCGGGGGCGGCGGTCGGCACCGACTTGCCGCTGGCCACCTGTTTCAGGCGGTTGAACTCGGCCATGACCTTGCTGACGTAGCCGCCGTCGCTGATGGTGCTGGTCGCGCCCACATAGCAGCGCAGGCCGCCTTCTGCGGAGCCGCCCCGGCGGCTGATGCAGTCTTCCAGCACGCGTGCGCCCACGCGCAGGTTGGTCACCGGGTCAAACGCGGCATGGGCGCCGCCGAAACCTTCGTACTTTTCAGAATGCACCTTGGTCATCACCTGCATCAGGCCTTGCGCGCCCATGGGGCTTTGGGCAAACGGGTTGAAGCCGGACTCGATGGCCATGATCGCCAGCAGCAAGACGGGTTCCACCTCGGCTTTTTCGCCAATTTGGTAGGCCTCGGCCACCAGCGCACCCAGCGGTTCGGGCGCCACGCGGTACTTGGTGCTGAGCCAATAGGCCACGGCCGCTTGCTGGCGGGGCAGGTCTTTCGGGTTCACGGCGGTGGCGCGTTCCACCGCGTCGGCCCGGGCTTCCATGCCCAGAAAGGCGAACTGGCGCTGTTGCAACCAGGCGGTGGCCTTGAACTCCAGGCTGCGGCGCAGTTCGGGCTGGGCCGACAGGCCGATCACCACAAAGGCCAAAGCGAGCCCGAGCAGGGCAAATCCATTGTGGCTGGCCTTGATGGCCAGGCGGAGACTGTTTCTGGCAGCGGCTTGCACGCTGTTCAAGACATTGACATGGGCTGTCATGGGCACTTCCTATCTCGGACGCAGGGGCTGCACGGCCGCGAAGCGGTGGTGCGGGCCAGGAACGGCGTCAGGGTGGGTACACCAACGGTGCGCCAGGTGGCGCGGGAGACCGATGGAGCCAAATTTCCGGCAGGTAACGCAGGGGTTGGGCCGGGATGAAGCGATTTTGAGATGTTTCAAATATCGGGTCAACTATAACAAAATTTAACGTTATGTACTTTTCGATTGAAAGAAGGCGCTACAAGGTCGCCAAAAGGGGTCTTTTGTTTTCAAAGCCCAAGCCCGGCTGTTGCATTTTGAGTTTCATTGACGGCCAGGGTTGACGGCATGCCGGGGTCACAGAGAATCAGGCCATGACGACGATGGACATCCTGAAGACCAACCGCTGGCTGCGGCGTGCCGCCTGGGCCTTGTTCGGCCTGTTTCTCCTGTGGGCGGTGGCCTGGCTGGCGGTACCGCCACTGGCCAAACACCTGGTCCAGACGACCGCCAGCGAACAGCTGGGCCGGGCCGTCACGGTGGGGGCGGTGGACTTCCAGCCGTGGACGCTGGAGCTGACCCTGACCGACCTGTCTGTGGCCGGTGCCACTGCCGGCGGCCCGCCCCAGCTGAGCGTGAAGCGCATCTATATAGACGCCGAACTCCAATCGTTGCTGCGGCTGGCGCCGGTGGTGGACGCGGTGCAGCTGGAAGCCCCGGTGCTGCGCTTGGCCCACCGTGGCGATGGCCGCTACGACATCGACGACGTGCTGGCCAAATTCAGCGCCCCGTCGGACGCGCCTGCGGGCGATCCGGTGCGTTTTGCGCTCTACAACCTGGCGCTGCAAGGCGGTTCGGTGGATTTCACCGACGACACGCGGCAAACCACCCACCGGCTGCGCGACCTGACGCTGACGCTGCCTTTCCTGAGCAACTTCGACTCGCAACGCGACGTGAAGGTGGTGCCCCGGGTGGCGTTTGTGCTGAACGGCAGCCATTTCGACACCGCCGCCGAAGCCACCCCCTTTGCCCAGACCCGCAAGACCGACGCCACGCTGCAGCTCAGCCAGTTCGACCTCGCGCCTTACCTCGGCTACCTGCCCACCGGCTTGCCGGTGACGCTGCAGGCCGGCGTGGTGGACGCCAACATCCAGGTCGCGTTCCAGCAAACGCCCGAGTTGGCCGTCAAGCTCACCGGCAGCCTGGGCCTGAGCGGTGTGCGGCTGGCCCAGGCTGTGGGTGAGCAGGTCCAGGAACTGCTGGCCTTTGACGCGCTGAAGCTGACCCTGGCCGACGTGCAGCCGCTGGCCCAGGTGGTGAAGTTGTCGCGCGTTGAGCTCACCGCGCCTCGGCTGGTGGCCCAGCGCGACGCGGCGGGCCGGCTGAATCTGGCACTGGCAGGCGGCAAAGGTGCTACAGAAAAGAGAGCTGAACCGCAAGTTTCTACTAAGGCTGAAGGCCTAAAAGGTTCTAAATCTTCTGCGCTGGCCGCTTCTGGGGCGGTATCAGGGGCTTCAGCGGCCTCTGGCAAGGCCCCGGCAGCGGGCCGTGCATGGCAGGTGGCGGTGGCCGAGTTCCACCTCAGCGACGGTGCGGTGCGCTGGCGCGACCAGACCACCCAGCCCACCGCGCAACTGGCCCTGCGCGACCTGGCGCTGGACGCCACCGAGATCGCCTGGCCGCTGCTGAAGCCGCTCAGCTTCAAGGGGGCGGTGGCGCTGGACATGCCTGCCGTGGCCACGCCAGCGCCAGTCAAGGGCGCCCGGCCCATGCTGCAAAAGGCAGCGCCAGTGGCCCATGCCAAGCGGCAGGTCGCGCCCGAGCCCGTGGCCAGCCAGGGCCGGGTGGCCTTCAGCGGCACCGCCACCGAGGTGCTGGCCACGGTGCAGGTCAGCGCCAGTGCCGTGCCGCTCGCCCTGGCCGCACCCTACACCGCAGCGGTGTTGCGCCCGCAGGTGCGTGGCCAGCTGGATGGCGAGCTGGCCCTACAGTGGCAGCCCACTGGGCTGCAGGTCAACGCCAGCCGCCTGGCATTGAGCGATGTGGCGCTGGCCGACGGCCCGGGCCAACCGCTGGCCACGCTGCGCCAAGGGGTGCTGACCGACACGGCGGTGGACCTCGCCCGGCAGGATGTGCGCATCGGCAAACTGCAGCTCGCCCGCCCGCAGGCCAGCGTGAGCCGCGAGGCCGATGGCCGCTGGATGTTTGAGCGCTGGCTTGTCTCGGCCACCACTGCCACGGCGCCAGCCACCGCCCCGCCTGCCGCCAAACCCTGGACCGTCGCTTTGGCGGACCTGAACCTGAGCGATGGCGCGCTGGCCTACCGCGACAGCAGCCGGCCACAGGCCGTGGCCTTTGCGCTGTCGGCGCTGGCGGTGCAACTCAAGAACTTCGGCATGGGCCAGCCGCCGGGCCGTGCCAAACCCTCGCCGCTGACGGTGGCCGGGCGCATTGCGGCGGGGGACAACGAACCCGGCCGCTTCAGTTACAACGGCAACCTGGGCCTGAGCCCGCTGGCGGTGCAGGGCCAGGTGGACGCGGTGCGGCTGCCGCTGCACGCCTTTGAGCCTTATTTTGGCGACGCGCTCAACATCGAGCTGCTGCGGGCCGACGCCAGTTTCAAGGGCCAGGTCCGCTACAGCGATGCGCCGGCCGGGCCCACATTGCAGGTGGCGGGCGACGCGGCGGTGGACTCCCTCCGCGCCGTGGGCGCTGCCACGGCCGCCGCGGCCCCGGCCAGCGCGGCCGGCACCGGCGTGGTGGCGGACGAAGACATCCTGAGCTGGAAGTCGCTCAGCCTGCGCGGGCTGGACGTGGCGCTGGCCCCCGGCACCGCCCCCACGGTGCGCCTGGCCGAGTCCACGCTGAGCGACTACTTCGCCCGCATCGTGGTCAGTGAGAGCGGCCGCATCAACCTGCAAAACCTCACCAAGGCGGCCAGCAACGCGTCGGCCGATGTGGGCGTTGCGGCAAAAACAGGCGCCGCGCCCGCCGTTTCTGCGCCAGCCGATGGCCAGAATGGGCCCAAAACCGCCGATCCACTGGCCCCGGTCATCAGCATCGGCCCGGTCAACCTGCTCAACGGCACTGTGTATTTCTCAGACCGTTTCATCAAACCCAACTACTCGGCCAACCTGAGCGAGCTGTCGGGCAAGCTCAGCGCCTTCTCGTCGGTGCCGCCCGCCGGTGGCGACGGCCTGGCCGACCTGGAACTGCGAGGCCGTGCAGAGGGCACGGCCTCGCTGGAAGTGACCGGCAAGCTCAACCCGCTGGCCCAGCCGCTGGCGCTGGACATCACCGGCAAGGTGCGCGACCTGGAGCTGCCACCGCTGTCGCCCTACGCCATCAAGTACGCAGGCTACGGCATCGAGCGCGGCAAGCTCAGCCTAGACGTGACCTACACCGTGCTGCCCAGCGGCCAGCTCACCGCCAGCAACAAGTTTGTGCTGAACCAGCTGCGGTTTGGCGAGAAGGTGGAAGGCGCGCCCAACAGCCTGCCGGTCAAGCTGGCGGTGGCGCTGCTGGCCGACCGCAACGGCGTGATCGACATCAACCTGCCGATCAGCGGTTCGCTGAACGACCCGCAGTTCAGCATCGGGCCGATCATCTTCAAGGCCATCGTCAACCTCATTGTCAAAGCCGTCACCTCGCCGTTCAGCCTGTTGGCCAGCGCGCTCGGCGGGAGCGGGGAAGAGCTGAGCAGCGTGGCGTTCCTGCCCGGCAGCGCCTTGCTCGGCACCCAGGCCCGGCAGGGGCTGGACAAGGTGGCCAAGGCGCTGGCCGACCGGCCTTCGCTCACCCTGACGGTGGTCGGCAGCGCCAGCCTGGCTGCCGAGCGCGACGCCCTGAAGCGCGACCAGCTGCAGCAGCGGGTGCTGGCCGAAAAACGCCGCACCAGCACCCGCACGGGCGAAGCGCTGCCCATGGTGTTCACCGCCGCCGAGTACCCGGCGTTGCTGGCCGAAGTCTACAAACGCACCGAGATGACCAAGCCGCGCAACCTGGTCGGCCTGGCCAAGGACCTGCCGGTGGCCGAAATGGAGGCACTGCTGCTGGCCAACACCCCGGTGGCAGAAGACCAGGTGCGTGCGTTGGCAACCCAGCGCGCCACCGCCGTGCGCGACTACCTCGTGGCGCAAAAACTGCCCAGCGAGCGGCTGTTCCTTGGCGCCAGCAAAACCGGCCCGACCGAGCCCGCCTGGCGGCCCCGCGCCGAGCTGAACCTGGCCTTGCCCTGAAGCCCCTGGCGGGTTGGCGGTTATGGGCTGCCACCCGCCCGGCAATCGCGGCGACAATACCCGTTGCCAGAACCGGTCCCGCATGGGCGCCGGTTCGCCTTTTTTTGCACGGCGCCAGGCCACCTGACAGGCTGCCGCCCAACCGACGTTTTTAGTTCTGACATGACGCAAGCTCCCGCCAAACCCCACGACACCCACGCGCTCGACACGCTCACCGGGGGTGCGTTCACGGCCCCCACGTCCGGCGAGCGCACCGCCCGTGTGCGCGACTGGCTGGCCAGCAACCCGCCGGTCGAGCAGCTGCAGGAAGTCTTCAAGGAACTCAGCGCGCGCGACAAGGGCGCCGCCCGCCCGCTGCGCGAGAAGCTCGACGAGATCAAGCGCGCCAAGGGCCAGGAAGTCATCGCCGCCGAATGGGCCGAGAAAGCCACCGCTTTGCTGGGCCAGTCCAAGCTCAACATCGCCGATGCCCTGGCCTGGCAACGCGACGCCGCCAAGGCCGGCGCACCGCTGAGCCGCGAGCCGCTGGCCTCGGTCAAGCAGCAGCTGGCCGAGCGCGTGCGCATCATCGAAGACCTGCAGCACCGTGTGCAGGTGCAGCGCGAGGCCGCCGTGTTGCTGGCCCAGCGCATCGAGGTGCTGTCCACCAAGAGCTGGAAAGACGCCCAGGCCGCGCTCGAAGCCCTGCACAGCGACGTGAACCACTGGCAAACCCAGGCCACCGAGCTGCTGAACGACGCCAACTGGCTCAGCGTGGACGCCAAGTTCCCGCCCCAGCTCGACGCCTCCAAGGCCCAGCTGCTGGTGGTGTGGGAAGCCTTCCAGGGCGCACTGGCCCAGGCGGTGGCTGCTGCGAACGACGCCGCCGCGCCGTTGCCCCCGGTGCCCATGTGGGCCGGTGAACTGCGCGCGCTGCGCGGCACCGCCGATGCGGGCGACGACGCCCCGGCCAAACCCGGCAAACCCAAGATCGACCCGGAATTGCTGAAAGAGCTGCGCGCCAAAGCCGCCACCGCCGTGGGCGAGGTGCTGGCCAAGCTGGAGCAGGAAACCACCGAAGGCCATGGCAAGGCCAGTGCCGGCGCGGCCAACGCGCTGCGCAACGCCTTGAAGGAACACGGCAAGTACATCGACCAGGCGCTGGACGCCCGCGCCCACACCGCGCTCGGTGCCGCCGGCGAACTCGAAGGCTGGCAACGCTGGCGCGCCGACCAGCTGCGTGAAGAGCTGGTGGGCAAGGCCGAGGCCCTGCTCAAGCGCCCCGAAGGCCAGGCGCTGGGTGGCCGCAAGATGCAGGAAACCCTGCGCGCCCTGCGCGAGCAGTGGAAGGCCACAGACCAGGGTGGTGTGCCCAACCACGCGCTGTGGAAGCGCTTTGACGAGGCCTGCAACGAAGCCCACAAGGTGGTGGAAGCCTGGCTGGAGAAGGTCAAGGCCGACGCGGTGGAACACCGCAACCAGCGGCTGGCGCTGATCGAGGAAGTCAAGGCCTGGGCGGCCGACAACCGGGTCGCCAAAGACAACGACTGGAAAGGCTTCAACCGCGTTCTGCACCAGTTTGCCGACCGCTGGCGTGACGGCGGCCATGTGGGCGAGAAGGTCTTTGCCGAACTGCAGCCGCTCTGGAAAGAAGCCTTCAGCACCGCCGCCGAGCCGCTCGAAACCCTGCAAAAAACCAGCTTGGCCCGCCGCCAGGCCATGGTCGAAGAAGCTGCTGTGCTGGGTGCTGCGCCGGTGCTGCGCATCGACGCCGTCAAGGCGCTGCAGCAGCGCTGGCAGGCCGAAGCCCAGGGCGTACCGCTGGACCGCAAGCACGAGCAAAAGCTGTGGGACGCGTTCCGCAAACCGATTGACGACGCCTTCAACCGCAAGACCGCCGAACGCGAAAAAGCCGACGCCGCCCTCAGTGGCCGCGACCGTGTGGTGCTGGACGCCGCCAAAGCCCTGGACGCCGCCAACGCCAGCGGCGACGCACAGACCATCCGCAGCGCCATTGCGGCACTCGAAGCCGCGCTGCGCGGCCAGGCGCAGGCGGTGGCCGACGTGGCGGCCGCCACCGAGGCCAATTTGGAGTCAAAAGAGGCGCAAGCCCTAGTGAACGCTGGCGAGCCTGCTGCAGAAAGTGAAGCGGCAGAACCCGCTGCGGCCGGTGCTGAAGCTGCCGCAGACGCCGCACCCGCAGCGCCACCGGCCAAACCCGCCAAACCAGTGCGCCCGGTGGTGGCGATGCGTGGCGACGACCGGCCCGGCATGAAAAAGGCCGAGCCCGCGCCCGCTGGCCGCGGTGGCAAGTTCGGCGACCGCAAAGACGGCCCGCGTGGCCCCTCGCGCGACGGCCGCCCCGGCGACCGCCCCGACCGTGGCCCGCGCCCCGATGCGCGCGGCGGCGACCGCTACGGTGACCGCCCGGCCTACGAAGACCGGGGCCCCCGCCTCGGCGACGCCGCCTTCCGCGCCCAGCGTGAGGCGCTGGAAAAGGCCGATTTCGCGCTGCGCAAACTCGCCGCACAGGCCCATGGCGAAGCACTCACCCAGTTGCTCACCGCCTGGGAGAAGCGCGACGCCAGCCAGGTGCCCAGCACGCAGGACCTGGGGGGCCGCGTGTCGCCCGCCATCCGCACCGTGTGGTCGCAGGCCGTGGCCGCTGCCCCCCAGGGTGACGCCAGTGAAGCCCTGCTGCGCCTGGAAATGGCCGCCGAAGTACCCACGCCCGCCGACCAGATCAATGCGCGCCGTGCGCTGCAGCTGCAGTTGCTGACCAAGCGCAACGACCCGGCGCCAGCCCAGACCTGGGGCCAGGATGCCGCCCGTGTGCTGGCCGCCGCGTTCGACGCGGGCCAGGCGCGCCGGGTGCAGAACGTGTTGAAAGTGCTGCTGAAGCGGTGACCCCGCGTGGGGCTGAAACACCAGCCGCTGCCGCAAGGCAGCGGCTTTTTTCATGCCGAACCAGGTGCGGGCAACCCGGGCCGGAAGAACGCGTCCAGCAGGGGCAACAGGTCAGAAAAATCGGCGGCAAAGCGCGGGCGGTTGACGAAGTAGGCCTCGCAGGCCACCGCAAAAAACTCCACCACCGACACCGCGCCGTAGTCGTTCAGCCACGGTGCCTCGCCGCCAAAACGTTGGGCGATGGTGACCTGTTCCCGAAAACGGTCGTAGGCCGCGTGCATGGCCCCCAGCCAGGCGGCGCGGGCAATGGCCGCAGCCGGGTGGCCCATGAAGCCGTGGGGCAGCGGCGGGCAGCCGTCCACCTCGCCGTCGCGCATGTCGAGTTTGTGGACAAATTCGTGCACCACGACGTTGTAGCCTTGCTGCGCCGAATCGCCGGCCACTGCCACGTCCTGCCAGCTCAGCATCACCGGGCCACGGTGCATGGCCTCGCCGGTGATGACTTCAGAGTAGCGGTGCACCACGCCGGCCGGGTCCTGGTATTCGCGCCGTGCCAGCACCTCGCCCGGGTGCACCACGATGCCGACAAAGTCCTCGTACCAGGCCAGCCCGGTGGCCAGGTGCAGCACTGGCAAACAGGCCTGGGCGGCAATGTCCACCGCGATCTGGTCGGTGATGGCCAGCCCGTTGGCACCATGGAATTCTTTTTGACCGATGAACTGCTGCGTCAAGCCGCGCAGCCGGGACTGGTCGGCCGCAGGCAGGGCGGCCAGAAACGGGTAGCGCACCAGCGTCGTCTGCCAGAGCGTGTCGGGCAAGGGCGTTGCGCCGGCGGTGTGGCGGTGCAGCCAGCGTTTGAGCAAGCCGAACATGCTGGGCAATCAGGCCACCGGGAGGCGCTGCACTTGCAGCGCTGTGCCGGTGTTGCTGGCGGTCAGTCGCAGCACCTCGGCGCGGGGCGGGGTGGCGGTAACGTCCCAGTCGCTCAGCACCACGCGCTGGCGCCCATGCCCGAGGTCGTGGGTGGCGGGCAGGTGGGTGTGGCCGTGCAGCAGGGTGGTGGTGCCGGTGGCGGTGAGCAGGTCGGCGACGGCTTGGGGGTGCACGTCGCCGTAGGGCTGGTTGGTGGCGGCGCTGCGCTGGGCCTGTGCGCTCTGTTCGCGCAGCGCGCGGGCAATGGCCCGACGCTCGGGCAGGGGCTTGGCGAGAAAGGCCTGCTGCCAGGCGGGTTGGCGAACCTGGGCGCGGAAGGCCATGTAAGCGGTGTCGTCCAGGCACAGCGCATCGCCATGCGCCAGCAGCCAGCGCTGGCCACCGAAGGGCAGCACGGTGGGGTCGGCCAGCAACTGCAACTGGCAGTGCTGCGCCAGCGCGGTGCCGACCAGAAAGTCCCGGTTGCCATGCATGAAGTAAACCGGCCGGGTGCGTGCGGTGGCGGCGATGACCGCAACGCAGGCCTGCTCGAAGGCGTTGTCGGGCGAGTGATCGGACGCTGCATCCAGCACGTCGTCGCCCACCCAGACCTCGAACAGATCCCCCAGGATGAACACCGCGTCGGCGGTGGTGCTGGCCATGTAGCGCTGCCAGGCGCCGAAGGTGTCGGGCTCGGTGGCCTGCAGGTGCAGGTCGGAGATGAAATCCAGCACCCGCCAATGCGGCGGCGGGTGCAGTTCTGGCCACGGCCCGTTGCCGGACGGCGGGGACGTGACCGTCATGGTGGGCAGGTTCAGAGCGCCACGGCCTTTTCAATCACCACGTCGTCAACGGGCACGTCGTCGTGGTAACCCTTGCGGCTGGTCTTAACGGCCTTGATCTTGTCCACCACCTCGGCGCCGGCCACCACCTTGCCAAACACCGCGTAGCCCCAGCCCTGCGACGAGGGGGCGGTGTGGTTCAGGAAGGCGTTGTCGGCCACGTTGATGAAGAACTGCGCGGTGGCCGAATGCGGGTCGCTGGTGCGGGCCATGGCGACGGTGTAGTTGTTGTTCTTGAGGCCGTTGTTGGCCTCGTTCTCGATCGGCGCTTCCACCGATTTCTGCTTCATGCCGGGCTCGAAACCACCACCCTGGACCATGAAGCCGGGAATGACGCGGTGGAACACGGTGTTGCTGTAGTGGCCGCTGGCCACATAAGCGAGGAAGTTGGCGGTGGACTTGGGCGCTTTGTCGGCGTCGAGTTCAAGCGTGATGACGCCGTGGCCGGCAATGTGGAGTTCGACTTGGGGGTTGCTCATGATTTATTTGACCAGGGTGGCCGAGTTGATGCTGATGGGGGTGGTGGGGACGTCGCGGTGCGGGCCTTTGAAACCCGTGTGCGTGGTGCGGATTTTCTCGACCACGTCCATGCCGCTCACGACCTTGCCGAACACGGTGTAGCCGTAACCGTCGGGCTGTGGCGCGTTCAGGTTGTTGTTGTCTTTGACGTTGATGAAAAACTGCGCGGTGGCGGAGTTGGGGTCGCTGGTGCGGGCCATGGCCACGGTGTATTTGTCGTTCTTCAGGCCGTTGCTGGTTTCCAACGCGATCGGGCTGCGGGTGGGTTTTTGCTGCATGTCGGGCGTGAAGCCGCCGCCCTGGACCATGAAGTTTTCGATCACGCGGTGGAAGATGGTGCCGTCGTAGTGTTTGTCTTTGACGTACTGCAGGAAGTTGTCCACGGTTTTGGGCGACTTGGCCGCGTCGAGTTCCAGCACGATGTCGCCGACCGAGGTGGCCAGCTTGACGCGTGGTGCCGCGGTTTGTGTGAGGGCGGTGCCAGTGAGGGCCAGGCCCAGCGCGGCCAGCAGCAGCGGGCGGCGTGCAAAAGTGAAAGGGTTCAGCATGTCAAACGATTCCTTCGTAGAAAATTTTCCACTGCCCATGCACCTTGATCCAGTACTGGCGGCGGGTCGGGGCGGTGCGGGCGTTGGCGGGCAGTTCGGCGAATGTCACCACCATGGTTTCGGCGATGTCTTTCCAGTGCAGCACCGACAGGTCTTTGGTCTGGCTCTGGCGGCCGGCCACTGCATTGACCTCGCGTTCCAGCGAGGGCAGCCATTGGTCAAAGTTCTTGCCCTGGCTGCTGAAGTCGCTGGTGTAGAACGACACCACCTTGGCCAGGTTGCCGCTGACCCGTGCCGCCTGCCAGGCGCCCAGGGTTTGCTCGAACGCGGTGCGCTGTGCCTTCAGCACGGCCGGGTTGACCCACTGCAGCGACGGTGCGATCACCACCGGCGTGGAGCGCACCTCCACCGTGCGCATCAGGCGCTCCAGGTCGGGGTTGGCCAACACCACGCAGCCATCGGTGGCCTTGGGCGCACGTGAGAACTGGTTGGGCGGCGTGCCGTGCAGCCAGATGCCGCTGCCGGTTTTGCCGCGGATGGTGTCGTAGGGGTTGGGGTAATTGATCGGCAGGGCACCGGCGCCGTAAAAGTCTTTCAGTGAACTGCGGCTCAGTGCGCTGGTGATGAAGTACACGCCCAGCGGGGTGCGCAGGTCGCCTTCGGCGGCTTTTTCGATGCCGGACTTGCCGACCGAGATGTAGTAATCCGCGACCAGCTTCAAGCCGGTCTGGGGGGTGTTTTCAAACAGGTAGAGGCGGGCGCGTGAAGCGTCCACCGCAATGACATGTTTGTTGCGTGGCGACAGCGCGACTAGCTGCGACGGCACGGTGCCTGCGGGGGGCCGCTCGCGCAGCGCCTTCAGGCGCAGTGCCGACTCTTCGCGCAGTTCGGCCAGCATGGGCGCAGCGGCGTTGGCGATGTGCTCGGGCGCGTCGCCGAGCGCACGCAGGGGGCGCATCTGGCTGCTCAGCAGGTCGCCGTAGATGAGCTGGGCGAGTTGGAAATTGGGGTGGTCGCGCACCAGCGTCTGCGCTTCGGCCAGGGCCTGTCGGCTCTTGCCCTGGCCGATCAGGCGGTAGACGCTGATCAGCCGCGCCTCGGCGTTGAGCTGGGGTTCGGCTTTGCGTACCGGCGCAGGCTTGGCGGCCGGTGTTGCGTGGCCAGCGGCGTGCCGGGGCGGGGTGGGGCCGGTCGGGTAATGTGGTTTTTGCGCCCACGCGCTGCCCACGGCCCCCAGCACCAGGGCCGCAGCAGCCACGCAAGTCAGCGGCTTCATCCGAGGGGCAGACACGACGGGTTGCACAAACGGCATCGCAGGCGATGCAAAGGCGCGGGGCGGCCGCTCAATTGCCGGAAACTTCCCGCACGATCTGCCAGCGGTCGCCGGCCTTCACCAGGGTCAGCGTCTTGCCGTTGGTCAGCTCCAGCGCATCGGCCTTGTACTCCTGGCGGAACTTGGCGGTGGCGTTGTTGCCGTTGGTGGTGACCACGAGGTTGTCCAGCTTGACCGAGATGCGGGCCTTGCCGACGATGCGGGCACGGCGGTCTGCTTCCCAGGCCTTGCGCGACTGGCCGGCTGGCACAGCGAAGTTCGGGCTGTAGGCGGCCAGGTAGGCGTTCATGTCTTTGGCGGCCCAGGCGGCGGCCCAGGCACGCACGGCCGACTCCACTTCGGTGGTGGCAGCGGCGTTGCCGGCGGGGGCGGGTGTTTCTGCCGCGCCCGGCAGGGGCGTTGCGGCCACGGTGCGCGGCGCCTGCGTGGTGGCCGCAGGTGGCGTTTCCGCGGCGGGTGCAGCCGCCGCCGGAGCGGGGGTTTTGCCACCCTTGGCCACAGGGGTGGCAAACAGGTCGCGGATCAGGGCCAGCTTGGGCTGCACTGCGGTGTTGCTGCCGTCCAGCTGCAGGGCTTTGCTGTAGGCCTGGCTGGCGAGCTTGGCATAGACGTCGCCCAGGTTCTCGTGCGCGGTGGCGTAGCTGGGGTTGGTGCGGATGGCCATTTCCAGCGCGGTGCGGGCTTTGTCAAACTGGCTCTGGCCAGCGTACAGCACGGCCAGGTTGTTGTAGGGCTCGGGCAGTTCGGGGAAGTCTTCGGTCAGCTTGGTGAAGGTGCTGATGGCTTCGGTAGGTTTGCCGGATTCGCTTTGAATCACGCCCTTGAGGAAGCGCATTTGCGGATCGCGCGGCTTGCCGGCGAGGTACTGGTCGGCTTTGGCCGAGGCTTCCACCAGTTTGCCGCTGCGCAGCAATTGGTTCACATCGCTGTACTCGTCGGCCTGGGCCAGGCCAAATGTCAGGCTGGCGGCCAGTGCCGCAAGTCGGAAAATACCGGGCAGTCGGTGGCGGGTGGGGGTGTGCGCGTGATTCATAAAGCCTCTTGATGGATGCAAGTGCCAGCCCTGTGGCAGGGCTATACTGCGTCGATTGTAGCTGAGGGTACCGTGCCAACTGCACTGTGCCAGCACCGCAAAAACACCCCCCAGATAACCCGTGCGACGTGTGAACTTTCGTTCTCAGCGTGGCCGCTCAACGTTTGTATTTTGGCCTGCATGGGGCCCATGAAATCGCCCACGAATCCGATGAGTTTGCGCATCTACAACACGCTGTCGCGTGCCACCGAAGACTTCACGCCGCTGCTGCCGGGCCATGTCCGCATGTATGTGTGTGGCATGACGGTGTACGACCTCTGTCATCTTGGCCATGCGCGGTCCATGGTGGCGTTTGACGTGGCCCAGCGCTGGCTCAAGGCCAGCGGCTACGCCGTGACCTATGTGCGCAATGTGACCGACATTGACGACAAGATCATCAAGCGCGCGCTGGAAAATGGCGAAACCATCCGCGCCCTGACCGACCGCATGATTGCCGCGCTGCACCAGGACGCCGACGCGCTCGGCATTGAACGCCCAACGCACGAGCCGCGTGCCACCGAGTACGTGCCACAGATGCTGGGCCTGATTCGCCAGCTGGAAACCAACGGCCTGGCTTACCGCGCGGCCAGCGGCGACGTGAACTACGCGGTGCGCAAGTTCACCGGCTACGGCAGGCTGTCGGGCAAGTCGCTGGACGAGCTGCGTGCCGGCGAGCGTGTGGCGGTGCTGGACGGCAAGGACGACCCGCTGGACTTTGTGCTGTGGAAGTCCGCCAAACCCACCGAGCCCAACGACGCCAAGTGGCCCGGCACCACCGACGGCCACGACTACGGCACCGGCCGCCCCGGCTGGCACATCGAGTGCTCGGCCATGAGCTGCGCGCTGCTGGGCGAGAGTTTCGACATCCACGGGGGTGGCGCCGACCTGCAGTTCCCGCACCACGAAAACGAGATTGCGCAGAGCGAAGGGGCCACCGGCCAGCCGCTGGCCCGGTTCTGGATGCACAACGGTTTTGTGCGGGTGGACAACGAGAAAATGTCCAAGTCGCTCGGCAATTTCTTCACCATCCGCGAGGTGCTGCAGAAATACGACGCCGAAACCGTGCGCTTCTTCATCATCCGCGCCCACTACCGCAGCGCCTTGAACTACAGCGATGTCCATCTGGACGACGCCCGCGCTGCGCTGAAACGCCTGTACACCGCATTGAATGCGGTCAAGCCGGTGACTCTGCCGACACTGGACTGGCAACAGCCGTACGCCGCCCGCTTCAAGGCCGCGATGGACGACGACTTCGGCACGCCCGAAGCGGTGGCCGTGCTGTTTGATTTGGCGGGTGAGGTCAACCGCACCCGTTCGGCCGAGCTGGCAGGTCTGCTGCAGGCGCTCGGCGGCTGCATTGGCCTGTTGCAGGGCGACCCGCAGGCGTTTTTGCAAACCGGCGTGGCACTGGACGAAGCCGCCATTGCGGTGCTGATCGAGCAGCGCCGCGCCGCCAAGGCGGGCAAGGACTTTGCTGAAGCCGACCGCATCCGCCAGCACCTGCTGGCGCAGGGCATTGTGCTCAAAGACGGCCCTCAGGGCACCTCCTGGGCCGCTGCCGAGTGATTTTTAGATAAAAAGTGCCGTGAGCCTTGGTGAAACCTAACGATTCAGCTACTAAAAAAGTAGCAAAAACTGCCGTTGCAACCCTGCTGACACCCGATTACTGGGCCGAGGCCTGCGTGCACCTGGCCAAAAAAGACCGGGTGCTGAAGCGGCTGATCCCGCAGTTTGGCGACGCCCGCTTGCAGTCGCGCGGCGACGCCTTCACCACGCTGGCGCGCAGCATTGTGGGCCAACAGATTTCGGTCAAGGCCGCACAAACCGTCTGGGAGCGGTTTGCCGCCTTGCCCCGCGCGATGACGCCCGACCACGTGCTCAAGCTCAAGGTGGACGACATGCGCGCCGCCGGCCTCAGTGCCCGCAAGGTCGAGTACCTGGTGGACCTGGCGGTGCACTTCCACGGCGGGCTGGTGCATGCCGAGGCCTGGGCCGGCATGGACGACGAGGCCATCATTGCCGAGCTGGTGGCCATCCGCGGCATTGGCCGCTGGACGGCCGAGATGTTCCTGATCTTCCACATGCTGCGGCCCAACGTGCTGCCGCTGGACGACGTGGGCCTGATCAACGGCATCAGCCGCAACTACTTTTCGGGCGAAGCGGTCAGCCGCAGCGACGCCCGCGAGGTGGCCGCCACCTGGGCACCGTACTGCAGCGTGGCAACTTGGTATATTTGGCGTTCGTTGGACCCGGTGCCGGTTGAATATTGAACACCCCCGAAGCGCCTGCGGCGCTTCCCCCTCAAGGGGGCGCCTCCAGCGGCCCGCCGCTCACAAAGGAGATAGTGTTGGCGAAACGAACCTTCCTCGACTTCGAGCAACCGATTGCCGAACTCGAAAGCAAAATTGAAGAACTGCGCTACGTGCAGACCGAGTCCGCTGTCGACATTTCGGAAGAAATCGACCAGCTCAGCAAAAAGAGCCAGCAACTCACCAAGACCATCTACAGCGAGCTCTCGCCCTGGCAGATCACCAAGATCGCACGCCACGCCGAGCGGCCCTACACGCTCGACTACGTGCGCGAACTCTTCACCGACTTCGTGGAACTGCACGGCGACCGCCACTTTTCCGATGACCTGAGCATCGTGGGCGGTCTGGCCCGCTTCAACGGCGTGCCCTGCATGGTGTTGGGCCACCAGAAAGGGCGCGACACCAAAGAGCGTGCGCTGCGCAACTTCGGCATGAGCAAGCCCGAGGGCTACCGCAAGGCGCTGCGGCTGATGAAAACCGCCGAGAAATTCAAATTGCCGGTGTTCACCTTCGTGGACACGCCCGGTGCCTACCCTGGCATTGACGCCGAAGAGCGCGGCCAGTCCGAAGCCATTGGCCGCAACATCTTCGAGATGGCGCAACTCGAGGTGCCCATCATCGTCACCATCATCGGCGAAGGCGGCTCCGGCGGCGCGCTGGCGATTTCGGTCGGCGACCAGCTGGTCATGCTGCAGTACTCGATCTACTCCGTCATCAGCCCCGAGGGCTGTGCCTCCATCCTCTGGAAAACTTCCGACAAGGCACAGGAAGCCGCCGACGCGCTGGGCATCACCGCCCACCGCCTGAAGGCACTCGGTTTGGTGGACAAGATCGTCAACGAGCCGGTGGGCGGTGCGCACCGCGACCACAAGCAGATGGCCGCTTTCCTCAAGCGCGCGCTGAACGACGCCTACCGCCAGGTCAGCGACCTGAAGGTCAAGGAACTGCTGGACCGCCGCTACGAGCGCCTGCAGAGCTACGGCCGTTTCACCGACACCAAGGCCGAGTCGCGCTGACCCGACCTGGTGGCGCGGCCTCATGGCAACCCTCCCGCCAGAAAGCCGTCCTGACTTAGAAGCCCCTGTGCGCGCGGCCGCCACCGGTTGGCGTTTCCCGGTGGCCGTGGCTTATAGCGGCGGCGCCGACTCCACCGCGCTGCTGCACACCAGCCACGCCTGCTGGCCGGGCCAGGTGGTGGCCTTGCATGTGCACCATGGCCTGCAAGTCGCCGCAGACGGCTTTGTCCAGCATTGTCAGCAGGTGTGTGACGGCTTGGGCGTGCCGCTGTACACCGCCCACGTCAATGCGCGCCATGCGGCGGGCGACAGCCCCGAAGACGCTGCCCGCAAGGCCCGCTACACCGCACTGGCCGAACTCGCCAGCGCCGCTGGCGCGCACGACGTGCTGCTGGCCCAGCACGCCGACGACCAGGCCGAAACGCTGCTGCTGGCATTGAGCCGTGGCGCCGGTTTGCCCGGTTTGGCCGCGATGGCCGCGCATTTTGAGCGCCATGGCCGGCACTTCCACCGCCCCTGGCTCGGGCTGGCCTCGGTCGACATCCGTGCCTGGCTGCAAGACCGGGCATTGCCATTTGTGGAGGACCCGAGCAACACCAACACCGCTTTCACCCGGAACCGCATTCGCCACCAACTGCTGCCCGCGCTGGCCACGGCCTTTCCGCAGTTTCGCGACACTTTTGCCCGTTCGGCCCGGCATGCGGCACAGGCGCAGGAACTGCTGCAGGCGCTGGCGCTGCTGGACCTGGCACACACCGGTGAGCCGCCGACGATTCGGGGCTTGCAGTCGCTGCCGGAAAACCGACAGGCCAACCTGCTGCGGCACTGGCTCAAGACCCGCCACAACGCCCTGCCCAGCAGCGCACAGATGGACGCCTTGCTGCGCCAGATCGCGGCCTGCACCACGCGTGGCCACCAGATCCACTTGAAGGTGGCTGGCGGCTTTGTTGAGCGGCAGGGCGATCGGCTGGCCTACAGCGGCTGGTTATAATTTTGGGTTTCTTTCAGCGTTGGCTTTCCGCCGCGCCTCACTTTTTGCGACTCCCATGGCATTGATTGTTCACAAATACGGCGGCACGTCGATGGGCTCGACCGAGCGCATCCGCAACGTCGCCAAACGCGTTGCCAAGTGGGCACGCGCCGGCCACCAAATGGTGGTCGTGCCGAGCGCCATGAGCGGCGAAACCAACCGACTGCTGGGCTTGGCCAAAGAGCTGGCGCCCGCCAAAGGCTCGGACGCCTACAACCGCGAGCTGGACATGCTGGCCGCCACCGGCGAGCAGGCGTCTTCTGCGTTGCTGGCGATTGCGTTGCAGGGCGAAGGCATGGCCTCGGTCAGCTACGCCGGTTGGCAAGTCCCCATCCGCACCGACAGCTCCTACACCAAGGCCCGCATCGAGAGCATCGACGACGCCAAGGTGCGTGCCGATCTGAACGCGGGCAAAGTCGTCATCGTTACCGGTTTCCAGGGCATCGACGACGCGGGCAACATCACCACCCTGGGCCGTGGCGGTTCCGACACCTCAGCGGTGGCCGTGGCCGCTGCCATGAAGGCCGACGAGTGCCTGATTTACACCGACGTGGACGGCGTCTACACCACCGACCCGCGCGTCGTGCCCGAAGCGCGCCGCCTGCAGACGGTGAGCTTTGAAGAGATGCTGGAAATGGCCTCGATGGGCTCCAAGGTGTTGCAGATTCGCTCGGTGGAGTTTGCCGGCAAGTACCGCGTGCCACTGCGCGTGCTGAGCAGTTTCACCCCCTGGGACATTGACCTTGTCGAGGAAGCCGCGTCCGGCACCCTGATTACTTTTGAGGAAGACGAAAAGATGGAACAAGCAATTGTCTCTGGCATTGCCTTCAACCGCGACGAGGCCAAGATCTCGGTGCTCGGCGTGCCCGACAAGCCCGGCATTGCCTTCCAGATTCTGGGTGCCGTGGCCGACGCCAATATCGAGGTCGATGTCATCATCCAGAACATCAGCAAAGACGGCAAGACCGACTTCAGCTTCACCGTGCACCGCAACGACTACGCCCGCACGCTGGAGTTGCTCAAAGACAAGGTGCTGCCCCAACTGGGCGCCGCCGACGTGGTGGGCGACAACAAGACCTGCAAGGTCAGCATTGTCGGCATCGGCATGCGCAGCCATGTCGGCATTGCCAGCACCATGTTCCGTGTCTTGAGCGAAGAAGGCATCAACATCCAGATGATTTCCACCAGCGAAATCAAGACCTCGGTGGTGATCGACGAGAAGTACATGGAGTTGGCCGTGCGCGCGCTGCACAAGGCCTTCGGTCTGGACCAAGCCAGCGCCTGAAAGGGCCGCTAGTCGTGCGATAATTTGGGTATTGGAAACGTGACCGAGTGGCCGAAGGTGCTCCCCTGCTAAGGGAGTATGGGGTGTAGAGCCTCATCAAGGGTTCGAATCCCTTCGTTTCCGCCAGCAAGTCTAGGGCTCCCCCATCGGGAGCCCTTTTCTTTTGGCACAGCCCCAAGTGGGCATGGGTCATGGTGGGTGTGTGCAGCCGGGAACCCGCATCGTGTCCGCATGGGAGCTTTGATTGCAATCCGGCTTTGCCTGGGTGGGGTCAATGTGCGAAGAAGCATGCCTCTGGTCACACCCTGTGTGCCGGCGCATAAAAATCACCACCAAGTACTTCCCAGTGTGACTTTTTTCCTCGATTCCTCTCAAAGCGGTGACGTTGTCGCCGATACAAAAGCTTACAGGGGGCGCTTTCGCTGAATCAGACCTGTTAAAGCTCAGTGAATTTTTTACCCATCCACCAGAACGCCAAGACTGAAAGTAACCCGTCGGCCGTCGGGAAGTTTTACAGGCAGACCTCGCCTAGCATACGCTGGTGGTTTTTGGTTGTTGGTTTGGTGGTCCTGGGGCCACTGCTGTTTCTGACCACCTACCAGATCGTTCAAATCCAGGAGGCGCGCCAAAAGGCCATTGAACGCGATTTGGCCGACCGAACACAGTCTGCTGCCTTTGCCGTCAGCACCCGGCTGCAGGTGGGCATCGGCCACCTGGATTCGCTGGCTTCCACAGATGCCGCCCTGTCTGGCGACTTCAAATCGCTGCACCGTCAGGCTCAGAGAGTGTCTCAAAAAATCGCTGGTTTGACGGGCATCGGGCTGATGAACAGGGACTTGACGATGCACTTCATCACGTCCAAGCCTTACGGCGCTCTGCTGCCCAAGCCGCCAAGCACACGGATGGCCGAAACCGTCTTCGCGACCGAGCAACCGGCCGTCTCCGGCATCTTTGAGGGGCCTTTCTCCGGGAAAAAAGTGGTGTCTCTGGGAATCCCGTTGTTTCAAAATGGGGTGGTCACCCATTGCCTTTTCATGGCGGTGTCTAGCGATGCCTGGTCTGAATTGCTGAAAAGCCAGCAACTTCCTGACGAGTGGCGCATTGCGCTGATCGACCAAGACGGGCTGACGATTGGACGCAATGTCTTGCCTGAGAGATACGTGGGCACACCAGTGGTCACCGAGTTCATTGAGCAGATGCGTGCAGGCCAGTCTGGCTTGACTTCCTTCACCATCAAGGAGGGGCTGCCGTCCATTGGGTTCAGCGCCAAGATTCCCGGCTACCGTTGGCTGATCGCCGCTGCCGTTCCTCGCATGGTCGTTGAAGCCCCATTGCGTTCCAGATTAGCCTGGCTGATGGGCACGGCCATCGGGATGTTCATGCTGATGGGGCTCTTGGCCTATTTCGCAGGCCGGCGACTGGAGACCTGGAGCAGAAAACTACTGCGTGCGGTTCAAGCCATCAAGGAAGGTCGATCAGAACCAGTGGAGCCGATTCGTGTTCAGGAGTTGGACGTCATCACTCAGTCCCTGATCAAGGCCCATTACGCCAAGCGCAAAGTACAAGAAGAGTTGCGGCGCCACGAGGACCATCAAGAACAGATGAACGCGAAACTGGCGTTGTCCAGCATCGACGGTCTGACGGGTCTCTGGCAGCGCCAAGGATTTGTCGACCAGGTCAACCAACGCTTGATTCAAAGGCCTGAAGAGATGGGCCTGGCAGTGACCATCCTGTTCATGGACCTGGATGGCTTCAAGGCGATCAACGACACCCAAGGGCACCAGTCGGGGGACAAGATTTTGATCGACGTTGGACGCGTGCTGCGAGACATTGCAGGCCTGTCCCATGTGGTGGGCCGATGGGGTGGCGATGAGTTCGTGATGTGTGTTTTTGTCCCCCACGATTGGACAGAAGCCGGCATCCATGAATTGGTTACCCGCATCAAGCGCAGAATCGAGGCCATCGGGCACAACCTGGGTTGCAGTGTGGGACGCGCTGCATGGGATCGGTCGATCAACAATCTGGAGCAACTCATCGACCGGGCCGATGAGTCGATGTACTCTGAAAAAATGGTTGCTCGCCGACGGATGTCGCAGCTTCGTGTAGTTCGGGCATAAACCCGTTGCCATGGTCATTGACATCCATGATCGCCGCTGATTTTATGTTCACCCCCTCGGCCACCCAACCGCGTCAACCGCTTGGTTCTGGTTATCTGGATCTGCGGCCGCTCTATCGCCATGGTTTGGCGCTCTTGATTCTTGCGCTGGCGCTGGCGCTTCGGCTGGCGGTGCTGCCCCCGGGGTACGGTCTTGCATTCCTGACGCTTTATCCGGCGACGTTATTGTCTTACTACCTTTGCGGTGCGGGTGCAGGGAGTGCAACCATCGTTCTCGGTGCGATTGCTGGCTACATGATCCAGTCAACGAGTTTCGAACAACTGAATTTCGACGGAAAAGCCGTTCTGGCCACGCTGTTGTTCGTCCTTCTGAGCGGCTTCATGGTCTTGTTGCTTCATCGATTGCAAGCCATCGCAGCGGAGTTGCGCGCCACTCTTGTCGCCCACGAACTCACGGAGTCCAAGTACCTTCAAGTCTTGGAGGCGCAATCCGACGTCATTCTCCAATTCGATTCCGGCAACACCATCACTTACGTCAACGAGGCGTTTTGCAACATGTTTGGCATGAACAAGGAGGAGTTGATTGGCCATTCGTGGACCCCTCTTCCGGTAGAGGAGGACGTTGACCGTGTCAACGCGGCGCTTGCCAAGCTGTCTCCGAGCCACCCCGTGGTCATTGTCGAAAACCGAGTGAATACCCCTCGGGGTGTACGGTGGGCACAGTTCATCAACAGCGCGTCGTTTGACGAGAACGGCGTACTGACCAGTGTGCAGTCTGTGGGGCGTGATTTCACCGAACGCAAGGAATTGGAGCAGCGGCTGGCCGAATCGATGGCGGGGTTCAAGGACTTTTACGACAACGCGCCTTGCGGCTACTACTCGCTGGACCGGAACGGCACCATCATCGCGGCCAACAAGATGACCCTGGGATGGCTGGGTATGCCTGAGAGTCAGGTCCTTGGGCGCCGCAAGATCACGGACTTCTTTACCGCGGAGGGGCGTGCGGTTTTCGAGAAAAACTTCCCTGTGTTCGTCAAGACCGGCCAGGTCGAGGGTCTTGAATTCGACCTGGTCAGTGAAGATGGGACAACACGTCGGCTGAGGGTCAGTGCCACCGCCATTTATGGAGAGGGCGGCGCATTTCTGATGAGTCGTTCGGTCATGAACGACGTAACCGAGTTGCGTCGCAACAAGGAACGTCTGAGGCAGCTAACGGTGGAGCAGGATGCCATGCTGAACAACGAGTTGACCGGCATCGTCAAGCTCAAGGACAGGCGCTTCGTCTGGGTGAATGAGGCCATGCACCGGATTTTTGGTTACACCAGCTGTGAGCTGGAGGGGCGCTCGATTCGCATGCTCTACCTTGATGAAGCGAGCTTCAGGGCCGTGGGTTTGGCGGCTTACCCGGTGCTGTTCGCCAACAGTTTGTACCGAACCCAGCTGCAAATGACGCACAAAGATGGCCATGCCATCTGGGTTGATCTGCAAGGCACCTTGCTGTCTGGCGACACTGGTGAATCCCTGTGGATGATTTCTGACATCACTGAAATCAAGAAATCTCAAACACAAATCGAGAGAGTCACCTGCCCAGCGATCTAGGTGGGGTTTTCTGACAGGCTGGACGGAGAGGTAACCAAGCGGGGGTCCTCAAGCGCTGGGCGAAGGGATGGGCTCGTTGGCCTCATTGCCGGGCTACGGGTGTCGGTCACGGTTGTGGCTGGCTGTAATGCCCTTGCAGTTGACGCACACTTGATTCACGTCTGGCCGGTAGCCAGCCCCGCTGAGCGGTGAGGGGCGGCATCGCCGCATTTGCATGCGTAACGGCGTCCGTGGTGCGGTATGCCACTTTAGGGACTTGCCAGCAACCGTCTCACATGCCCTCAAAGCTAGAAAACACCCGCGCAAAATTTTTTTCCCGCCAGCAAGGACATTCCAGATAGTAGAGAGTGGTTAGCCATTGACTAACAGCATCGCCAGCAAGTCTATGGCTCTCCCACAGAAAGCCCTTTACTTTTGGCAAAGCTCAAGTTCCGCGCAACAGCTATGATGATGAAATTACATTCATGCAGCGCCAATTGAACACATCTTTTTTTCTCCCGCTACAGCAAGCACTGTGCCAGCGTATTACTTATCTGTTGATGATTACTGCGATAGCCATCACAGCCTGTGGAGGTAGTGCAGACCCTGTTCCAGTGGCTCCGTCAGAACAGGCCAACGGAGCATTTAAGGGCACATTTGGAGAAAGCGCTGAATTTAATTTTTTCGTTTTGCCCAATGACAAGGCCTATGGGTTCATCGGCACAAGTGACAGTAATGGTTTTTTACAAGCTACCTCATTCTTTGAAGCAACAGGAACGATTAACAAGTCCAGCTTTACTTCACAGGATCTCGTTAAATATCAGTTCGGCCGTGAAGGTGTTCAGGGAACACTGAATGCATCCTTCAAACAGCGTACGTCCTTTGACGGTGTTGTGACGACGACAGAACGTACTGCATTTAGTGCGACGGCGATGCCAATGTCGGAGCTTAATTTTGATCGTCCAAGCTTTTTGGTGCCGATCACAGGGCGATGGTCGGGGTCGTTTTTCAATGTCGAGAGTTTCGACATTGAAATCAGTCCGACTGGTACGATAACCGGGAAAACGGTATTCGGGTGTCAGTTCTTCGGTATCGTCTCGACAATTAATCCTTTGAAAGCCCTTTTTGAAATTTTTCTTATTTTTGGCACAACACCATGTTTTCAAGCTGGGCAAACGTTGAACGGAGTCGGAGTATTGAAAACGCTCATCGACGGTAGAACACAACTGCTGTTCGGTATCTCGAAGCCTGATAAAAGTGCTGGACTCGCTGGTTATGCTTTGCGTTGACTCCATCTGTTGTGTCCAGAGACACGCTTCATTAGCTTCCTAGTGGCTCTTAGGCTAGTCCCTGACTTTTGTGCCACGAATTTTTATCTAGTCCGGCGCGGTTTATGGGTCGGTGCGATAAATCTGTTAAGTCAGTAGTCCCGAATTTTTCGCAAATACTTTGCTTGATTTAGTTATTTTGGTGGTCTGAAAGTTGCTGCTCAGTGCTGTGGATTTGTGTCCTGCAGGATTGGGGCGTCTGCAGGCATGGTGTTATCTGTACGCGCGATTGGCAGCGCCACGGTGACCGGGAAAGGCAAGGGCGCTTCGGCCCGGTGTTCCATGATGGCGGCCACGCGGTCACCCAGGTATTTGTTGGCCGAGCGTTCCAGCGCGCGGCGCATCTCGCTCTCAATCATCACCATGGCCAGCGGCCGGATGTGCCAGATGGTTTCCACCAGCCGCGGCATGTCTTTGGCCGGCGGCAGGTTGCCGTCGCCATAGCGGTCAAGTTCGCCAACGGCCAACCCTACCAGTTTGTCAGACACCTGCTGCAACAGTGGGCGCGCCATGTCTATCACCTTCAACACGTCACCCAGAGGGAACCCGGCTTTGGCAAACGCGGCGCCTGCTTCCAGCAACCGGGGTGAGCGGCAGTTGTAGCCCATGCCCTCCGCCTCCAGCAGGCCCAGTGACACGGCCTTGCCCAAGGCCTCCAGGCTGATGGCTGTGCCGAACATGCGCACCAGCGACAAATAGGAGTAGTGCTGGGGTTTTTCGGTGCTCCAAGGGCTGTTGATGGCTTTTTCCAGCCCCAGGATGGCGTGTAACTCCTGGCCGTCCACCAACGCCAGCAGCAATTCCTGCACATTGGCCAGCGTGTAGCCCCGGCTCAGCAAGTGGTTGACAAGTTTGAGCCGACCGAGGTGCGACTGGGTGTAGATGCCCACCCGGCCACGCCGTTCCGGCGGGTCGATCAGGCCACGGTCTTGGTAGGCGCGCACATTGCGCACCGTGGTGTCGGCTGCCCGCGCCAACTCGTCAATGGTGTATTCCATCGATTCAAGCTGGGCGCGGCTGTCTGCGTTGGGCGTGTCTGCTGGGGGGGGCATGTCTGGTGGTGGCGGGGCAAAGCGCGGTAACGACTGGATTATGGGGCCAGGGAGGGCTTTCTGGACGATTGGGACTGAGGTGAGTGTGGTCTGCGAAGTCACTAGTGGAAAACCCTGTAAGTTTCTTGAAAGTCTGAAGGCACAATCTTGCCATCAATCAATGTCACAGTCAGATTGTTTAGCCAATCTGGCCTGCAACCAGGGGGCTTTCATGATCAACACCAGCGTGGTTCGCCACATTGGCACCGACGAACTGGCCCAGTTCCGGGCCGTGCAGCAACTCGCCTACCGGTGCGTCGAGTCGGTGGCGGCCGAACTGCGCCCCGGTGTGACTGAAAAAGAAGTGGCGGCCCGGCTGCTGG
The DNA here is from genome assembly GCA_017848435.1 of Burkholderiaceae bacterium. Classification (GTDB taxonomy): domain Bacteria; phylum Pseudomonadota; class Gammaproteobacteria; order Burkholderiales; family Burkholderiaceae_C; genus PCRC01. The sequence goes on along the minus strand of JAFEHU010000019.1, from coordinate 85,897 downwards.
CCTGGCTGCGTGACCATGGTGTCAGCGACTGGCTGCACAAGCCCTTTGCCTGGTTTGGCGACCGCACCGCCTTCCAAGGCTTCTCTGGCCTGAGCCACATGGCCGGCTTCAACCTGCAGTTTTTCCCCAGCAGCCGCCGGCTGGAAAAGAACATGCCGTTCATTCTGGACGTGGCCCCGGTCAAAGGTGGGGCGCTGGCCGACGTGGGCTATGCCGGCGTGATTGGCCACAACCCCACACTGGACCGGCTGCAGGACGACCTGATGGCCCACCGCGAACTGATTGTCGACATGGTCAAGCGCCGCCACACGCTGGCCGAGGTGGCCCGCGCGGTCGATGCGCTGTGCCTGCGCCAGGGCGTGGAGCCGCGCCACAAGGCCTACCCCTTCAAGGTGCTGGCCCACCGCGTGGCCAAGCTCGACAACCCGAGCGCGCCGCGCAGCGTGGCCCGCTTCGGCCTGAACAGCACACTGAACCTGATCGCCCAGTCGCGCGCCGGCAAGAAGGAAGGCTGGTCGCCGCTGTGGAACACCTCCGAAAAGTCCGACCACGCACCCACGCCCGGTTTGTGGGCGGTGGAGCCGCACCTGGGTTTCCGCGGCGTTGGTGCCAAGTTCGAAGAGCTGCTGGTCATCACCGAAACCGACGCCTTCTGGCTCGACGACGACCTGCCGCATGTGCGCCGCTGGCACGCCCGCCAGGCCGAGTGCGCCGTGACGCCACAACCCGAACTGCTGGCGGCCTGAACCATGAGCGCCACCCTCGACTTTGTTGTTCCCACCCCGGCCGATGTGAAACCCGTCGCCGCCAGCGGCCGCGCACCGGACCGCCGCTTCGTGGTGTCGACAGGCGATGTGCAACTGGCCTGCAAGGCCTGGGGCAGCCCCGACCGACCCACCGTGGTGCTGGTGCACGGCTATCCTGACAACAGCGAGGTCTGGCACGCAGTGGCGACCGACCTGTCCGCCGATTTCCATGTGGTGGCTTACGACGTGCGCGGCGCTGGCGATTCCACCACGCCCAAGGGCATGCAGGCTTACCGGCTGGAACGTTTGTCGCTGGACTTCGAGGCGGTGATCAATACCGTCAGCCCCAACGCCCCTGTGCATCTGGTGGCGCACGACTGGGGCTCGATCCAGAGCTGGGAGTCGGTCAGCGACGCGCGGCTGGCCGGCCGCATTGCCTCCTACACCAGTTGCGCAGGCCCCTGCCTGGACCATGTGGGCCACTGGATGCGTGCCCACATTGGCCGGCCCTCGCTGGCCAGCCTCCGGGCCTCGGTGGCCCAACTGGTGCGCTCCTGGTACATCTACTTCTTTCACCTGCCGGTGCTGCCCGCGCTGATGTGGCGCCTGGGCCTGGGCAAGGCCTGGCCGGCGCTGCTGCGCCGCATGGAGCGTGTGACGGTCGCGCCCACGGCCACGCAAACCAGCGATGGCGTGAACGGCGTGCTGCTGTACCGCGCCAACTTCGTGCGCCGCCTGTTCAGGCCGCAGGCCCGCGTGGCCCATGCGCCGGTGCAGACGCTGGTGACACTGGCTGACAAGTACGTCAGCCCTCGCCTGTCGGACGACCTGGGCCGCTGGGTGCCGCTGCACTGGCGGCGAGAGGTGCGCGGCGGCCACTGGCTGCCGCTGAAAAATCCCACGCTGATGGCGGCCATGGTGCGCGAGTTCGTGCTGTTCACCGAAGGTGGCCTCAATGCCCAGGGCCAGCGGCCCGACGGCCAGCCCATGCCCGGCAACCTGCGCCGCACGCTGCTCACAGGCCCGCGCCTGCCGTTCAGCGGCCAGGTGGCGGTGGTCACCGGCGCCGGCAGCGGCATTGGCCGCTGCGCTGCGCTGGCGCTGGCCGACCAGGGCGCCCATGTGGTGGCGGTGGACATCAATCCCGACAGCGCCGCCCGCACCGCCGAGCTGGTGAAACTGATCGGCCGCGACGCGGTGGCCGAGCGGGTCGACGTGGGCAGCGCCGAGCAGATGCAGGGCCTGGCCGACCGGGTGCAGCGCGACTGGGGCGGTGCCGACATCGTCGTCAACAACGCCGGCATCGGCATGGCCGGCGGCATGTTGCAGACCGACATCCCGGCCTGGCAACGCATCATCGCCATCAACCTGTGGAGCGTCATCTACGGCGCGCGTTTCTTCGGTCAGCAGATGGTGGCCCACGGCCGTGGCGGCCACATGGTCAACACCGCGTCTGCCGCCGCGTTCGCGCCCTCGCGCAGCATGCCGGCCTATGCCACCACCAAGGCCGCAGTGCTGATGCTCAGCGAAAGCCTGCGCGGCGAGTTTGCCCAGCACCACATTGGTGTAAGCGCGGTTTGCCCCGGCTTTGCCGAGACCGGCATCATGGCCGCCACCGAGCATGTGGGCGTGAGCGCCGACGTGCAGGCCGCCAAGCGGGCCAAGGCCACCAAACTCTACAAGATGCGTGGCCTACAGCCCGAAACCGTGGCCAACGCCATGGTGCGCGCCATCCGCAAAAACCAGCCGCAGGTGATGGTGGGCATGGAAGCCCATGGCGCCCGCTTCACGTGGCGTGTATTGCCCTGGCTGTCGCGCCGCATTGCCCGCGTCGAGATGGTTTGACGCCCCCCAACTTTCATTCCAACGACCTTGCCCAGGACCTTGTCATGACCGATCTGACCACGCCACAAACCACGGCCGCGCCGCTGTACGACCACTACCGCATCCTGCCGCGCCACGTGCGATTTGACTTCAGCCACACCCCCATCCAGTGGGTACCCGGTGACCCGGCCAGCACCCATGTGATGAACACGCTGAACCTGATGTTCCCGGCTGGCGAGCTGTGGTTCTGCCGGGTCTACAACAAGGTGCTGCCCCACATCACCGACGTGAAGCTGCGCGACGACGCCGAGGGTTTCCTGCGCCAGGAAGCGCTGCACTCGCGCTCGCACGGCGGCGTGCTCAAACATTACTACCAGCGTCACGGCATCGACACCACCCCGTTCACCCGGGTGCTGGACTGGTCGCTCGCCAAGCTGCTGGGCGACCGGCCCTGGGGCCTGCCCTGGGGCGGCCAGAGCCGCTTCTGGCTGCGCCAGCAACTGGGCATCATCGCGGCGCTGGAGCATTTTTTCGGCTACCTCGGCAACTGGATTCTCAATGCCCCGGCGCTCGACAAAGCCGGCACTGACCCGGTGATGCTGGACCTGCTGCGCTGGCATGGCGCCGAAGAGGTCGAGCACCGCAGCGTGGCCTACGACATCTACCGGCACATGGGTGGCGGCTACCTGGGCCGTTGTTTCCACATGGCCTGCGTGATCCCGCTGCTGCTGGCCACCACCGCGCTGGGCGTCCGTTTCATGTTCCGCCACGACCCCGATGCCGGCAAGCCGCTGGGCCTGTTCCGTACCTGGTCGCAGGGCGCCCGCAACGGCCGTCTGCCCTCGCTGTGGGGCACGGTGAAGTCCGCGCTGCGCTTCTTCGCGCCCGGTTACTCGCCCGGTCACGAAGGCTCTACAGAGCAGGCCCTGGCCTACCTGGCCCGCTCGCCCGCCGCCCAGGCCGCCGCCCATGGTGGCAACTGGGTGGCTGCGGCCGCTCCACGCACCGAAGCGCTGGCTGCCGCCTGAACCCATCAACCTGATCCAGCCCGCCATGAATGCCGTCTCCCAGCCGCCATTGACCACCGCCCGCACCGGCTGGGCCGACGCCTTCACCTGGCCGCTGGCCCCTGGCCATTTTCTGGCCCTGATCAACCCGCTGTGGTCGGGTGACCGGGTCCAGGCCCGCATCGAGCGGGCGCGCATGGAAACCGCCGACACCCGCACCTTGGTGCTACGGCTCGGCCGCGGCTGGCACCGCCACCGGGCCGGCCAGCATGTGCAGGTGAGCTTGGCCATCCACGGCGTGCTGCGCACCCGCACCTATTCCATCAGCTCGGCGCCCACCCGCGGTCGCCACATCCGGATCACCGTCAAAGCCATGGGCCAGGGCGGCGTGTCCGAGCACTTGGTGCGCCACGCCCAAGTGGGTGACGTGCTGACGCTGAGCCCGCCGCACGGCGACTTCATGCTGCCCCGGCCGGTGCCGCGCCAGATGCTGCTGGTCAGCGGCGGCAGCGGCATCACGCCGCTGATGGCCATGCTGCGCCGGCTGGCCGCCCGCAGCCAGCTGTGGGACGTGGTGCATGTGCACTACGCCACCGAGGCCAGCGACGTGATCTTCCGCGACGATCTCAACACCTTGCAGGCCCGCCACCCCAGCTACCGCCTGCACCGCATCTACACCCGTGAGGGCGGGGTGGCGGCTGGCGAGCGGCATTTCAGCGCCGCCCAGCTGGCCCGGCTGTGCCCCGACTGGGCCGAGCGCCAGGCCTTTGCCTGCGGCCCCGAGGCCTTGCTGGCACGGCTCGATGCCCACTGGGCCGACACCGGCCTGAGCGAGCAACTGAACATTGAGCGCTTCCACGCCCAGCTGGCCACCCCGCCGGCCACGGCCCATGGCGGCGCCATCGTGTTCCAGCGCAGCGGCGTGAACACCACCGCCGACGGCACCACCCCCTTGCTGCTGGTGGCCGAAGGCGCTGGCCTGCAGCCACCGCACGGTTGCCGCATGGGCATCTGCCACGGCTGCGACGCGGTGCTGCTGTCGGGCTGCGTGCGCGACCTGCGCAACAACACCGTCTACAACACCCCCGGGCAGCGGGTCCAGCCCTGCGTCTGTGCCGCCGCCGGCGACGCCACACTGGACCTCTGACCCTGTTCCCCTTTTGAGGAAACCACCATGTCCCTTCCCAGCCATCTGAGCCCCGCCGACGTGGAAGCCTTTGGCCGCGCGCTCGACGAATTGCGCGACACCACCATCGCCTCGCGAGGCGCGGCCGACCGCGCCTACATCCTGGGCGTGATCCGCCTGCAGCGCGGCTTTAACCTGTTTGGCCGCCTGGCCATCCTTGCCGCCTTGCCCCTGTTGCCGCAGTTGGGCTTGGTCGGGAGCCTGTGGTGGGCTGGCGCCATGGCCGGTCTGGGCGGCGTGCTGCTGTCGCTGGGCAAGATCCTGGAGAACATGGAGATCGGCCACAACGTGATGCACGCCCAGTGGGACTGGATGCACGACCCGCAAATCCACTCCAGCAACTGGGAATGGGACAACGTCTGCCCGTCCAGCCAGTGGAAACATTCACACAACGTGGTGCACCACACCTGGACCAATGTGCTGGGCAAAGACCCGGACGTGGGCTATGGCGTGCTGCGTGTCACGCCCGAGCAGCCCTGGCGGCCCAAGTACCTGTTGCAGCCGCTTGTGAACGTGCTGCTGCAGTTCTACTTCCAGTGGGGCGTGGCCCTGCACGACGTGGAGCCCGAGAAGCTGCTGGACGGCAAGAAATCGCTGTCGGAAACCATGCCCATGCTGCGCGAGATTGGCGTCAAGGCCTGGCGCCAGCTGCGCAAGGACTATCTGGTGTGGCCGGCGCTCTCCGCGCTGCTGGTGCTGCCGCTGGCCGCCGCCGGCGTGGCGCCCTGGGCGGTGTTGGCCTGGGCCTTCGGTGCCACCGCGCTGGCCAATCTGCTGGCCAATGGCATCCGCAACGTGTGGTCCAACCTGATCATTTTCTGCGGCCATTTCCCGGCCGGTGTGCACCATTTCACCGAGGCCGATGTGGCCAACGAAACACGGGGTGGCTGGTACATCCGCCAGCTGCTGGGCAGCTGCAACATCAGCGGCGGCCCGCTGCTGCACCTGATGTCAGGCAACCTGAGCCACCAGGTGGAACACCATCTGTTCCCCGACATGCCCAGCAACCGCTACCCCGAACTGGCACCCAAGGTGCAGGCACTGGCGCGGCAGTATGGCCTGCCCTACAACAGCGCGCCGCTGTGGCGCCAGTACGGCACCACCACTTGGACCATTCTGCGCCTGGCGTTTCCCGGCGGCCGGTCCACCGCCTCGGCCATGGTGCCAGCTGGGCATTGATGGGTGAGCCCGCGTCTGTTGCCTGATTGGCCTGAACGTTGCCTTTGCAAAGTTCAGGTTTTTTCATGCCGGTCGCTTGGGGTATATTTGTTTGCAACTTTGCTGCCTCGCGCAACCATGTCCAAAGACCACACCACTCCTGGCAACGACGCTAAAACAACAGCCTCTGCGACGCTGCTGGAGCAGGCGCTTGCGCAGAACGAGGGCGTGAAGGACAGCCTGGTGGCGGTGGCCGACGACTTGCTGCTGGTCAGCACGGTGCTCAAACAGGAACTGCCCGACAACGCGCAAAGCGCTGACGTGGCGCAGGCGCTGGAAAAACACGACGAGCTCGAAACCCAGGTGCAGGAATGTGCCAGCGAACTGGAGTCAGTCAACCAGGCGTTGGCCAGTGAAATTGGCGAGCGTGAAAAACTGGAACGCGCGCTGGCGGCCAGCCAGGCAGCCCTGGCCAAACAGCAGGCCGACAAGAAATAGACCCACACGTGTGTCATGCACCGGACTGACGGTCCGCTGTGCACTGCCTACACTGGTTTTGCCGCTCCCCGCAGCCTTCACCGGGAGTGGTCACATTGGCCACCAGCGCCATGTTGCAACCAGAACACCAGGAGACATACCCATGCCATCATTCGGCACCGTCACGATCGCGCACGACCCGCAGCAGCCACGCATTGCCCGCCTGCTGCTGAACCGGCCCGAACGGCTGAACCCCATTGGTAACAGCACGCCAGGAGACATCCGCAAAGCCGTGCAATGGGCCGAGGCGCAAGACGAGGTGCATGTGGTCATCGTCGAAGGGGCAGGGCGCGCCTTCTGCGCTGGTTACGACCTGATGGAGTACGCCGAGGGCGTGGACGACGAAGGCACCATGGGCGACCACCCTTGCCGCCAGGAAAAAACGCCATGGGACCCGATGGTGGACTACGCCGCCATGAAAGGCCACACCGAAGACTTCATGTCGCTGTGGCGCTGCAGCAAGCCGACCATCGCCAAGGTGCACGGCTATGCGGTGGCGGGTGGCAGCGACATTGCGCTGTGCTGTGACCTGCTGGTGATGGCCGACGATGCCCGCATTGGCTACATGCCCACCCGCGTCTGGGGCTGTCCGACCACCGCCATGTGGACCTACCGGCTCGGCGCCATCCGTGCCAAGCAGATGATGTTCACCGGCGACACCATCGACGGCAAAAAGGCGGCCGACTGGGGCCTGGCCAACATGGCGGTGCCTGCCGCTGAACTGGACGCTGCCACCCAAAAGCTCGCCGAGCGCATTGCCGGCGTGCCCAAGTCGCACCTCACGATGCACAAGCTGGTGGTGAACCAGGTCTGGCATTCGATGGGCCTGGAGCAAAGCCAGATGTTTGCCACCATCTTCGACGGCATCACCCGCCACAACCCGGAAGGCATGTGGTTCCGCCGCTATGCGCAGGCCGAGGGTTTCAAGGCGGCGGTGCAGTGGCGCGACAGCGGCAAGCCGATTCCGCAGGGCGACGAGGCGAGGGCGCTGGTGGCCGAGCTGGAGGCCCAGCTCGCCGCTGCCAAATCAAAACTCTAGTTCACCATCACCAGCTTGCCCTTGACGCCGCGTGAGCCCATGTGGGCGTACGCGGCTTTCAGGTCGGTCATCGGCACCGTGCTGTCGATCACCGGTTTGACCTTGCCTTGGGCGTACCACTGCGCCAGTTCGGCCAGCGCCGCGCTGTTGGCCTTGGCCTCGCGCTTGGCAAAGTCGCCCCAGAACACGCCGACCAGGGACGCGCCCTTGAGCAGCATCAGGTTCAGTGGCAGCGCTGGAATCGGGCCCGAAGCAAAACCCACCACCAGGTAGCGGCCACGCCAGGCAATCGAGCGGAAGGCGGGTTCGGCAAAGTCGCCACCGACCGGGTCGTAAACCACGTCCGGGCCTTTGCCGTTGGTGGCCGCCTTGATGGCCTCGCGGAGGTTCTCGGTGGTGTAGTTGATGGTCGCGTCCGCACCGATGGCGCGGCACAGCGCGCACTTCTCGTCGGTCGATGCGGCGGCAATCACCCGCGCGCCTACCGCCTTGGCAATCTGGATCGCCGAGGTGCCCACGCCGCCAGCAGCACCCAGTACCAGCACCGTTTCGCCGGCCTTGAGTTGGGCCCGGTCGATCAGCGCGTGGTGCGAGGTGCCATAGACCAAAATGAAGGCGGCCGCGTCGACCATGGGAAAGCCCGCGGGCAACGGCATGCACAGCGCCGCCGGGGCAATGGCGTGGGTGCCAAAGCCCCCCGTGCCCGGCATGCAGGCCACTGCCTGGCCCACCTGCAGGTGGGCTACGCCGTCGCCCACCGCCTGCACCACGCCAGCGTATTCCGAACCCGGCACAAAGGGCAGGGCGGGCTTCATCTGGTACTTGTTCTGCACGATCAACAGGTCGGGGAAGTTCAGGCTGGCGGCCTTGATTTCGACCAGCACCTCACCCGGGCCGGGCTGCGGCGTGGGCAACTCTTTCCAGGTCAGCGCGTCCACACCGGTCGGGGTTTCACAAAGCCATGCGTGCATGAAGTCTCCACTCGTCTGAAGCCAAAAAGGGCGATCATAGAAGGGCGTTTGCCACCGGGCCTGTCCCAGCAGCGACCTACAATCCTTCGCAACTTCCCCGATCCCATGAAAATTCTCATTTCCAACGACGACGGCTTCCAGGCGCCGGGCATTGTGGCGCTCTACGAGGCGTTGAAAGACCTGGGCGAGGTGGAGGTGATCGCACCAGAACACAACAACAGCGCCAAATCGAATGCGCTGACGCTGCACTCGCCGCTGTACGTGCACCGCGCGGCCAACGGCTTTCGCTACGTCAACGGCACCCCGGCCGACTGTGTGCACATCGCCCTGACTGGCCTGCTCGGCTACCGGCCTGACCTAGTGGTGAGTGGCATCAACAACGGCGCCAACATGGGCGACGACACCATCTACTCCGGCACTGTTGGCGCGGCGATGGAGGGTTACCTGTTTGGCGTGCCGGCGATTGCGTTTTCCCAGACCGAGAAAGGCTGGCACCACCTGGACGCCGCCGCCGCCAAGGCGCGCGAACTGGTCCAGCAAATGGGCCAGCACGGCCTGCATGGCCAGAACGACGGACGCCCCTGGCTGCTGAACGTCAACATCCCCAACCGCCCGCTGGCAGACATCAAGCCGATGAAGGTGTGCCGCCTGGGCCGCCGGCACCTGGCCGAACCGGTCATCACCCAAACCAGCCCAAGGGGTGAAACCATGTACTGGATTGGTGCTGCCGGCGCCGCCAAGGACGACGCCGAGGGCACCGACTTCCACGCCACCTTCCAGGGACATGTCTCGTTGACACCGCTGCAGGTGGATCTGACCGACCACGACCACCTGCGCTACTGGGCGCAGACCGCCGCCGCGCTGAACGGGTCGGGCGCATGACGCAGCGCCCCCGTTTCCCGGCGCAGGAAACGCTGCCTGCGTGGGTCAAGCGTGCTCCTGAAAAAGGAGCTGTATCGCCAGGTTTCACTAAGGCCAAAGCGGTAATTGGTTTAAAAAATGAGGTATCACCCGTTTTGACAGCCGGTTGGGGCATGGATTCGGCCCGGGTGCGCGAGCGCATGGTCGCGCTGCTGGCCCGGCAAGGCGTGTCCGACCCTCAGGTGCTGGCCGCCATGGGCCGTGTCGAGCGCCACCGCTTCGTCGACTCAGCGCTCGCCAACCAGGCGTACGAAGACACCAGCCTGCCCATCGGGCTTGGGCAAACCATCTCCAAGCCTGGCGTGGTGGCGCGCATGCTGGAACTGCTGCGCGAGCCCTGGGTGGGTTCCGGGCAGCCGCTCGGCCGGGTGCTGGAGATTGGTACCGGTTGTGGCTACCAGGCCGCCGTGTTGAGCGCACTGGCAGGCGAGGTCTACAGCATGGAGCGCCTGCGCGGCCTGCATGAGAAAGCCCGCGAAAACCTGCGCCCGTTCCGGCTGGCCAACCTGCACCTGTTGCTGGGCGATGGCATGGCCGGTTATCCCAAGGGCGCGCCGTACGCGGCCATCATTGCCGCCGCCGGTGGCGAGGCCTTGCCAACGACCTGGATCGACCAGCTCGCGCCCGGCGGGCGCCTGGTGGCACCGGTGTGCCAGCCCAATGGTGCACAGGCACTGACGGTGGTGGACAAGACGCCCACAGGCATCGTTCAGCGCTTCCTCGAGCCCGTCCTATTTGTGCCCCTAAAATCGGGTGTTGCATGACCCGGAGGTATCGCGTGGCGTTTCGTAACTCTACAGTCGTGGTGGTGGCACTGATGGCCGTGCTGCTCTCCGCCTGCTCGTTCAACCGCGCGCCCAACCGGGCGCCGGTCGAAGACCGCACCGGCAACAAGCCGCGGCCCATCGTCCGGCCGTCCAACGACACGCCCGCGATGGCGCCCGACGCCGAGAACGCCGGCAAACCCGGCTTCTACACCGTCAAGCCCGGCGACACGCTGAACCGCATTGGTTTTGAGGTCGGGCAGCGCCCGGCTGACATCGCCCGCTGGAGCGGTCTGGCCAATCCCAACGTACTGGAAGTCGGCCAGGTCTTGCGCGTCGTGGCCCCGCCCTCGGAAGTGCCTGTGGCACAGACCAAGCCCGTCACGCCGCCCACTGTGCTGAGTTCTCCGGTGCCCACACCGCTGCCCCCGGTGGGTGCGGCGTCTGTGCCCAACATCGCCACCACTGACAGCACGCAGCCGCCACCGGCCAGCGACGAAGAGGTGGCCTGGATGTGGCCGGCCACTGGCAACGTGATCGCCGGGTTTGACGAGGCCAAGAACAAAGGGCTGGACTTCGCTGGCAGCGCCGGTGACCCGGTGCTGGCCGCAGCCGATGGCCGGGTGGTCTATGCCGGCGCAGGCTTGCGTGGCTACGGCAACCTCATCATCCTGAAGCACAACAACACCTACCTCACCGCCTATGCGCACAACCAGCTGCTGCTGGTGAAGGAAGACCAGAACGTGCGCCGCGGCCAGAAGATTGCCGAGATGGGCAACAGCGACGCCGACCGGGTGAAGCTGCACTTCGAGGTGCGCCGGCAGGGCAAGCCGGTGGACCCTGCCAAGTACCTCCCAGGCCGCTGACGATGCCGCGGCGCAACCTTCCGGGAGTTGACATTGCGCCAGAAGCGTTGCCCGCCAGTGCGCCGCGCGTGGGGGGGGGGACACCCATGGACCTGCCCGTCGCCGAGTTGGCCGGTGAGTCCAGCGACGCGCTGACGCTTTATCTGCGTGACGTGCGCCGCACCACGCTGTTCACCCCGGAAGAAGAATTCGACACCGCCACCCGTGCCCGCGCCGGCGACTTTGCCGCCCGGCAGGCCATGATCGAACACAACCTGCGGCTGGTGGTTAGCATCGCCAAACACTACCTGGGCCGTGGGGTGCCGCTGTCGGACCTGATCGAAGAAGGCAATCTGGGCCTGATGCACGCCATCGACAAGTTCGAACCCGAGCGTGGCTTCCGTTTCTCCACCTATGCTACCTGGTGGATCCGCCAGGCGGTGGAGCGGGCAGTGACCAACCAGGGCCGCGTGATCAGGTTGCCGGTGCATGTGATGCGCGAAGTCAAGAAGGTGCTGCGCGCGCGCCACCTGCTGGAGTCTGACCCGGCCTACCTCGAGCGGCGTACTGCGCTGGACACCACCGGCGTGCGCAACGAAGACATTGCCGCACTGCTCGGCCGTGACGTGCAGGACGTGACCGAGTTGCTGGCCCTGGCGGAGAACCCCCGTTCGCTCGACGCCGCGCTCGACAAGACCGACGGTGACCACACCCTGATCGACACCGTGGCCGACGCTGTCACCCAGGACCCGACCGATGTGACCCAGTCGCACGAAGTCGAACGCCTGCTGGCGCTGTGGATGGACACCTTGTCAGACCGCGAACAGCAGATCCTGGAAGGCCGTTTCGGCCTGCACCAGCACGAGCCGGAGACGCTGGAAGTCCTGAGTGAACGCCTGGGGCTGACCCGCGAACGGGTGCGGCAGATCCAGAACGAGGCGCTGCTCAAGCTCAAACGCTACCTGGCCCACCACGGCATTTCCCGCGACGCGGTTCTGTAAGCACCATGGCTTGGCCGGTTCTGGTTTTTGACATCGAGTCGGTCCCCGACATCGCCGGCCTGCGTGCGCTGCGCGGCAGCCCGGCAGAACACACCGACGCCGAGGTCTACCAGGCCTGGGTGCAGGAGCGCAAAGACAAGGGGCAGAGCGACTTCATGCCGCTGCACCTGCAGCGCATCCTGGTGCTGTCGTGTGTGTTCCGCAATGCCGAAGGCCTCAAGGTGCACTCCTTCGTGGACCGCGACGACCAGAGCGAAGGCAAGGTCATCCAGCAGTTCTTCAACACGCTGGAAAAGCACACGCCGCAGCTGGTGAGCTGGAACGGCGGTGGCTTTGACTTGCCGGTGCTGCACTACCGCGGCCTGAAACACGGCGTGGTGGCCGACAAGTACTGGGACATGGGCGACGATGACCGCGAGTTCAAGTGGAACAACTACATCAGCCGCTACCACCTGCGCCACCTGGATTTGATGGACCTGCTGGCGATGTACCAGCCCAAGAACAACGCCCCGCTGGACGCCATGGCCAAGCTCTGTGGTTTCCCTGGCAAGCTGGGCATGGACGGCTCGATGGTCTACCAGGGCTACCTCGATGGCCAGTTGGACGACATCCGCCGCTACTGCGAAACCGACGTGATGAACACCTATTTGCTGTACTGCCGCTTCCAGAAAATGCGCGGCGGCCTCACCGAGGCCGAGTACGAGCAGGAGATCACGTTGGTGAAAGACACCTTGGGCAACCTGGCGCCCACAGAAGCGCACTGGCAGGAGTACCTCGCCGCCTGGGGCTGAGAACAGGACCTGGCACCTGAGACAATCGGGGCATGACCGCAGAGACATCGCCAGACACGCCCACATTGCCCGCAGGGCAGTCCCACGACCCCACCCGCGCGCCCGACGCCGCCCACACCCTGCCACCCGGCCACCTGCGGGTGGACGCGCTCGATATCGACGCGCAGGGCGTGGCCCGCAAGCCCGACGGCAAGGTCGTCTTCATCGAAGGCGCACTGCCATTCGAGGAGGTCAGCGTCAACGTCCACCGCAAGAAAAACAACTGGGAACAGGGCACCGTCACCACCATCCACCGCGAGTCCTCGCAGCGCGTGAAGCCCGGCTGTCCGCACTTTGGCCTGCACGCCGGCGCCTGCGGCGGCTGCAAGATGCAGCACCTGCACCCGGCCGCACAGGTGGCCGTCAAGCAGCGGGTGCTGGAAGACAATCTGTGGCACCTGGGCAAGGTCAGGGCCGGAACGGTGATGCGGCCGATTGAAGGTCCGGCCTGGGGCTACCGCTACCGCGCCCGGCTGTCGGTGCGCCATGTGCACAAGAAGGGCGAGGTGCTGGTGGGTTTCCACGAGCGCAAGAGCCGCTACGTGGCCGACATGCGCGAGTGCCACGTGCTGCCGCCGCATGTGAACGCCATGCTGATGCCGTTGCGTGCGCTGATCGCGTCCATGGACGCCATCGAGACCTGCCCTCAGATTGAACTGGCCTGCGGTGACGAGGTGACCGCGCTGGTGCTGCGCCACCTGGAACCGCTCAGCCAGGCCGATCTGGCACGGTTGCGGGCCTTTGCGGCCGAGCGGCTTGGCTTGCAGTGGTGGTTGCAGTCCAAAGGGCCAGAGACCGTGCGCCTGCTCGACGAAGGCGGGCCCGAACTGGCGTACGCGCTGCCGCAATTCGGCATCACCATGCCTTTCAAGCCAACCGACTTCACCCAGGTCAACCCGCACATCAACCGCGTGCTGGTGGCGCGTGCGCTGCGCCTGCTCGACCCGCAACGCTCCGAACGGGTGATCGACTGGTTTTGCGGCCTCGGCAACTTCACGCTGCCACTGGCCACGCTGGCTGGCGAAGTGCTCGGCATTGAGGGCAGCGAGACCCTGGTGGCTCGTTCCCGCGAGAATTTGAAGCTGAATCAGAGTCAAGCCTCAGTGAAATCTAGCTTGTCAGCTACTAAATTTGTAGCGCGCAACCTGTTTGAGATGACGCCAGAATTGCTGGCCGCCGACGGCCATGCCGACAAATGGCTGGTGGACCCACCACGCGAAGGCGCGTTCGCGCTTGCCAAGGCATTGGCCGACCTGAACCAGCAAAACGTGGCGGGTACGCCCTGGCCCGCAGGCTGGGCCCCGCCCAAACGCATCGTCTACGTCAGTTGCAACCCGGCCACGCTGGCACGCGATGCTGGCCTGCTGGTGAACCTGGGCGGCTACGGCTGCACCGCAGCCGGGGTGGTGAACATGTTCCCGCACACGGCCCACGTCGAAAGCATCGCGGTCTTCGACCGCGTAGCGTAAAAATGACAAGGGGCCCGAAGGCCCCTTGTTGAAATCAGCGCAGCGCTCTGTTCACGTTCTTAGTCGCGTTCGCCGCCCATGATGCCGAACAAGGCCAACATCGACTGAAACACGTTGAACACGTTCATGTACAGGGCCAACGTGGCGCTGATGTAATTGGTTTCGCCGCCGTCCATGATGCGCTTCAGGTCGTACACCATGAAAGCGCTGAAGATGCCGATAGCCGCGACCGACAGGGCCATCATGCCGGCAGTGGAGCCGACGAACACGTTGACGATGCCACCCACCATCAGCACGATGGCGCCAACAAACAGCCACTTGCCCATGCCCGACAGGTCGCGCTTGATCACGCTGGACAGGCTGGCCATGGCAAAAAACACACCGGCCGTGCCGCCAAAAGCCAGCATGATCAGCTCGGAGCCGTTTTTGAAACCCAGCACCATGGCGATCATGCGCGACAGCATCAGGCCCATGAAGAAAGTGAAGGCCAGCAACACCGGCACGCCGGCGGCGGAATTCTTGGTTTTCTCGATCGCATACATGAAGGCAAATGCGCCGCCGAGAAACACCACCAGCCCCAGGCCGCCCGTCAGTTGCAGGGTCAGGCCTGTGGCCACGCCGATCCAGGCACCCAACACCGTGGGCAACATGCTGATGGCCAGCAGCAGGTAGGTGTTGCGCAGCACGCGGTTGCGCTGTTCTGCAGAAACGCCGTAACCGTAGCCCGGTGACGTGTCCAGGGTGTGTACGCGGTCATTCATGGTGAGAGCTCCTGATGCGTCAACATTGACGCGTTGCTGGCATTTTAGGTGGCGGTGATGTCGCCGTCTTCAATACCCCTGCAAGTCCACTTGCTGTTGGCAGGGGCAATTTCGGTACAGTAGGTGTTCCTTTGCAACACCCGCCGCCACACCATGAAAACCAAATCTGTACTCGAACTGACCGACGTCAAAACCATCGCCGCTGCCGCAGAAGCCGAGGCCGTGAAAAATCAGTGGGCCGTGTCGATCGCCATCGTGGACGATGGCGGGCACCTGTTGTGGCTGCAGCGGCTGGACGGCGCCGCCGCCATCTCGGCCCAGATTGCGCCCGCCAAGGCCCACACGGCGGCACTGGGTCGCCGGGAAAGCAAGGTCTATGAAGACGTGATCAACGGCGGACGCATGTCATTCCTGAGTGCGCCGGCACTGCAGGGCATGCTGGAAGGCGGCGTGCCGATTCTGCGCGACGGGCAATGCATTGGTGCGGTGGGCGTCAGTGGCGTCAAGTCCAATGAGGACGCCCAGATTGCACGTGCCGGAATTGCCGCGCTGGGGTGAAAAAAAGCCTGGCTACCGGAACTGTGTCTTTGGCTGGCTAAACGACCCTGCCGGCAAGTGGTGCCGGTTGTCGCTCCACTGAAACTACTTGGTCAAGATCAGCTTGCCCAGCTTGGTGGCCTGCAGACGGTAGACCAGACCGTTGTGCAGGATGTCCACCGTCTTCTGACCCTTGAGCAGCTCACTGCTGTCCACCACGTGCGACAAGGCACGTTGCACGGCGCTGGCCGAGTCCTGACCCGGCACGGCGTCGTTCGCTTGCAGGGGGGTGGGCAGGGCGTGGACGTTGGCGAACATGGTGGTTATGTCGGGCGTTGCTGGTTGTGTTGAAAGATAAGTAATGATAATTGTTATCATTTAAAAGTCAAGCGGATTCTGCATGAACCCGCTCTGGCGTTAAGGTGTTTTCGGCTCGGTGACGAAGCCGATCTTCTTGACGCCGGCCAGCTGTGCTGCAGCCATCGCCTGTGCCACACGCTCGTAGCGCACGGCCTTGTCACCGCGGATGTGCAGTTCGGGCTGAGGCTCTTGTTTGGCCGCCGCCTGCAGGCGGGTGGCCAGTTCATCGTCCGGCACGATGGCTTCGTTCCAGAAGTACGCGCCCTGGCTATCCACGGTGAGCAGAATGGTCTGCGGCTTCACGTCTTGCGGCTGGTTGGTGGCGCGCGGCAAATCGATGTTGACCGCGTGTTTCATCACCGGCACAGTGATGATGAAGATGATGAGCAGCACCAGCATCACGTCGACCAGCGGCGTCATGTTGATCTCGTTCATCACCTCATCGGGTTCGTCCTGGGTACCGAAGGCCATGGTCAGCCGCCTTTCTTCATTGGCACCACATTGGCAACGCCGCTGGTGCTGACACGTGCACCGGTCACAAAGTAGGCGTGCAGGTCATGCGCAAAGCGGTTCAGCTTGGACAGCACCGACTTGTTGCCACGCACCAGCGCGTTGTAGCCCAGCACGGCGGGGATGGCCACCGCCAGACCCAGTGCAGTCATGATCAGTGCCTCGCCGATGGGCCCAGCCACCTTGTCGATGGTAGCCTGGCCGGCGGCGCCGATGCCCAGCAGCGCGTGGTAAATGCCCCAGACCGTGCCAAACAAGCCAACAAACGGTGCGGTAGAGCCAACCGAAGCCAGAACGGCCAAGCCCGACTGCATCTTGGCGGTGAACTCGTCGAGGTTGTTGCGCAGGCAGCGCGTCACCCAGTCGCTCACGTCCAGGGTGTCGTGCAGGTGTGCCTGGGTGTTGCGGTGGTGGCTGGTGGCTTCACGCCCTTCAATGGCGAGTTGGTGGAACGGGTTGTCGGCGTCGGGGCCAAGCTGCTTCAGGCCGCTGGCGAAGTCGGGGTTGTGCCAGAAGTCCTGCGCCCGGCTGGCCAGACGCTTGTATTTCATCAGGTCCAGCGTCTTGATGATGATCACCATCCACGAGGCCAGCGACATGGCCAGCAGCAGCAGAAAGACCGCCTTGGTGACCAGATCGCCCTGCGACCAGACGTTCAAAAGACCGAGTTGGGATTCCATAGTTTCTCCAGAGAATTATTCAAGAACAAAATTGATCGGCACGTCAAACCACATGGTCTCGGCAACGCCAGCACGTTTGCCTGGCACATAGCGCCAGCGCAGCACGGTGTTCAGGGCGGTCTGGTCCAGGCGGTCAAAACCGCTGGAGCGCTTGATCTCGCCTTTCTCTGCCGTGCCATTGACATTGATCAGGACGCGGATGACGACTTTGCCCTGTTCGCCGAGCCGCTTGCTGACGGGCGGGTAGGGCGGTTTGGGGTTCTGCAGGTAGTCGGCATCGCTGGACGGCAGCTCCACTTTCGGTGGTGCGGGGGGCGCTGGCGGTGCGGCAACCGCCACCGGTGCCACAGGCGCCAGCACCGGTGGCGCAGGGATCGGGTCCGCCACGCCTGTGGGGGCGATGGGTGAAGGTGCCGGGTCCGGAATGGCTTGCAGCTGTGGCGGCGGAGATACCTGGGTCTTCTGCACCACTGGTTGCGGTTTGACCGGCACCGGGGCGGGAGGTGGTGGCACCACTTTGGGCGCGGGTGGTTCAATGAACTCGCTCAGGATGGCTGCCGGGACGATGATCTCAACTGCGCGGCGCAACAGGCCACTTTGCAGGGCCCACAGCGCGGCCACGTGGAAGATCACCACGCTCAGGGCGATCACGGCGTTGCGGCTGAGACTAGAGCTCGGCTTGGTTGGGGTAGACAGGGTCATGGTCATGGGGACAGGGAGAACATCAGACACTATAGGCAACTGCAGCGACCAACGCCGTGCAGCATGGACACCGTGCCTAGCGGCGAAACACCCACCAGGCCGACAGCACAATGGCGATCAGGCTGCCGACAACGATGGCCAGGTATTCCATGGCGCTCCACCTGTGGAACCGGCGCTGTGTGCTGTGCCCTCGCGGTGCAGCGCGGCCACGGGACAGCCCCCACCGCACTGGGCCACCACTTCGCGTGCGCAGCCTTCGCACTGGCCACACTGGGTGGCAACGCCCAGTTCAAACTGGATCTCGTCAAAGCCCATGCCGGCGCGGGCGTGCCGGGCAATGTCGCGGTCGGAGACTCGGTGGCAGATGCAGATGATCATGGCGAAGTGCAATGTTGTTAACGCCATTATAAATGCGAACAGGTTGCATTTGCAATTCGAGTGCGATTTTTTTAACGCTTTCCCAGTTCAAGCGCCGTCGGCACGCCACAGGATGGCATCGGTGGCGTCGGCCAGCGTGGCGCAGCCACACAGCGCCATGGCAATTTCCAGCTCGTCTCGGAGCAGGCGCAGCACATGGGCAACACCCACTGCACCGGCATTCGCCAGCCCGTAGACATACGGCCGGCCCACCAGCACGGCCGTGGCGCCGAGGGCGACGGCCTTCAGCACGTCGGTACCCCGCCGGATGCCGCCGTCTACCAGCAAGGGCAGCGTGCCTTGCAACGCGTCGGCCATGCGGGGCAGAGCGGCTGCAGTGGCCGGGCTGGTGTCCAGCGTGCGGCCTCCGTGGTTGGAGACCACCAGCGCTGCCACCCCGCGCTGTGCGGCCTCTTTGGCATCGCCGGTGTGCATCACGCCTTTCAGAACAATGGGCAGGCGCGTTACCCCTTGCAGCCACTCCAGCTCTTCCCAGGTGGCGGCATGGCGGAGCAGGCCGTCAAACAGGGCGCTTTGGTGCTGTTGCAAAGAAAGCGCAGGCACAGGTGGCATGCCGGACAAATTGACGGCACTGACGCCCGCTGGCAAACGGAAGCCCGCCCGGCGTTCACGGTCGCGCGCCCCGTGGGTGGGGGCGTCTACGGTGAGCACCAGGGCCTCATAACCGGCATGCTCTGCACGCGCGACCAGTTCCCGGGTAAAGCCTCGGTCGTGTTGCAGGTACAGCTGAAACCACAGCGGGCCACGCCCCGGTTCGTCCAGCACGGCCTCTGCCACCACCTCCAGCGCCACGCTGGCTTGGGTGCTGAGGACCATGCCCGCGCCCAAAGCCGCAGCAGCGTGGGCGCAGGCCAGTTCACCGTCGGGGTGCGCCATGCGCTGGTAGGCCACAGGCGCCAGCAGAATGGGGTGTTGCAAGGCGTGGCCCAGCAAATGGGTGCGTGTGTGGCCACCGGCCAGTGAGCGCAGCACACGTGGTTGCAGTTGCAGCGCGTCCCAGGCGCTGCGGTTGGCGCGGAGGGTGATTTCATCGCCGGCCCCACCCGAAAAGTAGGCCCAGGCGTTGTCGTCCATCACGCTGCGGGCATGTTGTTCGTGGTCTGCCAATGTCACGACCCCTGAGGGGAGAGTGGCCAGCTGGGGCGCCTGGCTCATGTGTCAGCCCACATCCGCAACAGGTTGTGGTAAGTGCCAGTCAAGGCCACTGTGGCCGCGTTTTCGCCATGCTCTGCGCGCAGTTGCAGCAAGGCCGTGTCCATGTCGAACAGCAACTGGCGTTGCGCGCCGCTGCGCACCATGCTCTCCACCCAGAAGAAGCATGCCAGGCGTTCACCACGCGTGACCGGGGTGACCTGATGCACCCTGTCGGCGGGGTACAGCAGCAGGTGGCCGGCCGGGAGTTTGAAACGCTGGGGCTCCGGTGTGTCCTGAATCACCAGTTCACCACCGTCATAACTCTGTGGCTCCGACAGGAACAGCGTGCACGACAGGTCTGTGCGTACTTTCTGGCCGTTGTCGGGCTGGTAGCGGATGGCGCTGTCCACATGGTTGCCGTAGTGGTTGCTGCCGCCGCCGTAACGGTTGAACTGCGGTGCCAGCACCCGTTTGGGCAGGCAGGCCGAGAAAAATGCCAATTGGCGGTCCAGCGCCGCGAGCACCATGGGGCGCAGTGCACGCGCGGCGTCACACGCGTGCGGCAACTGCGCGTTGTTCTTGACCAGTGCTGCCTGGCTGCCGGCGCTGGCCCGGCCGTCGGTCCACGGTGCCGTTGCCAGCAGGTGGCGGGCTTGTTGAAGCTCGTCTGGGGTGAGTACGTCAGGAACTTTCAGCAGCATGGGCAGGATTGTGTCGCTAAAAATGGAAAAGCCGATCCCATGTACGGGATCGGCTCACAGAAGGACGGCAGGCGTTAGAACTTGGCTGACAGGCTCACATACAGCAGGCGGCCGGCGCCTGGAATGTAGTGCCCCCGGTACAGAGACTCACCGTAGAGTTTGTTGGTGATGTTGCTCAGGGTGGCTTTCACCAGGAACTGCTCGTTGATTTTGTATTCGGCCAGCAAGTCGGCCGTGACAAACCCAGGCACCTCAAAGATGGGGGCCGTCACATCGGCAGGTGCCTGGCTGCTGCGCAGGTTCAGGCCACCACCCAGGCGCCATTGCGGCGTGACTTGGTAGGTGCTGAAAATCGTGCCGCTGTGTTTGGGGCTCAGGCCAGGCCGGTCACCCACGCGGTTGCCGACGGTGTTGACGTTGGACGCGGCGTTGTCGACCACCGCGATGGGCAGCCAGGTGTAGGAGGCGAAGATTTCCCACTTCGGTGTGGGGCGGCCAGCCAGATCGATTTCAAAGCCGGTGGCGTGGCGTTTGCCAGACAGCAGAAGACGGGTGGCTGCGGTGTCCGGGTCGGTGTTCCGTTCGTTGGTTTTGGTGGTGCGGAAGACGGCCAGGCGGGTGGTGAAGCGCTTGTCGGCCGAGTCCAGCTTGGCACCGAACTCGATGTTCTCACTTTGTTCCGGTGGCGTGTTGGCACTCAGGGCGTTGTACGAATAGGTGTCACCCGAGGTGTTGAACGAGGTGCCGTACGAGAAGTGGAAAGAGTCAAGCTCGTTAGGCTGGTACAGCACGCCGACACGTTTGCTCACCTCGGAGATTTTTTGCCTGAAGGTGGTCGTTGTGGTGGGGCCTGCCGCGTTGTTGGGAATGGCAAAGTTGTCGTAGACGCCGTCCAGATGGTCATAACGCAGGCCACCGAGCAACTTCCAGTGGGGGGCGACCTGCACCAGGTCCTGTGCGTAGATGCCAATGTTCTTGGCGGTGAACTCATTGCCTACGCGGAATACGCGGGCAGCTTCATTCACGGAGGCGCCATCGTTGGGCGTGCCCGCCGTGGTGGGTGGTTTGACCAGGTCCACACCGCCCTGGGCGGCACTTCTGGCGGCGTACACCGTCTTCTCTTCCTGCGCGAAGTCAACGCCTGTCTGCAGCGTGTGTTTGTAGCCCAGCGCCTCAAACTTGGTGCTCAGGTCAGATTGCGCGTGAATGGTTTTGAAGTCCTGGACCTTCAGCTGGGTGCCGCGTGTGAGGACTGTGTTCGGGCCGAAATTGGTGAGGTCAACGGCGGCCGGATTGCGGATCGTGCCCGTGGTGCCGGCAAAACGCACGGTACCGGCACGCTGGTCACGCTCGAAGTCGCCAACACGGACCTGGCTGACCAATTCGGTGCCACTGCCAAAGCGGTGGGTGTGGCTGAAGCGGGCCACCTTGGCGCCGCCCGCGTTGTAGTCGCTGGCTGCGCCGAAGTAGGCGTCGGGTGCCAGGCTGCCAATGAGGGTGTTGGCCGATTGCGAATCTGTGGCCCTGGGACGGATGTACGGAATGCCGTAGTTCATGCCGTTGTTGTTGTCCAGGTAGTACAGGCTGGCCAGGAATTCGTCCGAGGTGCCAATGCCCCAGCGGTACGACAGGGCCAGACCCCCTTTGTCCAGGCTGCTGCCGCTGCCGTTGTTGTCGGCCTTGGTGCGCATGGCGGTGATGCGCAAACCGGCGTCCGGGTTGGTGTTGATGTTGAAGTCACCCACGATGCGGCGGTACTGGTGGCTGCCGATGGTGGTGGTGATTTCGTTCTCGTTGATCGCGCGGGGAACTTTGCTGACCTGGTTGACTGCACCCCCCGTGGAGCCCCGGCCGAACAGCAGCGAGGCCGAGCCGCGCAGCACTTCAACGCGGTCCAGGTTGAACGTGTCGCGGTCGTAGAAAGCAGGGTCACGAACGCCATCCAGAAAAATGTCTCCGGTGCCGGCGAGCGAGAAGCCGCGCAGGCGAATGTCTTCTTCACCGCCTTCGGCTGCGAGGAAGGTCACGCCGGAGGTCTGGCGCAGGGCGTCCTTGACGGTGTCCAGGTTGCGGTCGCTGATCAGCTTTTCGGTGACGACGGTGATCGACTGCGGAATGTCACGCAGTTCCTGCTTGCCTTTGCCAATCGTGGTGGTGGTGGCGCGTACCGAGTCTTTGCCTAGCGCCTCCTCGCGCTTGTCGGTCACCGTGACCTGTTTCAGGGTTTGGCCCTCGGCAGGCGCTGCAGCGGGTTTGGGGGCTGCTGCGGGGCTCACAGTCGCTTGCGCCACGATGGTGGCGCTGTCTGCCGCTGGGGTCGCCGTCTCCGTGGGGGGTGTTGCTGCGCTGTCGTCCGCAGTCTGTGCCCAGCCGGACACCGATGCGGCGAGCATCAGCGCGCTCAAGGGAAGCCGCGCGAAGCCGGCAGCAGATGGTGAGCTGTGGTTGGATGAGGATTGTTTTTTTGCCAAGATGGCCTCCGTTTATGGCGAGCCCTGGGGGGCTCGGTGGGGTTCAGAGGCTGGCTGGGGCGCTCCAGAGGGGGGCGCAGAGATGGCTTGCGACTGTGTTGGCCGCGAGCTTAAATCAAATAAGAACGATTCTTGTCAAGATTCATTATTTTTGAGAAGCGCCGTTGGTTTTTTGCAACCAACAGCGCTTGGGTAGGCGACCTCGTACTCAGACGACTTTGGCGATCGACGCACAGACGTGGCCGATGTTCTTGCTGTTCAGCGCGGCGACGCACATGCGGCCGGTGTCGGTGCCATACACACCGAATTCGCTGCGCAGGCGCACCATCTGGTCTTTGGTCAAGCCGGAGTAGCTGAACATGCCAATCTGGGTGGTGATGAAGTCCATGTTCTGTTTCACACCGGCGGCCTTCAGGCCGTCCACCAGCTTCTGGCGCATGGCCTTGATGCGGACGCGCATCTCACCCAGTTCTTTCTCCCACAGCGTGCGCAGCGCTGGGTCGTTCAACACGGCAGCCACCACGGCACCGCCATGGGTGGGCGGGTTGCTGTAGTTGGTGCGGATCACGATCTTCAGCTGACTCAGCACGCGGCCGGCTTCTTCCTGGTTGTTGCACAACACGCTCAAGGCGCCAACGCGCTCACCGTACAGGCTGAAGCTCTTGCTGAAGCTGGTGGACACAAAAAAGCTCAGGCCGGCGGCGACGAATTTGGCGATCACGGCACCGTCTTCGGCAATGCCATGGCCAAAGCCCTGGTAAGCCATGTCGAGGAAGGCCACCAGCTGTTTGCTCTTGACCGCAGCGACCACCTGGTCCCACTGGGCGGCGGTGATGTCGTAGCCGGTGGGGTTGTGGCAGCAAGCGTGCAACACCACGATGGTGCCTGCGGGTGCTGCATTCAACGCGCCGAGCATGCCGTCGAAATTCACGCCACGGGCCGCCGCGTCGTAGTAGGGGTAGGTGTCGACCGCAAAGCCTGCATTGGTGAACAGCGCGCGGTGGTTTTCCCAGCTTGGGTCGCTGATCAGCACCGCGGCGTTGGGGTTCAGGCGCTTCAGGAAATCGGCGCCCACCTTCAGACCGCCGGTACCGCCGATGGCCTGGATGGTGGCGACGCGGCCCGATTTCACGGGTTCGCTGTCGGTGCCAAACACCAGGCCTTTGACGGCGGCGTCGTAGGCGGCAATGCCGTCAATGGGCAGGTAGCCGCGTGCCTTGGGCGATGCCATCATGGCTTTTTCAGCGGCTTGCACACATTCCAGCAGGGGCAGTTTGCCGTTGTCGTCGTAATAGACGCCCACGCCGAGGTTGACCTTGGCGGGGTTGGTGTCGGCGTTGAACTGCTCGTTGAGGCCCAGAATTGGGTCGCGCGGGGCCATTTCGACGGCGGTGAAAAGAGACATGGAGAGTCCTTGGCAGGTGGTTGTATGGGGCGCGGGCCTGTGCCCAAGCGCATGGTCCGAAGGTGTTGTACGCTGTCGGGTTGGCCCAATTTTAAGGGTTGTCCCGAGGTAGCTCCATGTCTGAGATCACAGAAGTCATCCCTGAGCCGCGGCAAGGCAAATTTGTCAGTTACCCGGATTCGCCGTTCGAGCTGTACCAGCCCTACCCACCTGCCGGTGACCAGCCCGTGGCCATTGCCAAACTGGTGGAGGGCCTGCGCGACGGTGAAGTGTTCCAGACACTGCTGGGCGTGACCGGTTCCGGCAAGACCTTCACCATGGCCAATGTGATCGCGCAAATGGGGCGGCCGGCGATCGTGTTTGCGCCCAACAAGACACTGGCCGCGCAGCTGTACAGCGAGTTCCGCGAGTTTTTTCCGAAGAACGCGGTGGAGTACTTCGTCAGCTATTACGACTACTACCAGCCCGAGGCCTACGTGCCGCAGCGCGACCTGTTCATCGAGAAAGACTCGGCGATCAACGAGCACATTGAGCAGATGCGGTTGAGTTGCACCAAGAGTGTGATTGAGCGGCGCGACGTGGTCATCGTGGCCACCGTGTCGGCCATCTATGGCATCGGCGAGCCCGAGAGCTACCACCGCATGGTGATGACGCTGCGGGTGGGTGACCAGATCGGTCAGCGTGACTTGATCGCGCAACTGATCCGCATGCAGTACCAGCGCAATGAGCAGGATTTCTCCCGCGGCAAGTTCCGGGTGCGCGGCGACACCATCGATGTGTTCCCTGCCGAGCATTCCGAATTGGCGATCCGCATTGAGCTGTTTGACACCGAGATCGAGAGCCTGCAGCTGTTTGACCCGCTCACTGGCCGCATCCGGCAGAAAATCCCGCGCTTTACCGTCTACCCGTCGAGCCATTACGTGACGCCGCGCGACCGGGTGCTGGTGGCGGTGGAGACGATCAAGGAGGAACTGGCCGAACGCCTGAAAGAGCTGGTGGGCATGGGCAAGTTGGTGGAGGCGCAACGGTTGGAACAACGCACCCGTTTCGACCTGGAGATGCTGAGCGAAATTGGCCACTGCAAAGGCATTGAGAACTACACCCGGCATTTGTCGGGCGCCGCACCGGGCAGCCCGCCGTCCACGCTGACCGACTACCTGCCCAAGGACGCGCTGATGTTCCTGGACGAGTCGCATGTGCTGATTGGTCAGCTCGGCGGCATGTACAACGGTGACCGTGCCCGCAAGACCACCTTGGTGGAGTACGGCTTTCGCTTGCCGAGTGCACTGGACAACCGGCCGCTCAAGTTCGAGGAGTTTGAAACCAAGGTCCGGCAGGCGGTGTTTGTGTCTGCGACGCCGGCGGCTTATGAGAAAGAACATGCAGGGCAGGTGGTGGAGCAGGTGGTGCGGCCCACCGGGCTGGTGGATCCGGAAGTCGAGGTTCGCCCCGCGACCCACCAGGTGGACGACGTGCTGCAGGAAATCCGCATCCGGGTTGACAAGAACGAACGTGTGCTGATCACCACACTCACCAAGCGCATGGCCGAGCAACTGACCGATTACCTGGGTGACAACGGCGTCAAGGTGCGCTACCTGCACAGCGATGTGGACACGGTGGAGCGGGTGGAAATCCTGCGCGACCTGCGTCTGGGGACTTTCGATGTGCTGGTGGGTATCAACCTGCTGCGCGAGGGGTTAGACATTCCGGAGGTCAGTCTTGTGGCCATCCTGGACGCGGACAAGGAGGGCTTTCTGCGCTCGGAACGTTCGCTCATCCAGACCATCGGACGTGCTGCCCGTAATTTGAACGGGCGGGCGATCTTGTACGCCGACCGCATCACCGACTCGATGAAGCTGGCCATGGGCGAAACCGAGCGCCGCCGTACCAAGCAGGTGGCGCACAACCTGGCAATGGGCATCACGCCGCGCAGCATCGTGAAGCAGGTGCGTGACCTGATCGACGGGGTGTACAGCGAAAAAGCAGGGCGTGAGGCTGAACGGCTGGAGCAGGATGCGGTGCAGCGCGCCCGGGTGGAGGACATGAGCGAGAAAGACGTGTCGCGTGAAATCAAGCGGCTGGAAAAGCAGATGCTGGAGCACGCACGCAACCTCGAATTCGAGAAAGCGGCCCGGGTGCGGGACCAGCTGGCGCTGCTGAAAGAGCAGGCTTTTGGCGCACCGGGAACCGACAACATCGTCGTGTTGGGGTCTGTTGGCCTGCGTGACCGATGAGCCTGGGTATGTTTGTGCGGTTATTTGTCTACCAACAATGGTTGGACAAACGGTGTTCGGCGAGGCTTGGTTCTTCGAGGCAGATGCCTTGATTTTTGTGGGATTGAGCCGATAACTGGACTGTTTTAGTCCGGTTTGAACTTAAATCGATGTTTCGGCTCAACCTTACTGCCTTTGGTAAGCCGACCGACTGCTTCATGGAAATGGGGTGGTTTGCCCAACGAGGTTGCGCGCTGGTAGAGGGTGGGGAGGGGGAGGGTGGGCGACTGGTTTGTTCATGAGTGTCTTGGACAAACATGCGACTTGCCGGTGTGGTTACCCGACTGATTTGTTTGGTCTTGTGCTATACTTGACTCCGTTACTCAACAACCAAGCCATCGGGTGTTTGACCGCAAACGCCCGGTGACCGTCAGCGCGAATCTCTTGCCAGGTCCGTACAAGGGTGGTGCTTCAGGGCTCACAAAGCCGGGAGTGTTTTCAAGGTTTACAAGCACAACATAAGGAGCTTGCCATGCGTCTCACAACCAAAGGCCGTTTTGCGGTCACAGCCATGATTGACCTGGCCCTGCGCCAGAACTCGGGTCCTGTGACGCTGGCCGCCATCAGCCAGCGCCAGCAAATCTCCTTGTCTTACCTGGAGCAGCTGTTCGGCAAGCTGCGCCGCCATGAGCTGGTCGAATCGACCCGTGGCCCTGGCGGCGGCTACACCCTGGGCCGCAAAGCGGCCGAGATCACGGTGGCCGACATCATTGTTTCAGTGGATGAACCCATCGACGCGACGCAGTGCGGCGGCAAGGAAAACTGCCTGGGCGAAGCCGGCCGTTGCATGACGCACGAACTCTGGGCGGCGCTCAACACGCGCATGGTCGAATTCCTCGACTCGGTGTCACTGCAAAAGCTGGTGGACGAGCAGATCGCCAAGGGTGTGCAGATCGAAGACAAGCCCACCGTCAAGCGCGCCATTTCCAGCATGCCAGTGGTCAAGCCGATTCGCGTGAACGCGCCGAATTCGGTGTTCGCACTTGGCAACGTTTTCGCCAAATCCTGATGCGGTTCTGACCCGCTTTTTGCCAGCCCGTATCCCTGTACACAGCCAGCCATGGACACCACCCCGCACTTCCCCATTTACATGGACTACAGCGCCACCAACCCGTGCGACCCGCGCGTGGTGGATGCGATGATTCCCTGGTTGCGTGAGCACTTCGGCAACCCGGCGTCGCGCAGCCACGCCTGGGGCTGGGAAGCGGAGGCGGCGGTTGAAAATGCCCGCGAGCAGGTCGCCGCACTGATCGGTGCCGACCCGCGCGAGATTGTCTGGACCTCCGGTGCGACCGAGTCCAACAACCTCGCCTTGAAGGGCGCTGCCAACTTCTACAAGACCAAGGGCAAACACATCATCACGGTGAAGACGGAGCACAAGGCCGTGTTGGACACCTGCCGTGAGCTGGAGCGTCAAGGCTTTGAAGTGACGTATCTGGACGTGCAGGCCGATGGCTTGCTGGATATCGAAGCCTTCAAAGCTGCGATTCGTCCCGACACGATTCTGGCCAGCGTGATGTTCGTCAACAACGAGATCGGCGTCATTCAGGACATCGCGGCCATTGGCAAGGTCTGCCGCGAGAAGGGCGTGATCTTCCATGTGGACGCCGCACAGGCCACCGGCCGCGTCGACATTGATCTGGCCACGCTGCCGGTCGATCTGATGAGCCTGACATCGCACAAGACCTATGGCCCCAAAGGCATTGGCGCGTTGTACGTGCGCCGCAAGCCGCGCATCCGCCTGGAAGCGCAGATGCATGGTGGTGGTCACGAGCGCGGTATGCGTTCCGGCACGCTGCCCACGCACCAGTGCGTCGGCATGGGCGAGGCGTACCGCATCGCCAAGGAAGAGATGGCGGCCGAGAACGTGCGCATCCGTGCCCTGCACGAGCGCATGTTGGCCGGCCTGAAAGACGTGGAACAGGTTTTCATCAACGGCCACGAAACACAGCGCGTGCCGCACAACCTCAACATGAGCTTCAATTTCGTCGAGGGCGAGTCGCTGATCATGGGCATCAAGGGCCTGGCGGTGTCGAGCGGTTCGGCCTGCACCTCGGCCAGCCTGGAGCCCAGCTACGTGCTGCGCGCCCTGGGCCGCAGCGATGAGTTGGCACACAGCAGCCTGCGCATGACGATTGGCCGCTGGACCACCGAAGAAGAAATCGACTACGCGATCGTCACCATCAAACAAAACGTCGCCAAGCTGCGCGACCTCAGCCCGTTGTGGGAAATGCACCAGGACGGCATCGACATCAGCACCATCCAATGGGCTGCGCACTGATTCAGGAGAATTGACATGGCATATTCAGAAAAAGTCGTAGACCACTACGAAAACCCCCGCAACGTCGGCTCGTTCGACAAGGGCGACGACACAGTCGGTACCGGCATGGTGGGCGCGCCCGCCTGCGGTGACGTGATGAAGCTGCAGATCAAGGTCAACCCGGAAACCGGCGTGATCGAAGACGCGCGCTTCAAGACCTACGGTTGCGGCTCGGCCATCGCCTCCAGCTCGCTGGTGACCGAATGGGTCAAGGGCAAGACGCTCGACGAAGCGGCGGCGCTGAAGAACAGCCAAATTGCCGAAGAACTGGCGTTGCCGCCGGTCAAGATCCACTGCTCCATCCTCGCCGAAGACGCGATCAAGGCAGCGGTCGACGACTACAAGAAAAAGCACACGCATTGACACAACGCACCGGTGGCCTTGAATGGCAGCCGGCCCGCGTGACCTGAGAAGAACATGGCTGTTACCCTGACCGAAGCCGCCGCACGGCACGTGACCCGCTACCTGTCCAAACGGGGCAAGGGTGTGGGCGTGCGCCTGGGCGTGAAAACCACCGGCTGCTCCGGCATGGCCTACAAGCTCGAATACGTGGACGACCTCGCGCCCGAAGACGTGGTGTTTGAAGGCCACGGCGTGAAGATCCTGATCGATCCGAAAAGCCTAGCCTACATCGACGGCACCGAACTCGACTTTGTGCGCGAAGGCCTGAACGAAGGCTTCAAGTTCAACAACCCGAACGAGCGGGACCGCTGCGGCTGTGGAGAGAGCTTCAGAATTTGAGTGTGCGCCTGCGCTGCGCCTCAGCCCAACCAACCGCCACCCCATTTCGCGCTGGCGGTTTTTTTTGACATGAACCTGCAATCCTCCGATTTCGAACTGTTTGGCGTGCCGGCGCAATTTGCGCAGGACAGCGCCGCGCTCGACGCGCGCTGGAAAGAGTTGCAGCGCGAGGCGCACCCGGACCGGTTCGCGTCCAGCGGTGCCGCCGCGCAGCGGGTGGCGATGCAGTGGTCGGTGCGCATCAACGAGGCCTACCAGCGGCTCAAAAACCCGCTGAAGCGGGCCGCCTACCTGTGCGAAATGAACGGGGTCCAAATCGATGCCGAGAACAACACCGCCATGCCGGGCGCTTTTTTGATGCAGCAGATGGCCTGGCGCGAGGCCCTGGACGAGGCCGATGACGAACCCGCGCTGGACACGCTCAACAGCGAAGTGCAGCAAGCCCGCCAGCAGGCGCTGGCCCGCTGTGCCGAATTGCTGGACGTGCGGCACGACGCGGCCGCTGCCGCGCAGCAGGTGAGGGCGCTGATGTTCATCGAGCGCTTCGCCAGCGACATAGAAGCCCGGTTTGACCGGATGGACACCGAGGCCCGGGGACAATAACGCGATGGCATTGCTGCAAATTTCTGAACCAGGCTATTCGCCCGACCCGCACACCCGGCGCATTGCGCTGGGCATTGACCTCGGCACCACACATTCGCTGGTGGCGGCGGTGCGCAACGGCGTGGCCGAGTGCCTGCCCGACGCCCTGGGCCAGGTCATCCTGCCGTCGGTGGTGCGCTACCTGGACAACAACGGCCGCAAAATCGGCTTTGAGGCGCAGGCCGCCCTCAGCGACGACCCGGAAAACACCATCGCCTCGGTCAAGCGCTTCATGGGGCGGGGCTTGGCTGACATTGCCAACCGCGACCAGCTGCCTTACCGCTTCATCGACAAGCCCGGCATGGTCGGCCTGATGACGCGCGCCGGCGAGAAGTCGCCGGTGGAGGTGAGCGCCGAGATCCTGGCGACGTTGCGCTTTCGTGCCGAAGACACCTTCAACGACGACATCCACGGCGTGGTGATCACCGTGCCGGCCTACTTTGACGACGCCCAGCGCCAGGCCACCAAAGACGCGGCCCAGCTCGCTGGCCTGAACGTGCTGCGGCTCATCAACGAGCCCACCGCCGCGGCAATTGCCTATGGGCTGGACAACGCCAGCGAAGGCATCTACGCGGTGTACGACCTCGGTGGCGGCACCTTCGACATCTCCATCCTGCGCCTGAGCCGCGGTGTGTTCGAGGTCATTGCCACCGGCGGCGACTCGGCCCTGGGCGGTGACGACTACGACCGCGCACTGGCCGACTGGGTGCTCCAGCAAACCGGCACCGTGGTGGACAACGCCTCCGACAAAGCCGCCATGAAGGTCGCCGCACGGGCCTGCAAGGAAGCGTTGACTGCTACAGATTCCGTAGCATTCTCGGTAGATTTGACTGAGGCGCAGCTGCGATTTGACGTAAAAAGTGCCGATTTCGAGGCTGCAACGGCTGCCTTGACCGCCAAAACCCTGTCGGCGGTCCGCAAGGCCCTGCGCGATGCCAAGCTGCAGAAAGACGAGGTCAAGGGCGTGGTGATGGTGGGCGGCTCCACCCGCATGCCGCAAATCCAGCGTGCCGTGGCCGATTTCTTTGGCCACGCGCCACTGAACAACCTCAACCCCGACGAGGTGGTGGCGCTGGGCGCCGCCATCCAGGCCAACCAGCTGGCCGGCAATGCCGGCAGCGACGACCTGCTGCTGCTCGACGTGATTCCCCTCTCACTCGGTATCGAGACCATGGGCGGGCTGGTCGAGCGCATCGTGCCGCGCAACCAGACCATCCCCACGGCGATGGCCCAGGACTTCACCACCTACCAGGACGGCCAGACCGCGCTGGCGCTGCACGTGGTGCAGGGCGAGCGCGACCTGGTGGCCGACTGCCGCAGCCTGGCGCGTTTCGAGCTGCGCGGCATCCCGCCGATGGCCGCCGGCGCCGCCCGCATCCGCGTGGTGTTCACCGTGGACGCCGACGGTCTGTTGAGCGTCAGCGCCAAAGAGCAGGGCAGTGGGGTCGAGGCGACCATCAACGTCAAGCCGTCCTATGGCCTGACCGACGACCAGATCGCCACCATGTTGCAAGACAGCTTTGCCACCGCCGAACAAGACATGCAGGCCCGTGCGCTGGCCGAAGCGCGGCTGGAAGCCGACCGCATGCTGCTGGCGATTGGCTCGGCACTGGCGGCCGATGCCGACCTGTTGGGCACGCAAGAACGTGCCACCATCGACACG
Organism: Burkholderiaceae bacterium; assembly: GCA_017848435.1. Classification (GTDB taxonomy): domain Bacteria; phylum Pseudomonadota; class Gammaproteobacteria; order Burkholderiales; family Burkholderiaceae_C; genus PCRC01. The sequence continues at coordinate 54,261 of JAFEHU010000019.1, read as the reverse complement.
CTGGCCCAGGCGGTGGTGGCGGCCAAACCCTTGACCGATGCCAAGGCGATTGAAGCGGCCACCGAAGCGCTGGCCAAAGGCACCGAAGCCTTTGCCGCCCTGCGCATGAACCGGGGCATCCACAAAGCCCTGGCCGGCAAAAACATTGAGACGGTCTGAAGACCGCCCAAACCGAGCAGCCCCACATGCCCACCATCAAAATCCTGCCGCACCCCGAATACTGCCCCCATGGCGCCGAAGTCTCGGCCCCTGCCGGCACCTCCATCTGCGAGGCGCTGCTGGACAACCACATCAACATCGAGCACGCCTGCGACATGAGTTGCGCCTGCACCACCTGCCACATCATCGTGCGCGAGGGTTTTGCGTCGCTGAACGAACTCGACGAAAACGAGGAAGACCTGCTCGACCGTGCCTGGGGCCTGGAGCCCAATTCGCGTCTGAGCTGCCAGGCCTTTCTGGCGCAGCAAGATGTGGTGGTTGAAATCCCCAAGTACTCGATCAACCACGCCAAAGAGAACCACTGATGTCGCGTCAGATCGTTCTCGACACCGAAACCACCGGTCTCTCGGCCGAGAATGGCGACCGCATCATCGAGATCGGTTGTGTCGAACTGCTCAACCGCAAGCTCACCGGCCACAACAAGCACTTCTACCTGAACCCTGGGCGCGACAGCCACGAAGAGGCGCTCAAGGTGCACGGCATCAGCAACGAGTTCCTGCGCGACAAGCCCAAGTTCGCGGCCGTGGCCCAGGAGCTGATGGACTACCTGCAGGGCGCTGAAATCATCATCCACAACGCCGCGTTCGACGTCGGTTTCTTGAACAAGGAACTCGAGTTGATCGGCCAGCCCCCCTTCAAGGCCGGGGTGGGCAGCGTCACCGACACGCTGGTGATGGCCAAGGAGATGTTCCCCGGCAAACGCAACTCGCTCGACGCGCTGTGTGCCCGCCTCGGCGTGGACAACTCCGGCCGCACCCTGCACGGCGCGCTGCTCGACGCCGAACTGCTGGCCGACGTCTACATCAACCTGACCCGCGGGCAGGACGCGCTGCTGGTGGATGTGTCGCCCAGCGACACCCAGCAGGTGCAGACCGAAGTGGTGGATTTGCGCGGTTTTGTGCTGCCGGTGTTGGCCGCCAGCACGGGCGAATTGACCGAGCATGAAGCGTTGTTGGCCCAACTGGACAAGGCCTCAGGCGGCAAGACGGTGTGGCGTGCAGCGACCGGTGTGGCGCATGGCTGAACTGATCCGCCCTGTGGTGCTGTGCGGTGGCAGCGGCACGCGCTTGTGGCCGCTGTCGCGCAAGGCCTATCCCAAACAATTCATTCCGCTGCTGGGCGACAAATCGCTGTTGCAGTTGACGCTGGAGCGCCTTGCGCCGCTGGGTGCCGTTTGGTGCGTTGGCAGCGAAGAGCACCGCTTTCTGGTGGACGACACGGCGCGTGCGGCGGGCCTGCCGGTGCTGCAGATCCTCGAACCCAGCGCTCGCAACACCGCAGCGGCCATGGCACTGGCAGCTTTGCATGCTGACCCGAGCGACCTGTTGCTGTTTTGTCCGGCGGACCACTACATCCCTGACGTGGCCGCGTTTGGGGCCATGGTGCGTGCGGCGGTGCCGTCGGCCCTGGCTGGGCACATCGTGACCTTTGGCGTGGTGCCCAACTACCCCAGCACCGCTTACGGCTACATCGAACAAGGCCTGGCTTTGCCTGAAGGTGGCATGGCGGTGGCGCGGTTCGTGGAAAAGCCAGACGTTCAGCGTGCCAGCGAGATGCTGCTGTCTGGCCAGTACCTGTGGAACGCCGGTATTTTCCTGACGCGTGCCCAACACCTTTCCGCCGCACTGCAGCGCCATGCCCCGTTGATCTGGCAGGCCTGCGTGGACGCGATGGCCGCCCAACAAACCGAGGGCCACCTGGTGCGGCCTGCCGCAGAAGCCTTCAACGCCTGCCCGTCGGACAGCATCGACTACGCGGTGATGGAGAAGCACGACAGGCTGGCCGTGCACCGGTTTTCCGGTGCCTGGAGCGACGTGGGCAGCTGGAACGCGGTGGCGCAACTGAGCCAGGCGCAGCCAGCCGGCAACCGCACGGCTGGCACCCATGCCCATGCACACTTTCTGCAGTCGCAAGACACGTTTGTGCACGCCAGCAACCGGCCTGTGGTCGCCATCGGCACCCGCAACCTGCTGATCGTGGACACACCGGATGCACTGCTGGTGGCCGAAGCTGGCCATGCGGAGCAGGTCAAGCAGGCGGTGGCTTTGCTGGAGGCCCAATCGGCACCCCAGGCCGCCGTGCACCGCAAGGTGAACCGGCCTTGGGGCAACTACGACAGCGTCGACCACGGGCCCCGCCACCAGGTCAAACGCATCACCGTCTGGCCGGGCGGCCAACTCAGCCTGCAGATGCACCACCACCGCGCCGAGCACTGGATTGTGGTGAAAGGCACGGCGCTGGTGACACGCGGCGACGAACAACTGCTGCTGCACGAAAACCAGTCCACCTACATCCCGCTGGGCGTCAAGCACCGGCTGGAGAACCCGGGCAAGACCGATCTGGAGATCATCGAGGTGCAGTCTGGCAGCTACCTTGGTGAAGACGACATCGTGCGGTTTGAAGACACGTACGGGCGGGTGTCGAACGGCAATTGAGGCGGCGATGTAACGCCGCATCGGTCACAATGACCGCATGCCTTTTGTCAGTTACCAACCCGGCCACACCGCCGTGGTGCTGGACTCGCCGCACAGCGGCACCAATTACCCGGAAGACTTCGCCTTCGGCTGCGATCTGGCGTCGCTGCGGCGGGCGGAGGACACCCACGTCGAGCGGCTGTACAGCTTTGCGCCGGCGCTGGGCGTGGCCTGGGTGGAGGCGCATTTTCCGCGCAGCTACCTGGACACCAACCGCAACACCACCGAGATTGACGAGTCGCTGCTGGACAGCCCCTGGCCTGGCGCGCTGGAGGCGGGCAGCAAGGTCCGATTGGGCAAGGGGCTCATCTGGCGCTTGACCGACGACGGGCTGCCGATCTACCAGCGTCGGCTGAGCGTGGCCGAGGTGGAAAACCGCATTGCGCATTGCTGGCGCCCCTACCACGCGGCGGTGGCCAGCGCCATTGACGCGGCCCACCAGCGCCATGGCTACAGCGTGCACATCAACTGCCATTCGATGCCGGCCGTGTCGTCCAGCCACGCGACAGAGTTTCCAGGCTTGGTGCATGCCGACTTTGTGGTCGGCAACCGCGATGGCACCACCGCCAGCAACGCGCTGATGGCGCTGGTGGCCGAACATTTGGCCGGGCTGGGCTACGACGTGGCCTGCAACCATCCGTACAAGGGGGTGGAACTGGTGCGCCGCTATGGCCGCCCGGCCGAACACCGGCACAGCCTGCAGCTGGAGATCAACCGCAAGCTCTACATGGACGAGGCCACGCTGGCCGTCCACAGCGGCTTTGCGCCGTTGCAAGCGCACCTGTTGTCGCTGGTGCAGCGCTTGCTGGCAACCGACCCCAGAACACTCTAGGCGCTCTGCTTTTAATAGCTGAATCGCAAGGTTCGGCTAAGGCTTGCAGTGCTTTTTGATCGAATTGGCGGCCTGGGTGACCAAACCAGGGCCCTGGTAGATCAAACCGGTGTAAATCTGCACCAGGTTGGCCCCGGCCTCGATTTTGGACACCGCATCCGCAGCCGACATCACACCGCCCACGCCGATGATGGGGAAGGCCGCACCGAGCGCTGCGCGCAGCTGGCCAATCACGCGGTTGCTCATGGCCAGCACCGGCGCACCGCTCAGGCCACCGGCCTCCTGCGCGTGGGCCAGGCCCTGCACCGCGTCGCGGCTGAGGGTGGTGTTGGTGGCCACCACCCCGTCCATGCCGTGGCGCAGCAGCGTGGCGGCAATCACCGCCACCTGGGCTTCGTCCAGGTCGGGCGCGATCTTCACAAACAGTGGCACGCGGCGCTGGTGCGCCTGGGCCAGGGTTTCGCGGCGTTCGGCCAGTGCACCGAGCAGGCCGTCCAGCGCGGCGTCACTTTGCAGCGCGCGCAGGTTCTTGGTGTTGGGGCTGGAGATGTTCACCGTCACGTAGTCGGCGTGCGGATACACGCCTTCCAAGCAGGCCAGGTAGTCGTCGGTCGCCTGCTCAATGGGCGTGGCGGCGTTCTTGCCGATGTTCAGGCCCAGGATGCGCCCCTGCTGGCGGAACGAGGCCTTCTGCACATTGGCCACGAACGCGTCCAGCCCACCGTTGTTGAAGCCCAAGCGGTTGATCAAGGCGTTGGCCTCGGGCAGGCGGAACATGCGGGGCTTGGGGTTGCCGGGCTGCGCCTTGGGCGTGACGGTGCCGACCTCAACGAAGCCAAACCCCATCGCACCCAGGCCGTCGATGCAGCGCGCGTTCTTGTCCAGCCCAGCCGCCAGGCCGACCCGGTTGGGGAAACGCAACCCGGCCACCGTGACCGGGTCGCTGACGAAACTGCTGCAGTAGGCCCATTGCAACGGCGTGCCTTGCACACGGGCGAGGGTGGCGAGCGTCAGGTCGTGCGCGGCTTCGGGGTCGAGTCCGAACAAAAAGGGGCGGGCGAGGGCGTAGGGCAGCAGGGGCATGGGTGGGCGGCGTTGGATAATCCCGGCCACCGTCCGGAAACAGTCCGGGCGGCGTCAGCCGGGCAGCCGGGTATTGTCGCAAAAGCACCATGAACCAAGACGAACTGAAAACGCTGGTCGGCCAGGCCGCCCTCCATTACGTGCCTCCGGGCGAAATCATTGGCGTGGGCACTGGCTCCACCGTCAACAAGTTCATCGACGCGCTGGCCGGCATGAAAGACCGCATCCGGGGGGCCGTCAGCAGCTCGCAGGCGTCCACCGCCCGCCTGCAGGCCTTGGGCATCCCGGTGTTTGACTGCAACGAGGTCGGCGAACTGGCGGTCTACATCGACGGCGCCGACGAGATCGACCCGCACGGCCACATGGTCAAGGGCGGTGGCGCGGCGCTGACGCGGGAGAAGATCGTCGCCGCCCAGTCCCGGCAATTTGTGTGCATCGCCGACGACAGCAAGCGGGTGCAGACGCTGGGCAAGTTTCCGCTGCCGGTGGAGGTGATTCCCATGGCCAGCGCCCGGGTGGCGCGCCAGTTTGCCGCGTTGGGCGGGCAAGGGCGTTTGCGGCTGGTGAACGGTGTGCCGCTGGTGACCGACAACGGGCAGCACATTCTGGATGTGACCGGCCTGCAGATTGCCGACCCGCTGGCCTTTGAAGCCCTGGTCAACCTGTGGCCCGGTGTGGTGGAAGTGGGCGTCTTTGCCCACCAGAAGGCGGCCGTTTGCCTGCTGGGCACGGCCCAGGGGGTGCAGACGCTGGTCTACTGACCCCGGCTGACCCGTTCGGGCTCAGTGCAGCGTGGCGTCGCCCGGCGTGCTGGGCGCGATCTTGAAGAAGCCGATGCCGGCGCTGCCACGGCCCACCTCCTGCTCGGTGGCCTCGCGGATGGCGCACACCTTCAGCCGGATGCGCAGCGCAATGCCCGCCAGCGGGTGGTTGCCGTCCAGCACCACATGCTCGGGGTAGATGTCGGTCACCACGTACACCACGTTGCGTGGTGCGTCCGGATTGCAACCGGCTGGGAGGCCCTCGAAGGTCATGCCTTCTTCCAGTTCCTTGGGGAAACGCTCGCGCGCTTCCAGGAACACCAGGTTCTCGTCGTAGTCGCCAAACGCGTGTTCGGGCTCCAGGTGCAGGTCCACCGTGTCGCCCACGGTGTGGCCCTGCAGTGCTGCGTCGATGCGCTCCAGCAGGTCGTGCCCGCCCACAAAAAACTCCACCGGTTCGTCGAGCACGTCCAGGGTGTCGTCGAGGGTGTCTTTCAGCGTCCAGGTCAGGGCGACCACGCATTGTTCGGTGACGGCGTCAAGCATTTCCATACGACAATTGTCCCATGGACGTGAACACCCCTTTGCCACTGCTGGGCGGCCTGACCGCGCAGCAATTCATGCGGCGCCATTGGCAGAAAAAGCCCTTGTTGATCCGCCAGGCCATGCCTGGCATGCGGCCACTGCTGGACCGGCAGGCACTGTTTGCGCTGGCCGCCAGCGACAACGTCGAATCCCGCCTGGTGGTGCGCCAGGGCGAGCGCTGGCGCATGCGCCAGGGGCCGTTCGCACGCCGGGCTTTGCCGCCGTTGGCCCAGCCCGACTGGACGCTGCTGCTGCAGGGCATGGACCTGCACCACGACGGCCTGCACGACCTGCTGCAGGCCTTTCGCTTCGTGCCCGACGCCCGGCTGGACGACCTGATGGTCAGCTACGCCAGCGACGGCGGCGGCGTTGGCCCGCACTTTGACAGCTACGACGTGTTCCTGCTGCAGGCCGAAGGCCGCCGACGCTGGCGCATTGGCCGCCAGAAAGACCTGAGCCTGCGCGACGATGTGCCGTTGAAAATCCTGGCCCATTTCGAACCTGAACAGGAGTTCGTGCTGGAGCCTGGCGACATGCTCTACCTGCCGCCGCGTTACGCCCACGACGGCGACGCGCAAGGCGCCTGCATGACGTACTCCATCGGCTTTCGCGCACCATCCAAAGGCGAGATTGCCCGTGAACTGCTGCTGCGGCTGGCCGACGACGCCGACGACGACGCCACCCTCTACCGCGACCGCGACCAGCCCGCCGTGGCCGACAGCGCCCGTTTGCCCGAGGGGCTGGAGGCCTTTGCAAAAAATGCCTTGCACGCCTTGCTCCAGGATGGCGAGGCCTTGCGCCGGTCGTTGGGCGAGTGGGCGACCGAGCCCAAACCCAATGTGTGGTTCGATGCCGCAGACGATGACGCCCCCGACCTGTCCACCGGCATCCGGCTCGACCGCCGCACACGCATGCAGTACGACGCGCAGCATGTGTTCATCAACGGTGAGAGTTTCCGGGCCGGTGGCCGCGACGCGCGCCTGATGCAGCAGTTGGCCCAGACGCGCCAACTCACAGCGGCCGATGCACAACGCCTGAGCGCCGATGCGGCCGAGCTGGTGGCCGCGTGGCAGCAATCGGGCTGGTTACATGCCCAAGCCCTGTGAACGTAAAATTACAGCTCCTGAATACTGGCAATCCGTGTTTCCCCGCGAATGCGGTGCGCATCGGTATAATTTGGCGGCTGAGTTAAAGAGTCTGGGTACTTTTTTGCTCACGACTCTGCCAGTCTGTTGGCATTTCCCGGGTTTCTCTTCCATTAAAGGACTTTCAAATGAACAAAATGCTCGTTTTGGCAACGTTGGTTGCTGCCGTTTCCCTCGCCGCTTGCGGCAAGAAAGAAGAGCCGGCTCCTGCGCCAGCACCGGCACCTGTGGCAGCACCCGCTCCTGCCCCAGCACCAGCCCCTGAAGCAGCTGCTTCCGCAGCTTCGGCACCTGACGCCGCAGCTTCTGCCACCGCAGCACCTGCTTCCGCCGCCAAGTAATTTCTTGCGTCGATGAAAAAAGCCGACCTTCGGGTCGGCTTTTTTGTGGGCGAATGGTTTCAGGGCGATACCGTGATCCAGCCCGTGCCACTGGCAGCATCGGCCAATGTGATGGTGCAGGGCGCGCTGCCCAGGGCGTCGACCAGAGCCTGCCGTGCCAGTTCTGGTGTGTTGTTTTGCAGGCTCAGGTGGGCGGCCACCACCTGGCGCAACGGGCCGCTGCGGAGCGATTTCAGCAGGCTGGCGGCTTCTTCGTTGGCCAGGTGCCCCAGCCGGCCGGTGATGCGCTGTTTCAGGAACGGCGGGTAGGCGGACTGGGCCACCAGCACCGGGTCGTGGTTGCATTCCAGCAGCAGCGTGTGACAGGCCTGCAGGTGCTGGGTGACGTGGGCGGTGATGTGACCCAGGTCGGTCAATACCCCGAAGGTGGCCAGGCCATCGGTGCAGGTGAGCTGCAGCGGTTCGCGCGCGTCGTGTGGCACGGTGAACGGGGTGACCTGCAGGCCACCCACGCCCAGCGGCTCGCCGTCGCGTGCCAGGCAGAGCCAGGGGTCGATGTCGGTTGTGTTCAGCGCGCTGCGGGTGCCCTGGCTCATCCACACCGGCAACTGTGCGCGCACGGCCAACTGGCGCACGCAACCGATGTGGTCGGCGTGCTCGTGGGTGATGAAAACGGCGTCGAGGTCGGCGGTGCACAGGCCGGCGAGCGCCAGCCGCTGGTCGAGCTGGCGGATGCCGAAGCCACAGTCAATGAGCAGTCGGCTGGTGTGGCCGTGCGCGGTGGACTCGACGACGGTGGCGTTGCCCGTGCTGCCGCTGCCCAGGCTTTTGAAGCGCATCAGATGGCGCCGGTGCCGTGGGGCAGCACCGGGGTGCTTACTTCAGGTCGTCGGCAATGACCTGCACGATGCGCTGGGCATTGGCCGAGGTTTCGGCCGCACCGGTGGTGTTGAGCACCGACACGGTGGTGGCGTCGCCCTGGCTGCTGACCTTGATGCGGTACTTGAGCGGCGGCGTGTTCGGGGTGGAGCTGAACAGCTTGCTGAAGAAGCCGCTTTCCTTCTTGGCTGCGCTGGGCTCAACGTAACGGACGAAGTAGGTGCCCTGTGAACGGTCGCGGTCTTCGACGGTGAAACCGGTGCGGTCCAGCGCCAGGCCCACACGGCGCCAGGCGCGGTCAAAGCCTTCGTCGATCTGCAGTTGTGGCTGGTTGTTTGTGTTGACGATCCGCGTGCCGGCACGTGCAGCACCCGCGGTGGCCAGCGTGCGCGACTGCTCTTGCGTTACACCGAGTTTGACCATCAGGCGGCGCAGGAACTCGGTTTCAAGTTCCGGGTCGGCCGGGCGTGGCTGCCAGATGGTTTCGGTTTTCTGGGCACCGTCGCGGTAGACCTCGACAAAGCCACGGTGGCTGATGTAGATCTCGGTGTTGCCGGTGGGGGTGCGCTCGATGCGGGTGCGGAACTTGTCGCGTTCGCCGCTGGAGTAGACGTTCTCGAACATCTTGCCAATGGTGCTGCGGATGAAGTCTTGCGGGATCTTGGCGCGGTTCTCGGCAAAGTCGGTTTCCATGATGCCGAGGTTTTGCTGGTCCAGCGTCAGCAGGAAACCGTTTTCCTGCCAGAAGTCGCGCACCGGGCTCCAGAGCTGCTCGGCCGGGCGGTTGACCACCAGCCAGCGCTGGTTGCCGGCGCGTTCGATGCGCACGTCGCCCACCGCAATGGCCGCCGTGGGCACCGAGGTGTTGGTTTGCCCGGCCTGGAAGCCGGTGGCGGTGACCACGCTGCCGGGCACCAGGTAGCGGGAGTCGCGCGAGAGTTGGGACAGGTCGGGCGGCACGTCGAGCGACGGTGCCTTGCCAGCGCTCTTGTAGTCGATCTTGTCGCCTTCCAGCACGCTGCAGGCGGTGAGTGCGAGCAGCAGCAGGCTCAGGCCGCCGATTTTGGTCAGTTGGTTCACTTGGGTGTCCTTGTTCATCAAATCAGACCGCACTGGCTGAGCGCGGCTTCCACCACCGGCTGGCTGGCTGGGGTCAGAGGCGTCATGGGCAGGCGCAGGGTACCGCCGCAGCGGCCCATGCGGGCCAGTGCCCATTTCACGGGAATCGGGTTGGCTTCCACAAACAGATGCCGGTGCAGCGGCATGAGTTCCATCTGCAGGGCCATGGCCTCGCGCACGTTGCCGGCCATGGCGGCCATGCACAGCTGGTGCATTTTCCGGGGCGCCACGTTGGCGGTGACGCTGATGTTGCCCTGGCCGCCGCAGAGCATGAGTGCCACAGCGGTGGGGTCGTCCCCCGAATAGATGCTGAAGCCTTTGGGCGCTTCGCGGATCAGCCACTGGGCACGTTCGATGTTGCCGGTGGCTTCCTTGATGCCGATGATGTCGGGCACCTGGGCCAGGCGCATCACCGTGTCTTGCAGCATGTCGGCCACGGTGCGGCCGGGCACGTTGTACAGCACCGTGGGCAGGTCCACCGCTTCGGCAATGGCCTTGAAGTGTTGGTACTGGCCTTCCTGCGTGGGCTTGTTGTAGTAGGGCACAACCTGCAGCTGGCAGTCGGCGCCGACCTTCTTGGCAAAGCGCGCCAGTTCAATGGCCTCGGTGGTGGAGTTGGCACCGCAACCGGCCATGATGGGCACGCGTTTGGCGGCCTGCTCGACCGAGACGCGGATGATCTCGCAATGCTCTTCCACATTGACGGTGGGCGACTCGCCGGTGGTGCCGACCACGCCAATGCAGTCGGTGCCTTCGGCGATGTGCCAGTCGATCAGACTGCGCAGCGTGGGGTAGTCCACACTGCCGTCTTCGTGCAGGGGGGTGACGAGCGCAACAATGCTGCCGGTGATGGGTGTCATGTCCACAATGGGTTGCTGGGTCGATGGGGGCCCCAGGAAAACACACCTTGGGCCGACTCGGCATTCTACCTAGAGCCGGTAGGCCTTTGGTGTGGCTTCCGGGGGCACGGTCGCGGCTTCGTTCACCGCCACGATGCGCTGCACGAAGCGGTCGGGCTGGGGCAGGAAGCCGGCCTCGTAGGCCACCACCCGCAGGCCCTGGCACAGCGCCAGCAACTCGCCCGGCCGCAACAGGAAGTCGGGCCGCGAAGGCTTGCCCACGGTTTCGTTGCCCAGGGCAAAGGTTTCGTAGACCAGCACGCCGCCCGGGGCCAGGCTGGCCAGCAGGGTGGGCAGCAGGGGACGCCAGAGGTAGTTGGTCACCACCACCGCGTCAAACCTGCGCGGCTGGTCGCCGTTCAAGAAAGGCCAGGGGCCGTTCTCGATGTCGGCCTGCACCGCTTCACCCAGGTGGGCCACAGCCGCCACTGCCTCGGGCGAACGGTCCACGCCGGTGACGGTGTGGCCAAGGCTGGCGAGCCAGCGCATGTGCCGGCCATGGCCACAGGCCACGTCCAGCACGCTGCCGCCAGCAGGAATCAGGTGCGACCAGCGCTGCACCCAGGCAGAAGGGGGTTCGGTGCCGTGAAGGGAGAGTTCACTCATGGGGGTCAGTATTGGTTGATGCGTCAAGGGCCGCCGCAGCGCCGGGCCGCCCCAAGCAAGGCACGGCCCCCTCGGGGGGGAAGCGCATGACACGCAGTGAAAAGCGTGGGGGCCATGCTCATCTGGGTTTCACATCGTCGTTCAGGGCGGCCAGCGCCATCTTGTCCACCAGCGCGGGCCACAGGAATTTGAGCACACGGGCGAGTTTGTCGCGCGGCGTCATCAGCACCTCGCGCTGGCGGCGTTCCAGCCCGGCCAGCATCAGCCGCACGCAGGTGGCCACGGGCATGGCCTGGTCTTCTTTGAGGCCGCTGGTGCCGGCGGGCTGGCCGGCGGCGTTGAAGCCACGGCGGCGGATCTCGGTGGCGACCACGCCGGGGTAGGCGATGGTGACGCTGACGCCTGCCCCCAACAGCTCGGTACGCAGCGCCTCAAAAAAGCCGGTCATGGCGAACTTGGTGGCGCTGTAGGCGGTGCGGCCCGGCACGCCCACCAGCCCGGCCAGCGACGACACCGCCAGGATGCGGCCACGCGCCGCCTTGAGGTGCGGCAGCGCCGCATGGGTGCACCAGACGCTGCCCCAGTGGTTGATGCGCATCAGCGTTTCGTACCAGGCCAGGTCGGCGGCTTGCACATCGGCCAACAGGGCCTGGGCCGACATGCCGGCGTTGTTGACCAGCACGTCGATGCGGCCAAAGCGGGCCACCGTGGCGTCAACCAATGCGCGGCACTGCGGCTCGACCGACACGTCGGTCGGCACCACCAGCGTCTGCGCGCCCAGCGCCTCGCACGACGCCGCCACCGCCGCGAGGGCATTGGCATTGCGGGCGGCCAGCACCAGCGCGCAGGCGCTGCCGTGGGTGGCAGCCAGTTGGCGCGCCATTTCGGCGCCCAGGCCTTCCGATGCGCCGGTGATCACTATTGTTTTCATAGCTGTACCTCTAGGTTCCACTAAGGCTTGCGGCCTAAAAGGCTTGAAAATCGGATGGAAGGCTCAAAAACAGGCCCACACCTGGTTCGCGACCGTGAAAAAGAAGTCGGGCTGGGTGTAGAGCGAAAACACCGCCAGCAGCACCCCCAACACCAGCACGATGCCAGCCCCGCGCCGCAGCAGTGCGCGGCGCTGGCCGGGGCTGTGCATCCACCGCATTTCAGTGCGCCGGGCTGGGCGACAGCCGGGCAATGGCGGTTTCCTTGATCGGCAGGTTCAGCAGGCCCGCCAGCACGCCCAGCGCAATGGTGATGCCCCAGACCACGTCGTAGCTGCCGGTGCGGTCGTACAGGAAGCCGCCGAGCCAGACGCCGAGGAAGGAACCAATCTGGTGGGCAAAAAACACAAACCCGCCGAGCATGGACAAATGCTGGATGCCAAAAATCTGCGCCACCATCGCGTTCGTCACCGGCACGGTGGACAGCCACAGCAGGCCCATCACCGCCGAGAAGATGTAGACCGACATGGGCGTCAGCGGCAGCAGCAGGAAGAGGGCGATCACCACCGTCCGCGCGAAGTAAATGAAGGCCAGGATCTTGCGCTTGGCCAGTTTCTGGCCCAGTGCCCCGGCAATGTAGGTGCCAAACACGTTGAACAGGCCAATCAGCGCCAGCGAGTAGCTCGCCACCTGCGGCGTGAGGCCGTGGTCGCGCAGGTAGCTGGGCATGTGCACACCAATGAACACCACCTGGAAGCCGCAGACAAAGTAGCCCAGCATCAGCAACTGGAAGCTCGGGTACTTCAAGGCCTCGGCCAGCGCCTGCGCAATGGTTTGCTGGCGCGCGGGCGCCGCGTTGCCGGCAAAACCCGGTTCGCGCAGGCCCCAGGCCAGCGGGACGATCAGCAGCGCGGCCATGCCCAGCAGCACCAGCGCCAGTTGCCAGCCCAGGGTGCTGATCAAAAAGCCTTCGGTCGGCACCATCAGAAACTGGCCGAACGAGCCCGCCGCGGCGGCAATGCCCATCGCGTTGGAGCGTTTCTCGGGCGCGACGTTGCGGCCGATCACGCCGTAGATCACCGCGTAAGTGGTGCCCGCCTGCGCCACGCCGATCATCACCCCGGCGCTCAGCGCAAACAGCAGCGGCGTGGGCGAATACGCCATGCCCACCAGGCCCAGCGCGTACAGCACCGCCCCGGCGACGATGACGCGGAAAGCGCCAAACCGGTCGGCCAGCATGCCGGCAAAAATGCCCGCCACGCCCCAGGCCAGGTTCTGAATGGCCAGCGCAAAGGCGAAGTTCTCGCGCGTCCAGCCCTGGTCTTGTGTGATCGGTTGCAGCCAGAGGCCAAAGCCGTGGCGGATGCCCATCGACAGGGTGACGATGGCGGCGCCGCAGACCAGCACCTGCGCCATGGACAAGGGTTTGTGGGGAGAAGTCATGCCACGAATGTAGCGATTTCGGCCCGTGGCCGCTGACGCCTGCGTGGCAACGCGGGGGCGGGCTGTGGGCCGCATGTTTTGAGGGGCTGTGGTTATGTCCAGTTGTTTGGTGCCGGGCGGTCTACAATGCGCCGCTACCTCCCAGGACCCATGGCCACCAAACCCCCCAGCGATTACTCCGAAAGTTCGATCCGCGTGCTCAAGGGCCTGGAGCCCGTCAAGCAGCGGCCGGGCATGTACACCCGCACCGACAACCCGCTGCACGTCATTCAGGAAGTGCTGGACAACGCGGCCGATGAAGCGCTGGCCGGCCACGGCAAAAAGATCAAGGTCACGCTGCACGCCGACGGTTCGGTGAGCATCGACGACGACGGCCGTGGCATCCCCTTCGGCCTGCACCCGGAAGAAAAAGCGCCGGTGATCGAACTGGTGTTCACGAGGCTGCACGCCGGTGGCAAGTTCGACAAGGGCAAGGGCGGCGCCTACAGCTTCTCGGGCGGCCTGCACGGCGTGGGCGTCAGCGTCACCAATGCGCTCGCCACCCGGCTGGAAGCCACCAGCTACCGCGAAGGCCAGGTCGCCCGGCTGGTGTTTTCGGCCGGTGACGTGGTCGAACCCCTGGTGGCCCGGCCGCAGGGCGAAGGTGACCGCAAACAAGGCACCAGCGTGCGCGTCTGGCCCGACGCCAAATACTTCGAGTCCAGCGCGCTGCCCATGGCCGAGCTGACGCATTTGCTGCGCAGCAAGGCGGTGCTGATGCCCGGCGTCAGCGTGACGCTGGTGGTGGAAAAAACCAAAGACAGCCAGACCTGGCTCTACAAAGGCGGCCTGCGCGACTACATGATGCAGACGCTCACCGGCGAGCCGGTGATCCCGCTGTTTGACGGCGACGGTTTTGCCGACAGCGGCAACGACAACTTTGCCGAAGGCGAGGGCGCGCAGTGGTGCGTGGCCTTCACCGAAGACGGCGCCCCGGTGCGCGAGAGCTACGTCAACCTCATCCCCACCAGCGCCGGCGGCACCCACGACAGCGGCCTGCGCGACGGCCTGTTCAACGCGGTGAAGAGCTTCGTGGACCTGCACAGCCTGTTGCCCAAGGGCGTGAAGCTGCTGCCCGAAGACGTGTTCGCCCGCGCCAGCTACGTGCTCTCGGCCAAGGTGCTGGACCCGCAGTTCCAGGGCCAGATCAAGGAGCGCCTCAACTCGCGCGACGCGGTGCGGCTGGTGAGCAGCTTCGTGCGGCCGACGCTGGAGCTGTGGCTGAACCAGCATGTAGAGTACGGCAAGAAGCTGGCCGAACTCGCCATCAAGGCCGCCCAAACCCGCCAGCGCGCCGGCCAGAAGGTGGAAAAACGCAAGGGCTCCGGCGTGGCCGTGCTGCCCGGCAAGCTGACCGACTGCGAGAGCCGCGACACCGCCCACAACGAGGTGTTTCTGGTCGAGGGCGACTCCGCCGGTGGCAGCGCCAAGATGGGCCGCGACAAGGAAAGCCAGGCGATCTTGCCGCTGAGGGGCAAGGTGCTCAACACCTGGGAGGTGGAGCGCGACCGGCTGTTTGCCAACACCGAAATCCATGATATTGCGGTGGCAATTGGCGTGGACCCGCACGGCCCAAACGACACACCTGACCTCACCGGCCTGCGCTACGGCAAGGTCTGCATATTGAGCGATGCCGACGTGGACGGCTCCCACATCCAGGTGCTGCTGCTGACGCTGTTTTTCCGGCACTTCCCCAAACTCATCGAGGCGGGCCATGTGTACGTGGCCCGGCCGCCGCTGTTCCGGGTGGACGCCCCCGCACGTGGCAAAAAACCGGCGGCCAAGTTCTATGCGCTGGACGAAGGCGAACTCACCGCCACGCTGGACAAGCTGCGCAAGGAAGGCGTGAAAGAAGGCGCCTGGAGCATCAGCCGCTTCAAGGGCCTGGGCGAGATGAACGCCGAACAGCTGTGGGACACCACCCTCAACCCCGACACCCGCCGCCTGCTGCCGGTGCAGCTGGGCCGCATTGACTTTGCGCAGACCGAAAACCTCATCACCCAGCTGATGGGCAAGGGCGAAGCCGCGGCCCGCCGCGCGCTGATGGAGCTACACGGTGACGCGGTGGAGGTGGACGTTTGACCCAGCGCTGGCATGCCGCCCTGGCCGCGCTGCTGCTGTGGCTGCACGCGCCCGCCATGGCCGACGTCTGGGGCTACATCGACGCCGCCGGTGTGGCGCACTTCGCCGCCGAGCCGGTGGACGCACGCTACGAGCTGTTCTTCAAAGGCGGGCCAGCGCTGGTAAACGGCGCGGCGGTGCCCGCCAGTGCGTCGCCCGCCGGCGGGCGGTCGCGCAAGCTGCTCACCTTTTTTGAGATTTCCAGCAACTACAAGTCGGTACGCCACCTGATGCGCGAGGCCGCGCAGGCCCACGGCATCGAGTTTGAGCTGCTGCAAGCGCTGATCGCCACCGAGTCGGGGTTTGACCCGGTGGTGGTGTCGCCGCGCGGTGCGGTGGGGCTGATGCAGGTGCTGCCCACCACCGCCGAACGCTACGGCGTGGTGGCCAGCGGCCTGAGCGACCCGCGCACCAACATCCGCGCCGGTGCCCGCCACCTGCGCACCCTGATGGATTTGTTCCCCGGCCGGCTGGACCTGGCCCTGGCTGCCTACAACGCCGGGGACGGCGCGGTGCGGCGTGCTGGCCACCGCGTGCCCGACTACCCCGAAACCCAGAACTACGTGACCACGGTCATGGCCCTCTACACCGAGCTGAAGCCGCCGTTGGCCGTTGTGCAGCAGCGCCGGCAGGCCAACAACCGCCTGCTGGCCGCGCAAGGCGGTGCGCTGGGCCGCGGCAACATGGTGTTGCCGGACAGCCACTTGGTGAAGGCGCAACGCCCCGCGCTCGATTTGCCCCCAGGGCTGCTGGTCGAGCGCTGACCCCTGAACGACGGACTGTTTCCCCATGAGCGACCCCACCCTCCCGCCCCCCGTGATCGACACCACCGACAGTGGTGATGACGACAACCTGAACCTCGCCACCTACGCCCAGCGCGCCTACCTGGAGTACGCGCTGAGCGTGGTCAAAGGCCGGGCGCTGCCCGACGTGTGCGATGGCCAGAAACCGGTGCAGCGGCGCATCCTGTACAGCATGTCGCGCATGGGCCTGGGCTTTGGCGGGGCCAATGGCGCCACCGGTGCCAAGCCGGTGAAAAGCGCCCGTGTGGTGGGCGACGTGCTGGGCCGTTTCCACCCGCACGGCGACCAGGCCGCCTACGACGCGCTGGTGCGCATGGCGCAAGACTTTTCCCAGCGCTACCCGCTGATCGACGGCCAGGGCAACTTCGGCAGCCGCGACGGCGACGGCGCCGCCGCCATGCGCTACACCGAAGCGCGCCTGGCCCGCATCACCAGCCTGCTGCTCGACGAGATCGACGAAGGCACGGTGGACTTCATCCCCAACTACGACGGCAGCACGCAAGAGCCCAAGCAATTGCCTGCACGCTTGCCCTTTACCCTGCTCAACGGTGCCAGCGGCATCGCCGTGGGCCTGGCCACCGAAATCCCCAGCCACAACCTGCGCGAGGTGGCCGACGCCTGCGTGGCGCTGATCAAAACCCCCAAGCTGACCGACGACGAGTTGCTGGCGCTGGTGCCAGGGCCCGACTACCCCGGCGGCGGCCAGATCATCAGCCCCGCCAGCGACATCGCCGACGCCTACCGCACCGGCCGGGGTTCGCTGAAAGTGCGCGCCCGCTGGAAGATCGAAGACCTGGCACGTGGCCAGTGGCAACTCATCGTCACCGAGCTACCGCCCGGCGTCAGCAGCCAGCGCGTGCTGGAAGAAATTGAAGAGATCACCAACCCCAAGGTCAAGGCCGGCAAGAAGGCGCTGACGCAGGAGCAAAACCAGCTCAAGGCCAGCATGCTGTCGGTGCTCGATCTGGTGCGGGACGAATCGAGCAAAGACGCCGCCGTGCGCCTGGTGTTCGAGCCCAAGACCAGCCGCATCGAGCAGAGCGAACTCATCACCGCGCTGCTGGCCCACACCAGCCTCGAAACCTCGGCGCCGATCAACCTCACCATGGTCGGGCTGGACGGCCGGCCCACACAAAAGTCGTTCCGGCAGATGCTCACCGAGTGGATCGCCTTCCGCCAGACCACGGTGGAACGGCGCTCGCGCCACCGGCTCGACAAGGTGCTGGACCGCATCCACATCCTCGAAGGCCGGCAGCTGGTGCTGCTCAACATCGACGAGGTGATCGCCATCATCCGCAACGCGGACGAGCCCAAGGCCGCGCTGATCGCCCGCTTCAGTTTGAGCGAGCGCCAGGCCGACGACATCCTCGACATCCGCCTGCGCCAGTTGGCGCGGCTGGAGGCCATCAAGATCGAGCAGGAGCTGAAAAGCCTGCGCGAAGAACAGCAAAAACTCGAAGAAATCCTCGGCAACCCCAGCGCCCTGCGGCGTTTGATGGTCAAAGAGATCGAGGCCGACGCC
The DNA here is from genome assembly GCA_017848435.1 of Burkholderiaceae bacterium. Taxonomy (GTDB): domain Bacteria; phylum Pseudomonadota; class Gammaproteobacteria; order Burkholderiales; family Burkholderiaceae_C; genus PCRC01. Next base: position 36,461 of record JAFEHU010000019.1, on the reverse strand, counting down.
AAGCTGTTTGCCGATGCCCGCCGCACGCTGATCCAGACCGAGAAAAAAGCCGTGCTGGAGGTCAAGGTGGTGGACGAGCCGGTGACCGTAGTGGTGTCAAACAAAGGCTGGGTGCGGGCCATGAAGGGCTGGCGAGACACCAAAGACGGTGCCAAAGACACCACCGCACCCGACTACAGCTTCAAGGCCGGCGACAGCCTGTACGGTGCCTTTGAATGCCGCAGTGTGGACACGTTGCTGGTGTTCGGCAGCAACGGCCGCGTCTACTCGGTGCCCGTGGCCGCCTTGCCCGGCGCGCGGGGCGATGGCCAGCCCGTGACCACGCTGATCGAACTCGAGTCAGGCACCCAGCTGCTGCACTACTTTGCCGGCCCGGCCGGCGCGTCGCTGCTGCTCAGCACCTCGGGCGGCTACGGTTTTCTGGCCACGGTGGCCAACATGGTGTCGCGCCAGAAAGCCGGCAAGGCATTTGTCACCTGCAACCCCGGCGACGTGCCCTGCGCGCCATCGCTCGTCGGCGGCACTGCCGGCTCGGCCCCCCCCGCGCCCGCCACCCACGTGGCCTGCGCTTCCACCGGCGGCCGCATCCTGACCTTCGAGATCAGCGAACTGAAACCCATGGTCAGTGGCGGCCGCGGCCTGATGCTGATCGACCTGGAAGCCAAAGACACCCTGGCCGGCGCCGCCGCCTACACCCGCAGCGTCACCATCGCCGGCATTGGGCGCGGCGGCAAGGAGCGGCAAGAGACGCTGGAAATCCGCAGTCTGAACAACGCCCGTGCAGCGCGGGGGCGCAAGGGCAAGGCGGCGGATTTGGGGTTCAAGCCGAATGCCGTGGTGCGAGTGGCGTGAGGTGGCTGACAAGGTCGGCGCGGGGAGCGCGTTCGCAAGCTTCCGACAATGGCATCGGAAATCGCACTAGACCTGCAGGCTGTCTGAACCGATCAGCCTGGGTTTGGCCCCAGGTCGGCCTCAGCAGGAACCCGAGGCGTAGCAACGCAATGGCGGCTCCTGCGCCACCTTGGGCTGCAGCGCCAATTGCGCGCTGAAGAAGGCCGTGGTGGCCGCAAATCGCAGCGGGACGCTTGCGGGGTCTACGGCAGGCATGCCGATCTGCCCGCATACCGATCGGCTGATGCGCCTTGCGTCGGCTTTTCCCGGGTATTGGATCGCGTCCATCGCAACAGCATAGACCACCGGGTCCGATGTGCCGGCCAGCAGGTTCTCCGCCACGTTCAGTGGACAGATGTCCTGGGTGGCGATGTTGACCACATTCGCATTCCCACCTTTCAGAATGGCAGACGCATTGGGCCCAATGCTGGGGAAAAGTACGATGTCGGTGCGGGTGTAGACGCTGGTGTAGGCCACATCGGGCAAGGTCTCAAAGCCGCTGTTCAACACGCGAAGAAAGTTGGAGTTGGGCTTGGCCTGGAACACCGCTGGCTGGCAGCCTGGCAGGCAGATCCCATCCGCCAGCAACGCGCCGTGGTGAGCGCCCGCCAGGGAGACCAGATCCTCGACGAGGTTGCGGGTGTCCGGCCAAAACCGCAGCACCCAGCGCGGCAACATGCCACCAACGCTTGAGCCGACGATCTGAACCTTGTGTTTTGATCGGGTTGCCATCTGGCGGATCGCGTGAACGAGGTATTCCGCGCTCACCTGCAGATCGGCCGTACCTTCGTTGGGCAGGCGCACCACGCAATGCGGAATGTGCAGGCGTTGCAGTTCGAGCACCCAATTCCAGCTGTACTGGTTATCGGGGTTGAGAAAAATGCCCGGGACCAACAGAATGGGTGGGCGAGTGGCTTGGTCTAAATCCGGCGAACAACCCAGCGCCGCATCGAGCTGGCTGACTGGCGTCTCCAGTGCAGGTCCGATCTGACTGGAAGACGGGGCCTGCGGCGAGGCCACCGTCAGCTGGACAGCAGACACCTTGGTTTGAATGCTGCCGTGGCCGGCGGTGGAAGGCGCATCGCCCCCGCCGCCGCATGCAGCCAAGGTCAGCAGGGGGACGAGGAGAGCGATCAGGTGTTTCATGGTGCTCGCATTGGCCAGGCCGTGCTGGCCAATCTGGATGGGAGTTGAAGGGAACCACTGTCTCGAATCAGTGTAACACTTTGGTTACTTTTTGAGCGCCAATCAGCGCGCTGCAGTTGTTCGTGACGAGGTGGTGTCCGGTGCAGTCGGGCATGGCGTTGGCGCGGCCCGTCAACTTAGAATTTGAGGGCGGATTTCAATGGCTTCCTGGCACTCCAACCGAACACGGCCACCCGGCTGACGCGCACCAATGCATCCCTAGCACGCCATGACCCGAAACCAACCCCTCACCGGCTCCGACGCAACAAAGGCCAGCATCCAGGCCCAGGCGGCGGTGCTGGTGACCCTGTCCACCCTGTTGCAGTGCGTCGCGCTGCTGGGCGTGCTGCCCATTGCCCCCGGCAGCCTGGGGCGCCATGTTTACAGCACGGTGGAGTTGTTGCTGGTGGCGGGGTTGCTGTACCAGGGGTGGCGCATCAGGCAGTGGGCGGTGGCGTCGGGGCAAGGTGCGCTGGTGCGGCAGATTGCGCGGCTGTGCTTTTATTCGCTGCTGTTGTGTGGGCTGGGCGACATCGTCAACCGCAACTACCTGGAGCGCTACTACCCCTGGGACGAGGTGATCAAGCACGGCTACCTCGTCCAGTCGATTCTGTTCTTTTTCCCTGGTTACGCCCTGGTGGTGGTCGCCAACTGGCGTTTGGGCGCACCGCATGTTCACCCGCGCACGGTGGTGTGGGGCACCCTGGCCGCGCTGGGGCTGGGGGCGTTGGCGTTCTTCGGCAGTTACGACCCTCGGGTGAATGCCTTGGCTTCTGCGGCCATGCTGGCCTACACCCTGTTGCACGCTGTGCTGGTGCTGTCTGTGGTGTGGGTGGTCCGGGCCTGCGGCTGGGCTGCCAGCAGCCTGGTGGCGATGGGGGTGTTGCTGGCGGCAGTGGCGGACGCGCTGATTGGCCACTTCTGGATTTTCAGTGACCATTTCCCGGTGATCGAACACGTGAACTGGGTGATTTACTTCGCCTCGCTGGCGCTGATCCAGCAACTGCCCTTTCTGGCGGCGCGGGCGCATCCGGCCGACTGAGACACCCTTGTCATCCAGGCGCTGACGCAGCGGGTGTTGCGTTCCCTTTCCGCTGGCGTTTGCTGTGGGCTCAGGAAAGCCGCAGCTCTTGGTGTTGGCCCAGGCGGGTGGGTCGCTCGCCGGTGACTGCGGCTTTGGCCATTTTGAAGAGCTGGGTCATCTTGCTTTCCTGCACATCCCAGTATTCCGCCTGAGCGATCTGCACCGCCAGCAAAACAAGGTCAGGGTCGGTAGGGCCGCCGGGGAACCAGGCCTTGGCAAGGGGGGACCAGAGTTCTTGCTTGAGGCGGGCGTCGTCAACAAAGTGGGCGGTGCCGGCGAGCGACACATAGCTGTCGGCGCCCGGGTCGGCAAAGCTCACGTTGACCGCCTTGTCTGCCTGCAGGCGTGCATGGGGTTCGCCAGACTTGGCGATGAAGAAGTACAGCGTGGCGTCTTCGTCGATGTCGCGGTTCTGGACTGTCAGGGGTTGCGCACAGAGCGCACCGTTGCTGCCCCTGCTGGTCAGCATGCCAAAGCGGATGTCTTTGATGAGTTCCCACAGCTTGGTGTGGATGGTGGACGGGTCGGTGGGCAGGGGGCTCCTTGTGGGGTGAATGGCCATGTCCCACTGTAGGAGCGGCGCCGCGCGCTGGCTGTCGGTGCGGGGCACAACGGGTTGTGGGTGAAGTCCCACAGCCGGCTGGCGGTCAATCAGGCCACTTCAACAATCATTTCAATCTCTACACACGCCCCCAGCGGCAGCTGCGCCACACCAAAGGCACTGCGGGCGTGGGCGCCGCGTTCGCCGAAAACCTGGCCGATCAGTTCGCTGCAGCCGTTGGTGACGAGGTGGTGGTCGGTGTAGTCGGGTGTGGAGTTCACCAGGCTCATCAGCTTGACGATGCGCTTCACGCCATTCAGGTCACTGCCGGCGGCCTGCATGGCGGCGTTCAGGGTGCCAAGCAGGTCGATGGCGATCGCGCGTGCTGCCGCTTTGCCTTCTTCGGTGGCCATGGTCTTGCCGAGCTGGCCAACCCAGGGCTGGCCGGCTTTCTTGGCGATGTGGCCGCTCAAAAACACCAGCTTGCCGCTCTGCACAAAGGGTACGTAGGCGGCTGCGGGCACGGAAACGGGGGGCAGGGTGATCTGGAGCTGTTCCAGGGTGGTGTAAATGCTCATACGGTCTCTTTTTTAGGTCAAATCGGCTTCAAGCCTCAGTGCAGGCTTATTGTGGTGCTACTGAATGGATAGCGTTCATTGTTGTTGCTGGCCTTGGGCCAGCCCGTCTTCCAGCGGGGCCACGGTCACACGCACGGTGAGCACGTGGTCGGCGCCGCCGTGGATGACGCCGCGCACCGGGGACACGTCGGCGTAGTCGCGGCCGGTGGCGACGGTGATGTAGTCCTCGCCGGGGGAGCGGTTGTTGGTCGGGTCAAGGTCGATCCATTGGCCCGCAGGGGCGGGCCCGTGGGTGGACAGGTCGGCATCGGCCGGCAGTGCGCGGGGCAGGTAGACCGCCGCCCAGGCGTGGGACGCGTCGGCCCCGACCAGCCGGGCCTGGCCGGGCGGTGGTTCGGTGAGCATGTAGCCGCTGACGTAGCGGGCCGGCAGGCCCAGTGCGCGGCAGCAGGCGACCATGATGTGGGCAAAGTCCTGGCAGACGCCGCGCCGCTGGGCCAGGGCCTCCAGCGCCGGGGTGTTGACCTCGGTGCTTTTGCTGTCGTATTCAAACTCGTGGTGGATGCGGTCCATCAACGCGGCGGCGGCCTGCAGCAGTGGCCGGCCGGGGGTGAAGCTGCCGCGTGCGTATTCGGCAAACGCCTCGTGCCGTGGCACGTAGGGCGAGGCAAACACAAACTCGGCGGCCGGGTCATACGGTGCACCCACCTGGTAACGCATGCGTTCGCGCACCTGTTCCCAGCTCTGGGCGGCGTCTTCGGGGTGGGGCAGGGCGGGCGTCGGGCGGGTGGCGACGATGCTGTCGGCCACCACGGTGAGCGCGTCGTGTGCGTTCTGCAGCGAGAAAAAGGCCCGCGTGTTGCCGTACACGTCGCGGGTTTCGCTGCGCGTGTCAGACGCGGGGGTGATGTGCAGGTGGTGCGCCAGCACCTGCTGGGTGGCGGTGTCCAGCGGCTTCAGGTGCGCCATGTGCTGCGCGGTTTTGACGGCGGGCGCGTAGTCGTAGTGGGTTTCGTGGATGACGCGGAGCAGCATGGCGGGCTTTCGGTGGCCTTGGGCGCTCAGGCGCCGACGCTGAGCTTGTCTTCGCCCGAGTGGGTGAAGTACAGCGCGCCAATGCGCTCCGACAGGCGGTAGACCATGCTGCTGCACTGCGCCAGCTGGTCGATGAAGGCCGTGTGGCGTGGCGTGGCGGGTCGCTGCTTGTCGGTGGCGGTTGCGTTGCCAGGGGGGACGGCTTGCACCATCTCGGCCAGCGGCCAGGTGCCGGGGTCGGGCAGGGTCAGGCCGAGTGCGTCCAGCGCCTCGGGTGTGGTGCCAGCCAGCTTGGCGAGCCGGCCACTCAGCGATTGGGCCACCCAGCCCAGCGAGCGCGGGTTGTCGCGGTCCAGCACCAGCAGGTCCAGCAGCGCCGGGATGTCGCGCCGCTGCTGGTACTGGGCGTGGAAGGTGATGGTGCTGTCAAACAGCGCCACCAGCGCCTCGAAGCCGCCTTCGTCGTGCACCGCGCCGGTCTCGAAACTCTTGGCCATGGCGGTCGAGAGAAAGCCCAGCCGCTCGATGTGGCGGCCAATGCTGAGCAGGCGCCAGCCGTCGTCGCGCGTCATGCGGTCGGTTTGCGCGCCGGTCATGGCGGCCATGTACATGCTGGCGGCTTCCAGCGCCTGCAGCGCGTGGGTGGTGGCGTAGTCGCCGTGGTTTTCCGTGAAGCGCTGGAAGAACTCGGCCTCGGCGCGGCCAATCAGTTTCCACTGCTCCTGCGACAGCCGCTCCCGCACCGACGAGGCGGCCAGCCGGGTGGCGCGCAGGTTGTAGCCGACGCTGCCGGCACCGTCTTCGGCCGTGAGGTTGGCCACCAGCGAGCGCTCAAAGACGCGGCGGGCCTGGGTGGCGGCCGGCACGTCGGACAGCACCAGGTTGGTGCGCACCGCCATGTCGCTCAGCCAGGCCAGCAGCGGCTGGGACGACTGGTCTTCGCCGTTCAGCGACTCCAGCGTCAGCCGCGCCAGGCGGATGGTGTTTTCAGTGCGTTCTGTGTAGCGGCCGAGCCAGAACAGGTTTTCGGCAGCACGGCTGGTGACCACCCGCTTGCCATGCACCAAAGACGAGCGCGAGGCGCGCGCCGGCAACAGGGTGGAGTGGTCGACCTCGCCATCGGTCATGACCCAGACGTCGGCACTGCCGCCGCCACGCTGCATCGAGGCGACGCCGGCGTCGGCGCTGGCAATGCGGGCCAGCCCGCCCGGCAGCACGCGCCACGAATTCGGGCCGTCGGACACCGCGTACACCCGCAGCAGCACCGAACGCGGCACGATGCGGCCGGTGTCTGCCGGTGAGGTGCCCTCGGGCGCGTCGGGCCGCCAGGTCGGCATTTGTGACAGCGGCAGGTAAGACTGCACGGTGTGCGCGTCGCCCTGCCGCATGATGCGGCCAGCCCATTCGTCGAGCTGACGGCGCGACTGCGAACGGCCCAGTACCGCATGGAAGGAGCCGTGGCTGCGCGAGCCCACGTAGGTGGGCTTGATCACGCTCTGCTGCAGCCGGGGCAGCGCGTCCTGCATGGCCGCGCGTTCGCCGCACCACCAGGTGGGCATGGCCGGCAGCAGCAGTTTTTCGCCGGTGAAATGGCGCGACAGCGCAGGCAGAAAGCCCAGCAGCGCGGCCGACTCCAGAAAGCCCGCGCCGGGCGCGTTGGCCACCAGCACGTTGCCAGCGCGGATGGCCTGCAGCAGGCCGGGCACACCGAGGCGCGAGTCGGGGCGCAGCTCCAGCGGGTCGAGGAAAGGGTCGTCCAGCCGCTTCAGCAGGCCGTGCACCGGCTCTAGCCCGCGCAGCGTGCGCAGGTAGACATGCTGGTCGCGTACCGTGAGGTCACTGCCTTCCACCAGCGTGATGCCGAGGTAACGCGCCAGGTAGGCGTGCTCGAAATAGGTTTCGTTGAACGGGCCCGGCGTCAGCAGCGCAATGTGGGCGTCGGCCCCGGCGCTGCTGAGCTGTTTGAGGTTGTCGATCAGCGCGCGGTAGGTCGCCGCCAGCCGCTGGATGTGCAGGCCCTGGAAGGCCTGCGGAAACTGGCGCGAAATCGCGATGCGGTTTTCCAGCAGGTAGCCCAGGCCAGACGGGGCTTCGGTGCTTTGCGACACCACCCACCAATGGCCGTCGGGTCCGCGGGCAAGATCGAACGCCGCCACGTGCAAGCGGCTGCCGGCTGCTGGCGGCGCACCGTGCATCTCGCGCAGGTAGCCGGGGTGGCCCTGCACCAGGGCAGGCGGCAGCAGGCCCTTGGCCAGCAGCTGCTGCGGGCCGTACACGTCGGCCAGCACCTGTTCCAGCAGCTGCATGCGCTGCAGCACGCCGGCCTCAATTTGCCGCCAGTCGTTGGGCTGGATGATCAGCGGGAACAGTTCCAGCGACCAAGGCCGCTGCGGGCCACTGGTGTCGGCATAGACGTTGTAGGTGACGCCGTTGTCGCGGATCTGCCGTTCCAGCTGGGCGCTGCGGCGGTTCAGGTCGATCAGGCCCTGGTGGCCCAGGTGGTTGAAGAAGCCGCGCCAGGGGCCGGTCAGACCTGGCAGGCCGGCTGGTGCAGCGCCATGGGGGTTGTCGGGTTGGCTGCGGGTGACACCACGCAACTCGTCGTAATGCTCGGGTGCGGCCGGCGTTGCCAGGGCGCTGGCCAGCCCGGCCGGGCTTTCGCCGGCCTGTGCGTCAAAAAGGGAGGAGTTCGGTGTTTCCACAGGTCATGTAATTGTCACACCCAATCCACAGGCAACAGGGCCAGACGTCGCAGCGAAGCGACACCTAGGGTTTTGACGAATGCCGCATGTCGCGGGTGAACGGGAACTCGCGGCTACCGGGCAGCTGGATGTTGGCGGCCGGTACATGCACGTTGCCGGGGGTGTGGCCCATGCGGAAGAAGCGGCCCAGTCGCCGGCTTTCGGCCTCGTAGGCGTTGACCGGGAAGGTCTCGTGGTTGCGGCCACCGGGGTGGGCCACGTGGTATTGACAACCGCCAAGCGAGCGCTTCATCCAGGTGTCCACAATGTCAAACACCAGCGGGGCGTGCACACCGATGGACGGGTGCAGGCTGGAGGGTGGGTTCCAGGCCTTGTAGCGCACGCCGGCGACGTACTCGCCCACGGTGCCGGTGGCCTGCAGCGGCAGAGGCACGCCGTTGCAGGTGATGGCATGGCGGCTGTCGTTGAAGCCAGTCACCCGCACCTCAATGCGTTCCAGCGACGAATCCACGTAGCGGGCGGTGCCGCCGGAGGTGCTTTCTTCGCCCATCACATGCCAGGGTTCCAGCGCATTGCGAAGGGTCAACTCCACGCCGCGAACATGCACCTCGCCCACCAGCGGGAAGCGGAATTCGAAGTGCGGCGCGAACCAGGCGGGGTCAAACGCGTAGCCGGCGGACTGCATCTCGGCCATCACGTCGTCAAAGTCCATCTGCACAAAGGTCGGCAGCAGGAAACGGTCGTGCAGCTCGGTGCCCCAGCGGGTGGCGGGCGCCTGGTAGGGCGTTTTCCAGAAGCGGGCCACGAGTGCACGCAGCAGCAGCTGCTGGGCAATGCTCATGCGGGCGTGGGGCGGCATCTCGAAGGCACGCAACTCCAGCAGGCCCAGCCGGCCGGTGCTGCTGTCGGGCGAGTACATCTTGTCGATGCAGAACTCGCTGCGGTGGGTGTTGCCCGTGACGTCAATCAGGATGTTGCGCAAGGCCCGGTCAACCAACCATGGCGGCATGGCCTGGCCGTGTTTCTCGCGGTTCTTGCGGATTTCTGCGAGCGCGATTTCCAGCTCGTAGAGCTGGTCGTTGCGGGCCTCGTCCACCCGGGGGGCCTGGCTGGTGGGGCCAATGAACATGCCGCTGAACAAATAGCTGAGCGACGGGTGGTTGTGCCAGTACAGCAGCAGGCTGGCCAGCAGCTCGGGCTGGCGCAGAAACGGGCTGTCGGCCGGGCTGGCGCCGCCCATCACAAAGTGGTTGCCACCGCCGGTGCCGGTGTGGCGCCCGTCGTTCATGAACTTCTCGGCCGAGAGGCGGGTTTCGAACGCGGCCTGGTACAGGAACTCGGTGTGCTGCACCAGCTCGTTCCAGCTGTGGGCCGGGTGGATGTTGACCTCGATCACGCCGGGGTCGGGGGTGACCTGCAGCACCTTGAGGCGCGGGTCGCGGGGCGGTGGGTAGCCTTCCAGGACCAGCTTGACGCCGAGTTCGGTGGCGGTGGCTTCGATGGCGGCGAGCAGATCAAGATAGTCGTCCAGCCGCGCCAGGGGGGGCATGAAGCAGTACAGCGCGCTGGAGGGCAGGCCCTGTTTTTCCGCCTTGGGGCCGCTGGCGCGGCGCGGGTCGCGCACCTCCACGCACAGCGCGGTGCGGGTCAGGCCTGCGGCCGAATGGAAGCGTTCTGGCGCTTTGGCAAAACCGGCCGGCTCGGGCTGGCCGGGGCGTTGTGCGTTGTCGGTGCCGATGGGCTTGCCGGGGCCGCCCTGGGGCAGGCGTGCGGCTTCGCCAGGGGCCGTGCTGCGGGCCAAGTAGGCAATCGCCTGGCGGCCTTCGGCGGCCGAGGCCGTTGGCACGGGTGCAGGGGCTGCATAGCGCGCCTGCAGCACGTTGGCCGGTGGCAGGGGGCCGCGCGGGGCAAACGGGTCCTGCTCGATCAGGTAGGGGTAGTCGGACTTGCTGACCCAGGGCAGGGCGTCCAGCGGCAGGCGGTAACCCATCGGCGAGTCGCCAGGGATCAGGTACATGCGGCCGTCGCGGAAGAACCAGGGGCCGGTGCGCCACAGCGGGCCGGCCAGGCGAGTGCCAGCGTCGTCGTCATTGGGCTGCAGCGGCAGCACGTAGCCGACCACCGTGTCGAGCTGTTGCGAGAACACGCGGCGCAGCCGGGCGCGCTCCATCTCGTCGTCGAGTTTGGACTCGAACGGGTCCACGTTGACCGGCAGGCGGCCCTCGCGCCAGAGGTAATACAGCGCGTCTTCGTAGCCGGGCTGGATGTGCTGGTCGGTCAGGTTCAGCTTGTGGCTCAGCAAGGTGATGAAGCGTTTGGCGTCGTCGCTGGTGTAGTTGGAAGGCACGCGCTCGTCGGCAAACAAATCGGGGTTGCGCCAGACCGGCTGGCCGTCGGCACGCCAGTAGATGCCCAGCGCCCAGCGCGGCAACTGCTCGCCGGGGTACCACTTGCCCTGACCAAAGTGCAGGAAGCCACCGCGGCCGTATTCGTTGCGCAGCTTGTGGACCAGCTCGGTGGCGATGCCGCGTTTGGTGGGGCCGAGGGCGTCGGTGTTCCACTCGGCGGCGTCGCGGTCACCCACCGCCACAAAAGTCGGCTCGCCGCCCATGGTCAGGCGCACGTCACCGGCGACCAGCTCCTGGTCGACCGCGTTGCCGAGGGCCAGCACCGCGTCCCACTGCGCGTCGGTGTAGGGCTTGGTGACGCGGGGCGACTCGTGGATGCGGGTGATGCCCATGTGGTGGCTGAACTCGACTTCGGCCTCGTCGACGCCGCCTTCGATCGGCGCGGCACTGGAGGGTTGCGGCGTGCAGGCCAGTGGGATGTGGCCTTCGCCAGCCATCAGGCCGGAGGTGGCGTCCAGCCCGATCCAGCCGGCACCGGGCAGGTACACCTCGCACCAGGCGTGCAGGTCGGTGAAGTCCACCGTGGTGCCACTGGGGCCGTCGAGCGCTTTCACGTCGGGCGTGAGCTGGATCAGGTAGCCGGAGACAAAACGCGCCGCCAGGCCGCAGTGGCGCAGCAGCTCCACCAGCAGCCAGCCCGAGTCGCGGCAGGAGCCACTGGCCTTGCTCAGCGTTTCTTCGGGCGACTGCACGCCCGGCTCCATGCGGATCAGGTAATTGATGTCGCGCGCCACCTGCTGGTTCAGCGCGACCAGGAAGTCGATGGTGCGGCGGGGTGTGCGGTCGATCGCGTCCAGGTAGGTTTGCAGCATCGGCGTGGCGGGGCCGGCGACCAGGTAGGGCGCGAGCTCCTGCTTCTGCGTTTCGCTGTAGGTGAATGGGAAAGTTTCCGCGCTGGGTTCGAGGAAGAAGTCGAACGGGTCGTAGACCGACATCTCGGCCACCATGTCCACCGTGACCTTGAACTCGGTGACTTTTTCGGGAAATACCAGCCGCGCCAGGTAGTTGGCGAACGGGTCCTGCTGCCAGTTGATGAAGTGGCCCACCGGCTCGACTTTCAGCGAGTACGAAATGATGTTGCTGCGGCAGTGCGGCGCCGGGCGCAAACGCACCACTTGCGCCCCGAGCGTGACCGGGCGGTCGTACTTGTAGTGGGTGATGTGGCTGAGGGCGGCGTGGATCGACATGCAGTGTTACCGTGGTTGGAACGACAAAAAGCCAGGCTCTGGATAACCGGCACGCACATAGCTTAGCAAGACGCGAGCCATGCCAGTGTGACAGCCTTTGGGTGGCGTCCTTCCATAATGGTCTGCACCGCACGCCGCGCACCCGCCCATGACGTCTCTGCCATCTGCCAACCCGCCCGGCTGGACTGCGCCCGCTGCGCTGGGGCCGGGCTTGCTGGCGGCGGTTGGCGGGGTGGCCTGGCAGTTGCAGCAGGCGGCACTCTGGTCCGGCTGGCTGTATGCGGGGCTGGCGCTGGCCGCGCTGGTGCTGGTGGTGTGTGCCTTGCGTTTCACCCGCGCCGGCCACTGGCGCAACGGCTGGGTGTGCATGGGCCTGCTGCTGCTCGGTTTCGGCCTGACCGGCGGCCGTGCCAGCCTGCAGGCGGCAGAGCGGCTGGACCCGGCGCTGGAGGGGCGCGACATCACCGTCACCGGCTGGGTGGCGGCCATGCCGCAGCGCCACGCCACCGGCCTGCGGCTGCGTTTGGCGGTGGGCTCGGCCAGCCTCGCCGGCCAGCCGGTGCGCCTGCCGCCGTTGCTGCAACTCGGCTGGTACAGCGGCGCCTGGCGTGCCGACCCGGCCGATCCTCTGGCGCTGCAGCCTTCACCCCCCGAGGTGAAAGCCGGTGAGCAGTGGCAGCTCACCGTGCGGCTGAAAGCGCCGCACGGCAACCACAACCCGCATGGGTTTGACTATGAACTGTGGCTGTGGGACCAGCAGGTCCATGCCACCGGGTACGTGCGCGCCAGCGCCAAAGACCCAGCCCCCCAGCGGCTTGCCAGCAGCTGGCGCTACCCGGTGGAGCAGGCCCGCCAGCGCGTGCGCGACGCGGTGTTCGCGCAGGTGGCCGACCCCCAGGTCGCAGGTGTCATTGCCGCCCTGGTGACCGGCGACCAGAGCGCCATTGACCGCGCCGACTGGGACGTGTTCCGCGCCACCGGCGTGGCCCACCTGATGAGCATCTCCGGCCTGCACATCACGATGTTTGCCTGGCTGGCGGCGGCGTTGGTGAACGCATTGTGGCGGCGCAGCGCGCGCCTGTGCCTGTGGTGGCCCGCGCCACACGCCGCGCTGGTGGGCGGCGTGGCGCTGGCGGCGGCCTACGCGCTGTTCAGTGGCTGGGGCGTGCCGGCCCAGCGCACCGTGTGCATGCTGGCCGTGGCGGCGCTGCTGCAGGCCTCGGGCCGGCACTGGCCGCCGATCACCCGCTGGCTGCTGGTGATGGCCGTGGTGGTGGCGCTCGACCCGTGGGCTTTGCTGCAGGCCGGGTTCTGGCTCAGTTTTGTCGCCGTGGCGGTGCTGTTTGCTACCAATACAGGAGCTGAATCGCAAGGTTCCACTAGGGCTTGGGGCCGATTTCGCTTGATTTTTCGTGAGCAGGCGGTGGTCACGGTCGCTTTGGCGCCTTTGACGCTGCTGCTGTTCGGCCAGTTCTCGCTGGTGGGCATGCTGGCCAACCTGTTGGCGATTCCCTGGGTGACGCTGGTGCTGACGCCGCTGGCCATGGCCGGTGCCGTGTTCACGCCCCTCTGGACGCTGGCCGCCAGCGCGACCGACGCGCTGGTGTGGCTGCTGCGGCCGATGGCCGGCTGGCCGTGGGCCACCTACGCCACCGCTGCCGCGCCACTGTGGGCCGGCGTGGCGGGCCTGGCCGGCGGCGTGCTGCTGGTCTGGCGCTGGCCGTGGCCCTTGCGCATGCTGGGCCTGCCCCTGTTGCTGCCGGTGCTGCTGTGGCAGGCGCCACGCCCGGTGCCGGGCGAGTTTGAACTGCTCGCGGCCGACGTGGGGCAGGGCACCGCCGTGCTGGTGCGCACCGCCCGCCACAGCCTGGTGTACGACGCCGGTCCGCGTTTTTCGAGCGAGAGCGACGCCGGGCACCGCGTGCTGGTGCCGTTGCTGCGGGCGCTGGACGAGCGGGTCGACACGCTGGTGCTGAGCCACCGCGACGCCGACCACACCGGCGGCGCCGAAGCCGTGCTGGCCACGCAGCCGCAGGCCAGCCTGCTGAGTTCCATCGAAGACGCGCACCCGCTGCAGGCGCTGCGGCCCGCCACACGCTGCCACGCCGGCCAGCGCTGGGCCTGGGACGGGGTGACGTTCGAGGTGCTGCACCCGCTAGCCGGCGACTACCAGACACCGCAGAAAAGCAACGCCATGAGCTGTGTGCTGCGCGTCTCCAACGGCCGACGCCATGCGCTGCTGACCGGCGACATCGAAGCCGCCCAGGAGGCGCGGCTGGTGGCCAGCGGGGCGCCGCTGCAGGCCGATGTGCTGCTGGTGCCGCACCATGGCAGCAAGACCTCGTCCACCGGCGCGTTTCTGGCCCAGGTGTCGCCCCGTTTCGCGCTCGTGCAGGCCGCCTACCGCAACCGCTTTGGCCACCCGGCGCCCGCGGTGCTGGCGCGCTACGACGCGCTGGGCATTGCGGTGTTCGACTCGCCCGGCTGTGGCGCCATGGTCTGGCGCTCGGCACAGCCTGCGGTGCTGGACTGCCACCGCAATGCCCAGCGCCGTTACTGGCACCACCACCCCGGTGCAGAATGAACGCCAGATGCCCGAGAGCGCGTCGCCTGCCCGTCACACGGCATGGGCCTGAAACTTGCTAAGCTGTGAACAGGAGATTGCGCAGATGCAGAAATTCGACGAGATGTACACCGCCTTGCCCTACAAGTTCTTCACGGACGGCAAGGAGATCCGGGACCATTACAAAATCTACGACGCCTGGTTGGCCAAACAGCCCGGCGACATGATGCGCAAGCGGCGTGAAGAAGCGGAAATGATCTTCCGCCGCGTCGGTATCACCTTTGCCGTTTACGGCGCCAAGGAAGAAGACGCCGACAACGGCGGCACCGAGCGGCTGATCCCGTTCGATCTGATCCCCCGCGTGATCCCCGCCGCCGAATGGCAGGCGATGGAAAAAGGCCTGGTGCAACGTGTCACCGCACTCAACCGTTTCCTGCACGACGTCTACCACGACCAGGAAATCATCAAGGCCGGCCTGATCCCTGCCGAGCAGCTGCTCAACAACGCCCAGTTCCGCCCTGAGATGGTGGGTGTGGACGTGCCGAACCAGACCTACTCGCACATCGCCGGGGTGGACATCGTGCGTGCCGCCAACGCCCAGGGCGGTGGCGAGTACTACGTGCTGGAAGACAACCTGCGCGTGCCCAGCGGCGTGAGCTACATGCTGGAAAACCGCAAGATGATGATGCGGCTGTTCCCCGACCTGTTCAACCAGCACCAGGTGGCGCCAGTGGCCCACTACCCGGATTTGTTGCTGGAAACACTGCGGGCCTCGGCCCCGCCCGCCACCGCCGACCCAACCGTCGTCGTGCTCACGCCTGGCATGTACAACAGCGCCTACTTCGAACACGCCTTCCTGGCCCAGCAAATGGGGGTGGAACTGGTCGAGGGGCAAGACCTGCTGGTGAAAGACGATTTCGTCTACATGCGCACCACCCGGGGCCCGCGCCGGGTGGACGTGATCTACCGCCGGCTCGACGACGACTTCCTTGACCCCGAGGTGTTCCGCCCCACGTCCACGCTCGGCTGTGCCGGCCTGATGCGCGCCTACCGCGCCGGCAACGTCACCATCTGCAACGCGGTCGGCACCGGTGTGGCGGACGACAAGTCGGTCTACCCGTATGTGCCCAAGATGATCGAGTTCTACCTCGGTGAAAAACCGATCCTGAACAACGTGCCGACCTACATGTGCCGCAACAAGGATGAACTGGCCTACACGCTGGACAACCTGAAAGACCTGGTGGTGAAAGAGGTGCACGGCGCGGGCGGCTACGGCATGCTGGTCGGCCCGGCCGCCACCACCGCCGAGATCGAAGACTTCCGCAAGGCGCTGCTCGCCAACCCGAGCGGCTACATCGCCCAGCCCACGCTGAGCCTGTCGAGCTGCCCCACGTTTGTGGAGAGCGGCATTGCGCCACGCCACATCGACCTGCGGCCCTTTGTGCTCAGCGGCAAAGAGGTGCAGATGGTGCCTGGTGGCCTGACCCGCGTGGCGCTGAAAGAAGGTTCGCTGGTGGTCAACTCGTCGCAGGGCGGTGGTACCAAGGACACCTGGATCCTGGAAGTCTGACGCGGTCACCAAGAACAAAAAAGGAATCACGATGCTTTCACGAACCGCCGACCATTTGTTCTGGATGTCTCGCTACACCGAGCGGGCCGAAAACACCGCGCGCATGCTCGATGTGAACTATCAGACCGCGCTGCTGCCCCAGTCCACCGCGGTGGCCGAACTGGGCTGGAAAGGCCTGCTGAGCATCAGCGAACTGCTGCCGGCCTACAAGGCCAAACACGAGAGCTTCAGGTCGTCCGAGGTGATGGAGTTCATGGTGCGCGACGAAAGCAACCCGTCCAGCATCATTTCCTGCCTGCGCGCCGCCCGCGAGAACGCCCGTGCGGTGCGTGGCACGCTCACCACCGAGGTCTGGGAAACCCAGAACCAGACCTGGCTGGAACTGAACCGCATGCTGCGTTCCGGCGAATTCGAGAGCGATCCGGCGCAGTTTTTCGAGTGGGTGAAGTTCCGCTCGCACCTGTCGCGCGGCGTCACCGTGGGCACCATGCTGATGGACGAGGCGCTGTACTTCATGCGCCTCGGCACTTTCCTGGAGCGGGCCGACAACACCGCCCGGCTGGTGGACGTGAAGTTCCACGCCCTGCAGAGCGACTTTTATGGCGCCGCCAGCGAGAAAGACCAAGAGTACGACTTCTACCACTGGAGCGCGATTCTGCGCAGCGTCTCCGGCTTCGAGATCTACCGCAAGGTCTACCGCGACGTGATCAAGCCCGAGCGGGTGGCCGAGTTGCTGATTTTGCGGCCCGACATGCCACGTTCTCTGCACGCCAGCCTGAACGAGGTGGTGGGCAACCTCGCCATGGTGGCGGGCGAGCCGGCCAGCGAAACCCTGCGCCGGGCCGGCAAACTGCGTGCCGAACTGCAGTACGGTCGCATCGACGAAATCCTCGCCACCGGCCTGCACGCTTTCCTGACGCAGTTCCTGGACCGCGTCAACGAGTTGGGCATGCACGTCAGCCGTGAATTTTTGCTGCCCGCAGCGCAGTAAAAGGCAGGCTGGCGGCCAACGCCAGCAACAATGGGCTTGATATCAGGGTCTTCCCCGGGTACAATGCGCACTTCACGACCAAACGGGCGGGTATTTACCGCCCGTTTTTTTTGGCCGATCGTTTTTCACACCGCGTGCATTTCACGCGATTCCGGGGTTCAACCAGACAGTGGCGCTGCAGCAAATCGTCGAGCAAACCGTGGCCGGCTTCGGCTATGACCTGATTGAGGTGGAACGTTCCGCCGGGGGCTTGCTGCGCATCACGATCGACCTGCCCTGGGTCGCCGGCGTCGAGCAGTTTGTGACGGTGGAAGACTGCGAGAAGGTCACGCGCCAGCTGCAGTTTGCGCTGGAAGTCGACGGGGTGGTGTACCAGCGCCTGGAAGTGTCGTCGCCCGGGATTGACCGGCCATTGCGGCACGCGCAGGACTTTGAGCGTTTTGTGGGCGAGGTGGTGGACATCACGCTGAAAGCGCCGATTGGCAGTGCGGCGGTGGCGGCGTCCAACGCGGCAGCAGGCCTGGCCGGTGTGGTGGAGCCGGGCGCCACGGTGCCGGCAGGCTACGTGAACGCCAACCGCAAGAAATTTCGCGGCACGCTCGAGAAGACCGAAACCGGCTGGCAGGTGGTCTGGAGCGATGCGCCTGTGGTCAAGCCCGGCCAGAAAATCAGCCGCAAGCGTGGCC
Organism: Burkholderiaceae bacterium; assembly: GCA_017848435.1. Lineage (GTDB taxonomy): Bacteria > Pseudomonadota > Gammaproteobacteria > Burkholderiales > Burkholderiaceae_C > PCRC01. The sequence goes on along the minus strand of JAFEHU010000019.1, from coordinate 19,040 downwards.
CGGTGCCCATGAGCGCGTTGGGCTTCACGCTGGAAGAGATACGCGACGCACGCTTGGCGCCGATTGTGGATTTCAAGGGCCGCAAGCCCAAGGACGTGGCCGAATGACGGTGCAGTGCAACAACGTGCCCGGTGATGCACCGGGCCAAACCCAAAACGCAGTTCGGGTCGGTGCCGGTGGCAACGCCGGACGGTCCGCAGATTTAGACAGGAGTGCAGTGGCATGAATCGCGAAATGTTGATGTTGGTGGATGCCATCTCGCGCGAAAAAAGCGTCGAACGCGACGTGGTGTTCGCAGCGGTGGAGTCGGCGCTGGCGCAGGCCACGAAAAAGCTCTATGCCGGTGACGTGGACATCCGCGTCGCGGTGGACCGCGACAGCGGCAGCTACGAGACCTTCCGCCGCTGGTTGGTGGTGCCCGACGAGGCCGGCCTGCAAAACCCGGACGCCGAAGAACTGCTGATGGACGCCAGAGAGCGCATCGCCGATGTGGAAGAGGGCGAGTACATCGAAGAAGGCGTCGAGTCGGTGCCGATTGGCCGCATTGGCGCAATGGCCGCCAAGCAGGTCATTCTGCAAAAAATCCGCGATGCCGAGCGCGAAATGCTGCTGAACGACTTCATGTCGCGCGGCGACAATATTTTTGTCGGCACTGTCAAGCGCCTCGACAAGGGCGACCTCATCGTCGAGAGCGGCCGCGTTGAAGGCCGCCTCAAGCGCAGCGAGATGATCCCGAAGGAAAACCTGCGCACCGGCGACCGGGTGCGGGCCATGATCATGTCGGTGGACCTGACCTTGCGCGGTGCGCCGATTGTGCTGTCGCGCAGTGCGCCCGAGTACATGATGGAGCTGTTCAAGCACGAGGTGCCCGAGATCGAGCAGGGCCTGCTGGAGATCAAGTCCTGCGCCCGCGACCCTGGCTCGCGCGCCAAGATCGCGGTGCTGAGCCACGACAAACGCGTCGACCCGATCGGCACCTGCGTCGGTGTGCGCGGCACCCGCGTCAATTCCGTCACCAACGAGCTGGCTGGCGAACGCGTCGACATCGTGCTGTGGAGCGAAGACCCGGCGCAGTTCGTGATTGGCGCGCTGGCCCCGGCCAACGTGTCGTCCATCGTGGTGGACGAAGAGCGCCACGCCATGGACGTTGTGGTCGACGAAGAAAACCTGGCGATTGCGATTGGCCGCGGCGGCCAGAACGTGCGCCTGGCGTCCGAGCTGACCGGCTGGAAGATCAACATCATGGACGCCACCGAGTCGGCGCAGAAGAACGCCGACGAAACCGGCTCCATCCGCGCCCTGTTCACCGAGAAGCTCGACGTGGACGAGGAAGTGGCCGACATCCTGATCGCCGAAGGCTTCACCAGCCTGGAAGAAGTGGCCTACGTGCCGATCCAGGAAATGCTGGAAATCGAGAGCTTTGACGAAGACACGGTGAACGAACTCCGTGCCCGCGCCAAGGACGTGCTGCTGACGCTGGAAATCGCCAAGGAAGAGGGTGTTGAAACCGTCTCCCAGGCGCTGCGCGACATCGAGGGCATAACGCCCGAACTGATCGCCCAACTCACCGAGGCGGGCGTGCACACCCGCGACGACCTGGCCGACCTGGCCACGGACGAACTCACCGACATCACCGGCCAGACTGCGGAAGAGGCCACCGCCCTGATCATGACCGCTCGCGCGCACTGGTTTACCAGTGACGCCGACGAAGAGTCTGGGTCATGAAGGCCATCACCAGGAACGCCAGATATGTCCAGTACCACCGTTGCCGAGTTCGCTGCCGAACTCAAAAAATCACCCGAAACCCTGCTTGACCAGCTCAAGGCTGCCGGGGTCGTCAAGTCCAGCGTCAGCGATGCGCTGAACGACACTGACAAGCAGCGCCTGCTCGGTTTCCTGCAGGCCAGCCACGGCACTGTCGTGGCCGACCGCAAGAAGATCACGCTGGTGAAGAAATCCACCAGCGAGATCAAGCAGGCCGACGCCACCGGCCGCGCTCGCACGATCCAGGTCGAGGTGCGCAAGAAGCGCACCTTCATCAAACGCGACGACGAGTTGGAAGTTGCCCCCGCACCTGCCGTTGAGGCCCCTGCGCCTGCGGCCCCGTCCCCGGCGGGCATCGACGACGCCGAACTCGCGCGCCGTGAAGAAGAGGCACGCCGCCATGCCGAGCTGCTGCGCCGCCAGGAAGAAGACCTGACCGAAAAGCGCCGCCTGCGTGAGACCAACGAAGCCCGTGAACGCGAAGCCGCCGAACGCGCTGCCGCTTACGAGGCCGCCGAACGCGCCAAAAAAGAAGCGCTGGCCGACAAGGCCACGATGAACGACGCCTCGGTGATGGAAGCCAAGGCACAGCGCGCCGCCGCCGAAGCCGCCGCCAAGGAAGAAGCGCGCCTGAAGGCCGAAGCCGAATCCAAGGCCCGCTCCGACGACGAAGCCGCCCGCACGGCGGACCTGCAGGACCGCCGCCGCCGCGCCGAGGCCGAGGCCGCCGCCATCCGCACCATGATGTCCACGCCCAAAAAGGTGTTGACCGCCAAGAAGCCGGAAGAGCCGAAGCCCGCCGTCAAGGTGGACCCGAACAAGCCCGGCATGAAAGGCACGCTGCACAAGCCGGCGGGTTCGGTCACGGCCAAGCCCGCGCCTGGCGCTGCGGCAGCCCCCGGCGATGCCAACAAGGAAGTCAAATCCGCCAAGCTGTCGTCCAGCTGGGCGGGCGACCCGGCCAAGAAGAAGGAAATCAAGACCCGTGGCGACAGCAGCGGCGGCGTGGGCCGTGGCAACTGGCGTGGCGGGCCGCGTGGCCGCCGTGGCAATGACCGCAACGACCGCAGTGACGTGGCTGTGGCCGCACCGGTGGAGGCACGTGTGATCGAAGTGCACGTGCCGGAAACCATCACCGTGGCCGAACTGGCGCACAAGATGGCGGTCAAGTCGTCCGAGGTGATCAAGCACCTGATGAAGCTGGGCCAGATGGTCACCATCAACCAGCCGCTGGACCAGGACACCGCGATGATCGTGGTGGAGGAAATGGGCCACAAGGCCATCGTGGCCGCGCTGGACGACCCCGAAGCCTTCACCGACCAGGACGTGGGCGCCACCGAAGGCGAAGCGCTGCCGCGTGCCCCGGTGGTCACCGTCATGGGCCACGTCGACCACGGCAAGACCTCGCTGCTGGACTACATCCGCCGTGCCAAGGTCGCCTCCGGTGAAGCCGGCGGCATCACCCAGCACATTGGTGCCTACCACGTGGAAACGCCACGCGGCATGGTGTCCTTCCTCGACACCCCAGGCCACGAGGCGTTCACCGCCATGCGTGCCCGTGGCGCCAAGGCCACCGACATCGTGATCCTGGTGGTCGCGGCCGACGACGGCGTGATGCCGCAGACCAAGGAAGCCATCAAGCACGCGAAAGCGGCCGGTGTGCCGATCGTGGTCGCGGTCAACAAGATCGACAAGCCCGATGCCAACCCCGAGCGCGTGAAGCAGGAGCTGGTGGTTGAAGAAGTCGTGCCGGAAGAGTACGGCGGCGAGTCGCCGTTTGTCTCGGTGTCTGCCAAGACCGGCCAGGGCATTGACGATCTGCTGGAGCAGGTGCTGCTGCAGGCCGAAGTGCTGGAACTGAAAGCGCCGGTGGACGCCATGGCCAAGGGCCTGGTGATTGAAGCCCAGCTCGACAAGGGCCGCGGCCCGGTGGCCACGGTGCTGGTGCAGTCCGGTACGCTGAAGACCGGTGACGTGGTGCTGGCGGGCCAGACCTATGGCCGCGTGCGCGCCATGCTGGACGAAAACGGCCGCACCATCAAGACCGCTGGTCCGTCGATCCCGGTGGAAATCCAGGGTCTGACGGAAGTGCCGCAGGCCGGTGACGAGTTCATGGTGCTGACCGACGAGCGCCGTGCGCGCGAAATCGCCACCTACCGCGCCGGCAAGTTCCGCAACACCAAGCTGGCCAAACAGCAGGCCGCCAAGCTGGAGAACATGTTCTCCGACATGACGGCGGGCGAGGTCAAGACGCTGCCCATCATCGTCAAGTCCGACGTGCAGGGTTCGCAGGAAGCGCTGTCGCAGTCGCTGCTCAAGCTGTCGACCGACGAGGTCAAGGTCCAGATGGTCTATGCCGCCGTGGGTGGCATCAGCGAGTCAGACATCAACCTGGCGATTGCCTCCAAGGCCGTCATCATCGGTTTCAACGTGCGGGCCGATGCCGGCGCGCGCAAGCTGGCCGAAGGCAATGGCGTCGACATCCGCTACTACAGCATCATTTACGACGCGGTGGACGACCTGAAGGTTGCCATGTCGGGCATGCTGACGCCGGACAAGAAGGAAGAAGTCATCGGCACCGCGGAAATCCGCACCGTGTTCGTGGCCTCCAAGATCGGCACCGTGGCCGGTTGCATGGTCACCTCTGGCCTGGTCAACCGCTCGGCCAAGTTCCGTTTGCTGCGCGACAACGTGGTGGTCTACACCGGCGAGCTGGAGTCGCTCAAGCGCGTCAAGGACGATGTGCGCGAGGTCAAGGAAGGCTTCGAGTGCGGTATCAAGCTGAAGAACTACAACGACATCCAGGTCAATGACCAGTTGGAGTTCTTCGAGATCAAGGAAATCGCCCGCACGCTGTGATGCGCCGGTAAACCTATGCCCGCCCGCAAGTCGTCAACCCCCAACCGCAGCTTCAAGGTGGCCGATCAGATCCAGCGCGATCTGACCGAGCTGATCGCCCGCGAGCTGAAGGACCCCCGCGTCGGCATGGTCACCGTGCAGTCGGTGGAGGTCACGCCGGACTACGCCCACGCCAAGGTGTTTTTCAGCGTGCTGGTGGGCGACCCGAAAGAGTGCGAAGTGGCCCTCAACCAGGCCGCTGGCTTCCTGCGCAACGGGTTGTTCAAGCGCCTGCACATCCACACCGTGCCGACACTGCACTTCCTGTTTGACCGCACCACCGAGCGTGCGGCCGACATGAACGCGCTGATCGCCAAGGCTGTTTCCTCCCGGGCCAAGGACAGCGAATGACCACCAGCGCACCACGGACACGGGTCGTGAGGCGCCCCGTGCATGGGGTGCTGTTGCTCGACAAACCACTCGGACTCTCCAGCAACGATGCGCTGCAGAAAGCCAAATGGCTGCTGCGCGCGGAAAAAGCCGGCCACACCGGCACGCTGGACCCGCTGGCCACCGGCGTGTTGCCGTTGTGTTTTGGTGCCGCCACCAAGTTCAGCCAGTTGCAACTGGACGCCCCCAAGTCGTATGTGGCGATTGCCCAGCTCGGCGTGACCACCACCACCGGCGATGCCGAGGGCGATGTGCTCAGCACCCGGCCTGTGGCTGTGACGGCCGAGCAACTCGCCGCCGTGGCCGCCCAGTTTTTGGGCCCCCAAGAGCAGGTGCCACCGATGTACAGCGCGCTGAAAAAAGACGGCAAGGCGCTGTACGAGTACGCGCGCGCCGGGCAGACGGTCGAGCGTGCCGCGCGCTCGGTCGAGATTTTGGCGCTGTCGGTGGCCTTTGACGGTGCTTCAGAGGCCAATTTTGAGTCAAATAGCGCTCAAGCCATAGTCAATCCTTGCGGTAGTGCTATCAAAATTACAGTGACCTGCAGCAAAGGCACCTACATCCGCACGCTGGCCGAAGACATTGGCGCAGCCCTCGGTTGCGGTGCCCACCTGCGTGCGCTGCGCCGCACCGCCACTGGCGACTTCACGCTGGCGCCCTGTGTCACGCTGGCGGCGCTGGAAGCCATGCCCGAAGACGGGCGGCTCGCCTGCCTGCTGCCGGTGGAGTCGCTGCTGGCGGGTCATGCCCGCGTCACGCTGGACGCCGACAATGCAGGGCGCTTTTTGAGCGGCCTGCGCCGCCGGGTGGACCTGGACGACCAGCCCGCCGTGGCCGTGTTTGGCACGCAACCGGCGGCCCTGCTGGGGGCCGCCCACATCCGCGCCCGGGAGCTGATTCCCGACCGCCTTCTCAGCCCGATTGACATTCAGCAGATTTTAGAAAACCGGCCACACGCCACCGTGTGAACAGCCACCAGGAAACCACCATGAGCCAGAAACAGATCCGCAACATCGCCATCATCGCCCACGTTGACCATGGCAAAACCACCATGGTTGACCAGCTGCTGCGCCAGTCCGGCACCTTTGCCGAACACGAAAAAGTGGTCGACACCGTGATGGACAACAACGCGATTGAAAAAGAGCGTGGCATCACCATCCTGGCCAAGAACTGCGCCGTGACCTGGGAAGGCACGCACATCAACATCGTCGACACCCCTGGCCACGCCGACTTCGGCGGCGAAGTGGAACGCGCCCTGTCCATGGTGGACGGTGTGGTGCTGCTGATCGACGCGCAAGAAGGCCCGATGCCACAGACCCGCTTCGTCACCAAGAAGGCGCTGGCCCTGGGCCTCAAGCCGATCCTGGTGGTGAACAAGGTGGACAAGCCCGGTGCCCGCCCGGACTACGTGGTCAATGCCGCGTTTGATTTGTTCGACAAGCTCGGCGCGACCGACGAACAGCTCGACTTCCCGGTGGTGTACGCCTCCGGCATCAACGGCTGGTCGTCGATGGAAGAGGGCGCGCCCGGTGAGCAGTGGGGCCCCGACATGTCGGCCCTGTTCAACACCGTGCTCAAGCACGTGCCGGCCCAGACCGGTGACCCGGCCGCGCCGCTGCAGCTGCAGATTTCCGCGCTGGACTTCTCCACCTTTGTCGGCCGCATCGGCGTCGGCCGCATCAGCGCCGGCACCATCAAACCGATGATGGACGTGGTGGTCATGGAAGGCCCGGACGGCAAGGCCATCAAGGGCCGCGTCAACCAGGTGCTGACCTTCCAGGGTCTGGAACGCGTGCAGGCGCTGGAGGCCGGCCCGGGCGAAATCGTGCTGATCAACGGCATTCCGGACATCGGCATTGGCGTCACCGTCACCGACCCGCTGAACCCGGCACCGCTGCCCATGCTCAAGGTGGACGAGCCCACGCTGACCATGAACTTCTGCGTCAACACCAGCCCGCTGGCCGGCCGTGAAGGCAAGTACGTCACCAGCCGCCAGATCTGGGACCGCCTGCAAAAAGAGCTGCAACACAACGTGGCGTTGCGCGTCAAGGAAACCGACGAAGAAGGCATTTTTGAAGTCATGGGCCGGGGCGAACTGCACCTCACCATCCTGCTGGAAAACATGCGCCGCGAAGGCTACGAACTCGCGGTGAGCAAGCCGCGTGTGGTGTACCGCGACATCAACGGTGAAAAGCACGAGCCCATCGAGATGGTCACCGCCGACATCGAAGACCAGCACCAGGGCGGCGTGATGCAGGCGCTGGGCGAGCGCAAGGGCGAACTCGTCAACATGGAGCCCGACGGCCGTGGCCGTGTGCGCCTGGAATACCGCATCCCGGCACGGGGCCTGATCGGTTTCACCAACGAATTCCTGAACCTGACACGCGGCTCGGGCCTGATCTCCAACATCTTCGACAGCTACGAGCCGCACAAGGGCGAGATCGGTGGCCGCAAGAACGGCGTGCTGATCTCCATGGACGCTGGCGAAATCTTCACCTACGCCCTGGGCAAGCTCGACGACCGCGGCCGCATGTTCGTGCGTGCCAATGACCCGGTGTACGAAGGCATGATCGTTGGCATCCACAGCCGCGACAACGACCTGGTGGTCAATGCCACCCGCACCAAGCAGCTGACCAACTTCCGCGTGTCCGGCAAGGAAGACGCGGTCAAGATCACGCCGCCGATTGACGCGACGCTGGAGTACGCTGTGGAGTTCATCGAGGACGACGAGCTGGTGGAAATCACGCCCAAGTCGATCCGCCTGCGCAAGCGCCACCTGTCTGAGAGCGAACGCAAGCGCGCAGGCCGCTGATCGGCGGCCCGGTTTTCCCCAAGTGATGCACGAGAGAGTCTGACCATGAACACCGGCAACCACCCCAACGACGTGATTGCCGAGGTGCATGGACAACTCGGTCTCATCACCCTAAACCGGCCCCGTGCGCTCAATGCCCTGTCCCTGGGCATGGTGCGCACCCTCGCTGCCACCCTGCAGGCATGGCGGGACGAACCAGCCGTTCTGGCGGTGGTGGTCCGTGGTACTGGCAAAGAAGACGCTTTTGGCAACTTCTGCGCCGGTGGCGACATCCGTTTCTTCCACACCGCGGCATTGGCCGGTGACAGCGCGCTGGGTGACTTCTTCACCGAGGAATACCGCCTCAACCACCTGATTGCCACCTACCCCAAGCCCTACATCGCGCTGATGGACGGCATCGTCATGGGCGGTGGCATGGGCATCAGCCAGGGCGCCAGCCTGCGGGTGGTGACGGAGCGGACCAAAATGGCCATGCCGGAGACCGGCATCGGCCTGTTCCCCGACGTGGGCGGCAGCTATTTCCTGAGCCGCTGTCCTGGCCGCGTGGGCGAGTACCTGGCCCTGACCGGCCTGACGATTGGCAGCGCAGAGGCCATTGCCTGGGGCCTGGCCGACGGCCATGTCAGCGCCGGCGAGCTGCCGGTGATCTGGAACAAGCTGGTGGCCACGCCGTTTGAGAGCAGCGCGGCGGTGGAGCATTGGCTGCGCACCCGTTTTGCCGCACCTGCCCCCAAAAAGGCCAGCCATGCCGCGATTGACGCGGTGTTCGCGCTGGACAGCGTGCAGGCCATCGTGGACGCGCTGGCCGCAGACGCCAGCGACTGGGCCCGCGACACGCTGGCCTTGCTGCGCAAGCGCTCACCGCTGATGCTGCACGTGGTGCTGGCGCAAATCCGCCGGGGCCGTGCCATGGGCCTGGCCGACGCGCTGCGCATGGAGCGCGACATGGTCCACCAGTGTTTTCACCTGCGCCCCAGCGCCGCCAGTGAAACGGTGGAAGGCATCCGTGCGTTGGCGATTGACAAAGACCACCAGCCGCAATGGCGCCCGGCGCAGATTGAAGACGTGCAGCCTGCCGATGTGGCCGCCTTCTTCAACAGCCCCTGGCCAAGCGACCAGCACCCGCTGCGCCAGCTGGGCTGAAGCCTGGCCACCAGGCAGGGTTGGTCAGCGGTTGCGGCTTTTCATCGCACGTTCCACCTCGCGCTTGCCTTCGCGGTCCTTGATCGTGTCGCGCTTGTCGTGTTCGGCCTTGCCCTTGGCCAGTGCAATCTCGCACTTCACCTTGCCGGCCTTCCAGTGCAGGTTCAGCGGCACCAGGGTGTAGCCTTTTTGCTCGACCTTGCCCACCAGGCGTTTGATCTCCGCCTTGTGCAGCAGCAGCTTCTTGGTGCGCACCGAATCGGGGTTGACGTGGGTTGACGCGGTTTTCAGCGCCTGGATCTGGCAGCCCAGCACAAACAGCTCGCCATCGCGGATCAGCACATAGCCGTCGGTGAGCTGCACCTTGCCTTCGCGCAGCGCCTTGACTTCCCAGCCCTCCAGCACCATGCCCGCCTCGAAGCGCTCTTCAAAGAAATAGTTGTACGCGGCCTTCTTGTTGTCGGCAATGCGTGTGTTCTTCGGTGCGGAGGCGTCGGATTTCTTGACCATGGGGGGCAGTTGAGGGCTCACGGCTTCAATACAATTGCCCGCGAACCTACCATTCTAATTTGTGGCCCGCACCGGCCCCCCTTCCAAGGCCCCACAGCCCTCTGCCTTGCCCATGAAAAGTGTCCAAAAATCGGTGTTGATCTGGTACAGCGCCGAGGAAATGTTCCGGCTCGTTGCCGACGTCCCGTCGTACCCGGCCTTTCTGCCGTGGTGCAGCCACGCCAAAGTGCTGGCCGAGGACGCCACCGGCATGACGGCGGAGGTGGGCATCCATTTCAGCGGCATCCGCCAGAGCTTCACCACCCGCAACACCCACCATGGCGTCGAGCGCATCCACCTGCAGCTGGTGGATGGGCCGTTTTCACGGCTGGACGGTGAATGGCGTTTTGTCACCCTCGGGCCCACCACCGACGCCGACGCAGGCCGGGCCTGCCGGGTGGAGCTGCAGCTCAACTACGGCTTTGACAACGCTGCGCTGGCCATGCTGGTGGGTCCGGTGTTCGACAAGATCGCAGGCAGCCTGGTGGACGCTTTTGTGAAACGGGCCGAGCAGGTCTATGGCTGAGCCGGTGGCGGCCGGTGGCATGCCGGTCGAGGTGGTGTATGCACCGGCACCCCGCGAGGTGGTGGCGCTGGCGCTCCACTTGCCAATCGGCAGCACGGTGGGCGACGCCATCCACGCCAGTGGTTTGCTGCAGCGTTGCCCTGAACTGCAACTGGATGGGCTCGCCTTGGGCATCTGGGGCACGGCGACCACGCTCGGGCAGGTGGTGTGTGCCGGTGACCGCGTGGAAATCTACCGTCCGCTGACAGTGGACCCCAAAACCGCGCGGCGCGAGCGGTTTCGCCAGCAGGGGGCACGCGGTGCAGGGCTGTTTGCCCGCAAACGCCCCGGTGCCAAATCGGGCTACTGAGCGGCTTTATTTGCAGTCGGTGGCAATGACGCCCTGAATCCGCTTCAGCTCGGCGGCGCGCTCCGCGTCGCCCACAAATTCGCGCTGCCCCTGGGCGTTGGCCCGTGCCACCCGCACGCCCGATTCGTAGGTGGCTTTGGCCTGCACCGCGCGGGCACAGTTTTCTGCACGGGTCTTGGCCAGCTTGTCGGCCTCCGCTTTCTGCTTTGCCGTTTCGGTGGCCTTTTCGGCGTCGGCTTTCTTTTGGGCGTCGCTCTCGGCCCTGGTCGCTGCTGAGGTGGGACCGCTGGCAGCCGATGCCGGTGCCTGGGCGGCGGTTGCCGGCTCGCTGGGCTCGGCGGAGCGGCCGGGCTGTTTCACAATGTTGCGTGCCGGCACGTCGGGTGGCGGTGGCCGGTCGCTGAACACCATGCCGCCGGTGCTGTTGCGCCAGGCCCATTGGGCAGTGGCCGGGGCCAGGCTCAGACAGCAGGTCAGGGCCAGCAGGATGTGGATGGGCTTCATGCCATGAGTTTATCGTCAGCCCGCGGGCTGTGCTTGACCCCGTGGGGCACGGGTACAATCCATCTTTTGGAGCTTTCACATGCGGCTTTTAGGAAAAGCGCTCACCTTCGACGACGTTTTGTTGGTGCCAGCGTACTCCCAGGTCCTGCCCAAGGACACCTCGCTCTCGACCCGTTTCTCCCGCAACATCACCCTGAACCTGCCGCTGGTGTCCGCCGCCATGGACACCGTGACCGAGGCGCGTTTGGCGATTGCCATTGCGCAAGAGGGCGGCATCGGCATCGTTCACAAGAACCTCACGCCCAAGCAGCAGGCGGCCGAAGTTGCGCGCGTCAAGCGCTACGAGTCCGGTGTGTTGCGCGACCCGGTGGTGATCACCCCCACCCACACGGTGCGCCAGGTGCTGGACCTGGCCGACCAGCTGGGTGTGTCGGGTTTCCCGGTCTGCGACGCCGGCAAGGTGGTCGGCATTGTGACCAACCGCGACCTGCGCTTCGAGACCCGCTACGACGTGCCGGTGAGCCAGATCATGACGCCGCGCGACAAGCTGGTGACGGTGTCCGACGGCACGTCGCTCGCCGAAGCCAAGGCGCTGCTGAACAAGCACAAGCTCGAGCGCCTGCTGGTCATCAACGACGCGTTTGAGCTCAAGGGCCTGATCACTGTCAAAGACATCAACAAACAAACCAGTTTTCCGAACGCCGCGCGCGACGCCGCTGGCCGTCTGCGCGTGGGTGCTGCGGTGGGCGTGGGCGAGGGCACCGAGGAGCGCGTTGAACTGCTTGTGAAAGCCGGCGTGGATGCGATTGTGGTGGACACGGCGCACGGCCACAGCCATGGCGTGATCGAGCGCGTGCGCTGGGTCAAGAAAAACTACCCGCAGATCGACGTGGTCGGCGGCAACATCGCCACCGGCGCGGCCGCGCTGGCACTGGCCGAAGCCGGGGCCGACGCGGTGAAGGTCGGCATTGGCCCCGGTTCCATCTGCACCACCCGCATCGTGGCCGGCGTGGGCGTGCCACAGATCATGGCCATTGACAACGTGGCCAAGGCGCTGATGGGCAGCGACGTGCCGTTGATTGCCGACGGTGGCATCCGCTACAGCGGCGACATCGCCAAGGCGATTGCCGCCGGTGCCAGCACCGTCATGATGGGCGGCGTGTTCGCTGGCACCGAAGAGGCGCCGGGCGAGATCGTGCTGTTCCAGGGTCGCAGCTACAAGAGCTACCGTGGCATGGGCAGCATTGGCGCGATGCAGCAGGGCAGTGCCGACCGCTACTTCCAGGAAGCCACCAGCGGCAACCCGAACGCCGACAAGCTGGTGCCCGAAGGCATTGAGGGCCGGGTTCCGTACAAGGGGTCGATGGTCTCCATCGTGTTCCAGATGGCTGGCGGTTTGCGCGCCAGCATGGGCTACTGCGGTTGCGCCACAGTGGACGACATGAAGCAGAAAGCCGAGTTTGTGGAAATCACCTCGGCCGGCATCCGCGAAAGCCACGTGCACGACGTGCAGATCACCAAAGAAGCGCCGAATTACCGGGCTGAATAAGCCACCCGATCCCCACAGGGGCAGCCGCAGGGCCGCCCCTTTTTCTTTTTTGCCCGCCATGCAACACCAGAAAATCCTCATCCTCGATTTCGGCTCCCAGGTTACCCAGCTGATTGCCCGCCGGGTGCGCGAGGCCCACGTGTACTGCGAGGTCCACCCCTGCGATGTCAGCGACGACTGGGTCAAAGCCTATGCTGCCGACGGCACGCTCAAAGGTGTGATCCTCTCTGGCAGTCATGCCAGCGTCTACGAGGACAGCACCGACAAGGCGCCAGCCTCGGTGTTCGAACTGGGCGTGCCGGTGCTGGGCATCTGCTACGGCATGCAGACCATGGCGCACCAGCTGGGCGGCAAGGTGGAAAGTGGCCACCAGCGTGAGTTTGGTTTCGCGGCGGTGCGGGCCCGTGGCCACACCGCGCTGCTGAAGGACATCGCCGACTTCACCACGCCGGAAGGCTTTGGCATGCTCAACGTCTGGATGAGCCATGGCGACAAGGTCACCGAGCTGCCCCCGGGCTTCAAGCTGATGGCCAGCACCGACAGCTGCCCCATCGCCGGCATGGCCGACGAGGCGCGCCGCTTCTACGCGGTGCAGTTCCACCCCGAGGTCACGCACACGGTGCAGGGCCAGGCGATGCTGGAGCGCTTTGTACTGGGCATCTGCGGTGCCCAGCCCGACTGGGTGATGCGCGACCACATCGCCGAGGCGGTGGAAAAAATCCGCGCCCAGGTGGGCGACGAAGAGGTGATTCTGGGCCTGTCCGGTGGGGTGGATTCCTCCGTTGCCGCCGCATTGATCCACCGCGCCATCGGCGACCAGCTGACCTGTGTTTTTGTGGACCACGGCCTGCTGCGCCTGGACGAGGGCGACATGGTGATGGACATGTTCGTCGGCCAGCTGCACGCCAAGGTCATCCGTGTCGATGCGGCCGACCAGTTCCTGGGCCACCTGGCGGGCGTCAGCGAGCCGGAGGCGAAACGCAAGATCATCGGCCGTGAATTCGTCGAGGTGTTCAAGGCCGAAGCCGCCAAGCTAACTTCAAGTGGTGCATCAACAAAAGGCGCCAAGTGGTTGGCACAAGGCACTATTTACCCTGATGTCATTGAATCGGGTGGGGCCAAGAGCAAGAAGGCCGTGACCATCAAGAGCCACCACAACGTCGGGGGCCTGCCCGAGCAGCTGGGCCTGAAACTGCTGGAGCCGCTGCGCGATTTGTTCAAGGACGAGGTGCGCGAACTGGGCGTGGCCCTGGGCCTGCCGCCCGAGATGGTCTACCGCCACCCCTTCCCAGGGCCTGGTCTGGGCGTGCGCATCCTGGGCGAGGTGAAGAAGGAATACGCCGACCTGCTGCGCCGCGCCGACGCCATCTTCATCGAAGAACTGCGCAACTTCAAAGATGCCGCCACCGGCAAAACCTGGTACGACCTCACCAGCCAGGCCTTCACGGTGTTCCTGCCAGTGAAAAGCGTGGGCGTGATGGGCGACGGCCGCACCTACGACTACGTGGTGGCCCTGCGCGCGGTGCAAACCAGCGACTTCATGACCGCCGACTGGGCCGAACTGCCCTACGCGCTGCTGAAAAAGGTCTCCAGCCGCATCATCAACGAGGTGCGTGGCATCAACCGTGTGACCTACGACGTCAGCTCCAAGCCGCCGGCCACCATCGAGTGGGAATAAGCCGCAACCCGAGACACCATGAGTTCCCAAATGACCGCCAGCACCCCCGCCGCAGAGAGCGCCCAGCAACAGCAGTTCCAGCCGGCCGCCGAGCCGCTCAGCGCCCTGCAGCAGGCCGCACTGGCCTACCACCGCCCCACTGACGGCAACGACACTGCCGGCAAGGTGGCGATCCAGATCACCAAACGCGTGGGCGGGCAGGACGACTTGTCGCTGGCCTATTCGCCCGGCGTGGCCGCACCCTGCGAAGAAATTGCACGCGACCCGGCGCTGGCCTACGAGTACACCGCCAAGGGCAACCTGGTGGCGGTCATCAGCAATGGCTCGGCGGTGCTGGGCCTGGGCGCGATTGGCGCGTTGGCCAGCAAGCCGGTGATGGAAGGCAAGGCGGTGCTGTTCAAACGCTTTGCCGGCATCGACGCGTTCGACCTCGAGATCGACGAGAACGACCCACAAAAGCTGATCGACATTGTCGCCAGCCTGCACCCCACCTTTGGCGGCATCAACCTCGAAGACATCAAGGCGCCGGAGTGTTTCCACATTGAGCGTGTGCTGCGCGAGCGGCTCGACATCCCGGTGTTCCACGACGACCAGCACGGCACCGCCATTGTGGTGGCCGCCGGGCTGTTGAACGCGCTGCACCTGCAGGGCAAGCAGCTGGCCGACGTGCGCCTGGTCTGCAACGGCGCCGGTGCCGCGGCCATTGCCTGCCTGGAGCTGCTGGTGGGGGTGGGCCTGAAGCCAGAGAACACGCTGGTGTGCGACTCGCGCGGCGTGATCTTTGAAGGCCGTCACGCTCCCGGTGACGACGGTGAAAAAGGCGCTTGGGCCCGCCAGACGCCAGCCCGCACCCTGGCAGACGCGCTGGTTGGTGCCGACGTGTTCCTCGGACTGTCCGGCCCCCGGCTGGTGAGCCAGGACATGGTGCGCAGCATGGTGGCTGCACCGGTGGTGTTCAGCCTGTCCAACCCCGAGCCCGAGATTCGCCCCGAACTGGTGGCGGCCGTGGCACCCGATGCGATCACCGCCACCGGCCGTTCCGATTACCCGAACCAGGTCAACAACGCGCTGTGTTTTCCGTACCTGTTCCGCGCCGCGCTCGACACAGGCGTGCGCCAGATCAATGGCGAAATGAAGCAGGCTGCGGTGCGTGCACTCGCCGCGTTGGCCCGCAGCGACGCCGGTTTTGGCCGCGACAAACTGCTGCCCACGCTGCTCGACGAGCGGCTGCTGGAGGAGGTGTCACTGCGTGTGGCTCAGGCTGCTGTGGACAGCGGCATTGCCCGCCGGCCTTTTGACGCTGCGGCCTACCGCCAGCGCCTGCAACGCTTGGCCACACAAACCCGGGCCTGAGCCCACCGGCTATTTGGCCGTTTGCTGCGCGAACCGCGTGGCGAACGCCTGCATCCGTGAACGGTTCTTGCCGAAATCGTAGAGACCGAAGGTGGACTGTGAGCGGAAGTCAATCCGCTGGCCCTGTGGGTGGATGCGGAATTCGACCTCGTCCTTGAAGCCGACGGATGTGGTGAACACCGCCTCCAGTGCAAGGTCGCTTGTGCGCACGACCTGGGCTTCCGGGAAACTGGCGAGCGTGGCCTGCAGCGCCGCCAGGCCCTGGGCGTTGGTGCCGGTGTAGCGCAACGGTGGCAAGCCGTTGCTGTCCACCGAATTCACGCAGTTGCTGGTCAGGGTGCAGCCCAGGCCCGCCACGGCCGGTTTGCTGGACGACGACGAACTGCTGGATGTGATGGCAACGCAGCCCGTCAGCGCCATGGCGATGGCCGCAGCGCTGGTCAGGATCAGAGGTCGGGTGAGGTTCATGGTGTCTCCGTGCCCATCAAGGGGGCTTGGGGGTTGGTTGTAAAAAAGAGGTGCGTTGCTTTCTCAGACGGCTGAAATTCAGCGAAACCAGCAGCACGCCCAGCGCGCCAAGCACGATCACGCCGGTGGTGCCGATGGTCGGGATCAACTGGCCGTCCACCGCCACACCCACCGACTGGCCGATGAAAAAAGACGCGGCAAAGGCCGCCACGGCCGAGCCGCGGCGCTCCGGCGCCATTTGTGTGGCGTTGATCTGCAAGGTGTTGTGCAGCATGTAGAAACCCAATCCGGCCACAAAGCAGGCCGGGATGGACCACCACCACCGGTCGGCCCATGCCACCACCAGAAAAGCCAGGCACACCAGCAAACCGCCCCACAGCGCCAGGCCCGCTTCGCCCAGCCGCCGCACCAGCAGGGTGGCGGCCAGCGCAAACAGCAGGCCACCGAAGCCGAACAGCATCACCACCTCGCCCGCAGAGGCCAGTGACAGCGCGTGCGCCTGGTGCAGGTGGGAGACCATGTAGGCAAAGGCGCCATAGAGAAACGCCCCCTCGGCGAACACGGTGAGCAACACCACCCGGGCCCATGGCAGGGCCAGAATCTGTGCGAACTCGGCACCCATGCGGGCAATGGCCGAGCCGGTGCCGGTGCGCCGTTGGCGCGCGGCCAGCGGCAGGCGCCGGTTGGTCAGCAGCAGCACGCTGCCGATCACCAGAAAAATGACCGCGATCAGCGCAAACGGCGTGCGCCAGTGCAGGTGGTCGGCCGCGTAACCACCCAGCAGGACCCCGGCCGACACCCCCAGAATCTGCCCGATGAGGAAGCGTGCCAGCACCGGTTGCCGGCGGTCGTAGGGCACCACGTCGCCAATCCAGGCCATGGCCAGCGGGATGATGGACGCGGCCGTGGCCCCCGCCAACACGCGGGCCACCAGCAGCAAGGCAAACGACGGGGCCAGTGCGCAGCTGGCGGTGGTGAAGGCGCAGGCGATGCAGCCCAGCGCAATCACGCGGTATTTGCCAAACCGGTCGCCCATGGGCCCGAACAGCAGTTGCGCAAAACCGTAGGCGACGGCAAACACAGTGATCACGGCCGCGGCGTCGCCCAGTGCCAGTGAAAAGTCGTTGGCCAGCCGCGGCAGCATCGCGTCGGTGACGCGCAGGGAGATGCCGCTGGCAAAGGCGGCGATGGACAGGCCTGCCATCGCGCCGCGTGGCAGTTGGATGCCGGTGTCGGCGGTGGTCACTGCGGTGCGTGGGCCACGCCCGTTGGATCGCCCAGCACCCGCCCCGGGTTCATCGTGCCCAGCGGGTCCAGCGCGTGTTTGACGGCCCGCATCATGGCCAGCGCTTCTGGCGCCTTGTAGTGGGCCAGTTCCTGCACCTTCAGTGCGCCCACGCCGTGTTCGGCGGAGAAGGAGCCGCCATGGCGCGCCACCGCGTCGTAGACCCGTGCATTGACGCCCGCCTCGTGCGCCTGCAGAAAAGCGGCCGGGTCGCTGCCAACCGGCGCCTGCACGTTGTAGTGCAGGTTGCCGTCGCCCAGGTGGCCAAAGTTCACCAGCCGCACGCCGGGGATCTCGCGCGCCAGCAGCGCGTCGGTCTCGGTGCAGAAGGCAGGGATGCGGGAGACGGGCAGGGCGATGTCGTGCTTGATGTTCAGCCCCTCCTGCGCCTGTGCCAGCGGGATGCTTTCACGCACATGCCAGAGCTGCTGCGCCTGGGGCAGGCTTTCGGCCACCACCGCGTCCTGGATACAGCCGGTGGCGAGGGCCGCTTCGAGCAGCGCTTCAAAGCGGCTGCGCGCGTGGGTTTCGGACTCGCTGTCGGCGTTTTCCAGCAGCACGCCGTAAGGGGTACCGGGTGCGCCAACGAAGGGCACGCGCAGTTGCGGCATGTGACGTTGCACCAGATCCAGCGCCACCTGGCCCATGACTTCAAACCCGGTCAGGCTGGCGCCGAGGTGCTGGTGTGCCAGACCCAGCAGCCGCACGGCGGCTTCCAGCGACGGCACAGCGGCCCAGGCGGTGAGGGTGGCGGCGGGTTGGGGAAACAGTTTCAGCGTGGCGGCGGTGATGACGCCCAGCGTGCCTTCGCTGCCGATGAACAGGTGTTTCAGATCGTAGCCGGTGTTGTCCTTGCGCAGGCCAGAGAGGCCGTGCCACACCGCGCCCTGCGCGGTGACGACCTCAAGCCCCAGACACAGGTCGCGCGCGTTGCCGTAGCGCAGCACCTGCGTGCCGCCAGCGTTGGTGGCGAGGTTGCCGCCAATGGTGCAGCTGCCTTCGGCGGCCAGACTGAGTGGGAACAGCAGGCCGGCGTCTGCAGCGGTTTGCTGCACGGTCTGCAGAATGCAACCGGCTTCCACGGTGAGTGTGAGGTTGGCTGTGTCGAGTGCGCGCACCGCGTTCATGCGCTGCAGGCTCAGCACCACCTGTTGGCCGCTGGCGTCGGGTGTGCCGCCTCCCACCAGCCCGGTGTGGCCCCCCTGCGGCACGATGCTGACGCCGGCCGCAGCGCAGGTACGCACCAGTTCTGCTACTTCTTTGGTAGTACTGGGTTGAGCAACGGCCAGGGCTCGGCCATGAAAACGCTTGCGCCAGTCGATTTCCCAGGCGCCCAGATCGCCTGCGGTGCGCAGGTGGGCTGGGCCCACGATCTGGCGCAGTGTGTCCAGCAGGTCACCCATACGGGTTCAGGCGCTGGGCGACCAGCCCGCCTCGCGAGCGTTGCGCAGCCGGATGCGCACATGCAGCGCGCAGGCGGTGAACAGAACCAGGCACAGCGCCACTTCCACCATCGCCAGGTAGTTGCTGGGCGGCCGGTCGCCATACGCCCGCATCACCCCCTCGGTGAAGTAGAGCCAGATCAGCAGGCTGACCCAGCGGTAGGTGTACATGCGGTTCTTCAGCAACCCGGCCAGCGGGATGCACAGTGGCAACACCTTGAGCGCCAGCAGCGAGCCGCCGGGGCGCACCGGGGCGAGCACCATTTCCCAGGCTAAGCCCAACACAATGAGGCCGACCAAACTCGCCACCGCGAGCCGGCGGGTCAGGTC
>JAFEHU010000071.1 GCA_017848435.1 Burkholderiaceae bacterium | reverse complement strand
TGCCGGCACAGACGGCCGCCAACCGCCAGCACCCCCAACCACCAGCGCCGGCGGTTGGCGGCCGTCTGTGCCGGCATGAAACGCAGGTAATCGGCCTGTTCGCCCATCTGCGTGATCAGCGCAATGCCCACGGTGAGCGCCGCGCCAAACAGCGCCAGATCAAACCCGGCCGCCTGGGCCTGCTCGCCTTTGTAGCCAACGATGCCGGTAAAGGCGCCTGGGTCTTTGGTGAACACATAGACAAATGGCACCACCAGCATCACCAGCCACAGCGGTTGCGTCCACACCTGCAGGCGGCTGATGGCGGAAACGCCGTGCGTCACCAGCGGGATCACCACCAGCGCGCAAATCAGATAGCCCCAGGTGGGCGGGATGTTGAGCGCCAGTTCCAGCGCATAGGCCATCACCGCCGCCTCCAGCGCAAAGAAGATGAAGGTGAACGAGGCGTAGATCAGCGAGGTGAGGGTGGAGCCGATGTAGCCAAAACCGGCGCCGCGCGTCAACAGGTCCATGTCCACCCCGTAGCGGGCGGCGTAGATGCTGATGGGCAGGCCGGCCAGGAAAATGATCAAGCCGGTGACCAGAATGGCGAGCGCGGCGTTGGTGAAGCCGTACTGCACCAGCAAAGTGGCACCCACCGCCTCCAGAATCAGGAATGACGCCGCACCGAAAGCGGTGTTGGCCACCCGCCATTCCGACCATTTGCGAAAACGCTGTGGCGTGTAGCGCAGCGCGTAGTCTTCCATGGTCTCGCTGGCAACCCAGGAGTTGTAGTCGCGCCGGACCTTGACGATTTGCTGGGGCGCGTCGTCCACCGCACCGTCGCCGGGCGCCACAGGCCGCCAAGGCGATTCGGGGATGGGCGGTGGCGCGCGGTCGTTCATGGTGCTGGCCCCATCGTAAATCGGAATCTGCGACGGTCTTCTGCTCCGCCGTGCCGCATGGGCCAAATGGCGTATGGCCGGGCGGGTGGCTTCCCGCATAATCATTTGACGTATGGAACTCACCCCGCGCGAAAAAGACAAGCTGCTGATTTTTACCGCCGCCTTGCTGGCCGAACGCCGCAAGGCGCGTGGCCTCAAACTGAATTACCCCGAGGCGATGGCGCTCATCAGCGCCGCGGTGATGGAGGGTGCGCGCGACGGCAAAACCGTGGCGCAGCTGATGAGCGAAGGCCGTGCGGTGCTCACGCGCGCCGACGTGATGGACGGCATTGCCGAGATGATCCCCGACATCCAGGTCGAGGCCACTTTCCCCGACGGCACCAAGCTGGTCACAGTGCACCAGCCCATTCTCTGACACAGGAGACACTATGAAAAAAATAGCAATGTTGCTAGCTTTCACTAAGGCTGGGAGCAGTTTCTCCCATGAAGGGCACGGTTTGGTCGGTTCCCACTGGCACGCCAGTGACACTTTGGGCTATCTGGTACTGGCCGTGGCAGCGGCGGCAGCCGTGTGGCTGATGCGCAGTGGCAAGTGAGGTCCACATGGTGCCCGGCGAGTTGTTGACAGACGACGGCGAGCACCCGCTCAACACCGGCCGCCGCACCCTGACGGTGCTGGTGCAGAACACCGCCGACCGCCCCATCCAGGTCGGCTCCCACTACCACTTTGCCGAAACCAACGGTGCGCTGCGTTTTGACCGCATGGCGGCGCGCGGCATGCGGCTGAACATCGCGTCCGGCACGGCGGTGCGTTTTGAGCCAGGGCAACAGCGGACCGTGGAACTGGTGGACTTTGCCGGTGCCCGCGTTGTGCATGGCTTCCGGGGTTTGACCAACGGGCCCGTGGACGCCAGCGTCCAGGGAGCGCGCTGACATGGCCACCATCGGGCGCCGCGCCTACGCGGAAATTTTCGGCCCCACGGTGGGCGACAGGGTGCGGCTGGCCGACACCGACCTGCTGATCGAAGTCGAAAAAGACTTCACGCTGGCGGCGGGCAGCTACGGCGAAGAAGTGAAATTCGGCGGCGGCAAGACCATCCGCGACGGCATGGCGCAAAGCCAGCAGACCCGCGCCGAAGGCGCCATGGACACGGTGCTGACCAACGCGCTCATTCTGGACCACTGGGGCATCGTCAAGGCCGACATCGGGCTGAAAGACGGCCGCATCGCCAAGATCGGCAAGGCCGGCAACCCGGACGTGCAGCCGGGGGTAGACATTGTCATTGGCCCCGGCACCGAGATCATCAGTTGCGAAGGCAACATCGTCACCGCCGGCGGCATGGACTCGCACATCCATTTCATCTGCCCGCAGCAGATCGAAGAGGCGCTGGCCGCTGGCATCACCACCATGCTGGGCGGCGGCACCGGCCCGGCCACCGGCACCTTTGCCACCACTTGCACGCCGGGACCGTGGCACATCGCGCGCATGCTGCAAGCGGCCGATGCTTTTCCGATGAACCTGGCCTTCCTGGGCAAGGGCAACGCCAGCCTGCCGGCCGCGCTGCACGAGCAGATCAACGCCGGCGTGGTGGGCATGAAACTGCACGAAGACTGGGGCACCACGCCGGCCGCCATCAGCAACTGCCTGGACGTGGCCGACGCCACCGACACGCAAGTCGCCATCCATTCCGACACGCTCAACGAATCGGGCTTTGTGGAAGACACCATCGCCGCCACCAAGGGCCGCGGCATCTGCGCCTTCCACACCGAAGGCGCCGGCGGCGGCCACGCGCCCGACATTCTGCGGGTGGTGGGCGAGGCGAATTTTTTGCCGTCCAGCACCAACCCGACCATGCCGTACACGGTGAACACGCTGGACGAGCACGTGGACATGCTGATGGTCTGCCACCACCTCGACCCGGCGATTGCCGAAGACCTGGCCTTCGCCGAAAGCCGCATCCGCAAGGAAACCATCGCGGCCGAAGACATCCTGCATGACCTGGGCGCCATCAGCATGATGAGCAGTGACAGTCAGGCCATGGGCCGGGTGGGCGAGGTGATTCTTCGCACCTGGCAGACCGCGCACAAAATGAAGCTGCAGCGTGGCAAGCTCCCGGAAGACAGTGCGCGCAACGACAACTTCCGCGCCAAACGCTACATTGCCAAATACACCATCAACCCGGCGATTGCCCACGGCATGAGCCACGAAATTGGCAGCATTGAAGAAGGCAAGTGGGCCGACCTGGTGATCTGGAAACCGGCCTTCTTCGGCGTGAAGCCCGCGCTGATTCTGAAAGGTGGCAGCATCGCCATGGCGGCGATGGGCGACCCGAATGCGTCCATCCCCACACCGCAGCCGGTGCACTACCGGCCGATGTTCGGCGCGTTTGGCGGCGCCTTGACGCGGAGCTCACTCACCTTTGTGTCGCAGGCCGGCTTGAAAGCCGGGATTGGCGAGCAGTTCGGCCTGAAGAAGACGCTCAGCGCGGTACACAACATCCGCAGCGTGCGCAAACAGCACATGGTCCACAATGGCGCCCTGCCCCGGATGGAGGTCGACGCGCAGACCTACGCGGTGCGCGCCGACGGCCAGTTGCTCACCTGCGAGCCCGCCACCCACCTGCCCATGGCCCAACGCTACTTTTTGTTCTGATGCTGCACACTTCCAAATGCCTTCCCGGTGGCCACGGCCTCGCCCCCGCCCTGCTGAAACGCGCGGCCACGGTGGAACTCGACTGGGACGTGCGCCAGAAAAGCCGTTTTGACGCCACCGACAGCCAAGGCCGCACGCTGGGCGTTTTCCTGCCACGCGGTACCGTGGTGCGTGGCGGCGACGTGCTGGTGGCCGAAGACGGTTCGCTGGTCAAGGTCACCGCCGCGCCACAGCCGGTGCTGCGCATCACCCACTGCCAGGCCCACGGCACACCGTTCGACCTGACCCGCGCCGCCTACCACCTGGGCAACCGCCATGTGCCCATCGAGCTCAAGCCCGACTTCCTGCAGATCGAGCCCGACCATGTGCTGGCCGACATGCTGCGGGCCATGCACTTGACCGTGAACGAGACCACCGCCCCGTTCGAGCCAGAAAGCGGCGCCTATGCGGTGGGCGGCCACACCGGGCATGTGCATGCCCCGGCACCGGTAGCGGCCACGCCGCACGTGCATGGGCCAAACTGCAACCACGGCCATGACCATGCCCCCGCCGTGCAGCCGGTGGCAATCCAGATCCACAAGCACCGCCCACCCGGCTGAGCATGGCCGAGCCGCTCTCGGCCGCCGGCCTGCTGCATTTGATCTGGCTGGCGTCGCCAGCTTTGCCGATTGGCGGGTTTTCATATTCAGAAGGACTGGAAGCCGGCGTCGATGCGGGCCTCACCGCGACGGAATCGGGCGTCAGCGACTGGCTGTCAGACCAGCTTGCGCTGTCGCTGGGCCGTGCCGACCTCCCGCTGCTGGCACAGGCCATCCCCGCCTGGCGCAGCAACAGCGTGGCGCGTGTGCAGGAACTCACGCAATGGCTGCTGGCCACCCGCGAAAGCGCCGAATTCCGCGCACAGACCGAGCAGATGGGCCGCTCGCTGGTCGAATGGCTGCGCCTGCAGCACCCGGATGTGGACGCCGCCTTCGCCGGCATCGCGCCCACCTACCCCGTCGCTTTTGCCTTTGCCGCGTCGCGCGTGCCGGCCAGCGTGCCCGACTGCTGCCTGGCCTTTGCCTTCGGCTGGGCCGAGAACATGGTGTCGGCCGCTGTGAAAGCCGTGCCGCTGGGCCAGAGCGCTGGCCAGCGCATTCTGGCGCGGCTGGCGGCCGAAATTCCGGCGGTGGTTGAACAGGCACTGCCACTGCTCGACGGCGACCGCATGGCGTTTGCACCCATGCTGGCCATTCTTTCCGCGCAACACGAAATTCAGTACTCAAGGCTGTTTCGATCATGACCCTGCACCACGTCCCCAACCGCACCAAAAAACTGCCACCGCTGCGCGTCGGCATCGGCGGCCCCGTCGGCTCCGGCAAGACGACCTTGCTGGAAATGCTCTGCAAGGCCATGCGCGACCACTACGACCTGGTGGCCATCACCAACGACATCTACACCAAGGAAGACCAGCGCATCCTCACCGTGAGCGGCGCGCTGCCGGCCGAGCGCATCATGGGCGTGGAAACCGGCGGCTGTCCGCACACCGCGATCCGCGAAGACGCCTCCATCAACCTGGAAGCCATCGACCGCATGCTGGTGGAATTCCCCGACGCCGACATCGTCTTCATCGAAAGCGGCGGCGACAACCTGGCAGCCACCTTCAGCCCCGAGCTGAGCGACCTGACCATCTACGTGATCGACGTGGCCGCTGGCGAAAAAATCCCACGCAAGGGCGGCCCCGGCATCACCAAAAGCGATTTGTTCGTCATCAACAAAACCGATCTGGCGCCGCATGTGGGTGCCAACTTGGAGGTGATGCACGCCGACACCACCCGCATGCGCACCAACGCGCAGGGCCTGAAACCCTTTGTGATGACCAACCTCAAGACCCTGAGTGGCCTGACCGACGTCGTCAGCTTCATCGAGACGCGGGGTATGCTCAAAGCCGCCTGACCCGGCACGCCGACCGAGGACACACCGTGCAACGCTTCACCATTTCGCTCGACGACCAGCTGGCACAGCAGTTCGACACGCTGATCGCCGACAAGGGCTACGTCAACCGTTCCGAAGCCGTGCGCGACCTGATCCGGGGCCGTCTCGGCGCCGTCAGCCTCAGCCAATCCCTGGCCAAATGGTGTGTGGCCAGCGTCAGCTACGTGTACGACCACCACGAGCACCCCGTCACCGCCCGGGTGATGGACTTGCAGCACCAACACCACGACCTCGTGGTCACCAGCCTGCACACCCACCTGGACCACGCGCACTGCCTGGAAACCGTGGTGCTGCGTGGCGCCACCGCCTCGGTGCAAGCCTGCGCCGAGCAGCTGATTGCGCTGCGCGGCGTGCGCCACGGCAACATCCACCTGGTGCCGCTGAACGAAGAAGACCACGGGCACCACCACCCCCACACACCGGCCGACCGGCACACCCACCTCAAACCCATCAGCTGAGGTGCCAGACCACACCGCGCACGCGGTAAACTCGCTGGCTTGGAAGCTTGGCAGAGTGGTCGATTGCACCGGTCTTGAAAACCGGCAAACCGAAAGGTTTCTAGGGTTCGAATCCCTAAGCTTCCGCCAAACCGTTCACCGTCTTGTGAGGCACTGGCCCCCATGAAACCCATCGCCCAATGTCTGGCCCTGTGTGCAACCCTCTTGGTTGCCAGCGCGCAGGCGCAAACCGCCGAACAGTTCTCCAGAAACGCAGGCGTGTTCGCCGCGCGGGCGGCCTACCCGATGGTCGTGATCCGCGAGGCCGAGACGCGCGGCCAATGGGTGCAGTTGCAGGCGCGCATGAGCGGCAGCAAATGGCACATCCGGCGCATTGACCCGGCCCTGCCACCGCTGGTGGCCACCGCGTCGTTCGACATGTTCTCGGGCACCTCGGCACCCCAAGCCACCAAGCCCGATGCCGAAGCGATTGCCGACCTCGTCCTCTCCAACGCCGAGCGCATCGAGCTGGAATACCTGCAAACCCCGACCGGCTGGGTGTTCAGCAAAGGCCGCAGCACCTCGCGCGGCCAGACCACGGCAGTGGTGCCCCCACCACCGGGCGTTTTCAGCCCGGCGGGCTGGGCGATTGACGGGTTTTCGGTCAAGTAAATTCCAGGCCGCGTAGGACGCCGCCGACGCTGGCTGGCGAACTTGGCGCCTGTTGGCCGCACCGGCCAAGGCAGATGATGGGCTTGTCTTCAGGAAAGGCAAGCACCATGATCACCACCCACCCCCACTCCGAACACGTTGACCTGCCGCATTGGCTGGTGAGCACGCTGCAAACCGCCGGCTGGGTGGTTTACCTCGGTGCCCTGGCGGTGCTGGGCAGCTTTGCCATGGTGGCCGGTTTGGCACTGGTCAGCGCCTGACGCCAGCGCCTCTGGTCAGGCACTGTCGGCCAGAAACAGCGCCTGCAGGTCGTTCAGGAAGTCAAACCCTTTGTCGCTGGGCCGCACTTGCTGCAGTTCGCGCACCAACAAGCCTTTTGCCTCGGCCTCGGCCAGCCCCCGCGCAATCGCGCTGGCGGGCAAGCCGGTGCGTTCGGCAAATTGCGGCAATGAAAACCCGTCTTTCAGCCGCAGCGCGTTCAGCATGAATTCAAACGGCAAATCGGCCCGCGGCACCTCCTGGTGCTGCGCCACCGGCGTGCCGGCGCGGGCGTTGTCCATGTAGAGGCGGGGCTCGCGGAAGCGCACCTGCCGCACCACGCGGTGCGCAAAGCTGAGCTTGCTGTGGGCCCCCGCGCCAACGCCCAGGTAGTCGCCAAACTGCCAGTAGTTGAGGTTGTGCCAGCAGCGGTGGCCGGGCTGCGCGTAGGCAGACACCTCGTAGCGCGCCAGCCCCGCCGCTTCGGCCCGCGCGGTGATCTGGTCGAGCATGGTGTAGGCCATGTCGTCTTCCGGAATGGCCGGTGGGAACTTGGCGAAGTAGGTGTTGGGCTCGATGGTCAGGTGGTAAATGGACAAATGCGGCGGCGCCAGCGCCAGTGCCGTCTGCAGGTCTTCTTCCAGCTCGGCCAGCGTCTGGCCGGGCAAGGCGTACATCAGGTCCAGGTTGTAGGTGTCGAAGGCCTGGGCGGCTTCTGCCACGGCCGCCAGGGCCTGGGCGCGGTTGTGCACCCGGCCGAGGGCCTGGAGGTGCCGGTCGTTGAAGCTTTGCACACCGATGGACAGCCGCGTCACGCCGGCGGCGCGGAAGGCACGGAAGCGGTCGGTCTCGAAGGTGCCGGGATTGGCCTCCAGCGTGATCTCGCAGTCGGGCGTGAGCTTGAGACGGGCGCGCACGTCGGCCAACAGGCGGTCAATGCCGGCCGGGGAAAACAAGCTGGGCGTGCCACCGCCTATGAAGATGCTGTGGATGGTGCGGCCCCAGATCAGGGGCAGCGCCGACTCCATGTCGGCACAAATTGCATCCAGGTAGGCCTGTTCTGGCAGTTGGCCTGCTGCGGGGCCCCACTCGTGCGAGTTGAAGTCGCAGTAGGGGCATTTCTTCAGGCACCAAGGCAGGTGCACGTAGAGCGACAGGGGCGGCAATGCGGCGAGTTGCAGCGTGCCGGGGCGCATCAGGTGGGCCAGGTCGGGCACCACCACAGGCGCCGAGCCCGCTGACACGATGGGGATGGTCACAGCCAGCGCTCGCGGATCAGGCCCAGCATCTGGCGGCTGGATTGGCCGCGGTGGCTGTGGGCGTTTTTCACGTCGTCGCTCACCTCGGCAAAGGTGCAGCCCAAGGCCGGCACAAACATCACCGGGTCGAACCCGAAACCGTTCTGGCCACGTGGTTCGCGGGTGATCTCGCCGCTGACGCGGCCCACGGCAATCAGGGGCTCGGGGTCGTCGGCGCTGCGCACCGCCACCAGGGTGCTGACCATGGCGGCGCGCCGGTTGTCCAGCGCCTGCATTTGTTCCAGCAGCGCACGCACGTTGGTGTCGTCGCCCTTGGGGTAGCCGAACTGGGTAGCGTAGTACGCCGTGTCCACCCCGGGCAAGCCACCGAAGGCGTCCACACACAGGCCGGCGTCGTCGGCCAGCGCGGGCAGGCCGCTGTGCCGGGCCGCGTGGCGGGCCTTGGCGAGCGCGTTCTCCACAAAGGTGCGGAAGGGTTCCTCGGCCTCGCCAATGCCCAGGTCACCCTGGCGCAGCAGGGCCACGCCCAGCGGCTGGAACATGGCCTGCAATTCGGCCAATTTGCCCCGGTTGTTCGATGCGAGCACGATTTTCATCAAATTTCAAGCCAAATCGGCCTCAAGCCTTAGTGAAACCTTGCGGTACAGCTACTATTTCAATAGCGCCTGGGTTTGCAACGCCACCAGCTCGGTGACGCCCTTTTCGGCCAGCGCCAGCAAGGCATCGAGCTCTCGGCGCGAAAACGCCGCACCTTCGGCCGTGCCCTGCACTTCGATGAAATGGCCGGCGCCGGTCATGACGACGTTCATGTCGGTGTCGCAGGCCGAGTCTTCGGTGTACTCCAGGTCGAGCAGCGGCACGCCCTGCACGATGCCGACCGACACCGCCGCCACCGGCCCCAGGATGGGCGAGGCTTTGAGCTTGCCGCTGGCCAGCAGCGTGCTGACCGCATCGTGCGCGGCCACGTAAGCGCCGGTGATGGCCGCTGTGCGGGTGCCGCCGTCGGCCTGCAGCACGTCGCAGTCGAGGTGGATGGTGCGTTCGCCCAGCGCTTTCAAGTCAAACACCGCGCGCATCGAGCGGCCGATCAGGCGCTGGATCTCCTGCGTGCGGCCACTCTGCTTGCCGCGTGCGGCCTCGCGGTCGCCCCGGGTGTGGGTGGCGCGCGGCAGCATGCCGTACTCGGCGGTGACCCAGCCCTCGCCGCTGCCCTTTTTGTGGCCAGGCACTTTTTCTTCCACCGAAGCGGTGCACAGCACCCGCGTGTCGCCAAACTCGATCAGCACCGAACCTTCGGCGTGGATGGTGTAGCCACGGGTGATGCGCACCGGGCGCAACTGGTCTGCGGCACGCTGGCCGCTGCGGACAAAAGAGGTCATGGGTGGGTTCCGAAAAAAAGGATGGCCAGGGTAAGAGTCCGAGCGTTCTTCGCTCAGGCCTTTTTGGCAGCAGAGCGGCGGATGGCTTCGTTGATCTCGGCAATGGCGCGCTCGATCTCTTCGTTGTCGAGCGTGTCATCGGCCACACCGGGACCGCCGGCCTGAATGGTAGAGGCAAACACCTCGTCGCTGATGCTGTCGGTGGAAATGGCGCCGCCGGCGGCCTGGTCGTCCGGCGTTTCCCATTCCATGGCCAGCACGGTGGTGTTGTCGGCATAGCGGCCACCGGCCTGCAGCGCCTCGGCCACCATCAGGGGCACCGCGTCGGCCACAGGCTGGTTTGCCAGCTGGCGAACCAGCTGGGCCTCGTCCAGAGGGTCCCACAGCCCGTCCGAACACAGCATGATCTTGTCACCCTCCTGCAAGTGCAGCGGCTCGGACACATCAAACTGCGGCCGGCCAGGCGACCCCAGGCAGGTGTAGAGCACGTTGCGGTTCAGCGGCTCAATGCTTTGCACCCCCAGGGCCGGGCGACGCTCCACCAGCGAATGGTCCACCGTGCGCGCCAGCAGCACCCCCTGGCGCACACAGTACAGCCGAGAATCGCCGCAATGCGCCCAGGTGGCTTTGCCGTTTTGCACCAAGGCAACCACCAAGGTGCTGCGGGGTGCGTCGGGCATGCCCCGGGTGTCGGCGTAGCGAATGATCTGGTGGTGCGCGGCCAGCACCGCGTTGCTCAGGAAACGGTGCACGTCCCGCACCACCGGGCGGGCTTCTTTCTGAAACAGCGCCGAGACGGTCTGCAGCGCCATCTGCGCCGCCACTTCCCCTTCCGGATGGCCGCCCATGCCGTCGGCCAGCACCAGCAAGGCGGCCTCGCGGGTGTAGCAGTAGCCCATGCGGTCTTCGTTCTTGGCACGCCCACCGCGCCGACTGAGCTGAAACACCGAGAACTTCATTTTTTACGCGTCCCGATCACGGTGCCACCCATCACCGTCTTGCGGGTGTCGGAGACAAAGCTGTCCAGCTGCAGGCGCACCTTCTCGGCCATCGAGAGCTTGGTGTAGACACGCTCGGTCTCGCGGCCAAGCTCTTTTTGCAGCGCAAACACCGACTGCGGCCGCGCCAGCGGGTCCAGCGCCATGCACCATTCCACCACCTGCAGCAGGCTGTCGGAGTACACCCCCCGGTGGCGCGCCAGCGCGGTGGCCAGCCGGTCTTTTTCCTGGCGCTGCGGTGCGTCGTTGGGCGGGTAGCCCTGCATGCAGGCGTACATGCAGGCGCCAATCGAATAGATGTCGGTCCACGGGCCCATGGCGGTGCCGCGCCGGTACAGCTCTGGCGGGGCAAAGCCCGGGGTGTACATCGGGCGGATGAAGTTGCCTTCCTTGTTCAGCACCTCGCGCGCGGCGCCAAAGTCGATCATCACCGCGCGGTCGTCGTCGGTGATGAAGATGTTGGCGGGCTTGATGTCCAGGTGCAGCATCTTGTGCTGGTGCACGATGCGCAGCCCGCGCAGGATCTCGTCAAACAGCGAGCGGATGGTGGACTCGCGGAACACCTTGGCGTTTTTCTGTTCGCGTGCGGTGATGATGAAGTCCTGCAGCGTGGCGCCCTCCAGGTAGTTCATCACCATGTAGACGGTCTCGTTCTCGCGGAAGAAGTTGAGCACACTCACCACCGAAGGGTGTGAGATCTGCGCCAGTGCACGGCCTTCTTCAAAGAAACTTTTCAGGCCCAGCCGGTAGAGCGACAGTTTGTCGGGCGCCACCTGTGGCAACAATTCACCGGGTGCACGGGTCGCCAGCGACGACGGCAGGTATTCCTTGATCGCCACCTGCTGGCCTTCGGCGTCCAGCGCCAGGTAAACCACCCCAAAACCACCCGCCGACAGCTTGCGGACGACCTTGTAGCCGCCCATCCGGGTGCCAGGCTCCAGGGACGCAGGTTTGACCTTTGACATAATTTGGCAGTGGGGGTGGGTTTGGCGCGTGTCAACCAGCTCGCACCAACACACCGAAAGAACAAAACGCAATGTCAGTTTACAGCATGACTGGCTACGCCAGCGTCCAGCAAAGCACCAGCGCCAGCAGCGCTGCAGCGCCCCGGCTGGGCCTCGAAATCCGCTCGGTCAACAGCCGTTTTCTGGACCTTGTTTTCCGCCTGCCGGAAGAGCTGCGTCACGCCGAACCAGCGCTGCGCGAGAAACTTGCCAGCCGCCTCAAACGCGGCAAGGTAGAGGTTCGGGCCTCACTGGACTCGGCCCAGGGCAGCCACCTCAAAGACCCGCCACCCGCCGCCCTGCAGCGCCTGAGCGCGCTGGAAGACACGGTCAAGGCGTGGTTGCCCAGCGTCGTTCCCCTCAGCGTGGCCGATGTGCTGCGCCTTGCCGCCAGCGACCAGCCCGCACCCCAGGACCTTGATGTCCACCTCGCCCAACTGGCCCAGACCGCGCTGGACGCGCTGCTCGACGCCCGTGCCCGCGAAGGCGACAAGCTGGTCACCATGCTGCGCGACCGCCTCGCCGCGCTGCGCGAGCTGGCGGCCCGCGCCGGCCCGCTGGTGCCGCAACTGGTGGCCCAGCAACGCGCGCGTTTTCTGGAGCGCTGGCAGGAAACGCTGGCGCTGGCCGGTGGCGGCGTCAGCGCCGAAGCCGCGCAAGACCGCGCACTGACCGAGGCCACGGCGTTCGCCATCCGCATCGACGTGGCCGAAGAAATCACCCGCCTCAGCGCCCATCTGGACGAAGTGGAGCGGTTGCTGAACAAGGGCGGCGAGCTCGGCAAGCGGCTCGACTTCCTGATCCAGGAAATGCACCGCGAAGCCAACACGCTGGGCTCCAAGTCCGCCGCACTGGAGCTGACGCGCATCTCGGTCGACATGAAGGTGCTGATCGAGCAGATGCGTGAACAAGTCCAGAACATCGAATGAGCTGCTGACATGGACTACCCCGGAAACCTGTTTGTGGTGGCCGCCCCCAGTGGGGCCGGCAAGTCCAGCCTCGTCAAGGCGCTGAAGGCGCAGGACGCGCTGATCCTGCCATCTGTCTCGCACACCACGCGCCAGCCACGTGGCCAGGAACAGCATGGCCGCGAGTATTTTTTCGTCTCTGACACCGCCTTTGACGACATGGTGCTGGACAACCGTTTTCTCGAATGGGCCCATGTGCACGGGCGCCGTTATGGCACCTCGCGTGAAGCCATCGAGTCGCGCATAGCGGCGGGTGGCGACGTGGTGCTGGAAATCGACTTCCAGGGCGCTTTGCAGATCAAGCGGCTGTTTGCCAACGCGGTGCTGGTGTTCATCCTGCCACCGAGCTGGGAGGAACTGCGCGCCCGGCTGGAACGCCGTGGCGAAGACAGCGCCGAAGTGATCGAGCTGCGCCTGAAGAACGCCGCCACCGAGATGACACAGGCCCAGGAATTCGACTTCGTTATAATCAACGAGTTATTTGAAGTTGCGTTGAACGATTTAAAAGCCATCGTTCATGCGCAACGGCTCAAATTCACGGCCCAGCGCCGCGCCCGGGCCGCCACTTTCGCCGCCCTCAATATTGTTTGACACCGTTGCCCCCTTCTGGAGAGCCCATGGCCCGCATTACCGTTGAAGACTGCCTGGAAAAAATCCCCAACCGCTTTCAGTTGGTGCTCGCCGCGACCTACCGCGCCCGCATGCTGGGCCAGGGACATGCCCCCAAAGTCGAGAGTAAAAACAAGCCTTGCGTGACCGCCCTGCGCGAAATCGCCGATGGCAAGATCGGTCTCGAAATGCTGAAAAAAGTCCCCGGCTGAACACGCAGTTCATCCCGCCAAAAAGCACCGCGAGCCGGTGCTTTTTTCATGGTCGCCGGCCAGCGTCGGCCGGACGCGCTACAGTGGCCCCATGAAAGTGTCAACGAGGACGGCGCACGCCAAACCCCAGCTCCCTCATCCGGCCGCGGCCAACGCCGCCGCCGCGAGTTTTGCCGCGCTCACCGCCAAGCTCGACTACCTCGACCCGGTCGACATCGAGCAGGTGCGCCAGGCCTACCGTTTCGCCGACGAAGTCCACCTCGGCCAACTGCGCAACAGCGGTGAGCCCTACATCACCCACCCGATTTCGGTCACGCAACAGTGCGCCGAATGGAAGCTCGACGCCCAGGCCCTGATGGCCGCACTGCTGCACGACGTGATCGAAGACTGCGGCATCAGTAAGGCCGAGGTGATCGAGCGTTTTGGCGCCCCGGTGGCCGAACTGGTCGATGGCCTGACCAAGC
Source organism: Burkholderiaceae bacterium (assembly GCA_017848435.1). Lineage (GTDB taxonomy): Bacteria > Pseudomonadota > Gammaproteobacteria > Burkholderiales > Burkholderiaceae_C > PCRC01. The sequence goes on along the minus strand of JAFEHU010000071.1, from coordinate 27,183 downwards.
TCGACAAGCTGCAGTTCAACACCCGCGAAGAGAGCCAGGCCGAATCCTTCCGCAAGATGTTGCTGGCGATGGCGCGCGATGTGCGGGTGATCCTCATCAAACTGGCCGACCGCACCCACAACATGCGCACGCTGGGCGACATGCCGCCAGAGAAATGGGCCCGCATCTCGTCTGAAACGCTGGACATTTATGCCCCGATCGCCCACCGGCTGGGCCTGAACCAGACCTACCGTGAACTGCAGGACCTGGCACTGCGCCACCTGCGCCCCTGGCGCTACGCCATCCTGACCAAAGCGCTGACCAAAGCGCGCAGCCGCCGCCGTGACCTGATGCAGAAGGTGCAGACGGAGCTGGAGAACGTGTTCCTCAACAACGGCATTCCGGTCCACATTTACGGACGGGAAAAGACGCTGTACTCCATCTACCGCAAGATGGACGAAAAGCACCTGAGCTTTGCCGAAGTGACAGACATCTATGGCTTTCGCATCATCGTGCCCACGGTGATTGATTGCTACACCGCGCTGGGTATCCTGCACCAGTTGTACAAGCCCGTGCCTGGCAAGTTCAAAGACCACATCGCCATCGCCAAGGTCAACGGTTACCAGTCGCTGCACACCACTGTGGTGGGGCCATCGGGCGTGAACGTCGAGTTCCAGATGCGCACCGAGCCAATGCACATGGTGGCCGAGTCCGGTGTTGCCGCGCACTGGCTCTACAAGGCCAACGACGCCGCGTCCGACCACGCCGACCGGCTGGGCAACAAGTGGCTGCAGTCGCTGCTGGACATCCAGCACGAAACCCACGACGCCGCCGAGTTCTGGGACCACGTCAAAGTGGACCTGTTCCCCGACGCGGTCTACGTCTTCACACCCAAAAGCCAGATCATGGCCATGCCACGTGGCGCGACGGTGGTGGACTTTGCCTACGCCATTCACAGCGATGTGGGCGATCGCGCCATCGCCGCCAAGGTCAATGGCGAGCAAATGCCATTGCGCACCGAACTCAAGAACGGCGATGTGGTGGAGGTCGTGACCTCCCCGGTGGCCAGCCCCAACCCGGCCTGGCTGGGTTTTGTACGCACCGGCCGTGCCCGCTCCAAGATCCGCCATTACCTCAAAACCATGGCGCAGAGCGAGTCGCAGCAGCTGGGCGAAAAACTGCTGATGCAGGCCATCCGGTCCGAGGGTATCGAACGCTTGCCTGACGACGATGAAAACAACCAACCACTGTGGGACAAGTTGCTGCATTTCAGCGGCAACCGCACCCGCGCAGAGCTGCTGACAGACATTGGCCTGGGTAAACGCATCGCCACCATGATTGCCAAACGGCTGGTGGCGCTGTTGACCGAGACTGGCGCCAAGCCAGACGCCTTGTTGCTCACCCGCGAGCGCTACAGCGCCCACGAAACCGTGTCGCAGGGCGCGTTGGTGCTGGACGGCAGCGAAAACGCCTCCATTCAACTGGCGCAGTGCTGCCGCCCCATCCCAGGCGAAGCCATCGTCGGCTACCTTGGGCGAGGCGAAGGCCTGGTGGTGCACACCGCCGAATGCGCGGTCGGAAAACGGCTGCAGTACAAGGACAGCGAGCGCTTCATCACCGTAGAGTGGTCAGACGAACCCACCCGGTTGTTTGAAACTGGCCTGGTCATCACCGTGGCCAATGGCAAGGGGGTATTGGCCCGCGTGGCCGCAGCACTGGCGTCGGCCGAGGCCGACATCACCCACGTGGACATGGGCGAAGAGCAAGGCCAGGAAGCGGCTGACCTGCGTTTTGTGGTTGCGGTGCGCGACATCGCCCACCTGGACGCGGTGCTGCGCAGCCTCAGGCGCACCGGCTCGGTGTTGCGAGCGCAACGGGCACAGCCCAGCCGCTGACCCCGCACCTTGCCTTAGCCGTTGGCTACAGGTGCAGGGTAACTCACCTGCAGCACCTCGATCTCGTGTGTGCCGCTCGGGGTCACCAACTTCACCACATCGCCCTCGCGGGCCTTCAGCAGCGCGCGTGCCACGGGCGATACCCAGCTGACATCGCCCTGCATGCTTTCGGCCTCGTCAATGCCCACAATCCGTACCGTGCGCGACAGGCCAGCCTCGTCGGCATACGTGACGGATGCGCCGAAAAATACCTGATCGCGGCCATGGTGCAGCGTCGGGTCGGTGATTTCGGCAATTTCAAGCCGCTTGCTCAGGAAGCGAATGCGCCGGTCGATTTCGCGGAGGCGTTTTTTACCGTAGATGTAGTCACCATTCTCCGAGCGGTCACCGTTCTTCGCTGCCCAATGCACCGCTTCCACCACCTTGGGCCTCTCGTCGTCCATCAGACTGAGCAGTTCGGCACGCAGGCTTGCGTAGCCCTGTGGGGTGATGTAATTCTTGCCACCGGCAGGCAAGGCAGGCAACCCAAGGTCAGCGTCTCCATCGTCGTCGCTGTCGGTTTCTTTGGTGAACGCCTTGCTCATCGTGCGTCGGCTCTCAATACACGCTGCTGCGTGTGAAAAATGAAAAAAGGGTTAGCTGTCATAGACGGCTAACCCTTCTCAATTTTGGTCCGGCTGGAAAGCATTGAACCCATGACACCGTGGTTCGTCACCTGGACAGCAAAAAAGAGGGCCTGTAAATCAACGCCTTAGGGCGCCCATCCTGCTTGACTTGATTGTAAGTGGCGAAAGGCTCGGTACGCGAAGAGACTGAGCAAAGCACCAAGGGGTACTTACGCGCCTTGGGTCTGTGCCACCAGGAGCGCCAAGGCGGGCACCGCGGCGCTTCCCCCGCTTTCAGCCTGCAAGGAGGCTGCCTCGCCGCCTAACAACTACTGCGCAAGAATCCAGCCGACCATCGTGGACAGGTCTTTTTCCGGCACGTTCTCGTTGGCAGGCATGGGAATACGGCCCCACACACCTTTTCCACCCTCTTTGACCTTCTTCACCAGCACGGCGGAAGCATCGGCCTGGCCCTTGTATTTTTCGGCGATCTGCACAAAGGAAGGGCCGATGATCTTGGTGCCGATGTCGTGACACGACATGCACCCGTTCTTGTTGGCCAACTCCTTGGCGGCGGGGTTGTCCTTGGCGACTTTGGCCTCGCCCGCACAGGCGGTGATGGACAGGCACACCAGCATGGCGCCCAGTATTCTTTTGTTGCAACTCATGATTTTTTCAGGTTAGGCCGCTTGCGCGGATTGGAAGATTTCACAGTCAACAGTTTTCAAAAAAAAGGGGGGATGCCGCTACCGGCATCCCCCCTTTAGTCAGCAAATTACTTGCCAGCGAGCTTGAACACCCACACCGAGCCACCCTGCTCGAGGTAGTTCACCTTGCTTGCAACGTCACCACCCCACAGTGGGACCGCGCCACCCCAACCGGACACCACGGCCAGGTACTGCGTGTCGCCTTCCTGCCAGGTGACAGGTGGCGCCACAATGCCGGAACCAGTCTGGAACTGCCACACGACCTTGCCGGTCTTGGCGTCAGCTGCCTTCAGGTAACCCTCTGGCGTGCCCCAGAACACCAGGTCACCCGCGGTCGTCATGACGCCACCCCACAGAGGCGCGCCGTTCTTGACTTCCCATGCGATCTTGCCCGTCTTGGGGTCGATAGCGCGCAATGCGCCGATGTAGTCGTCGTTGATGGTCTTGATGGTGAAGCCAGCGCCCAGGTAGGCCGCGCCCTTCTTGTAGCTCACAGGCTCGTTCCAGATGTCCATGCCCCATTCGTTGGAAGGAACGTAGAACATGCCAGTTTTCGGGCTGTAGGCCATGGGCATCTGGTTCTTGCCGCCCAGGAAGGACGGCGCAGCGAACACGGTTGCGCCCTTCTTGCCGTCAGCGCCAGCGGTTGGATCGCCAGGACGGTTTTCAGGAACGTAGTTCGGACGGCCGCTCTTCAAATCGATGCCGGTGGCCCAGGTCACTTTCTTGACGAACGGGAAGGCGTTGATCAGCTTGCCGGTCTTCGCGTCGTTGACATAGAAGAAGCCGTTGCGGTCGGCCTTGCCGCCGACGCGCTTGCCGTCCATGTCGAAAGTCACGAACTCGTTCACACCGTCGAAGTCCCAACCGTCGTTGGGGGTGTTCTGGTAGTGCCAGACGATCTTGCCAGTGGCAACATCCACAGCAACCGTGGAGCAGGAGTACAGGTTGTCACCCTTGCGCAGGTGGCTGTTCCAGGGGCCGGGGTTACCGGTACCGAAGTAAGCCAAGCCAGTTTCAGGATCGTAAGTGCCGCCGAGCCAGGTGGCAGCGCCACCGGTCTTCCACAGTTCACCAGGCCAGGTGGCGTTGGTGGTACCGGTGATGCCGTTGTCCTTACCGTTGAGCGTACCCATGTGGCCTTCAACGGTCGGACGGGTCCAGACCATCTTGCCAGTCTTGGCGTCACGTGCCTCAACACGGCCCACCACGCCGAATTCGCCGCCGGAAACGCCGGTCAGGACCAGGCCCTTGGCGATCAGCGGTGCGGCGGTGTAGCTGTAACCAGCAGCGAAGTCGTCAATCTTTTCTTTCCAGACAACCTTGCCGGTGGTCTGGTCGAGCGCAACCAGTTGGGCGTCCAGCGTGCCGAAGATGACGAGGTTGTCATACAGGGCGGCACCACGGTTCACCACGTCGCAGCACGGCATGATGCCTTCTGGCAGGCGGTGCTCATACTTCCAGAGTTTCTTGCCCGTCTTGGTATCGATCGCGAAGATGCGCGAGTAGGACGCCGTGACGAACATCTTGCCGTTGTTGATCAGCGGCTGGGATTCCTGGCCACGCTGCTTTTCCCCACCGAAGGAGAAGCTCCACGCCGGTGCCAGCGTCTTGATCGACTTGGTATTGATCTGCGTCAGTGGCGAGAACCGCTGACCGCGGGTACCCAGGCCGTAAGAAAGAACTTCTTTGCCCGTTTTCGCCTCCTGCTCGATCATGCTGTCGGTGACAGCGGCCTGGGCGGTCAGGCTGCTGACCGCCGCCAGAACCAAGGCTGAGAGAAGTAGTTTCCGCATGGTTTTTTATCTCCTTTTAGTGATTGTGGGACCATCCAAGAATGGCCTGTAACTCCGTCTCTGGCGTATACGCAGTCGACGACGAGCCAACTCTAAAGGGCAAAATCTATGCCAGCCGACACCACCCCGAAAAACTCGGGAAAATTGCCTACCGAGGGAAGTGTCTGTGCCAACCGGAGAACACCGGTGTACCGGGCTCTACCAATTGCTCCAAATGTGAACGCCAATGGCAGGCGTTTCACTTCTGCAAATCGCCCGCCAGCGCCTTCTTCTCGTAGGCGGGGTAGAGATGAACAACGCTGCGAGGAAATTCAGCGTCCATGGCAGCAAACCCCTTGAATTCGGCGGGCAACGGCAACTGCATCGCCTCCACCAAGTCCAGCCCCTGCAATGCGGCGGTCCGTAGCGCCGCATCAAGCCAGGTGATGTAACGCCGGGTCTGTGCCAGCCCCGCGCGCCCCTGGTCGACTGGCCCGTGGCTGGGAACCACAAGGCTGGCCGGCAGGTCGGCCATGTCTTTTTCCAGCCGCTGCAGGCTGTCAAGCCAGGCCGCCACGTCGGCGTGTGGCGTGGTGGGTGCTCTGTTCGCAAAAACCAGCCCGCCCGCAAAAACCACCCCGGTGGATTTGTCGAGCAACACCAGGTCGTCAGACGTATGGCCGTGCAGGCGTTTCAGGACAATCTGGTGGTCGCCCCATTGCTGCGTGGCGGGCTCCAGCGGCCGGGCCGCAGGCGTGGACTCGGTGCCCAGCATCCAGTCGCCGCAGAGCTTGTAGAGGTTGTCGGCGTAGGCGCCCCCTTCGGCCTGCATGCCACGGCGACTGCCAGGCAAGGCGAAGCTCGGTACGTCGGCCCAGGCCTGGTTGCCAAAGAAGTAATCGGGATGCAGGTTGAGGTTGAATACGGCCACCACGGGCTGGCGGGTGGTGCGCTGGATCAGCTTGCGCTGCTGCTCGCCGTACTGCCGCGAAGGCCCGGTGTTGATGACCAGCGTACCCGCCGAGGTCGCGATGAACCCGGTGTTGATGATGTTGCACCCGTTTTGCCGGGAAAAGTCGTCGTTCGCGCCTTCAATCACCCAGGTGTCTTTGGCCACTGCCCTGGCCTTGAGCTGGTAATCGGGCGCCTGTGCAAAACCACCAGCGCTGCACAGCACCAGCACAACGGCACAGGCCAAGTGGCGCAGCGGGTTCACGGCACCACCTCTGCGGCAACGCGGTTGCCGTTGTTGTCGGAACCCACGAGCTGCAGCGCAGTGCGTGGACGGCTGCCAAAGTCAAAAGAAAAGGTTGGATTTTCGGAAACGGGTTCGTACAGCGCAAGCCGCAGCACCGCCTGCCCGGCCGCGTCGGACAGCCGGAGCTGCTCGATGTAGAAGGCCGGGATGCCAGCGACCAGGCCGGTATCCATGGGGTGCATGATGCGCATCCGCAGGCGTGCCGCAGACCCGCCGAGAATGTCCTGGAAAAACCGTGTCTGGACGTTGTTCAGGGTCCGGCTCCAGGAGCCATCGGCCCGGGTCACGCCGGCCACGGTGCAACCGCCGCCAGAGGCATCGACCTGCACGCCGCCGATGTGCCAGACACCCTGGTCATCGAGCACGGCAACCCTTACCGGCGACGCCTGTTCCAGCTTGAAACGGAAGGCGAGCCGGGGCAGCACACCGTCGGGCATGAACTCCAGCACTTTGCGGATGGGGTTGCGCTCCACCACCACCACCATTCTGACCACCCGCAGACCATCGGCCACCAGTGCAGAGGCATCGACAGCGATGGGCACGTTCATCGGGTCGTCGGCAAAGCGGGGACCGACCACCTTGACCCGGGAATCAAAAAAAGCCTGGCCAGTGCCCAGGAATTCCTGGCGCAATTGTGGCCACTGTGTGGACTGGAAGGGGTCCTGTAACGAAGGCGCTGCCAGCGCCTGGCCCGCCGCCCCCAGCAGCAGCAACGCGGTGACCGAAAGCAACCTGAGCGAACGCGATTGAAACAGCACGATGGTTTTGTCCCCTGTCTTGCGAACCATGTCCGCAATTTTCGCCACATCGTACCTGCAAAGCCCTCGCGCTGCCTGCGACCCTGCGCGGCTATTGCGCTGGCTTGTCGAACTGGTAGCGCAGCCCAACGAACAGTGCACGCGGAGCGCCTGGTGCGTAGAAGGTCGAGTTCTGCAGCGGGTAGCCGGCTGCGCCGGAGCCACCGAATGGACGGGCCTGGAAGGCCCCGCCGGCGGTGATCGGCGTAGAGCCGAGCTGGGCAGCCGACGCGTATTCACGGTCCAGCAAGTTGTTGATCTGGGCGAAGAATTCGAGCTGCGGCGTAGCGCGGTAGTTGGTCGTGAAGTTCAGCACACCATAGCCGGCACTGCGGCCGGAGCCGAGGTAGAAACGGCCATCGGGCTGGTGCCCCCCATTTTCGTTGCCACGCGCCAGCGCGCTGGACACGGCGATCAGGTTAAGGCCCAACGACCAAGCAGCGTTGACCTGGTAGTCGGCGTTGACCTTGAACAAGTGGCGCGGGATAAGCGGGATTTGGTCACCAGGGCGAACCGTGATCGCACCCTCCAGACCTGGGTTGCCGGCGGCCGCCGGGCCGTTCGAGCTGTTGGCGTTGGCGCTGAACGAATCTGGCGTTTCGAAGGTGGCAAGCAGGTAGGTGTAGTTTGCGCCGACATGGAAACCACTGCTGCGGCCGTTCATGCCCAACTCGATGCCCTGGCGACGGGTCTTTCCGAAGTTCTTGAAGTAACCGAAGCCGGGCGTGCTGCCGGCCACGAACAGGATGTCGTCGCGGTTTTCCGAACGGAACACACCGGCATTCCACGACAGGTTGCTGCCTATGCGGCCACGCAGGCCCGCTTCAATGGTCTTGGACACCACCTGATTCAGCGGTGGGTCACCGGCCAGGGCATTGGGCAGCTTGCACTCGTTTTCAGGGTTGGCGCACCCCAGTTCGATCGAGGTCGGCGCACGGCTGGCTTCGTTGTAGCCTGCGTAAACGCTGATCTCCCGCGATGGCGTGAAAGCCAGGCCGATCGCCGGGTTGAAGCGGCCAAAAGTGTGGTCACCGCTGAGCGAATTGATGCCGGTCGGCGTGATGAAATCGCGGTTGTTGACCTCGGTGTGGTTGTAACGTCCCGACACCGACAAGTGCAACTGTGTGCCGAAGCTGGTGGTGTTGGCGAGGAACACGCTGCCCGTGCGGATACGGCCGTTGAGATTGACGCGGGTGTCGAAAGGCTCGCCGTCCACGTCACCGCCGGTCACACCGTCAGCGAAGTAGGGAATGCCGGTCACACTGCGGTCGGCGTTCAGATAGCCGAGCTGTGCGGTCTGCTGGAAGTTGCTGCGGCTCTTGTCGAAGCCACCGCCTACGACGAACTGGTTGCGGTTGCCACCGAGGTCACCGGCAAACGACACCTGGCCGGTGACGCCGTAGTTGCTCTGACGGGTCGACGAGCGGTTCAGCAGGCCAGTGCACTTCTCGCCGGGTTCGTCCTGGATCATTGCCTGGTAGATGCACGACAGGTACGGGAATGGCGTGTTGGTCGCGTTCTCGGTATAAGTAGTCGACAGACCATACGGGTTGCCCGGCAACGCGCGCAGGTAGGTACGGCCAGCGGCGTTGAGGTAAACGTTCTGGTCGAGCGAATCCTCGTTGATGTCGCCATTGAAGGTCGACGTGCGCAGGCGGCGGTAGTAGGCATTGCCCGAGAACTTCACGTCCTTGGCCAATTCGCGCGAACCGGACAGGTTCAGGAAAACCGACTTGTTGTCGGTGATGTCGGGCTTGGTGAACACGCTGTCGTAGCGCTGCTGCAACAGACGCTGTTCCTGCAGGCCGTTGCCGTACAGCGAGTTATCGGCATATGCTAGCGACAGGTTCACATCGCCCATACGGTCCTTGTGGCCGACCTTGCCGAAGAGCTGGCCGACACGGCTCGGAGAATCGTCGCGCCAGCCGTTCTCGCGAAACAGCGTGCCAGTGGTGTACCAATGCAGGCCATGGGCGGTGGAACCGCCGGTCTCCAGTTCGAGCGAGCGGCGACGGTTGCTGCCAGCCAGCAACTGCAGCGAAGTACCAGGGTTGTTGATACCGTCCTTGGTGGTCAGCGCGATCGCACCGCCCAAGGTGTTCAGGCCGTAAAGCGGGTTGGAACCTGGCATCAGCGTGACGGTGGAGATGGCGGCCTTCGGAATCAGGTCCCAGCTGACCACATCGCCGAAGGGCTGGTTCAGTCGTACGCCATCGAGGTAGATCGACAGACCTTGCGGCGTACCCAGCAGGGGCGACGCGGTGTAGCCGCGGTAGTTGACGTCAGGAGCGTACGGGTTGTTCGTGATCTCGTTGACGTGCACGCTGCCGAGATTGCGGTTCATGAAGTCCGACAGGTCGTTCGAGCCGCTGCGCTGGATGTCATCGGCCGTCGCGTTTTGCACGTTGGCGGGAATCTGCTCCTTGGGTACGCCAAAACCCGACAATGGTGTGGTGCCAATCACAGTCACCTCATTGAGCGTTGGCACTTCTTGCGCCAGCGCAGAGGCGTTCATAACGGAAAGGATGGCCAGCGACAGCAGCTTTGCGGGAAACGGTATGCTTCCGCCCGCCAGTGTGTGAACGCGCTTGGTTTTCATGAAAATTGTCCCGGTGAATCTATTTTTTGTAGCCCGACAGTGTTGCCCAGCCAGCCGCAAACCAGAATAGGAAAATTTCCCGATATGCCGATACGCGTGCTGATTGCCGACGACCATCCGGTGGTGCGCTCGGGCTACCGCCGGTTGCTTTCACTGGAACCCGACATGGACGTGGTGGCAGAGTGCGATACCGGTGAAGCGGCCTACCAGTGGCTGCTGGACCACAGCGCCGATGTGGTGGTGTTGGACCTGTCAATGCCGGGGCGCGGTGGCCTGGACACCCTGCAGCGGCTGCGGATGCGCAGCCCGGAAATCGGTGTGCTGATCTTCTCTATGCACGACACGTCCACACTGGTGCAGCAGGCTTTTGATTTTGGCGCCACCGGCTACCTCTCCAAGCGCAGCGCGCCCGAGGAATTTGGCCACGCCGTGCGCAAGGTGGCTGCTGGCCAGCGTTACCTGTCGGCCGATATCGCCAGCGCGCTCGCGTGCGACACGGCGGACCTGCCGCACATGCAGCTCAGCCAGCGGGAGTTCATCCTCTTCCAGCAGTTGGCACGGGGCCGCGCGGTCAAACAGTTGGCTGACGATTTCAACCTCAGCCTGAAAACGGTCTACAACCACCAGACCAGCATCTACCGCAAGCTTGGCGTCGACAACGCAGCACAGCTCATGCAGTATGCGCTGCAGCACGGCCTGCTGGCACACGGCGCAGAGACCCCCTTGGCGCCGCCTTCGGTGGTGCCCGCTTTAACTACAAAATAGAGAGCAACCTATTCAGGTTTCATGCAGGATCACTGCATTTTTTCTCATAAATCTGTCTCCAGCACCCGACTGGTACACCTCAGCCAGCGCTCGCGCTTTCTTCAGCCACAAGGATGGCCCATTCGGCATCGGTGAACAGTCTGGAACGGGTCAGGAAACGCAGGCCTTCAGGCCCCTCCAGCGAGAACATGCCGCCCCGCCCTGGCACCACGTCGATGATGAGTTGGGTGTGTTGCCAGTACTCGAACTGCGGCCCGCTGATATAGAAGGGGACGCCGCCGATGTGGCCGAGCAAGCGGTCGTAGTCGCCGACGATGAATTCGCCCTTGGGATAACACATGGGTGCACTGCCGTCGCAGCAGCCACCCGACTGGTGGAACATCACCGGACCGTGCTTGGACTGCACGGTGTTTATCAGGGCCAACGCGGCATCGGTCGCGGTCACGCGTAAAACGGTTTCGGTCATCAAATTCCCAGGCAGGGGTTAAAACAAAAAGCCCTGCGCGGCCGGTTGGCTGCGCAGGGCAATTCTCCAGGGGCTCCTCAGCGATCAGAAGAAACCGAGCTTGTTCTCGCTGTAGCTGACCAGCAAGTTCTTGGTCTGCTGGTAGTGGTCCAGCATCATTTTGTGGTTTTCGCGGCCAATGCCCGACTGCTTGTAGCCGCCGAACGCGGCGTGTGCCGGGTAGTGGTGGTAGCAGTTGGTCCAGACACGGCCGGCCTGAATGCCGCGGCCCATGCGGAAGGCGGTGTTCATGTCGCGGCTCCACACGCCAGCGCCCAGACCGTACAGCGTGTCATTGGCGATCGACAGGGCTTCTTCCTCGTCCTTGAAGGTGGTGACCGACACCACAGGGCCAAAGATTTCCTCTTGGAAGATGCGCATCTTGTTGTGGCCCTTGAACACGGTGGGTTTGACATAGTAGCCACCAGCCAGGTCGCCGGGCAAGTTGTTACGCTCGCCACCGATCAGCAATTGCGCACCTTCCTGGCGACCAATGTCGAGGTAGGACAGGATTTTTTCGAGCTGTTCGCTCGATGCCTGCGCGCCAATCATGGTGTCCATGTCGAGTGGGTTGCCCTGCTTGATGGCAGCCACGCGGGCCACGGCGCGTTCGATGAAACGGTCGTAGATCGATTCCTGGATCAGCACGCGCGACGGGCAGGTGCAGACTTCACCCTGGTTCAGCGCGAACAGGGCAAAGCCTTCGAGCGCCTTGTCGAAGAAGCTGTCGTCCTTGCTCATCACATCGGCAAAGAAGATGTTGGGCGACTTGCCGCCGAGTTCCAGCGTGACGGGAATCAGGTTCTGGCTGGCGTACTGCGAGATCAGGCGGCCGGTGGTGGTTTCGCCGGTGAAGGCGATCTTGCCGATGCGGTTGCTCGATGCCAGTGGCTTGCCGCACTCGAGGCCGAAACCGTTGACCACGTTGAGCACGCCCGGGGGCAGCAGGTCACCGATGAGCTCCAGCAGCACAAGGATGGACACGGGGGTCTGCTCGGCGGGCTTGAGCACCACGCAGTTGCCGGCGGCCAGCGCGGGGGCCAGCTTCCAGATGGCCATCAGCAGCGGGAAGTTCCAGGGAATGATCTGGCCGACCACGCCGATGGGCTCATGGAAATGGTAGGCGTAGGTCTGGTGGTCGATTTCGCTGACGCCGCCTTCCTGTGAGCGCACGCAGGCCGCGAAGTAGCGGAAATGGTCCACGCCCAGTGGCAGGTCGGCAAACGTTGTCTCGCGGATCGGCTTGCCGTTGTCCCAGGTCTCGGCGGCAGCCAGCATGGGCAGGTTGGCTTCCATGCGGTCGGCGATCTTGTTCAGGATGTTGGCGCGCTCGGTGGGCGAAGTCTTGCCCCAGGCGGCCTTGGCCTTGTGCGCGGCGTCCAATGCGCGCTCGACGTCTTCCGCTGTCGAGCGTGGGATTTCACAGAATACTTGGCCAGTGACAGGGGTCAGGTTTTCGAAATACTGTTTGCCGGCAGGCTCAACCCACTGGCCCCCGATGTAGTTGCCATAGCGTTTCTTGAAGGGCACTGCTGTGCCAAATTTGCCCGGTTCGAGCATGTCCATAAATGTCTCCTGTCCACGTTAACGGGCCGCGACTTGCAGCACCTGAGTGGTGAAATCAGCAAATTGCATACCACGTCGATTTCATGGACAGTGCGCGCACCCGAGCGTTGCATTCCCCCTCTGTAGGGGGCCGATGTTTGCCGATGCCCGACGTGTTGCGGCAAAGCACGTGACCGTGGCTGCACGGTAGCGGCATGCCTGCTCGGATATGACGCAATCGACAGCGCCTGTTCCAAGTTGGCGCGGCCTCAATGGAACACACGTTATGAAGTGATTTGCATAGCGTAATGGCCATGAAAAAAGCCGGAACTGGCTGCTGGCGCGCGTGGTTTTTTCGGCTGGCAATCGATGCCACACGAAGGTGATCAGGTCGGTGCTAGAGGTGGTAGTCCACCAGCCGGTAGCGAATTTTTCCGCCAGTCAAAAACGATGAGTTGACCAACTCTTCCCGGTCGAATTGCACCAGCCCCACCCCTTTGCAATACCACTCGGTGGCGATGATGGGCTGGTCGGCAAAACCTTGTATGGGGTCCTTGAACAGCTTGAAGCTGGCGACGCCCTTGACGCGCAAGCAGTCGGTGAATGTGCCAGCTGGTACTTCGACGGTCTCTGCAACCGCCTCGATCCGGTACCGCATCATGGTTTTGTGCCGGTGCTTGAGCTCACGTGGGAATTCTGCGTTGCGCATCAGCAAATACGGAACTGTCGATACCTCCCATTCCGCACCCAGCACCGCCGGCTGCGGCAACACCATTCTGGGTGGCTCGTCGCGCTGGGCTTCCTCGTCCAGATCAACCCGGGTGGCCACGCGTCGGATGCCTGTTGCATCACTGAGCAGGTAGTACTCCGCCCCTGATGCACTGCGCCGTACTGCCACGTCCTTGCCATCGATGGTGACGGCCCGGTCTACCGACATGCGCAAGAAGGCATCGACCGGTGGGACGGCTATTTCTGTCTGCAGCTCGTAGGTCCAATCTGCACCAGTGTGCAACGGAAAGTAGCTGTCGCTGGCAACACGGGTACATCCCGTTGTCCCCAGCGCCATGGCGAGACAGGCCAGTAAAAGTGGGGTACGTGCCATCATTTCTCCGGCAACTGCGGGCGCGGCAGATCGCTGATTTTGATGGTGAGCTTGTCATTGCCCGGAGGGCGCAGCCAGGAAAAGCCTTTGGGCCCGGCCTTGGGTTCCGTGGTACCCATCTGGCTGATGCCCTGGCGGTTTTTCTTCATGGCCTCGCTGAAGAGGCTGTGCAGGTCTTTTTCGTAAGGCAGTCGGTAGCTGCGTGGTTCGGCCACCGGACGGTTGTCTTCAATGCCGTTCAGCCACACAAAGATGCTGCCCTTGGTGCCACGCTCCTTGCTCGGTTCGTCCACCACCACCGCCAGCAGGACAAAGCGCTTGGGCGGCGCTTCTTCTGCGGGCCAGCCGAGTACGCCGTGCACATGCTCGTACGCCAGAAAATAAAAGACGGTAACCACGCCGATCAGCAGCACCTTCAGGACTATCGGCCATCGTGTCCAGAAGCACAGACACAGCAGCAAGAATGCCAGAAGCGAATAGGTTGCGGTCAACAGCAGTAGGGAGGTACTCATAGTCCTGTTCTTTGAACAATTGTTTTGGGCAGGGTATTGATGTTGATGACTTCACCCTGCCCGTCCAGCGTGAAACGGACCAGGGTGCGCTCCTCACCTTTGGCCGGAATTTGTACAGTGCCGTAGTACACGATATCCGCACGCGGGTTGACCTTGACGACAGTGACCGTCACATCAACAGGCTTGCCATCCTTCGAGTCGTAGTAGTGGGCATTGACAATGTATTCGCCGGCGACGATGCCCCGCAACGTCGCCATCTCCTGGCGAATTGGATTGCTGATCGCACGGCCATTGACGACCACGCTGTTGTTGCTCGCGCCACGGTCATCGCGGTCAAGGTGCATCAAGCCGATATCGCGCTGGCGGAACCACAAGAGGTTTTCCGCCGGGTCCTGCAACCAGGCGTCCACATCGTTGGGGTTGTTGTCGGGCCAGGTGACGGTAACGATGTATTCGGCTTTGGCGGGAATGTCGCCCGACTTTCTGGCCTTGGGATTGAATGCCAGCATGGCAATGATGAAACAGAAAACGAAAGCAATCAGCATGTTGAACAACATGTCGTAGAACGGATCGGACTCCGCTTCCCGCTGACGCCGCTTGAACCCCATGCCGGACTCTCAGGTGGCTTGGCCGAAAGCCGGCCCGAGATCGCTCTCCGCAATCGACAGGGCATCGGCCACCAGTTCATCGGCCACCCGGTCCAGCCGGGTCAGTTGCAGCCCCAGCAGAATGTTGGCAGCAAGGCCCGTCATGGTAGTCAGCAACGCAATGCCCAGGCCATTCGTCAGATTCTTCAGGAACAGCTGCGACTGCCCCGGATCGAACGACTCCATGGCGCCAATCTGCAGCGCCAGGATCGAGAAGCCAATGACCTTGCCCAGCAGGCCCAGCTTGAGCTGGATGCCGTTGACCCACCACGCGCTTTCGTGCGGGCCGTGCGCGCGTTCGGCCAACAGGTCAGTGAGCTGGCCGTTCTCGCGCCAGCCTTGTGGACCTTTGGAAAGAATATCCCGGAAATAGGCATAGATCCAGTCGGTGCGGCGATCCACCCCCAAGCTGTCGAGTGCAGCAACCAGCGTATCGGGCTGGGACTGCAGGCGTTGGACCACCAGCGAAAGTGCATGCCGTTGCTGGGCCAGGCGAACGCTGCGAAATCCACACCAGAAAGTCGAGCCGAAAAAAATCAGTACGATGATGACGGTCAGAAAAGTAGGGTCAGCCGAGACCAGCGTGTGCCATATGCCAAGCTTCCACAACCACGCAGTTGCGAACAGAAGCAGGCCGAAAAATGCCAACCACAGCAGAAGAATCTGCTCGGGCTGGACCGCTGCCCGCGCGGCCGCCTGCTGCGGGCATGACAGTTTTTTCTTGCCAGGTATTCCCATCACGGAAAACCACCGCATTCGCATCAGGTCAGTCATTTCAAGGATTCCATGAGAAGCGTAAGAGGCCTATTGCCGCGCGTGCCTGAATATAGTGGCTCGAAGTCGATCACTAAGTATCAGCACGAATGATGCCAGGGCAAATTGGGCTTACCAGCACTCCTCTGCAGTCTGTGCGCAGCTCCAACAGGGCTGCCCAACAGTAGACTCTTCCACGCGCCGGCATCAACCCAAACACCGCAAAATCATGCCACCCCATGTACGCCCCAACAGTTCAACCGCACCTCGAAAGCAGTTGTGTCCCTGAAGCGGCGCGCATTCATAGGGTCGCTGGCAGCGTTCGCCCTGCCACTGTCGCCGCAGCCGGTGCCGCTTCGGCTGCGGCAACTGGCGTCGCACATCTACGTGCTGGATGCCCACAACGAAGAACCGAACGCTGACAACGGTGGGCTGGTAGTGAACACTGGCATCGTTGCAGGATCCCATGGTGTGCTGGTTGTGGATCCTGGGGCTCATGCAAGTGCCGGACGGGCACTGGCAAAAACGGTTGAATCCGAATTGAAGATGCCCATCGTCGGTGTCGTCAACACCCATGCCCATCCCGAGCATGTGCTGGGCAATGCAGCCTTTGCACACCTGCCCATCTATGCCAGTGCCCAGACCCGGCAGTTGATGCGGCAACGCTGCCAGATGTGCTTGCAGGCCCTGACCCGGCTCGTAGGTGCCCAGGCCATGCGCCAGACGCGCATTGTGCTGCCCAACAGAACACTGGCATCAGGCGACAGCGTCGCCATCGCGCGCCAGCGTTTTGCCGTCAAGGTCTTCGCCCACGCGCACAGCCACGGCGACCTGGCCCTTTTTGAGCCACGCTCCGGTGTTCTGTTTGGTGGCGGGCTCGCCTACCGCGAACGCATTCCTGAAATGCAAGAAGCATCTGTTTACGGATGGCTCGATGCCTTGCGCCAATTCAAGGAGTGGCCTGTGCGCCAATTTGTCGGCGCTGGGGTGGGGACCGTCGAGCAAACCATGGACACCACCCACCAGTACTTGGCCAAACTGGCCAGTACCGTGGTGGACCAGATTAAAAGAGGGGGCGATATGAACAGCATTGCCACAGAGTTCACTGGGCCCTGGCAACAATGGAGTGGCTATGCCAAGCGCCATCCGCTGAATGTGCAGCGGGTATGGCAAGAGCTCGAAACGCTTTGGTGGAACGGCCAGCTTCCACCCTGAATGGCGCAAACCTAGCTGCGCCGCGACCTGCCCGACTGCAGATGCTCCAGCTTGCGGTACACCGTATTTCTTGACACACCCAACGCACGCGCAGCAGACGACAGGTTTCCGTTGTGCTGCGCCAACGCAGCGGCCATCGCTGCAATCTGCATATCCTCCAGCTTCATCTCGGGTGCGACAGCCGCTGGCTTGCCAGTGGCTGGAATGCCCGCTGCGGGCACATCGGACAAGTTGACACTCTGCAGATTTTGCCAAGCTGTTTCTGGAGGGTTTGAGGAAGCCAACATTTCATCAAGCAGGTCTTCAGGCAAATCCTGGTGCCGGATAACGCCGTCTGACCCGGCCATCACACACGCTGTTCGCAACACATTGTTGAGCTGGCGGATATTGCCAGGCCAGCTGTACTTCTGGAAAAGCGACAGCACATCGGCATCCAGGCGGTAGGTCGTATTGGCGGCTACAGACTCGGCGCCCAGGATTTTTTCTACAAGAACCGGCATGTCGGTCCGTATGCGCAGCGCCGGCAGGCGAACTACCAGCCCGACGAGACGGTAGTAAAGATCATCTCGAAACTGACCTTTCGAGATCATGTCTTTCAAATCGCGGTTGGTTGCACAGATAACGGCAATATCCACCGGAATCGATTTTGTACCTCCCAGGGGGGTGACTATGCGGTCCTGCAGAACCCGCAGCAACCTCGCCTGCAGCGGTAACGGCATGTCACCGATTTCGTCCAGGAAAAGTGTCCCCCCGTTGGCCTGAACTATCTTTCCGATGCCGCCCTTTTTCTTCGCTCCCGTGAACGCGCCTTCGTGGTACCCGAAGAGCTCGGACTCGATCAGACTTTCCGGAATAGACGCGCAATTGACCGCAACAAATTCGGCTTGGTTGCGATGCGAGTCATTGTGGATGGCCTTGGCCAAAAGCTCCTTGCCAGTCCCGGTTTCACCAAGAATAAGAATCGGAATATCCCGCCCCTTGATCTTGGACACCATCTGGACCGCATGCGCAACCTGTTTGTCACCAACGTCCAGACAATTCAGGCTTGCAACACGCGCAGCCTGTTTGAGTGGACCGGCTGGTGCGGTATCCACAGCGGTACGGGCATTCTCGCCCGGTTGCAGCATGGCGGGAATCCCCATAGAAGAATCGGTCCATCCCATCGAGGCGAACATCAGAGAAGGCGTCCTGAACTCGGCACGTGCACGTACAGTGGCGCCACTGTTCAAGGACAGGCTGAGTAACCCGGGATTCGCAGACCGGTAATGGTCCAGCAGGCTGGACATCGGTAAACCGAAAAGAGATGAAAAGGTATGGGCCTGCAATGCATTGATGGACATTCCCAACTGGTACTGCGCACTCCGGTTTGCAGAAAGCAGTCGCCCAGTTGGCGTGAATGCCACGATACCTTCAACGATGGTGCCAATGAATTCGGCCCTGGCATGAAAATGAATGCGTATACCTTCAGGGAAGGCCTCGGCAAAAAGCTGGTTGCCAATGATCTGCGCAGACATATTGACCAGTGCCAGCGTATGCCGGTGGAACCCACGGTGATCACCGCTCACATCCAGCGCGCCAATGACCTGGCCGTGCGGGTCAACAATCGGGGCGCAGGAACAGGTCAGAAAATGGTTGGCCCGGAGGTAGTGCTCTGGACCATTCACCACCGCAGGCCGTCTCTCGTACAACGCCGTACCCACTGCATTGGTTCCCTTGTGCCGCTCCGACCACGACACTCCCGGCGAGAGCGCGACCTTGTCTGCCTTTTCCAGAAAGTCGTTGTCCCCTAACGCATGCAGAATCAGACCATCCGAGTCCGTCAGCATTACCATGTTGTGGGTGTTCGATATCTGCTCGTAGAGCGACTCCATGACTGGCAGCGCATGCAGATGGAGTGCGCGGTTGACCTCCAGACGCTCGTCAAGCTCAGGTTTGGAAATGCGGCAGAAGTCAGGCAAGTCCGACTCGGTCAAGCCAAAATTGCTGCATCGTTGATGCGAGCTAGTTATCACCGCAGGGTCCATTAACCCTACCGCATCAGCCAGCCCCGAGGTTCTCAGGTCGTACATGTCTCCTCCGTCTTGCCTTTGTATGCGCTCAACCGACGCGCTACAACCATTGACAGATAGATGTGTTTAGTTATGTTCTGTCGGGCGGAATTCTACAATCCGACATGGAAAGACACAACTGCTCTAATTTATGGCAATCCAAAAGCAAACGCTCTAACTTGAAACAAGTTACCGCAGTTGGCACCTGCTTTGACCACGGCTTTCTGCGGTACAGGATTTGCTTCCATACTGAAGTGTGCGGCATATGGCCTGCATTTAACTGTTAGATATTTTTGTTTAGAGGAAGAACATGAGAAATTTTTGGCTGAGTCGGCCTGTGTCCGCGATCACATGCGCGTTATTGATTGGGTGTTCGCCTCTGGTCGCCTTGGCACATGGTGACGTGACGCCACAAGCGGTTGACACGAAAAGCCTGCCACAGCTTGGCGACAAATGGCGCGCAGAAAACCCCTACCGCACCGGCCCAGCCACCAAAGAAGCGTTGCGCATAGGCACTTCGGCTTACAACCAGAACTGCGCGCGCTGCCATGGTCTGGAAGCCATTTCTGGCGGTATCGCCCCAGACCTGCGCAAACTCGACGCCGACTGCACAGGTCTTGCCGATGCAGGAAAGAAAGCCGCCTGCTTCAAGGAAATTGACGACTTCTACGCAACCACCGTGCGCCGTGGGCGTACCCGTGACGGCCGCGTCTACATGCCACCGTTCGAAGGCACCCTGTCGCAGGAAGCAATCTGGGCCATCAAGACCTACCTGGAAACACGTCGCGAAAAATAAACAAGAAAAGCCGGCGTGGCAACAATGTCGCCACGCCCAAGTACAACCACAAATACAGGAGCAACAATGACGGGTATCAACCGGCGCCGCTTCGCGCAAGCCGTTTCCATGGGTCTCACAGGCATCAGCCCGTTGTGGGCAAATGCCGAACTTGAAAAGGTGCGTGCCGGTGGCGTGCTCAAAGTAGCGGTCTACAAGGACTTTGCGCCGTTCTCATATGGCACCACCGGCGCCCTCCAGGGAGTCGAGGTGGCTCTGGCAGCCGCGCTGGCCAAGGAGATGGGGCTCAAGTTGTCATTGCTGCCCTTTGACGCGGGAGAAAACATGATGGACGACCTGCGCAACATGGTGTGGCGCGGTCACTACCTCGGTTATGGCCCAGCCCATGTGATGCTGCACGTCCCCGTCGACCGCAATTTCATCCAGGGAAACCGCCAGTCCCTGATATTCGCGCCGTACTACCGCGAAACCGTGGTTTTTGTGCACAACAAGAAACAGGTCGCCCAGATCAACACAGTTGACGACCTGCAAGGCCTGCCACTCGGTGTCGAACGCGGAACCGCTGCCGCAAGCGCTCTGCTTGGCGCGCAGGGGGGAAAGCTGCGCGACAAGGTCAGCATTCTCAATTCACCCGCAGAAGCAATGGCCGCCTTGTTTTCTGGCAAGGTGGCCGCCGTCCTTGCCACCAAGGCGCAAATTGAAGCAGAACTGCATGCAGCGAAAGCGCCCAGCGCTGATTACGCCTTTGCCACTCTTGCTTTGATGGGGCTCCCCCCCAACGGGTGGCCGGTAGGCATGGCCGTAAAAGCCGACGAAACCGATCTTGCAAAAGCACTCGAAAGCGCGCTGGCATCCCTGAACACAAGGGGCGAACTCAAGGCCATCTTTGAACAGGAAGGCATCAGCCTCGGGAAGTTGTGAGCAGCAGCCCCGTTGGTCCCTTCAGCCTTATCCACCCCCTACCCTGACACACGATGCGTTTTCTGGCATTCCGGGCCGGCCATTGGCTTTGGCTTCTTGGCCCTGCGGCCGCTTTTTCCAACACAGTCTGCTTTGCACAACAAGTAGCTGAAGGCACGCTGTCTCCGGTCGTTGTCAGCGTCACCCGCAACGCGCAGGCAGGCTTCGATTTGCCTGCGTCGGTGGATGTGGTCGACCAGAGTCAGATTGGCGCGGCCCGCCTGTTGGTCAATGTGTCGGAGTCGCTGGCGCGGGTTCCTGGCATCGTCGTGCAGAACCGGCAGAACTATGCCCAAGACGTCCAGATATCGTCGCGGGGGTTTGGTGCTCGCGCCAGCTTTGGCGTGCGGGGGCTTCGTCTTTTTGCAGACGGCATTCCTGCAACGCAACCCGATGGGCAGGGTCAAGTATCACACTTTGATCTGGCGTCGGCTGCACGCATCGAGATCCTGCGTGGTCCTTTTTCGGCACTGTATGGCAACTCGTCGGGGGGGGTCATCAGCCTCTTCACCGAAGACGGCGGGCCTGAGACGCTGGTCGACAGCTCGGTTTTTCTTGGCAGCGACAACCTGCGAAGGGTGGGCCTGAAGGTCTCAGGGCAGGAGGGCAAGGCCAGCTATGTCCTCAGCACGAGCCGCTTCGATACGGATGGTTATCGTGACCACAGCGCAGCGCAAAGAACGTCGTTCAACGGCAAACTGAAGTACACGGCATCGCCCGATACGCGCATCACGCTCGTGCTCAACAGCGTAGACATGCCGGACGTGGCAGACCCACTCGGCCTTTCCCGAACGGAGTTTGTGGCCAATCCACGCCAGGCAACCGCCGCCGCTTATACCTTCAACACCCGAAAATCGGTGTCCCAGACACAGCTCGGAGCCACGCTGGACCACCGACTTTCTGCCGAGCAATCTCTGCAATTCACCGCCTACAAAGGTAGCCGGGCTGCCACCCAGTTTCAGGCTATTCCAGTAGCAACACAGACGCCTGCGACCCATCCGGGCGGTGTGATTGATTTGGCGCGGGACTACGGCGGCGTCGATGCGCGCTGGACCCTCCGCGGCAGCCTGATGGACAGGCCGATCAACACCACGGTGGGCTTGGCGTACGACTCACTGAGTGAGCATCGACTGGGTTTTCAGAACTTCGTCGGCACCACCACCGGCATTCAGGGGGCACTGCGACGCGACGAGAACAATGCTGTACGCAGTTTTGACCAGTACCTGCAAGGTGAATGGCTGTTTGCAGACCGCTGGACCGCACTGGCCGGCGTTCGTCATTCCAGCGTATCGTTCCGTGCTGCAGACCAGTACCTGTCTAATGGCAACGACAGCGGGGCCAGAAGTTACGGGGCCACAAATCCGGTCGCCGGCTTGACGTTTCACGCAAGCGACGACGTCAATCTGTACGCCACAGCAGGAAGGGGCTTTGAAACGCCCACACTCAATGAATTGGCTTACAAACCCACAGGCGGAACCGGCCTGAATCTCGCGCTCTCGGCAGCAACAAGCAGGCAGTGGGAGATCGGCGTCAAGTCCCGCTTGGCTCAGTGGAAAATCAACGCAGCCATTTTCAACGCACGCACGGCCAACGAAATAGTTGTACAAACCAACTCCGGCGGGCGCACCACCTTTCAAAATGCCGGTGATACGGAACGCCGTGGCATCGAGCTGAGTGCCTCGGGTGATTTTTCGAAATACTTCGGCGCCTACATCGCTGCAACCCGGCTGGATGCAACCTATGCCGACAACTTCAGGACATGCACGGCTGCACCATGCGCCGCACCCAACGTACTGGTGACATCGGGCAATCGCATTCCTGGTATTCCGCGTACCAGCCTGTATGCCGAACTGCTTTGGCGCCAACCCGAATGGGGGATGGAGAATGCGATCGAGTTGCGTCGGGTGAGCCGCGTTTTTGTCGATGACAGAAACTCCGACAGCGCCGCTGGTTACACCACCGCGAGCCTGCGAGTAAGCTTCAAGCAGAACGCTGGGCAATGGACCTTCAAGGAATTTTTCCGTATCGACAACCTCACGAACACGCAATACGCCGGCTCAGTGATCGTCAACGAAGGCAACGCGCGTTATTTCGAATCTGCGCCGTTACGGACCTGGCTGGTCGGCGTGCACGCAATTTACCGGTTCTAGCAAGACCGTCTAGTCTGAAACGTTTGCAACAACAGCTGTTGCAAACCAAAACCGGAACCACCGAAGACTAGCCCTACAGCATGTAGGCGCTTTCTTTGGGTTTCGCAAACCCTACAATGGCCGGCATAAAAAAAGACTGGCAACTAGTCCTAGTTGCCAGCCCAACCCCTCGAAGAAACCTTTAAGTTTTAGTTTTGCAATCGATCAGAAGAAGAAGATTGCGCCAGCAGCAATGCTGTTCTGTTTGCCTGCGTTGTTGTTGAACGCTTTGGATTTTGTCTGGGCGTATTCACCAACGAGGGTCACGCTCTTCGTCAGACCGAAATACACACCGGCAGTCGTGCTTTCATTGGTGCGCACACCGCTCCCCGTTCCAGTTTCATTGCGGCTACGGCCATTACCAAGACCAAGCTTGATCTTGTCGGTTGCCTGGAAGGTACCTTGCAGCAGGTAGTTCTTGCCTTTCACATTGCCTTGATCGCCATCCGACAGAATGCCGATGCCCTTGCCGCTCTGGTAGTTACCAACCAAGCCAAACGCACCCAGGCTTGCTGAGCCGCCGACTTCCACTGCGTTCATTGTGAAGCTAGCAGGGCCGTCGAATTTCTGGGTTTTGCCTGCGACCCAAGCCTTGAACCCTTGACCACCGAAGCTGGCACGGGCTTGGAGTTGCGGGCTGTTCTTTGCGGTCAACGTACCGGAGTCGATCGGGTTGAATACACCCACATCAATGCCGACACCGCCCAGGCTAGGGGTCGAATAAACGATCTGGCCGTAGTTGCCAACGTAGGTATAGCCAGCACCGATGTGGCCCAGTGACACACGGCCATTCTGGGTGGCACGCGTTGCGGCACCCACGCCCAGCAAGGTCATGTCGCTAATGATGGGCAGAAAACCGAAAGTCCCGTAGTCACGGCCCAGCTTGACCGTACCCATGTCTTTGTTGCCAAAGGTCAGGTAGGCTTGGCGGACGTCAACTTCCGAATTTTGCGCAATGGCACTGTTGGTTGCAGCGGCAACGCCAATGCCCACGACAGCGCCCACGTCGTAGTCACCCTGTTTGCTCTTTGCACCGACCGACAGGTAGGAAGGCAGCAGGCCGTTGCCTACAACCGTGCTGCTCTTCTTGCCACCGCACGCCAATGCAGCATCACC
The DNA here is from genome assembly GCA_017848435.1 of Burkholderiaceae bacterium. Taxonomy (GTDB): domain Bacteria; phylum Pseudomonadota; class Gammaproteobacteria; order Burkholderiales; family Burkholderiaceae_C; genus PCRC01. The sequence goes on along the minus strand of JAFEHU010000071.1, from coordinate 3,415 downwards.
AATGGCAGCGCCGGTGACAGCCGATGCAGGGCCATTCAAGGAGCCGCCCTTGCACTCGCTCTGTGTGTAGAAAGCGTTGATGTTGCCACCGACCGAGACTGTCCAGTCTCCGGCCTGAATGTCAACTGCGTAGGCTGCAGGAAGTGTTGCTGCTGCGATGGCAGCTGCCGCGATATGTTTTAGTTTCATGGGGTCTCCGTTTTAAGTGAAATTACGTACCTACTCCGCCGGCTTTTCCGGCGCAGTGGTGAGCGCAATTCCCATGCCGAGCTGTGGAATTTTTCACACCGACTTTTTTTCGTAAAAATTGTGTCAAATAAAAACAAAGCAGTGCCGAAATGGAGCATTCCAGAGACACGGTGGAGCATCTTTGTAGAAAAAAGAAAATTCACCCATGACGCTCAAAAACGTTGCGTATCCCAAAGACACACACCGCTCAAAACCTGTTCCAGATTGACGCAATTACCACGCAGTACTACGCCTGCGTGTGATTGCAGGACTTGGCCGGCTGTTTGCTTGGGCTGTTTGGTATGCAACTCAAAAACTATCTGACGTGGCGCATTCTGCTGGTGACGTTCCTGTGTTTGCTTGTTTTTACCGCCATCGCAATTGCGCAGGCCATTCGGGACATCCGCCTCGAGGGTCAGGGCGCACGACAGCTCCAGTTGCTGACGGCAAGTGTGTACCGGCTGCAGTCCATCCCCGCGCCGGAAGTGCCAGGTGCGCTCGCACGAATCGGGGAATTGGCCCAGTCCAAGGACTTACGCCACGTCCAGTTTGAACTGCGTGGCGCGGACGGATCGGTGGTACTCAGGTCAACACCCACCTACTCAGGCGATCTTGCACGACGGGTAGGTGAGTGGTTGGCCAGGCTAAACCAACGCGTTGTCATAGAAGAGGACAGCGTTTCATGGACGCTCGCGCGCACCGACGGTATGCAGTGGCAAGTCTCGCTGCGCCCCAACCTCATCAGTGAACAAGAAGAAGCAGCGGAGAATCTCATGGGCCTGCTGGCCATGCTTCTGGCCTTGTCCATCGCGCTGGTCGCAGGCACGACGTTGGCAATACAGCGCGCCCTGCGGCCCATCAGCCAGATTCTCGCCATGCTGACCCAGATGGGTCGGCGCAACTATGCCGCACGCATAGCCCCCTCGCCTATCCTCGAAATCCGCGCGGTGGAACAGGCCATCAATCAGCTCGCCCAATCGCTCGCAGAGCTTGAAGCATCCCGCAAAATGCTGAGCATCAAGGTGCTGAGCGTGCAGGAAGAAGAGAGGTCCCATCTGGCGCGCGAGTTGCACGACGAGTTGGGACAAAAGCTCACCATCATCCGCCTGAATGCCGGCTACCTCGCCAAGACCTCCGGATTGGACAAGGAAAGTCGCTACGCCCTGTCAGACATCGCCGATGCCACAGCCAGTATTCAGCAGGAAGTACGTGATCTGCTCGGCCGCTTGCGCCCCGATGGACCCGGCCACAAACTTGATGTCGAGGAGTTCGCACGGCTGGTGCGCCTACTCGTCGATGGTTGGCGACACGCACCAGGACGCCAGCAGCAGTTCACGCTCGACTTGCGCCCGGGTATCGGACAGCTGGGCGATGGCATCTTGCTTGCACTCTACCGCATGACCCAGGAAGCCTTGACCAATATTGCCCGACATGCGTCGGCAAACCATGTATCAGTGTCCATTGTGCGAGAACCCGACAGCATCGTCTGGACGGTCAGGGACGATGGGTGTGGCATTGACCATGTTCCAAACGCTTTGCGCAATGGCAACGGATTGGTGGGCATGCGCGAACGCGTATGGTCTCTCGGTGGCACCTTCGAGATCGACGAATCGGCACAGGGCATGGGCTTGCTGGCCCGCATTCCATTGCATCCACTGCAGACTGAAACGCCACCGCATCAAGAGCCCCTCGTCTGTACTGCCGCGTAGTGTGGTTCACGCAGTCAACAAAGCCTTGGCTTGCAAGCCAAGGCTGCCCCACACCTGGGCTTTAAAGTTTCCCTGAGCTGTGTCTGACGGACACATCCCAACGCCGCCCCCTCGACCCATCACTTGGCCAAACAGGCAACGCGCGAGCCATCTCCATCATGAAAGCGCAAAACCATGGTCTGCGCACGCGCATGGCCAGAAGCCGCATGGCACGGGTATGAGCCAAGAGGATGGAGCGCTGCCGCCAAAAGCATTCAAGCAGAACGAGAAACGTCACGCAGAAAACAAAGGCTTACGTGTGATGAACACGTAAGCCTTTGATCTGATAGCAGATTTTGGTGCGGCTGGCAGGAATTGAACCCACGACCCCTTGGTTCGTAGCCAAGTACTCTATCCAACTGAGCTACAGCCGCTAAGCTTTGAATTATAGCATCCGAAATGGTAGGGCGTGTTGGACTTGAACCAACGACCAAAGGATTATGAGCGCGATTGTGGCTAACGTTGCTTTTCGCCTCTCGTCGCCCTCTGTAGACAACGGACGTTAACAACATCAGTAGCCCTGCGGGTTCAAACGGTCAGTCTCGATTAACCGTGGTTGGCCTCGTTAAATGCACGGGGCAGCAAGCGTGCGATCTATTGCTGCAAAAGGCACGAGTTTCGTAGCCACCACGTAGCAAGATTTCCCGCATGCACAAAGACCAACCGACCCCCAGCAATCGCCTGAACTTCACAAAGCGCGCACTTGACCAGCTGCCACTTCCGACAGCCGGCGTCGCCTACCATTACGACACCGAGGCCAAGGGTCTCGCGATCAGTGTCGGCAAGACCGGTCGAAAGAGTTTTCTGCTGTACCGAAAGATCAACGGCAGGCCCGAGCGCATCAAGATCGGGCGCTATCCCGATGTCACCATCGGGCAAGCTCGCGACACCGTCGCAGCCTTGAATGCTGACATCGCAAGGGACATCAACCCTGCCGAGGCGATGCGCGCCAAGCGCGATGAGATGACGCTGGCGGACTTCTTCAAGATTTACTACGAGCGCCACTCGTCCGTCCGCAAAGTCTCGCATCAGGAAGACGTCGACAAGTTCGACCGCCACATCAACACCAATCGGTACGGCGTCAACCTTGCGCAACTGAGGTTGTCGGAAATCACGCGAGCACAGTTGATTGCACACCACGCGAAGATGGGCCGCATCCCAACGACGGCAAACCGCGTAATTGCCCTCATCAGCTCGATGTACAGCCGCGCCATCCAGTGGAGCTACTACGACGGTCACCATCCCTGCCGTGGAATGGACAAGTTCAAGGAGAAGTCCCGCTCAAGATTTGTGCTTCCCGATGAGATGTCTCGCCTGATGATCGCCATGGAGCATGAGTCTGAACCGCCCCGGATTTTGAGGAGGCTCTTTTCTCTGAGAGGATTGAGCCATGACGAAGTCAAACAAGTTTTCACCCGAGGTCCGCGAACGCGCAGTGC
>JAFEHU010000052.1 GCA_017848435.1 Burkholderiaceae bacterium | reverse complement strand
GCCATTGCCTACGGGCAGCAGTGGAAGCTGATGAAGCACGCGGACATCCCGCCGCCGGCAGAGTTGACCAGCCCCACTTCCCCCGGCGACGGTGTGCGCTTGGTGCGCATTCTTGGTGAGTGGTCGGACAGCGGCTTCGCGGCGCCTTCGCAAATTCTCACGCTCTCGACGCTGACGCGCGAGGTGGGTTCAGTACGGCTCTCCGACGCCAGCTACAAGTGGCTGACCGGCTATCTCCGTTCCCTGAAGGTGGAGAAGAACCTGTCCCCTTCGTCCATCAAGCACCGCATTCAGGCGCTGAGCCGGGCCATTGACGAGTACCTGCGGCACAACGTGAACGTCAAGATCAGCAACCCGGTGAAGCTGCTGCCCAAGGGCTACTCGACTTACACCGACGTCGATGCCCAGATGGCGAAAGCCAAGGGAGGCAAGGTGAAGGTGAACGTGGCGCGCGACAGGCGCCTGTTGCCAGGAGAGGACGAGAAGATCGTGGCGGTGCTGTCGGGTTATGAGCGCCCGGATCGCTCGCGCGGCCTCGAGCTCAAGGGCGGCGATGCGCTGCTGACCTTGTACCTGCTGATCCTGAACACGGGACTGCGGCTCAGGGAGGCGTACACCCTGACCAAGGGCCAGATTGATATGGAGAACAAGGTGATCCATGCCAAGGAGACCAAGCAGTGGCGTGGGAAGATTTCTTATCGGGATGTGCCGATGCGCCCCGAAGTGCATCAGGCGCTTTCCTCGTACTTTGCATCGCGGCCGCCTTTTGAGGCCGAAGCCCACATCTTTCCGTTCCTCCACGAAGAAGGGATTGAGGAAGGGAAAAAGGGCTTGGTGCGTACCAGTCAACGGCTGTCATTCCGTTTCAGGATCGCTTTCGAGTACATGGACATCGTTGGCCTTCATGAACACGATCTGAGACACGAAGCGACATGCCGATGGCTGGAGTTGAAAGACAAAGACGGGCGCGACATGTTCCGTCTGGAGGAACTGAATAGGATCATGGGATGGAAGCCGGGCTCGGTGATGGCCCAGCGCTATGCCAGCTTCAGGGGCGTGGACCTTGCGCAAAGGCTTTGGCCGGCACAGGAAGCGGGGGCGGCGTCTGCCGCCGTGGCCTGATTGGCATGTCCAGGCGTGGGACCGACTTTCTTGCGTTGAGGTCCTGGCGCCGTTCTTCAGCCTCTTTCCGGGCGCGCTCGGCGATGTAGGCCAGCAGATCGGCTTTCACGTAGATCCAGCCGCGACCGAATTTCATCCCCGGCAGCTCGCCGCTTCGGGTCAGTTCCTCAATTCGCTGCTCGGTGCAGTGCAGGAGTTCGGCGCACTGTTCGGCGTTGATCGTTTCGGCGGTCACGCTGCTTCGCCTTTCTTTCTGATGGTGTTCGCAGATCTCCCGCACATCGTTTTCGCCATAACCGGTGACTTCGGCGAAAGGCTTGATCAGCCCCCACTGGTTCAAATTGCACATGGAGTCCTCCCGACATGACTGCCATGGGCTCAAACGCTTCCGCCATGGAGTTCAGTCATTCAAGTGCCTCGCCAGCATCAGTCGACTTGGCCGATGCCAACGGCGTCTTGCGTTTGGCATCCACTCGCCTGAATCCGCGGTCCTTGGCCATGAAGGCTTCCAGCATGTGCGGGATCAGCGTCGCCGCATCGACCGCCTCGCCATAGGTCTGCGCATGCAGCCCGGCGTACCGATCCAGTTCAGCCTTCAAAGTGATCGAGCACGAGAAAGTCAGCTTGACACTTTCGGTTTTGGGCAGTGGTCCCAAACGAAGTTGACGGTTTGTGCTCATCGTGGCGCTCCCCGGACGAAGAACAGCGGCTGGTAAGGACGCAGGACCAGGTCGCGATTCACGATGACGCGCATGGACAGTCCTGGCCGCGCTGTCAGCGTCGGTTGGATGTTTAGGTTGCGGCGAGTCACTTCCTGACCGATCTGGTTCACGCTGTCCTGCAGGCTGTCGCGCCCGGCGATCACGATGCGGTTGCCGTCCTGCCGGTTCTCGGGCGCAGCGAGTTCAGCACCAATACCGAGCAGCGAAGTCAGCGCGGCACCTGCGAACACCCGATTCCAGTGCCAGTCCACGCCGTCTTCGAGGCCGGCTCTGCCAGCAGGGTCGGAGCCCACCAGGTTGTCCAGCGTCAGCGAGGACGTGTCGGGCAGGATGACACGGTTCCATACCACTTGGACACGGCTCTGACCAAAGCTCACCTGGCTGTTGTAGCGGCCGAGGATGCGCGAGCCCTGGGGAATCAGCAGGTGTTTGCCGCTGGCGGTGTCGTACACCGGTTCGGTGACCGTGGCGATCACGTCGCCTGGCAGGTCGGACTGGATGCCGGTGACCAAGGCGCCAGCGATCACCGTACCCGCCATCACCTGGTATGGCGAGGCGGGCATTTGCAGAGATCCTGAATTGCGTGTTTCCGTGGAACCGGATTTCTGGAATGCCTCTTTCTGGTCTTGCCTGTTTTGTGCCGTCGTGGTGTCCGCACTGCCCGCCTGCGCTGGCGTGGACGTCAGGCCCGCTGCCATCGGGTCGAAGCCAGCCAGGTTGCTTGGCGTCGCCCCGGCAGCACCAGGCGCTGCAGCAGTTGGGGAAGCAGCCGTAGCACGCGGCCCACCACTGCGAAAGAAAACCGACGCAGCGGCTGCCTGCTCGGCTTCCTTGCGCCGGGCATCGCGTTCCGATGCAGCCGGGTCATGTCCCGGTGGCGAATAGCTCGGTACCACCGGCTGTTGCGACTTGACGATGGCTGGCCCCAGATCGCCAGGCAAGGGCGGCCCGAGTTCGGGCACGGCCGCAAGTAGCGGCGGCGGCAGCTTTGAGTAGTCGGTAGGCAACTTTCCCAGGCCTTCCGAAC
>JAFEHU010000036.1 GCA_017848435.1 Burkholderiaceae bacterium | reverse complement strand
GCCCAACATGTTCGAGGTGGTGATGGGCGAAAACATCGCCTACGTCGAGCCCAACGGCCGCTACTTCATGTTTGGCCGTCTGTACGACATGCCCAAGCAGACCGATGTCACCAGCGCGCGGCTGGAAGAGATCAACAAGATTGATTCCAGCGTGTTCGACATCAAGGACGCGATCAAGCTGGTCAAGGGCAATGGCACCCGCAAGCTCTACGTGTTCAGCGACCCCGACTGCCCGTTTTGCAAGAAGCTCGAATCGGACTTCAAGGGCCTGACCGATGTGACCATCTACACCTTCATGATGCCGCTGGAAAGCATCCACCCGGATGCCAAGCGCAAGGCGATCAACGTGTGGTGCTCCAAGGACCAGGCCGGCGCCTGGGAGACGCTGATGATCGGCAACAAGGAAGCACCTGCTGCGACCTGTGACCACCCCGTGGACCGCATCCTGACGCTGGCGCGCAAGCTGCGCGTCACCGGCACACCCACCATGTTCGCCGAAGACGGCCGCAAGCTGAGCGGTGCTGTGGGTGCAGACCGTATCAGCGCCTTCCTCGACGCGGGCAAAAAAGACGCGCCCAAGGTCTCTCAGAAATAACCGAACCACAGGCGTCAGGTTGCAAGACACGCAAAGGACCACCATGAACGAAGCACACGCAATTCATCGCGCAGCGCAAAACAGTAAACCCGCCTGGCTCAAGAGCTCTGCCACGTTGGTGGCAGTGGCCGCTGTGGCCGTGCTCACCGGCTGCGCCTCGGTGTCTTCAGGCATCGGTGGCACTGAGAAATTCGCCTGCTCGGCACCCAATGGCGTGTCCTGCCTGTCGATCTCCGGCATCAGCGAGAACATCAATGCAGGCACGCTGCCATCCTTGAACGGCCGAAACGGTGGGGGTGGCGCCAGCAACAACGCGGCGGTCATTCAGCAGCTGCAGGCGCCGGTACCACGCAGCTTCATGACGCCAGTGGACGAACTCAACGCGCCGCGTGTGGGCCAGACGGTCAACATCCTGCCGAGCGCCGCGATCAACAAGCTGGCCACGCCCAACTCCGGCACCCCACTGCGCACACCGGAACAGGTCGTTCGCATCTGGATGGCGCCGTTCGAAGACACCGATGGCGACCTTCATGACCAGAAATACATCTACCTGACGCTCAATTCTGGCCAGTGGCAGCTTGACGCCATTCGCTCGGGCGTGAAGCGCCCGGTGTTCCAGCAGGTACGCCCGATCAGCGCGCCGGACGCGGCTGCACCGGCCCAGCGCCAGGGCATCAACCCAAGCAACGCGGCGGCCGATGTGGTTCGCAGCCAGGCCGGTGGCGGCACGCAAAACGACAACTGAAACAGCGGACTGTTCAGGAAGCACAACAGACCCCTCGGGTCACAAGAGGTTAAGACATGGCTGCATTCGATTTTGTGAAAAAGATGCTGGGCTCCAAGGCCGAAGAGGCCATGGCCATAGATCAGCTCAACCAGCGCGATGAGCCCAAGATGACCAACCTCGACGACGAGGGGACGCCGGACTACCAGCTGCGTACCGGTGAAGAGGGCGACATCATCGACCGGTTCTCCCGGTTGCTGCCCTACACCGCGTTCGACGCCGAGCGCAACCTCTTTGTGATCGAGTCCAACAAACCCGGCATCCCCGAGGGCCTGGGCTTTGTGATGGAACTCAACATGCAGTTGGGTGGAGGCGATGACCTGGTCAACGGCTTGACCGATGCCTTGTCCCAGGTGGCCAAGCCCGGCTACGGCATCCAGTTCCACGTCTACGGCTCACCCGACCTGGAGTGGTATTTCAAGAACATCCTGGAGACCACGCTCAAAGGCACATCGAAGTTTCTCACCGACGACGCAGAACTTGGCGTGATGCGCAAGAAGCTCTTCGACAACGTCGCCATCGCCGACCGTCTGAAGGTAGATCTGGACGAGATTTTGGGCAATGGCGCACAGGCCAAAGACATGCTGGAGCGCATTGCCGAGGAGCGCATGAACAACCCCGGCCAGAAGGTCATCCTGATGCGCGACGAGCACACGTCCATGAGCGAGGACGAGTCCGACTACCAAATCGAGGTGGTGCTGCCCGAGATGGTCAAAAAAGCCGAGGTGGTGCAGCAGGAATACCGCGAAGCCACCTACCAGGTGGACAAGATGCGCGAGAAGGTGGCGGAGGCGGAGCGCCGCAACGAACAGCGCCGCCTGTTGATCAAGATGGCCGAGGCCCGCGTGGCCCACTACCGGCGTCTGGCGACCGAAGACGTGTTCGACCAGCTGGCTTGGCGGGCGCGCAACGTCCGCGCCTTTGTCTCCGGGGTCATCCCGACCAAGAACCTTGACGATGTGGCATTGCGCGAAGCGTCCATGACGCGGGACGCGCTGAAAGTGGCGCTTTCTGCTTTCGGCATGCACGCCTACGACTGGGAGTCCTATGACCTGATCGCGTTTTGCAGCCAGATCTTCAACATGCAGCAGACGCTGCGCAACGAAATGCTGATCCCGGCCTACGACGATGGCAAGGAAATCCGCTCACAGGTGATCTCCACCGAGACCTTCTTTGCGATCACGCCCGACCACATCGAGCTGGAAGACAGCAAGTGCAAGGAGCCCATGTGTGTCCGGGCCTTGTCCCCAAGGACCTACCCGTCGCAGTTCCAGCTCAACTCCATGGGCTCGCTGCTAGGCGCGCTGTCGGGCAACAACGTGGCCTACCCCTGCCCGTACATGATCACCACGGGCATCTCCTACCAGGACTTCGACTCCCGCAAAAACGTGGTGATGGCCAAGGCCGCCCGCGCGCAGCAAACCGCCGACTCAGACATCGCACGCTACATGCCTGGCGTCAACGAGGTCAACGAAGACTGGAAAACGCTGCAGCGTTCCTTTGACGATGGCAAGGGCGATTGCAAGATGTACCACCAGGTGCTGCTGTTCGCGCCCGCCTCCGAGATTGCGCGTGCCGAGCAGGCGGCCAAGGCCGTGTGGCGGCAGGAGCGGTTCG
>JAFEHU010000029.1 GCA_017848435.1 Burkholderiaceae bacterium | reverse complement strand
CCACCGCCCTGCCCGCCCCGGCCCGGCGTGCCCTGCGCCGTTGGCTGGCCGCCGCGTTGTGTGGCCCGCTGCTGTGGGCCGCGTCTGCGGCCCACGCCGACCTGCCGCCCGAGGTGGCCGCCGCGCTGGCCCGCGCCAAGCTGCCGGCCGACGCCCTCGGCGTGCTGGTGGCGGATGCCGACGGCAAATCACCGCCCCGCCTGCTGCACCGTGCCGCCGTGCCGATGAACCCCGCTTCCGTGATGAAGCTGGTGACCACTTACGTCGCGCTCGACCAGCTGGGCCCCGCCTTCACCTGGCCCACCAGCGTCTACCTCGACGGCCCGGTGCGCGACGGCGTGCTGCAGGGCAACCTCGTCATCAAGGGCCAGGGCGACCCCAAGCTGGTGGTCGAGCGGCTGTGGCTGCTGCTGCGCCGGGTGCAGGGCCTGGGCATCCGCCTGGTGGCGGGCGACATCGTGCTCGACCGCAGCGCCTTTGACGTGGCCGAGCAAGACCCCGGCGAGTTCGACGGCGAGCGCCTGCGCCCCTACAACGCCAGCCCTGACGCGCTGCTGCTCAACTTCAAGGCCCTGGCCTTCACCTTTGTGCCCGACGTGGCCGCCGGTGTGGCGCGGCTGCAGACCGAGCCGCCGCTGGCGGGCGTGTTGGTGCCGACCAGCGTGGCCTTGTCCAACGAGCCCTGCGGCGACTGGCGCGCCGCCCTCAAGGCCGACTTTGCCGACCCGCTGCGCGTGCGTTTTGCCGGCGCCTACCCGGTCAGCTGCGGCGAACGCGTCTGGCCGGTGGCCTATGCCGACCCGGCGCGTTTTGCCCCGCGCCTGGTGGAAGGCCTGTGGCGCGAACTCGGCGGCGCGCTCACCGGCAAGGTGCGCGACGGCCGCGTGCCCGCCGCGCTGAAGCCGGCGTTCGAGGTCGCCTCGCCGCCACTGACGGAAGCCATCCGCGACATCAACAAGTTCAGCAACAACGTGATGGCGCAGCAGCTGTTCCTCACGCTCAGCGCCCAGGGGCGCGGCGTCGGCACGCTGGACGGCTCGCGCAGCCTGACCACCACCTGGTGGCAGGCCCGATTTGGCGCCGCCGACACGCCGGTGCTGGACAACGGCTCCGGCCTGTCGCGCAACGAACGCATCAGCCCGCAGGCACTGGGCCGGCTGCTGCAGGCGGCCTGGGCCTCGCCGGTGATGCCGGAGCTGCTGTCGTCGCTGCCCATCAGCGGGGTGGACGGCACCCTGCGCCGCAGCAAGGTACGGCTGCCTGGCACCGCCCACCTCAAGACCGGCAGCCTGCGCGACGTCGTCAGCATCGCCGGCTATGTGGACGCCGCCAGCGGCAAACGCATGGTGCTGGTGGCGCTGGTCAACCACCCCAACGCCAACGCCGCCCGCCCGGCACTGGACGCGCTGGTGGAGTGGGCGGCCCGCGACACGCCGCCCTGACCAGCCCCGGTCAGCACACGCCAACACAGGCACCCAAAAGTATTCGGTAGTAACCCGCTGGGGCCGGCACAACCCCGGGCGTAGCATGGCCGTGGGAAAAGAACGTTCGTTCTATTTCACCACCCACAACACAGGAGACACCCCCATGCACACCCCCCTCCGGCTCAGCCTGCTGGCCACCGCCGCCCTCCTCGCGGCCTGCGGCGGCGGCAACGACAGCCCCCCGCGTGGCAGCATCGCCGCGCCCACCGAGTCCACCCAGTCTTTCACCACCACCTCGTTCAGTGCGCAGGTCAATGCCTCGGCCGCCACCGCCCCCATCCTGCAGGTGGCGGGTGCCCCCACCTGCGGTGTGGACGTGCAGCGCATCCGCTACAACACCGTGGGCGGCAGCGGCGAGTCCACCACCGCCAGTGCGGCGCTGATGGTGCCCACCGGCACCGCCGCCGCGTGCACCGGCGCCCGGCCCATCGTGCTGTACGCCCATGGCACCACCGCCGACCGCAACTACAACCTGGCCAGTTTCGCACCCACCAACGCCGCCTACGGCGAAGCGCTGCTGGTGGCCGCGATGTACGCCGCGCAGGGCTTCGTCGTTGTGGCACCCAACTACGCCGGCTACGACAGCTCGGCGCTGAACTACCACCCCTACCTGAACGCCAACCAGCAGAGCAGCGACATGGTGGACGCGCTGGCCGCCGCCCGTTCGGTGCTCGCCAGCGGGCGCGACAACGGCAAGCTCTTCATCACCGGTTATTCGCAGGGCGGCTACGTGGCCATGGCCACCCACCGGGCGATGCAGGCGGCCGGCCAGACCGTCACCGCGTCGGCCCCGCTGTCGGCCCCGTCGGCCATCAGCCTGCTGGTGGACTACAACTTCTCAGGCGCACCCGCCTTGGGCAGCACGGTGTTCACGCCGTTGCTCAGCACCAGCTGGCAGCGGCAGTTTGGCAACGTCTACAGCAACATCACCGATGTGTACGAAGCGCCTTACGCGGCCACCATCGAGAACCTGCTGCCCAGCACGCAGTCCATCGCCGCGCTGGTGGCGGCCAACCAGTTCCCGGCCACGCAGGCGCTGTACGCGGCCAACGCGCAACCACCGCTGGCGGTGCCGGCGCTGGCACCGTTCGGTTTCTACGGCCCGAACAACCTGATCAAGAGCAGCTTCCTGGCGTCGGCCGCCGCTGACATTGCCGCCCAGGGCTGCCCCGGCAACGCGTTCCCGGCCACCGCCGGTTCGCTGTCCACCACCACGCCGCTGGCCTGCGCCCCGACCAACGGCTTCCGCCGCGCCGCCGTGGCCAACGACCTGCGCAACTGGCTGCCGACCCGGCCGATGCTGATGTGTGGCGGCGCCAACGACCCGACAGTGAACTTCCTCAGCACCCGCGCCACTGCGGGCTACTTCAGCGCGCGCGGTGCCACCGCCGCGTCGCTGACCGTGCTGGACCTGGAAGCCGCAGCCACCGGCCCCACCGACCCGTATGCCGCCGCCAAGGCCGGCTTTGCCCAGGCCGTGGCCGCCACGGCCGCTGGCCCCGGCGGTACCACCTCGGTGGTGACCAGCTACCACGGTGGGCTGGTGCCACCGTTCTGCAATGCCGCAGCGCGTGGCTTCTTCCAGGGTGTGATTGCCGCCGGCATCTGAACCACATGGCCCAGCAAAAAGCCGACCCAAGGGTCGGCTTTTTTCATGGGCGCATGCCGGTGTCAGAAGATGCTGCGTGCCCGCTCGTAGGCAAAGTCGCCGAACAGGCGGTGCGCGCGCGGGGCGGGGTACACCGGGTCGGCAAACAAGGTCGTGTTGTAGTCGATGCCGGGCACCAGCGTGCCGGTGGTGCAGACCCGGGAACTGACATGGGCGCTGGCGCTGATGCCGATGCCGGAGTCGCCGCTGGCCGTGGCGGTGCAAACCGGCGTGTAGGGGCCGCCCTGCGTGCCGTTGATTCCGAACGAACCCGGCTGGTTGAACAGCAGGTTGAAGTAGTTGGCCGAATCGATGTAGAGCAGACTGCGGCCCCGGTCGACCAGCGGCAGCTGGGTCGCTTCGTTGAAGCGCAGCGACAGGCTGGACAGTTCTGAGTTGGCACCGCCCTGGCCAATGCTGACGGCCCACGGCGTGATGCGCAGGTCGTACACGCCAACCAGAACAACGTAGCGGGCGCCGGCATCCAGCAACCGGGCGACCTGGGTGGCCAGGTCGCGGCCAGCCTGCTGCACATTGGCCAGCCGCTGCGCCTGGCTCTGGCTGGTGTTGACGGTTTCGGCAATGATGTCGCTGATGCCGCCGTTGATGACCAGCAAGTCGGTCTTGCGCAAGCCAGAGGTCAGGTAAGCGGACACCTGTTCTTCGATGCTCAACCGGGTGCTGTTGCCGGTGACGTCGGGCTTGGCCTTGACGCGCACATTGCCTTGGGCATACCCGGTACCGGCCGCCGATTGCGCGGTCAGGCTCAGGCCGTACCGCGCCGTGAACTGCTGCACCCAGACGTTGACCAGGCCGTCGTTGACGGTGTAGCGGTTACCGCTCTGGCCCACGTCGCTGAAAGCGTCACCGAACGAGACGATGCGGGTCGGGTTGAAGGGCTCGACGACCGAGCCACCACCGCAACTGGCCAGCACAGCACTGGCGGCCACGGCAGCGCACAGCAGCAGGCTGCGCAGACGGGGAAATGTCATCTCAGGTTCTCCAGAAGTTGGACCATCCGGCCAGGCCGGTGGTTATCGGGCTATCTTAACGTGCAGGCATCAACTGGCTGCGGCGCGGGACAAGCGGTCCAGCACGCCGGCCCAGGCCGGCGCGTCGGGTGGGGTTTCGACCCAGATCAGCTTGACGCCCTGGGCGTCAAAGTCGCGCAGCTGGCCGAACAGCTGCTGCGCGGTGGCGTCGGCGTCGTCGGGCATGCGGCGGGCCAGCACCACGGTGGATTTCACCCTCAGCGCGGTGCGCGACCAGACCGCAATGGCGAGCGGCGCTTTGTCCACACCCTGCAGCATGTCCAGAGCGGTTTGGAGTTCTTTGGCGTTCATCAAGCGCACCTTGGCAGAGGGCGCGTAGTGCGCCTCCAGGGTGCCCGAGGCGCGTGGCGCCGCGCTGGGCACAGCATCGGGCAACAGCACCGCCTGGCCGCAGGCGGCCGAGAGCTGCTCGGGCGTGAGCTGCCCAGGCCGCAGCAGCACCGGCACACCCCGGCTGCAGTCGACGATGGTGGACTCGATGCCGACCCGGCAGGGCCCGCCGTCCAGCACCAGCAAGTCGCTGCCAAACTCGCCGCGCACGTGCGCGGCGGTGGTCGGGCTGACGCGACCAAACAGGTTGGCGCTGGGCGCGGCCAGGCCGGGCACACCCACCTCGGCACAGGCCCGCAGCAGCGCCTGGGCCACCGGGTGGGCCGGGCAGCGCAGGCCCACCGAGTCTTGCCCGCCAGCGGCGGCGGCGGCCACCTCGGGCCGGCGCGGCAGGATCAGCGTCAGCGGGCCGGGCCAGAAGGCGGCCATCAGGCGCTGGGCGAAGCCGGGCACGCTGGCGGCGAAGTGGCCCACGCCGCCAGCGTCGGCCACGTGCACGATCAGCGGGTGGTCGCTGGGCCGGCCTTTGGCGGCAAAAATTTTCGCCACGGCGGTGGGGTTGGTGGCGTCGGCCGCCAGGCCGTAGACGGTTTCGGTGGGCAGGCCCACCAGCCCGCCCGCGCGCAGCGTGGCGGCGGCTTCGGCCAGCGCCACGGCGTCGGGTGAACGGACCATGGTCAGCGCCTCAGAACGGCGCGATGCCCAGCAGCGCGGCGGCCGCCAGCGCGTTGGCGCGCACCTCGGCCACGGTGGCGGCGGTCAGCGTCAGGTGGCCCATCTTGCGGCCGGGGCGGGCTTCCAGCTTGCCGTACAGGTGCAGGTGGGCACCGGGCAGGGCCAGCACCGCGTCCCACGGCGGGTTGGCGCCACAGGGGCCCCAAATGTCGCCGAGCAGGTTGAGCATGATGGCGGGGCTGTGCTGGCGCGGTTGCGGCAGGGGCAGGCCCGCCAGCGTGCGCACCTGCAGGTCGAACTGCGAGACGTCGCAGGCCTCGATGCTGTAGTGGCCGCTGTTGTGCGGGCGCGGCGCCATCTCGTTCACCACCAGGCGGGTGCCGCCGTCAGCGTTGGCGTCGGCCACGACGAAGAACTCAACACACAGCACGCCCACGTACTGCAGGCCATTTGCTATGGATTTCGCAGCAGAAACGGCAGATTCAACCAGGGCTGGCGGCAGATTTCCTTCAAAAACCTCGGTCACAGCCAGGATGCCGTCGCGGTGCAGGTTGCGCTGGGGCGGCAGGTTGACCACCGTGCCGTCCGCACCCCGTGCCACCACCACCGAACACTCGTCCAGCAGCTGCAGGCGCTGCTCCAGCACACACGGAACGCCTTTGAGTTCGGCCCAGCCGGCGGCGAGTTCGGCGCGGGTGGCCACGCGGATCTGGCCCTTGCCGTCGTAGCCGAGGCGGGTGGTTTTCAGGATGCCGGGCAGCAGCGCGTCGGGCACGGCCGCGAGGTGTGCGTCCGACGCGATCACCGCGTAGGGCGCACAGGGCACGCCGCAGCGCACGAAATGGGCCTTTTCTTCGGCACGGTCCTGCGCAATCGCCACCGCCTGCGCGGACGGGGCCACCGGGCGCTGTGCGGCCAGGGCGCTCAGCGACGGCGCCGGCACGTTCTCGAACTCGGTGGTGATGGCGGCGCAGCGCTGGGCCAGCTGCGCCAGGCCTTGGGCGTCGTCGTAGGCGGTCTGGATGTGGGCATGGCTGACCAGCCCGGCCGGGCTGGTCGCGTCCGGGTCCAGCACGGCGGTGAAGTAGCCCAGTTGTTGCGCGGCGTGCACGAACATGCGGCCGAGCTGGCCGCCGCCCATCACGCCCAATGTGGTGGGCTGGCCGTTGGGGCCAGTGCCGGGAAGGATGGCAGCGCTCATGCGGGGGGCAGCGTCATGGCCTGTGCCGCCTGGGTTTGCGCCACGCGGAAGGCATTGAGCCGGGCCAGCAGGTCGGGGTGGCCGTGCGCCAGCAGGGCCACCGCAAACAGCGCCGCGTTGGCCGCCCCGGCGGCGCCAATGGCGAACGTGGCCACTGGGATGCCCTTGGGCATTTGCACAATGCTGTGCAGCGAGTCCACGCCCTGCAGGTGTTTGGAGGCGACCGGCACACCCAGCACCGGCACCGTGGTTTTGGCCGCCAGCATGCCCGGCAGGTGCGCAGCACCGCCGGCACCGGCGATGATGGCGCGCAGGCCGCGGCCCGCCGCGGCTTCGGCGTAGGCGAACATGGCGTCGGGCATGCGGTGCGCCGAAACGACCTTGGCCTCGTGCGCAATGCCGAATTCCGTCAGAATCTGCACCGCGTGCTGCATCGTGTCCCAGTCGCTGCTGGAGCCCATCACCACGCCGATTTGAATTGGAGTCATAGGTCCCAACCTGTTGAAGACCCGCCACCAAACCCGGTGGCGAATCCGTGATTTTACTTTTGCCACGAACCCTGCCCCACGGCCCGCACCGCATGATCGACGTTACCCTGCAAAACTTTGAAACCGAGGTCATGGCGGCCTCCCGAACCACCCCGGTGCTGGTCGATTTCTGGGCCGACTGGTGTGGCCCCTGCAAGTCGCTCGGCCCGGTCCTGGAAAAGCTGGAAACCGCCTACGAGGGCCGCTTCAAACTCGTCAAGGTCAATGCCGACGAGGAACAGCAGCTCTCCAGCGCCTTCGGCGTGCGCAGCCTGCCCACCTGCATTTTGCTGATCGACGGCAAACCGGTGGACGGCTTCATGGGCGCGCTGCCCGAAGGCAAGGTGCGCGAATTCCTCGACAAACACCTGCCCACGCCGGAAGAACTGGCCGCCGAGGAAGAGGAGGAAGAAGCCCTCGACCTGCTGGCCGAGGGCCATGCCGACGCCGCCCTGGAAAAGCTGCAGCACGCGGTGGCCACCGACCCGGCCAACGAGGCCGCCCGCTTCGACTACATCAAGCTGCTGCTGCAGATGGGCCGCGACGACGACGCCAAGGTCGCCTTCGCCCCGGTGATCGCCACCACCGCCCAGAACCGCCGCTTTGACGCACTGCAGCGCTGGATGAATGCTATTGATTCTGTAGCTGAAACGCCAGATTTCGCTGAGGCTGAGGCCGGATTTGATGCAAAAATTGCGGCCAACCGCCGCGATTTTGACGCCCGCTTCGCCAAAGCCCAGTTGCTGATGGCCGCCCAGCGCTGGACCGAGGCGATGGACGAGTTGCTCGACATCCTGATGCGCGACAAGGCCTGGCACGACGACCTGGCCCGCAAGACCTACATCGCCATCCTGGAACTCATTGAGCCGCCCAAAGCCAAGGTGGCCGATGGGCAGATTCCCCCGCAAGATCCGACCGTGGCCAGCTACCGCCGCCGCCTCAGCAGCGTCGTGCTGAGCTGAAGCGAACGCTGGCTGGAACCAATCCAGCCAGCACCCACTCGGACGAAGGTGCGCGGCCCCCGCGCAAAACGGAGACCCCATGCCGCTCCTTCGCCGCCAGGCCATGGCCTCCCTGCTCGCCCTGCTGCCCGCCCTGCCCGGCCACGCCCAACGCCGGACCGTGCCGGCCGACGCGGGCGAAGACGTGGTGGTGGAAGCGCTCAAGGTGGGCAGCGCCCGCATCGAGCTGCAGTTCGCCCCCGGCTTCAACGCCACTCAGCGCGTGCTGGCCAGGCAGTGGGTGCTGCGCTCGGCCAATGCCGTGGCCGCCTACTTTGGCCGCTACCCGGTGAACGGCGGCGAGATCGTGGTGGTGCCCACCGATGGCAGCGGCGTGAGCGGTGGCACCACCTTCAACGGCCCACCGCCCACGGTGCGCGTCGCCCTGGGTCGCGACACCGCTCCCGCCCGCCTGCTGGACGACTGGGTCATGGTGCACGAAATGGTGCACCTCGCCATCCCCGACCTGCCGCGCCGCCACAACTGGTTCCACGAGGGCGCCGCCACGTATGTGGAGATCATTGCCCGGGCGCGGGCCGGGCTCACCATCGCCAGCAGCGTCTGGGTGCAGCTGCCCGCCAGCCTGCACCAGGGCCTGCCCCAGCCGGGCGACCGCGGGCTGGACTTCACCCCGAGCTGGGGCCGCACCTACTGGGGCGGCGCGATGTTCTGCCTGCTGGCCGACGTGGCCATGCGCCAACGCAGCCAGAACCGCGTCGGCCTGCAGGACGCGCTGCGCGGCCTGGTGGCCAGTGGCAGCCACTACGGCGTGGCCCTGAGTCTGGAAGCAACGCTGAAGCGCGCCGACCAGGCCACCGGCATGGCGGTGCTGGCCGAGCTGTACAACGGCATGAAAGACAAACCGGTCACCCCCGACCTGCCGCAGCTGTGGCAAGACCTGGGCGTGGACATTGTGGGCCGCAGCGTCAGCCTGCGGGACGACGCGCCGCTGTCGGCGGTGCGCCGGGCCATCACCGCCAGCAGCTGAGGGCGGCGGTTCAGCCCAGCAGGCGCTGCAGGGCTTCGCGGTACTTGGCCGCGGTGTTGGTTATCACCTCGGCCGGCAGCGTGGGCGCGGGCGGCGCTTTGTCCCACGGCTGCTGTTCCAGCCAGTCGCGCAGGAACTGCTTGTCGTAGCTCGGCGGGTTGCGGCCTTCGGCATGGGCTTTTTCATACGACTCTGCCGGCCAGTAGCGGGACGAATCGGGTGTCAACACCTCGTCCATCAGCACCAGCGCGCCGTCTTTGTCCAGACCGAACTCGAACTTGGTGTCGGCAATGATGATGCCCTTGGTGGCGGCAATCGCGCTGGCCGCCTTGTACAGCGCGATGGAGACGTCACGGATGCGGCCGGCCAGGTCGGCGCCAACCATGTCCACCGTGCGCTCGAAAGTGATGTTCTCGTCGTGTTCGCCCACCGCCGCCTTGGCGGCCGGGGTGTAAATGGGCTCGGGCAGCTTGGAAGCGTTCTTCAGGCCCTCGGGCAGCGGCACGCCGCAGACCGAGCGCGTGTCCTGGTACTCCTTCCAGCCGCTGCCGGCCAGGTAGCCACGCACCACCGCTTCCACCGGAATGGGTTGCAGGCGTTTCACCAGCATGGACCGGCCTTTGACCTGCGGCACTTCGGCCGCCGTCACGGCACTCTCTGGCAACTCGCCGGTGAGGTGGTTGGTGCAGATGTGGCCGAGTTGGTCGAACCAGAACAGCGCCATCTGCGTCAGCAGCTCGCCCTTGCCGGGAATGGGCTCGCCCATGATCACGTCGAACGCGCTGATGCGGTCGCTCGCCACCATCAGGATGCGGTCGGTGCCCACCGCGTAGTTGTCGCGCACCTTGCCGCGGGCCAGCAGCGGCAGCGAGGTGAGTGTGGAGGTGTGCAGTGGGTGGCTCATGCGGCGTACAGGACTGAAATCAACAACCCTGAATCATCGCATGGGACACGACGGGCCCGCTGCCCGACCTTTTGCTTCAGTGCGCAGCGCTGGCGGCCAGCTTGGCCAGCACGCCGTCGATCTTCTCGGCCACAGCGTCCAGCTTGGGGTTGTTGTGCAACGCCATGACAGGACCCATCTTGTCGTATGCCACCTGCGTCACACCCGCTTTGTCTTCATAGACAAAAATTTTGGTCGGCAGGTAGAGGCCCACTTCCGGACCACCGGCTTCCAGCAGCTTCTTGGCGGTGAGCGGGTTGCCAATCACGAACAACCGCGCTTTCATGGCGATGGGCACACGCGACATGACCTTGCCCCAGTTCAGCTCGGCCACGTTGATGAGCCCGCTCTTGCCAGCCAATGGTTCCATTTCAGCCGTCAGTTCCTCGAAGTTCTTGCTCGCACTGAGCCGGTTGCCCAGCAATTCGGTGCTGGCTTTGCCGAGCTGGGATTCAAGGTCTTTCACCGCTTCTTCAAACGGCTTGGCCGAGGTGACGACGACGTGGGTATTGGTGTAAGTGGATTCGGCAGGTTGGGTCATGGAAGCTCCTTGGTTGTTGTCCATTGTCTGAAAGGTACGCCGCCAAGTCCGTCAGACGCCGGGGCCGCGCCGTGTCAGCCAATACCCCATCTGCCGCCCTGCTGCGACGTACACTCCAACCATGCGGCGCATGGCCATCCTCACCAGCGGCGGCGATGCCCCGGGCATGAACGCGGCCATCCGTGCCGCCACCCGGGCCGCGCTGGCGCAGGGCTGGGCCATTTTTGGCGTGCGCAACGGCTATGCCGGGCTGATCAACGACACACTGCAACCGCTGGGCGCGCGCGAAGTGGGCGGCATCGTCCAGCATGGCGGCACGGTGCTGGGCAGCGCCCGCAGCGCCGAATTCCGCACCGAAGCCGGCCGCGCCAAAGCCCTGCGCAACCTGGCGCAGCGTGGCATCGACGCGCTGGTGGTGATTGGCGGCAACGGCTCGCAGACCGGCTCGCACGCACTGGCGCAAGCCGGTTTTGCGGTGGTGGGCGTGGCCTCCACCATCGACAACGACATTGTGGGCACCGACACCACCATTGGCGTGGACACGGCGGTGAACGTCACGCTGGAAGCCATCGACCGGCTGCGCACCACCGGCTCGTCGCACCAGCGCGCGTTTCTGGTCGAGACCATGGGCCGGCACTGCGGCCACATCGCGCTGATGGCCGGCATCGCCGGCGGCGCCGAGGTGATTGCCATCCCCGAATTCGACATTGAGCCGCACGAGGTGGCCGAACGCCTGCGCGCTGCCTACCAGCGTGGCAAGACCCACGCCATCGTGGTGGTGGCCGAAGGCGCGAAGCACAACGCCCAAGCCATGGTGCAGCACTTTGCCGAGCACCGCGACGCCATCGGCTTCGAGCTGCGCCTCACCACGCTGGGCCACATGGTGCGCGGCGGCATCCCCACCGCCGCCGACCGGGTGCTGGCCACGCGGCTCGGGGCGGCGGCGGTGCAGCAATTGGCACGCGGCGAGCACGGCGTGGTGGTGGGCACCCGCGGCCTGGCCATCGCCACCACGCCGCTGGCCGCCGTGGCCGGCCAGACCAAACCGGTGGATCTGACACTGCTGGAACTGGCGCGGGTGCTGGCGCAGTGAATCGGCGCGGCATTTGACCCAATGGCCCGGGGGAAATCCCCCAACCGCGGCCGCACGCACGCGCAGGCCATTGATTTCAAATGGATTTTTTTCGGGCATGGCCTGTGCTGCGGTGGTGTGTCACCGCCAAATCGTGCGGTCATCCAAAGGAACACCCCATGGCCACCCGCTACAACGGCAGCGCAGCTGCAGACACCCTGGACCAACGCAACGCCACCGGCTCGGTCGAGCTGTACGGCCTGGCTGGCAACGACCAACTGTTCGGCAGCGCCTGGGGTGATGTGCTGGTCGGCGGCCGCGGCACCGACCGCCTGACCGGTGGTGGCGGCTCCGACGTGTTCGCTTTCGCGGCGGGTGACTCGGTGGTGTCGGTGACCTACGAGAAATCCAAAACCGCGCAGTTCGCCTTCAACATCACCGGCCAGGACGTGGTTACCGACTTCACCCTGGGCCAGGCCGGTGACCGCATCGCGTTCGCAGGCGCCACCCTGGCCGCCAACGGCGCGGGCGACGGCGTGGACAGCGTGCGCATGTGGCGCGATGGCGACCGCATCGCCACACACAGCATCCAAAACGGCGTGATCGAGTTCGCCGACAACAACCTTGCCACCCGTGGCAACCTGGTGCTCATCAGCGAAGCCATGGTGGGTGCCGCGGTGGACTACCTGGCCAAAAATGACCTGGGCGCCGCAGGCACCACCGTGGTCTTCAACGCCAAGCTGACCAACTACAGCCTGGGCGTGACCACCGGCCACAGCTACGTGTACGTGCAGACCGGCGAAGGCGCGGGCGGCAACCTGGTGGACTTGGTCGGTGTGCAAACGCAGTCGGTGTCCAGCGATGTGAGCGGCCTGATCCTGGCCTGATACTGGCCCTCCAAAACCCTTTCGGAGACACCCATGAAAAACACCGTTCTGGTCACATTGGTGCTCGCCTGTGGCACCGCCCTGGCCGGCCCCACCTGCACCGCCCCCGAAGCCCAATGGATCAAGGAAGCCGACTTCCGCAAAGGCGTGGAAGCCCAGGGCTACACCATCAAGGCGTTCAAGGTCACCAAGGGCCGCTGCTACGAGATCTATGGCTCTGACACAACCGGCAAGAAGGTCGAGATCTACTACGACCCGGCCACCGCCCGCGTGCTCGAAAGCAAGTCCTGACCTGCCGCCGCGTGGCGGGCGCCACCGGGATGGGGCGCTACCATCGGGCGCATGCCCAGAGGCCACCCGCATTCGCCCATGCCCTCCCCTGACCACCCCCGCGTGTTCCGCCTGCTGCCCTGGTTTTCGGGCATCAGCGCGGTGGTGATCACGCTGATCGCCTTCGGCAACGCCTGGGTCATCTCCGACTTCCTGACGCAACAGCTGTTCGAGCGCGAAGCGGTGGTTTCGCGCGACTTCGTGCAGAACGTGCTGGTGTCCGATGGCTCGCTGGACTACCTGGCCAACCCCAGCGATGCCGAAGCCCGCGAGCGTTTCCGCGGCTCGGTGGTGCACCTGGCCAACATGCGCGACGTGCTGCGCACCAACATCTACGGCCGTGACCAAAAGGTGCTGTGGTCCAGCACGCCGGGCCTGATCGGCCGACAGTTCGACGAGAACGACGAATTGGACGAGGCGCTGCGTGGCGACATGGTGGTCCACGCGGGCCGCATTTCGCCCGACGCGCGGGCCAAACAAGAGCACGAAGGCCTGTCGGAGGCCGCCGCGTACTTCGTCGAAACCTACATCCCGGTCAAGGACCGCAACGACCAGTCGGTGGTGGGCGTGATCGAGCTGTACAAGGTGCCCGTCTCGCTCACCGAGTCGATCCAAAAAGCGCAAATGCAGGTGGGTGCTGCGGCCCTGGGTGGCGCGCTGTTGCTGTACCTCAGCCTGTTTGGCCTGATCCGCCGCGCCGACCGCACCATGCAGGCGCAACGCCAAAAGCTGATCGACACCGAGACCATGGCGGCAGTGGGCGAGCTGGCGGCCTCGGTGGCGCACAACATCCGCAACCCACTGGCCTCCATCCGCTCGTCGGCCGAGCTCAGCCTGGAGTCCATGGCCGACCACGGCGAGGAAAGCGCCCGCGACATCCTGCGCGAAGTCGACCGGGCGTCGAACCGCGTCACGCAGTTGCTCCGTTTGTCGCACGATGGCAATGCGCCCAACGTGCCGGTCGACATCGGCCCGTTGCTGCAAGACAGCGTCGCCGACCACCGCGAGACCTTTGCCCGCCGCCAACAGACCCTGGCCCTGCATGCCCCCCCAGACAACACCCGGGTACTGGCCGATGCGCCGCTGTTGCTCCAGGTGGTCAACAGCCTGCTGGCCAACGCATCCGAAGCCATGCCCAGCGGTGGCCACTGTGAGGTGTCGGTGGACCACAGCGCCAACCGTTTCGTCACGGTCACCATCAGCGACGAGGGCACCGGCATCGCCCCGGAGGCCTTGAAACAGGCGTTCCGCCCCTTTTTCACCACCAAGCCACAAGGCATGGGCTTGGGTCTGTCGCTGGCGCGCCGCATCGTCGAACGTTTGGGTGGCACCATAGCGCTCAACAACCGTCCATCGGGCGGCACCACCGTCACCCTGACGCTGCCCCGGTCCTGAGCCATGTCCAACATCCTGGTCGTCGACGACGAAGAAACCTTCCTGAAGAACACCGCCAAGTTCCTGGCCCGCTCCGGCCACGCGGTGGCCATGGCGGGCACGGTGAAGGAAGGGCTGGCGCTGTTCCAGGCCAGCCCGCCCGACGCCATCGTGCTCGACTACCGGCTGCCCGATGGCACGGGCCTGGAATTCATCCAGCGGGTGCGCGAGACAGACCCCCAGGTGCACATCGTGCTCATCACCGGCCACGGCACCATCGAGCTGGCAGTGGAGGCGATGAAGGCCGGCGCCACCGACCTGATGACCAAACCGGTGTCGCTGCGCGAGCTGGCCGTCAGGCTGGAGTCCATCCTCCAGACCCAGCGCGACTCCGGCCGCCTGAAGTACCTCGAGGCCAAGGACCGCTCGGCCGAGTACGCCATCCTCGGCGCCCACCCAGCCATCGAGGCGATGAAGCAACGCATCGAACGCATGGCCAAGGTCGAGGGCGTTGGCATGCTGCCGCCGATCTTGATCACCGGCGAGACCGGTACCGGCAAGGAGCTGGTGGCCCGCGCCTGCCATTTTCAGAGTCCGCGCGCGCACAAACCGTTCGTGGAGATCAACTGTGCTGCGATCCCCGCCAACCTGCTGGAGACCGAGGTCTTCGGCCACGAGCGCGGCGCTTTCACCGACGCCAAAGACCGCCGCATCGGCCTGCTGGAAGCGGCGAACGGTGGCTCCCTGTTCCTCGACGAGATCGGGGACATGGACCTGAACCTGCAGGCCAAGCTGCTCAAGGTCATCGAGGACGGGCGCTTCCGCCGCGTGGGCGCGGTGCAGGAGCAGCAGGTGAACGTGCGCCTGATCGCCGCCACCAACCAGGACCTCGACAACCGGGTGGCCCAGGGCCAGTTCCGCGCCGACCTGTACTTCCGCCTGCGCGTGCTGCAGGTGCCCATCCCCCCGCTGCGCGAGCGCGGCAGCGACGCGCTGCTGCTGGCACGCCACTTCTGCGAGGTGTTTGCCCAGCGTTACCGCAAGGGAAAGGTCGTGCTGGACAGCAGCGCCGAACAAGCCATCCAGCACCATTTCTGGCCTGGCAATGTGCGCGAGTTGCGCAACCTGATGGAGCAGGCCGTGCTGCTGGCCACCACCGACCGGCTGCACGCGACCGACCTGATGCTGCCCGCCGTGCGGCCCAGCCGCGCCGAGGCGCCGATGGGCAACCCCCACCCACCAGCGGAGGACGGCTCCAAGCTCGACGTGGTGGAGCGCGAGCTGCTCATCAAGGCGCTGGCCAATGCGCAGAACAACGTGTCACAGGCCGCGCGCGACCTGGGCATCAGCCGGGACACCATGCGTTACCGCCTGGAGAAACACGGTATCGCGCTCTGACCAGGTTGCGGGATATGCCCCACTGGCCCGGGCTGGGGTCGGGGCATATCCCCCAAACGGCGGGACGGGGCCCACCCCATCGCCGTACTTCATCCCACCGATTCCGGCAGCCGCCAAGGGCTGTGGTCGCGCTGTTTTCCCTCTGAAAAGCGGGCTCTGAGCCGACCACCACCACGGTGGCCCGAGGGCTGGGACCCCACCGTGCTTTGGTTGGCCCGCGATTTGCAGATGGAGCTGGCCTGCCCCGCCCATCCCGGGTGTTGGGGCACCCCACAGACGAACGGACACCACCATGGCCTTGCTCAAGACCCTCGGCAACGAACTCAACATCCAACTGTTTCACACCTACAACGGCACCAGCGGCGACGACGTCCTGTACGGTGACGGCGACCTGACCTTCTTCGGCCTCACGCTGAAGCGCCCCACCGATGACCTGATGCATGGCGGCGACGGCAACGACCAGATTTACGGCAACGACGGCAACGACCGGCTGTTTGGCGACAACGGCAACGACATGCTGAGCGGCAGCATCGGCAACGACCAACTGACCGGCGGTGCCGGTGCCGATGAACTGGTGGGCGGCGACGGCGCCGACATTTACAACTACGGCGCCGCCAGCGACTCGCTGCTGGCGCAGCACGACGTCGTGGCCTACTTCGATTTCGCGGAGGACCGTTTCCATTTCGACGGCGGTGCGCCGTTGAGCACCACGACGCGATCGTTCAGCAGCACCTCCGAGTTCCCTGTGGAAACCTTGCTGGCCGGCCTCCTGAACCTGCGCAGCAGCATCATGGAAGCCGGCGAAGCCGCACTGGTTCAGCTGACGGGTAAGGTGGAGGGCACCTACCTGGTGGTCGATCGCAACAACCAAGCCGGCTTCCAGGCCGACGGTGACATCGTGATCGAGCTGATCGGTGCGACCAACCTGAACCAGTTCAGCATCGCCGACCTGCTGGCCTGACCCATACGCTCATTCAGAACCGACCGTCACGACGGCTGCTGTGGGTTCATCTCCAGCAGCCGTCACGGACGCGACCTGTCTGAGCCGAACCATCGCACCTTCCAGCGCAGCGCTGGCCGCTCGACGGTGTGCCACGACAGGTAGGCGGTCAACGTGATCATGGCAACAGACACCGCGGTCAACTGGGCCACGTTCAGGCGGTCACCAAACCATGCAATCACCGCCTGTTGCAACGGGAAAGCGAACAGGTAGAGACCGTACGAAGGGTCACCCCAGCGACCTGTGCGGCTCACACACGGCCAGGATCGGCTGCCGACCCAGACCACCCAAAACGGCAAAGCGACCACCACCGCCAGCACCTTCAAGCCACCAGCCCAGAAGAAGCACCCCAGCAGGAGCAACCCCAGCCCCATGCGAATGTCCGCACGGCTGGGCGCAGGAAGACGGTACTGCAGGAGCATCCCGGACAGAAAAAAGCCCCCCAGCTCAAGCGACCAGTAGCGTCCAGGACCACCACCCACATCGGAAATCAGGGACGTCATGGCCACGATCCCAACCCACATGAGCCACAAGGTCCAGCGCCAGCGCAGCAGGCCCAGCCCCCCCACCAGTGCCAATGCCAAGTAACAACCGACCTCCACCGGGATGGTCCACAACGAACCATTCACGGCACTCCCGCCTGGATTGAGCGAAAACACCCCAGGCAGTTGGTATTGAATGAAGAAGGCGATGTTTCCGAGGTATGTCCAGGTGGCGGGGTGGGCGAAGTACCCACCCGCCGACAAGGACGTTGCGACGGGCCCCAGCACCAGCACGGTCAACACGGTCACTGCGGTCAGTGTCGGCCAAATCCGGAGGAGCCGCCTGACGCCGAATCGCCAGATGTTCGGGTCGTCGCGCCAACTCTTGGCGACAAGGAACCCGCTGATCACAAAGAAAATGTAAACACCGACCGTCCCCCAGGTTGCGAAAGGGAGGGGACGAGGCTCTGGATGACCCAGAAGGGCGTACTGGTGACTTCCGATCACCAAGTAAGCGGCGACCACCCGGAGGAAGTCAAAGTTGTTGGTCCCGCGAGCCTCTCCCACAGCGGGCATTTGGCGGGGCTCAGTTCACCACTTGCGCCAATTCGCCCTTGGCATACTGCGCCGCCACCACCTGCAGGCTGTGGCCCTTGATCTTGGCACCCTGGCCCTCGCAGCCGAACTCGATATAGCGCTGCTTGCAGATGGCCTTGGCGGCTTCGCGGGCGGGCTTGAGCCATTCGCGGGCATCGAACTTGTCGGGGTTCTCGAACAGGAACTTGCGCACCGCGCCGGTCATGGCCATGCGGATGTCGGTGTCGATGTTGATCTTGCGCACGCCGTAGCGGATGGCTTCCTGGATCTCCTTGACCGGCACGCCGTAGGTCTGCTTCATCTTGCCGCCGTACTGGTTGATGATGTCCAGCAGGTCCTGCGGCACGCTGGAGCTGCCGTGCATCACCAGGTGGGTGTTGGGAATGCGCTGGTTGATTTCTTTCACGCGGGAAATCGCCAGGATGTCGCCGGTGGGCGGGCGGCTGAACTTGTAGGCGCCGTGGCTGGTGCCAATGGCAATGGCCAGCGCGTCGAGCTGGGTGGCCTTGACGAACTGGGCGGCCTCTTCGGGGTCGGTCAGCATCTGGCTGTGGTCCAGCTTGCCTTCGGCGCCAACACCGTCTTCCTCGCCAGCCTCGCCGGTTTCCAGATTGCCCAGGCAACCGAGCTCACCTTCGACCGTGACGCCAACCTTGTGCGCCATGTCCACGACCTTGCGCGTCACGTCCACGTTGTAGGCGAAATCGGCCGGGGTCTTGCCGTCTTCCCGCAGCGAGCCGTCCATCATCACCGAGCCGAAGCCCAGCTGGATCGCACCTTCGCAGATCTTGGGGCTGGTGCCGTGGTCCTGGTGCATCACCAAGGGGATGTGCGGGTAGGCCTCGCAGGCGGCCTGGATCAGGTGCTTGATGAAGGACTCGCCGGCGTATTTGCGGGCGCCGGCGCTGGCCTGCAGGATGACCGGTGAGCCCACTTCGTCGGCCGCGGCCATCACGGCCTGCACCTGTTCCAGGTTGTTGACATTGAACGCTGGAATGCCGTAGCCGTTCGCGGCGGCGTGGTCCAGCAGCTCGCGCATTGAGACGAGTGCCATGGGTGAATCCTCAGGGGGTGGGCGGTAACCCGGTTGTAACTGCCCTAGATTTTACCCGTGCCGACAGTGGCGCGGCGCGTTCAGGCGGCCGTGTTGGCTTTGACGAACTCGGCCACCCGGTCCAGCACCGGCGCCAGCAGGCGCAGTGGCTTGGCCAGCGAGCCGATGATGGTGACATGGCTGACGCCATCGAGCATTTCGGTCTGGACCGGCACACCGGCGTCACGCAGTTTTTTCGACAGGCCTTCGGTGTTGCGCACCGGGTTGACCAGCGTGTCGTTGCGGGCGGCCAGCAGCAGCGCGCGGGGCGCGGCTGGGCTGGCGTGCCACAGCGGCTGGCTGTCGGGCGGGGTGTTGGGCCAGTTGAAGGCCACCTGCACCTCGGGAATGGCGATGGGCAGGAAGTCGTAGGCACCGGCAATGCCGATGAAGCCGGCCAGTTGCCCGGGCCGCATGCCCACCGCCCCCAGCCAGCGCGGGTCCAGTGCCACCATGGCGGCGTTGTAGCCCCCGGCGCTGTGGCCCATCACGTAGAGCTTCTTGGGGTCACCGCCAAAACGTTGGGCGTTGTCGGCCGCCCATTTCACCGCCAGCGCGCTGTCCTGCAGGAACACCGGGTAGCGCACTTCGGGGCTGAGCCGGTAGTCGGCAACCAGCGTGACGATGCCGCGCGAGGCCAGCGCTTCGCCCGCAAACAAATAGTCGGCCCGCTCGCCGGTGGTCCAGCTGCCGCCGTAGAAAAACACCACCACCGGAGCGTCGGGCACTGGCGGGTTGGGCTGGTAGACGTCGATCTTCTGCCGGGCGTTCGGGCCGTAAGCCTGGCCGCTGGTGAGGGCGTAGGTGCTGCCGGGTGCC
The DNA here is from genome assembly GCA_017848435.1 of Burkholderiaceae bacterium. Classification (GTDB taxonomy): domain Bacteria; phylum Pseudomonadota; class Gammaproteobacteria; order Burkholderiales; family Burkholderiaceae_C; genus PCRC01. The sequence continues at coordinate 22,106 of JAFEHU010000029.1, read as the reverse complement.
AGCGCGTTGATGATGCGCAGCGGCGAGCAGGCTTGCAACAGCGGGGTAAAGGCGGCGGCCACCAGGCCCAACAGACCGGCGCGGCGCATGGGAGAAGGTTCTTTGGGCATCGGCAAACGTACGTGGCGGGTGCCGCTGCGGATTCAACCGACGCGGCACACCTTCAGCATGTTGGTGCCGCCGGGCGAGCCCATGGGTTCGCCACAGGTGATGGCGTAGACATCGCCGGTCTGCACGATGTTGCGGCTTTTCAGGTGGGCTTCGGCATCGGCCAGCGCGGTGTCGCGGTCGACGCTGGTGTCCATCAGCAGCGGGCGCACGTTGCGGTACAGCGCCATCTTGCGCTGCGTGGCGATCTTGGGCGTGAGCGCGTAAATCGGCACATGGATGCGGTGGCGGCTCATCCACAGCGGGGTGGAGCCGGAGTCGGTCAGTGCGACGATGGCCTTGGCGCCGAGGTGGTGGGCGGTGAACAGCGCACCCATGGCAATCGACTGGTCGATGCGGCCAAAGGTCATGCCGGTGAAGTCGGCGTCGAGCCGCACGTCCTCGGCCTTCTCGGCTTCCACACAGATGTTGGCCATCTCGATGATGGTTTCCAGCGGGTACTTGCCGGCAGCGGTTTCGGCGCTCAGCATCACCGCGTCGGTGCCGTCGAGCACGGCGTTGGCCACGTCGCTCACCTCGGCGCGGGTGGGCACCGGGTTGGTGATCATGCTTTCCATCATTTGCGTGGCGGTGATCACCACCTTGTCGTGCTCGCGCGCCAGGCGAATCATGCGTTTTTGCAACGCCGGCACGGTGGCATTGCCCACCTCGACCGCGAGGTCGCCACGGGCGACCATGATGCCGTCGCTGGCCAGCAGAATCTCTTCCAGCCGGGGAATCGCCTCGGCCCGCTCGATCTTGGCGATCAGCCCCGGCTTGTGGCCGAAATCGGCCGCCGCCACATTGCACAGCTGGCGCGCCAGCTCCATGTCGGTGGCGCTTTTGGGGAAACTCACCGCCACGTAGTCGGCCTGGAAACGCATCGCGGTGCGGATGTCGTCCATGTCCTTGGCGGTCAGCGCCGGCGCCGTCAGGCCACCGCCTTGTTTGTTGATGCCCTTGTTGTTGGACAGCTCGCCACCCAGCTTGACGGTGGTGTGCACCTGCTCGCCCTTGACGGCGTCCACGGTCAGCACGATCAGCCCGTCGTTCAACAGCAGGCTGTCGCCGGCCTTCACATCGCGTGGCAGCTCTTTGTAGTCGAGGCCGACGCCACTCAAATCACCCGGCGCGCTGCGCGAGGCATCGAGCACAAACTTGGCGCCCGGCACCAGCATGACCTTGCCTTCGGCGAACTTGCCAACGCGGATTTTCGGGCCCTGCAGGTCGGCCATGATGGCCACCTCGCGGCCCGCGCGCTGCGCTGCTTCGCGCACCAGCCGGGCACGGTCGATGTGGTCTTGCGCCACGCCGTGGCTGAAGTTGAGCCGCACCACGTTGACGCCGGCCCGGATCATCTGCTCCAGCAACGCCGGGTCGCTGGAGGCGGGGCCGAGGGTGGCAACAATCTTGGTGGCGCGGCGCATGGTGGGCTTTCGGGGGTCAGTGGCGGGCAGCACAAGGGCCTGTGCTGTAACCAGGTTTCATTTTCTCATGCGCCGGTTACAGCGTGGTTACGCTGCCGCACGCTGCATCAGGATGTCAAACGCCGGCAGGGTCTTGCCCTCCAGCACCTCCAGAAAGGCACCGCCGCCGGTGGAGATGTAGCCAATGTCTTTTTCAATGCCGTACTTGGCAATCGCGGCCAGCGTGTCGCCACCGCCCGCAATGCTGAAGGCCGGTGAATGCGCGATCGCTGCCGCCAGCGTGCGGGTGCCGCCGGCAAACTGGTCGTACTCGAACACGCCCATCGGCCCGTTCCACACCACCGTGCCGGCGCGCGCGATGATGCCGGCCAGCTCGGCCGCGGTGCGGGGGCCAATGTCCAGGATCAAATCGTCGTCCTGCACCGCTTCCACCGGCACCTTGTTGGCACGCGCCATGGCGGCAAATTCGTTGGCCACCACCACGTCGGTGGGAATGGGCACGGCCGCGCCGCGCGCTTTCATCATCTCGATCACCGCTTTGGCTTCTTCCACCAGCGCCGGTTCGGCGAGCGATTTGCCAATCGGCAGGCCCATGGCCAGCATGAAGGTGTTGGCAATGCCGCCGCCGACGATCAGCTGGTCCACATTGGCGGCCAGGCTTTTCAGGATGCTGAGTTTGGTGCTGACCTTGGAGCCGGCGACGATGGCCACCAGCGGGCGCTTGGGGTTCTCCAGCGCACGGGTGATGGCGTCAATTTCCGCGGCCAGCAGCGGGCCGGCGCAGGCCACCTTGGCAAACTGCGCCACGCCGTAGGTGGAGGCCTCGGCGCGGTGGGCGGTGCCGAAGGCGTCGTGCACGAACACGTCGCACAGCGCGGCCATTTTCTTGGCCAGCACCGGGTCGTTTTTCTTCTCGCCTTTGTTCAGGCGGCAGTTCTCCAGCATCACCACCTCGCCGGGGTTGATGGCCACGCCGTCCACCCACTTGGCGATCAGTGGCACCGGGCGGCCCAGCAGCTCGGCCAGGCGGGTGGCCACCGGGGCCAAGGAGTCTTCGGGCTTGAACTCGCCTTCGGTCGGGCGGCCGAGGTGGGAGGTGACCATCACCGCCGCGCCCGCTTTGAGCGCTTGCTCAATGCAGGGCACCGAGGCGCGGATGCGGGTGTCTTCGGTGATGCGGCCGGCTTCGTCCTGCGGCACGTTCAGGTCGGCACGGATCAGCACACGCTGGCCGCGCACCTGGTCTTGGGCGCAAAGGTCGGTGAAGCGGAGGATGTTCATGGGGGCGTCATTCAGGAGTCACAAAAGCTGCTGATTTTAAGAGCGTGGCCAATTCACCACCCCAGCCCAATGTGCAACGGCAAATACACCGCCATGCCCACCACAATCGTGCCCAGCACCGCCTGCCCCTGGCCCTTGCGCCAGAAGTAGAACGCGGCACCGGCAGCGGCGCCGAACAGCCGGGCGTCTTGCCAGGTGGTGGGCAGCTGGCCGTTCTGCATCACGATCTCGGGGCCAATCACCGCCACCAGCGCGGCAATGGGCGCGTACTGCAGGCCGCGCTGCGCCCAGCGGGGCAGTTGCCAGGGTTGGCTGGAGATGAAGAAAAACGAACGCGAAATGACGGTCACCACCGTCAGGCCCACGATGACCCACAGCGTCCACCCGTCGGTGACGTTGGCTTCGGTCACCGGGGGCCTCCGTCAGGCAGGCCGGGTTTTTCCAGCAGCAGGCACAACGCCACAGCGGCGGCAATCGCGACCACGATGTTGAGCTTGAACGGCAGCGCAAACGCCGCCACGGCGGCCGCGCCCGCCACCCCGGCCGACACCAGCCGCAACCGGCTGGTGGCCAGCGAGCAGCCAATGCCCAGCAGCGCCAGGATGCCGGCAAAGCCCAGCCCCCAGGCCATGGGCACCGCGTGGGCGAGCCCAATGCCGATCAGGCTGGCGGTTTGCCAGCTGACCCAGTTCAGCACGCTGCCGCCGGCGAGGTAGGCCTGCTCGGCTTCGCGCGTTTCGGGGTCGCTGGACGCCTGCGGGTAGCGGCGCGTGAACAGCACGTAGCTGAGGTCGGTGGTGAGGTAGCCGGTGAACAGCCGGCGCGCCAGCGGCAAATGCATCATGTAGGCGCGCAGGTGGGCGCTGAACACCACGAAGCGCAGGTTGACGCAGAAGCCGGTGACCAGAATCACCGCCATCGGCGCGCCGGCGGCGATCAGCGGCATGGCGGCGAGTTGGGAGCTACCGGCAAAGACCAGCAGCGTCATCGCCACCGCCTCGGCCACGCTCATGCCCGACTTGACCATGGCCACGCCGGTCATCATGCCCCAGGCGGCCATGCCGGGCGCGACCGACGCCATCTCGCGCGCGCTTTGCCGAAACGCCGGATGTGAGAAGGTCCGGCGCAGGCTGTTCATCCCAATGTCTGCCCTGGTTGCAGCGGGAAGCCACGCAGAAAGTCAGCGACCGGCAGGCGCTTGCCGCCAGCGCGCTGCAATTCGGTCAGGCACAACACGCCCTGGCCGCACTGGACCCGCACACCGTTGCCGTTGACAGACAGAATTTGACCTGGGCCTGCATCAAACCTGTTGGTTTTGCTCTCAATTTCAGAGCGCCACACCTTCACAGCCTCCCCGGCCAGCGTGGTGGACGCCCCCGGAAACGGGTCGAAGGCACGCACGCGGCGCTCGATCACCTCGGCCGGTTGCGACCAGTCGATGGCGGCTTCGGCTTTCTCGATCTTGTGCGCGTAGGTCACGCCCTCGGCGGGTTGCGGCACGGGCGTGAAGCCCCCATAGGCCGCGATCTCCAGCGCCTCCACGACCAACCGGCCGCCGAGGGTGGCCAGCCGGTCGTGCAGGCGGGCGGTGGTGTCGTCCGGCCCGATGGCGGCGCGCTCCACCAGCAGCATGTCGCCGGTGTCGAGGCCAGCGTCCATCTGCATGATGGTGATGCCGGTTTCGGTGTCGCCCGCTTCAATGGCGCGGTGAATGGGTGCCGCGCCGCGCCAGCGCGGCAGCAGCGACGCGTGGATGTTCAGGCAACCCTGAACCGGCGTGTCCAGCACCCACTGCGGCAGGATCAGCCCGTAGGCGGCCACCACCATCACGTCGGCGCGGGCTTCGGCAATGGCGGCGCGGGCCAGGGCCGCGTCTTCCGGGTATTTGCCGTCGAGCCGCAGGCTGCGCGGCTGCGCCACGGCGATGTGGTGGTCCAGCGCGAACTGCTTCACCGGCGAGGCCTGCAGCTTCATGCCACGGCCGGCGGGCCGGTCGGGCTGCGTCAGGACGAGCGGGATGTGGAAATTAGCGGCGTGCAGCACCTGCAGGGCAACGCGGGCAAATTCCGGCGTGCCCGCGAAGACGACGCGGGGCGCAACGCTCAACGCCCGGCCTCGCGTTCGGCCAGCTGCCGGGCCTTGACCATCTTGGTCTTGATGCGGTTGCGCTTCAAAGGCGACAGGTATTCCACAAACACCTTGCCGAGCAGGTGGTCCATCTCGTGCTGGATGCACACCGCCAGCAGGCCTTCGGCCTCCACCGTGTGCGGCTGGCCGTCGAGGTTGAGGGCGGTCACCCGCACCGCCACCGAGCGGGCCACGCCGTCGTAGATGCCGGGCACCGACAGGCAACCCTCGTCCGAGACCTGGGTTTCCGGGCTGGCCCACACCACTTCGGGGTTGATCAGCACCAGGGGCTGGTCGCGGTCTTCGCTGGCGTCGATGACGATCAGGCGTTCGTGCACGTTCACCTGGGTGGCCGCCAGGCCAATGCCGTTGGCGTCGTACATGGTGGCGAACATGTCGGCCACCAGCGTCTGGATGCGGTCATCCACCGCCGCCACGGGCTTGGCCACAGTGTGCAGGCGGGGGTCGGGGTAACAAAGGATGGGCAAGAGGGCCATGTCAGGAGAAATCCGGTGATTTGTTGCCATTTTCGCTAATTTGCCAAGTGGCTGGTGGCGCACCCCCAATAAGCGTTGCCGGTTTGAGGCCTTGGGCGCAAAATCGCCGGACAAAATTCTCTACCCGGTCAGTCTGGAGACCTCTCTTTGAAACCTCACGATTTCCGCCTTCTGACCACCGGTCTCGGCGCTGCACTGGCGGTACTGGCCACGGCACTGCCGGCCCAGGCACAAAACTTCCCCATCTACCCGGCCCAACGCGAAACCGCGCAGCAAGTGGCGCAAAGCGGCGTGCCGCTGAGCGAGCTGGCCCCCAACGCACCCGAGGAATACACCGTCAAAAAGGGCGACACGCTGTGGGCCATTTCCGGCCTGTTCCTGAAGACGCCATGGCGCTGGCCCGAGCTGTGGGGCATGAACCTCGACCAGATCCGCAACCCGCACCGCATTTACCCCGGCCAGACGATGTACCTCGACAAGTCGGGCGGCCGCGCGCGCCTGCGGCTGGGCCGGGCCGACGGCGACAACCTGGCCGACGGCGAGCCGGTCCAGACCGTGCGCCTGTCGCCCCGCACCCGCAGCGAGGGCCTGGCGGACGACGCGATCCCCACGCTGGCACCCAACCTCACCGAGCCCTTCCTGACGGACGCGCAGGTTGTGGAGCTGCAGGCGCTGGAACAAGCGCCGCGCCTGATCGCCAACAAGGACAGCCGGGTGCTGGTGACCCAGGGCGAGCGCGCCTACGCCCGCGGCAACCTGCCCGACGCCGACACCACGCCCCGCTACTGGCGCATCTACCGCAACGCCAAGCCGCTGCTCGACCCCACCACCAAAGAGGTGCTGGGCTACGAAGCGCAGTTTGTCGGCAGGGCCGAGCTGGTGCGCGGCGAGTCGCTGCGCCAGGTGACCGACGACAAGGGCAAGACCACCACCGACGTGATTCCCGCGACGGTGGACATCCTCAGCGCCAAGGAAGAAATGCGCGCCGGCGACCGGCTGATGCCCGAGCCACCGCGCGAACTGCTGACCTACGCACCACGCATCCCGCCACAGCCCACGGCCGGGCAGATCGTGTCCGTCTATGGCAACGCGGTGCGCTACGCGGCGCAAAACCAGGTGGTGGTGCTGAACCGTGGCGCGCGCGACGGGCTGGAGCGCGGCCACGTGCTGGCCCTCATCAGCGACGGCCGGCGGCTGGTGGACCGCACCAACGGCGAACGCACTGCTGTCAAGCTGCCCGACGAACGCAACGGCCTGATGATGGTGTTCCGCACCTTTGACCGCCTGTCCTACGCGCTGATTCTGGAAATCGCCGACGGCGTGCAGGTCGGCGACCGCTTCAGCAACCCACGCTGAGGCACCCCGGCATGCGCGGCAACGAGCTGGCCGGCTGGCTGCGGCTCACGCTGACGCCGGGTGTCGGGCCTGACGCCGCGCGCCGCCTGCTGGCGGCCTTCGGCCTGCCCGAGGCGGTGTTTGCTCAGCCCTTGGGTGCGCTGCGCCAGGTGGTCAGCGACGCCCAGGCCGATGCCCTGGCCACCCCACCCCCGGATTTCGACACCCAACTCGCCGCCACCCACACCTGGCTGGACGGCGGGGCCGACCGCCGCATCTGGGGCCTGGCCGACGCCGACTACCCCGCCGCGCTGCTGCGCACCGAAGACCCGCCGCTGCTGCTGTACGCCGTGGGCAGCGGCCTGGCCGACGGCACGCTGACCGCCCCGGCGTTGGCCATCGTCGGCAGCCGCAACCCCACGCCGCAGGGCTGCGCCAATGCCCAGGCCTTTGCCGGCAGCCTGGCGCAGGCCGGGCTGGTGGTGGTGTCGGGCATGGCACTGGGCATCGACGGCGCAGCGCACGAGGGCGCGCTCGACGCGGGGGGCCGCACCATCGCGGTGGTGGGCACCGGGCTCGACCGGGTCTACCCCAAACGCCACCTCGGGCTGGCCCACCGCATCACCGCCAGCGGGCTGGTGGTGAGCGAGCTGCCGCTGGGCACGCCGCCGCTGGCGCACAACTTCCCGCGCCGCAACCGCATCATCTCAGCGCTCAGCCAGGGCACGCTGGTGGTGGAGGCGGCGCTGCAGTCGGGCTCGCTGATCACCGCGCGGCTGGCGCTGGAACAGGGCAAGGAGGTGTTCGCCATTCCCGGCTCCATCCACGCGCCGCAGTCGCGCGGCTGCCATGCGCTGATCAAACAGGGCGCCAAGCTGGTCGAGTCGGCGCAGGACGTGCTGGAGGAGTTGCGTTGGCCTGGCCACGCTGGAATTGCTCCTGAATTCATAGCTGAACCACCATATTCCACTAAGGCTAAAGGCCAAAATGGCTTGAAAAATGCCGTGCTGGCGGCGCTGGGGCACGATCCGGCCAGCCTGGACGTGCTGATGGCCCGTACCGGGCTCGACGCCGCCCACCTGCAGGGCCAGTTGCTGGAACTGGAACTGGCCGACCAGGTAGCCCGCCTGCCGGGTGGCTTGTTCCAGCAGCGAGGCAGGGGCTAGCTTCGTGGCCGATGCGCTACATTAAGCGCATGTTTGAAGTGCTTGTGTTCGTCTATGAAAATTACTGGCGTGGTGACGCCTGCCCCGAGTTGTCGCAGCTGGGGCGCAAGCTCAGCGCGGTCGGATTTGACGACGAAGAAATCGAACAGGCACTGCATTGGCTGGACGGCCTGAACCTCACCGCACAAGCCTCGGCCGTGCTGCCACCCAACGCGCTGCCGCAATCGCCCAGCAGCCTGCGGGTGTATTGCGCCGAAGAACAAGACCACCTCGGCGCCCAGTGCCTGGGCTTTGTGAGCTTTCTGGAAACCTCGGGCGTGCTGCCTGCCTTCATGCGCGAAATCGTCATCGACCGCGCGATGGCCGCGCCTGGCAACCCGGTGGCGATCGACGACCTGAAGATCATCGTGATGATGGTCTACTGGCGTTTTGGCGAAGAGCCTGACTCGCTCGTCCTCGACGAGTTGTGCGACGACACCGAAGGCCGGCTGGCGCACTGAGCGCCCGCCACATCAACCCAGCAAACGCCCCGGCTCGGCGCTGAGCTTTTCCAGCGCGTCGCGCGTTGCACGCACCGTCAGCGCATCGCCTTCCTGCGGCGCCAGTTCGCCACCGGCCAGCAAGGCCGCCAACCGGCCCACCTGGATCAGGAAGTTCAGCCCGTCAGACGACGCGAACAGCATCAGCTGGCCGCGCTCGCTTTGCCAGGCAAACTGCACCTGGCTGACCCGGTGGTTGTGCCGCAGTGTGTACCACGCCCCCAGCTGCAAATGGCCCAGCAGCGCCCAGGCGGCCGACGGCGGCGGGCTGGGCATGTCGGCGTCGGCCAGCACCTCGATGGACGACGCGTCGACACCCACCATCAGCTCGATGCTGACCGCGTCCAGCGGCAGGCCACCCAGCTCGCCCTCGTCGGCCACCAGGTAGTCTTCGAGGTTCGAGAGCCGCTTGGCCAGCGCCTCGATGTGGGCCTGCGCAATCGGCTCGGTGCGCGACTGGAACGCCTCGGTCAGCGTGTCGCTCAGGGTCTTGATGCGCCGCTCCTGTTCGTTCGGCGCCAACCCCAGCATGTCCATGCCGGTGCGCAGCTGCTTCAGCAACGCGGGCAGGTTGGCAATCACCCGCGCCCGCTCGTGGCGCGTGGGCTTGGCGCTGGCGGCCCAGACCAGGTCGGCCGCCGAGCGCTTCAGTGCCAGGGTGTCGGCGTGTTGCGGGCCGTTGCGGATGTCAGCCATGGCCAGCACCTCGGCCCAGATCTTGAAGAGAAAATCGCGCACCGTCTCACGCACCGGCATGTCTTTCAGCAGGTTGCGCAGCTCGATGGTGTACTGAATAGCCAGCGTTTCGCGCTGCTCGACCTGCTGCGCCACCGTCACCACGCGCTGCGTCGCGTCGGGCGCGGTCAGGTGTTTGGCGAGGAATTTCTGGAACTCGTCCAGCACCAACTGGAACACCCGGCGACCGGTTTCCGGGTACTGCTCGATCACCTGCACCACACGGCGGATTTCCAGTTCCAGCGCCTGGCCGTTCAGGGTGGCCGCGTCAAAACCCATGGCGCAGGCGCCCATGCGGTCGATCAGCAGCCGGGCCGGGTGGTTCAGGGTGCTGAAGAAGGCCGGTTCGGCCAGCGCCACCCGCAAGACCGGCATCTGCAGCCGCGCGAACCAGACCCGGATCACCGCCGGAATGCGCTCTTCGGTCAGGATGCTCTGGAACATCAGCGCCACCACCTCGATGGTGGCTTTTTCGCTGGAGTGGGTGGCCTGCTGCTTCAGTTCGGCGCTGCGCTGGCGCAGCGAACTGGCCAGCTGCCGCACCTGCGCCGGGGCCTGGCTGGCGTCGGCCAGCGGGTCTGCGGCCAGATCAACCTGGAGCCCCGCCGGGCTGGTGCGCAAGGCGTTGGACAACGCGGGGGACAACACCGACGCCGGTGCGCGCTGGTGGGTGGGTTTGAACTCGCTGACGTGGTCGCCCAGCACCCGCATCAGCTCACCGAGCACACTTTCAGCGCGCTGCGGCGACTGTGCCAGCGACTCGCCCTCGGGCACCGTGCGGGTCGACTGCGACTTGGGCGGCGGTGCGGTGCTGGCCTGCACTGGCACACGTGCGCTGACAAACGGCTCAATGCCACCCCACTCGGTGCGGCGCACCAGCGGCCGCAGGTCGATCTCGGCCATCACACCGGCGTCGATCAGCAGCACATTGGCGGCGTGGTAGGCCTCCACCAGCACCGGGGCCAGGTGCTGCGGCCAGACGTCGGGCAGCAGGTTCCAGGCGGCGTGCGACAGCTCGCAGGCCAGCCATTGCGCCACCAGCTGCTGGGCCAGCACCTCGGGGCGCAGGATGTCGTTGGGAGGCAGGTCGCCGGTGGCTTCCAGGTGCTGCACCCGCAGCCGCAGGTCGCTCAGCTCCCACGACACGTGGTCGAGCAGCGACAGGCTGAGCCGGGACGACAGGATGTGGTTTTCCACCACGTCCTTGCCCATCAGCTCGAAGGTGACTTTCTTCGGGTCGGTGTTGCGGGCGGGCGTGGCGGTGGCCGACTGCAGCGCACCTTGCCAGGCGTTGGTGGTCCGGCGCACCCAGTCGGCGCCGCGTTCACGGAACGCGACCCAGGCGTCGCGGCGGGCCTGCGTGTCGCGGCCGCTGCCGGTCTGTTCAACAAGCTCCTCCAGCCGCAGCTGGATGGCACTGGCCAGGGCCGGCAGGCCATCACAGGCCACCTGGGCAAACCGCTCTCGCGCCTGAGCCGCAAGCGCCAGCGACGCCACAGGAGGACGGGGGGGAAGCGGGCTCACATCGGCACGGGCTGGGTGGCGCAGCGCAGGGTCAGACGGTGGCGCCCGCGTTCGGGTCGGACGGGTCGCCCTTGTCTTTCTTGTCGGTGCCCTTGACCAGGTCTTCCCGCTTGATGCCGAGCCACAGCGTGATGCCGGCGGCAACGAACACCGAGGAGTAGATGCCAAAGCAGATGCCGATGGTCAGCGCCAGCGCAAAGTAAAACAGCGTGGGGCCGCCAAACAGCAGCATCGACAGCACCATGATCTGCGTGCTGCCATGGGTGATGATGGTGCGGCTGATGGTGGAGGTGATGGCGTTGTCGATGATCTGCACCGGCGTCATCTTGCGGTAGCGCTTGAAGTTTTCGCGAATGCGGTCAAACACCACCACCGACTCGTTGACCGAGTAGCCCAGCACCGCCAGCACCGCCGCCAGCACCGCCAGCGAGAACTCCCACTGGAAGAAGGCAAAGAAGCCCAGGATGATGACCACGTCGTGCAGGTTGGCCACGATGGCGGCCACCGAGAACTTCCATTCGAAGCGGAAGGCGAGGTAAATCATGATGCCGATGATCACCATCGCCAGCGCCTTCAACCCGTCCACCACCAGTTCCTGCCCCACCTGCGGGCCAACGAACTCGGTGCGGCGCAGCGTCACGTCGGGCGTGGCCTGCTTGAGGGCGACCAGCACCTGGTCGCTCTGCTGGGCGGAGGTGGCGCCCTTCTGCGCCGGCAGGCGGATCAGCACATCGCGTGCGGTGCCAAAGTTCTGCACCTGCACGTCGGCGTAACCCAAGCCCGCGACCACACCGCGCACCTTCTCCAGCTCGGCAGGCTGCGAGTAACTGACCTCCATCAGGGTACCGCCAGTGAACTCCACCGACAGGTGCAGCCCACGGGTGAACAGGAAGAACACCGCCAGCACAAAGGTCACGAACGAGATCACGTTGAACACCAGCACGTGGCGCATGAACGGGATGTCTTTGCGGATCTTGAAGAACTCCATTTTTTACCCTTTTCCGCTCAATCCGCTTTGGCCACGGCACTGCCGGTGCCAGGTTTCCAGACCGTGCCGATGGACACGCTCTTGAGTTTTTTCTGCCGGCCGTACCAGAAGTTCACCAGCCCGCGCGAGAAGAACACGGCCGAGAACATGCTGGTGAGAATGCCGATGCAGTGCACCACCGCAAAGCCGCGCACCGCGCCCGAGCCAAAGGCCAGCAGCGCCAGACCGGCGATCAGCGTGGTGATGTTGGAGTCCAGAATCGTTGCCCAGGCGCGCTCGTAGCCCGCGTTGATCGCCGCCTGCGGCGACACGCCGTTGCGCAGCTCTTCCCGCACGCGCTCGTTGATCAGCACGTTGGAGTCGATCGCCATGCCCAGGGCTAGCGCCATGGCGGCCATGCCAGGCAAGGTGAGTGTCGCCTGCAGCATCGACAGCACCGCCACCAGCAGCAGCAGGTTGACCGCCAGTGCGATGCCGGAAAACAGGCCAAACAACATGTAGTAGCCGGCCATGAACAGCACGATCACCCCAAAACCCCAGGCCACGCTGTGGAAGCCCTTGGCTATGTTGTCGGCCCCCAGGCTGGGGCCGATGGTGCGCTCTTCGATGATTTCCATCGGTGCGGCCAGACTGCCCGCGCGCAGCAGCAGGGCCACGTCGTTGGCTTCGGTGGTGCTCATGCGGCCTGAGATCTGCACCCGGCCGCCGCCGATTTCACTGCGGATCACCGGCGCCGTCACAACCTCGCCCTTGCCTTTTTCAAACAGCAGGATGGCCATGCGCTTGCCAACGTTCTCGCGCGTCACGTCGCGGAAGATGCGTGCGCCCTTGGCGTCCAGCGTCAGGTGCACCGCCGCTTCCTGCGTCTGGTTGTCAAAACCAGGCTGGGCGTCGGTCAGGTTCTCGCCGGTCAGCAGCACCTGCTTCTTGACGATCACCGCCTGGCCGGTACGCTCCAGGTAACGCTCGGCACCAAACGGCACCGGGCCGGCGTTGATTTCTGCGCTGCGGGCTTCGGCGCTGTCGTCCACCAGACGCACCTCCAGCGTGGCGGTGCGGCCGAGGATGTCCTTGGCCTTGGCGGTGTCCTGCACGCCAGGCAGCTGCACCACAATGCGGTCCTGCCCCTGTTGCTGGATCACCGGCTCGGCCACGCCGAGTTCGTTGATGCGGTTGTGCAGCGTGGTGATGTTCTGCTTCAGCGCTTGGTCCTGCACCCGGCGTGCCGCCTCGGGCTTGATGCTGGCGTTGAGTTTGTACTCGGTCCCGTCCGGCCCACCCTTGGTCTGCAAATCGGCAAACTGGTCGGTGAACACGTTGGTGGCGGCCTGCAGCGTGGCAGCGTCGCGGAACTTGACCTCGATGGCCTGGCCGTTGCGGCTGATGCCGCTGTGGCGGATGTTCTTCTCGCGCAGCACGCTGCGGATGTCGTTGGTCAGCGACTCGGCTTTTTTGGTCAGCGCGGCCTGCATGTCCACCTGCAGCATGAAGTGCACGCCACCGCGCAAGTCCAGGCCCAGGTACATCGGCGCGGCGCGCAGGGACGACAGCCAGGTCGGCGAGCGTGGCACCAGGTTCAGCGCCACCACGTAGGACGGGTCGGCCGCGTCGGGGATCAGCGCCCGCTCGATGGCGTCTTTGGCTTTCAGCTGCACGTCGGTGCTGTCAAAACGCGCCCGCACCGAGCTGCCTTCCAGTGCCAGCACGTCGGGCGCAATCGCGGCGGCTTTCAGCGCCTCGGTCACGCGGGCCAGCGTGCTGCTGTCCACCTTGACGGTGGCTTTGCCGCTGGACACCTGCACCGCAGGCGCCTCACCAAAAAAATTGGGCAGGGTGTACAGGGCCCCCACCAACAGCGCGATCACGATGATCGCGTACTTCCAGACGGGATAACGGTTCATGGACGCGCTTCTAGGAGGTGGGCAGGCCGGTGAATCAGAGAGAGCCCTTGGGCAGGACCTGGACCACTGCGCTGCGCTGGACCTGCACTTCCACGCCGTTGGCGATTTCCAGGCCGAGCTGCGTGTCGCCCAACTTGCTGACCTTGCCCAACAGGCCACCGGCAGTGGCAACTTCGTCGCCCTTGGCCAGCGCATCGATCATCGCGCGGTGCTCTTTCTGCTTCTTCATCTGGGGCCGGATCATCACGAAATACAGCACCACGAACATCAAAATGATGGGGGCCATGCCAGCCAGGGTGGACATCATGTCGCCGCCACCGGCAGCGGCAGGGGCGGTCTGGGCAAAAGCAGAAGAAATGAACACAAGCGACTCCACAATCAACAGCCTGTCAGCGACAGGCCCGAACACAAAAGTCCCCAAGCGCGCGGAAACCCGGTCGCTGGAGGGCCACATTCGATTGTATGCGGGGCACTTGCCCGCGCCGCAGCGCTAAACCCGGCCGGTTTGCAAGCCTTTTGCAGCGTCGGGCGGCTGTCATCACGGCTTCATGTGGCACGCCTAACCTCCGCTGTGCCATGCTGCCCCACCCACCGCCCGCCATCCAACTTGCCGCTTTGGCGGTGCTGCTGGCGTTGTCCGCCTGCGGCGGCGGTGGCGATGCACCGGCCGCGCCATCCCCGGCCGCTTCCGCCCCCACCGCACCCGCTGGCAACGCGGTACGCGGCCGCGCGATCTACCAGACCATTTGCATCAACTGCCACGCGCCCAACCCGGAAGACGACCGGCGGGGCGTGCGCCGGGCCAGTGCCTCCGGCATCCTGTTCGCGGTACAGGTCGTCAACCAGATGCGCTTCCTGCGCGAGACGATTGGCCCGCAGGAAGCGGTCGACCTGGAAGTCTGGCTCGCCAACCCGGTCTGACCGCCCCGCCCTAAGCCGCCAGCAGCGCCGCCCACTTGGCGCGGGCCGCCTTCAGGTGGCGTGCCTTCACATGGCCAAAGCCCTTGATCTGCTCGGGCACACGGGCGGCCTCTACCGCGCTGGCGTGGTTCTCGGCGTTCAGTGCGGCCAACAAGTGGGCCATGCTGGCCCGGTACTCGCCCACCAGCGCACGTTCGGTCTGGCGCTCTTCGGTGCGGCCGAACACGTCGAACGCGGTGCCGCGCAGGAACTTGAGCGGTGCCAGCAGGCGGAAGGCGGTCTGCACCCAGGGACCGAACTTCTGTTTTTGCAGCTCGCCTTTGTCATTGGTCTTGGCCAGCAGCGGCGGTGCGAGGTGGTAGTGGAGCTTGAAGTCACCTTCAAACATTGCGTTGACACGGGCATGGAAGGCCGCGTCGGTGTGCAGCCGCGCCACCTCGTACTCGTCCTTGTAGGCCATCAGCTTGAACAGGTTGCGGGCCACCGCCTCGCTGAGCGTGGTCTTGCCCAGCGGCGCCTCGGCAACGCGGGCTTTTTCTACAAAGGCGGCGTACTGTGCGGCGTAAGCGGCGTTCTGGTAACTGGTGAGAAATTCCACGCGGCGCGCCACCAGATCGGCCAGGGTTTCGCGCTTCTGGAACTGGATGACCTGCGCCGGCGCGAATAACCGGGCCACGCTGGCGGCATCCACCGCCGCACGGCGGCCCCAGGCGAAGGCGGCCTTGTTGTTGTCCACCGCCACCGCGTTGAGTTCAATCGCGCGTTGCAGCGACGACAGCGCCAGCGGCACCCAGCCTTTTTGCCAGGCGTAGCCCAGCAGCATGGGGTTGGTGTAGAGGCTGTCGCCCATCAGTTTCACCGCCGCCGCGTCGGCGTCGAACGCACCCACGGCCTCCGGGCCCACGGCCTGGGCAATGGCGGCCACGCAGGCCTCGGCCGGGTTCTGCCAGTTGGCGTTTTTCACGAAGGCCGCGGTGGGGGTGCTGTGGCTGTTCAGCGCCACATGGGTGCGGCCGCTGCGCATGCGCAGCGCGGTCTCCTTGCCAGCGGCAACGATGGGGTCGCAGCCGATGATGAGGTCGGCCGCCGCCATGCTGACGCGGGTGGTGCGGATGTCGTCCTGGCTCCGTGCAACCAGCACATGGCTCCAGGTGGCGCCGCCCTTTTGCGCCAGGCCACCCGCGTCCTGCGTGACGATGCCCTTGCCTTCCAGGTGCGCGGCCACGCCGAGCAGCTGGCCGACGGTGATGACGCCGGTGCCGCCGACGCCCGCCACCACGATGCCCCAGGCGCCGGCGTCGAGCGGCGGGAGCACCGGCGCGGGAAGCGGGCCGCCAAACAGCGTGTCGTCAAAAGGTGACGCCTTTTTCTCGCCCTTGGCTTTCTTCTTGAGCTGGCCACCTTCCACGGTGACAAAGCTCGGGCAGAAGCCTTTGACGCAGCTGATGTCCTTGTTGCAGGTGCTCTGGTTGATGGTGCGTTTGCGGCCGAATTCGGTTTCCAGCGGCTCCACGCTCAGGCAGTTGCTCTGCGCGCCACAATCGCCGCAGCCTTCGCACACCAGCTCGTTGATGACGACGCGCACCGCCGGGTCCACCAGCGTGCCGCGTTTGCGGCGGCGGCGCTTTTCGGTGGCGCAGGTCTGGTCGTAAATGATGACGGTGGTGCCCTGGATCTCGCGGAAGGCGCGCTGCACCGCGTCAAGCGTGTCGCGGTGCTGGATGGCGATGCCTTCGGGAATGCCTTTGACATCGGCGTACTTCTCGGGTTCGTCGGTCACGATGGTGATGCGGGCCGCGCCCTCGGCCCGCATGCTCTGTGCGATCTGCACCACGCTGTGGCCTTCCGGCCGCTCACCCACCTGCTGGCCGCCGGTCATGGCAACCGCGTCGTTGTACAGGATCTTGTAGGTGATGTTGATGCCGGCCGCGATGCTTTGCCGCACCGCGAGGCTGCCACTGTGGAAGTAAGTGCCGTCGCCCAAGTTGGCAAAGATGTGTTGCTCGTTCGTGAACGGCTGCTGGCCCACCCAGGGCACGCCCTCGCCACCCATCTGGGTGAAACCGGTGGTGCTGCGGTCCATCCACAGCGCCATGAAATGGCAGCCGATGCCGGCCATCGCGCGCGAGCCTTCGGGCACCTTGGTGCTGGTGTTGTGCGGGCAGCCGGAGCAGAACCAGGGCTGGCGGTCGGCCTTGACCTCCAGCACCTGCAGCGAGCGTTCCTTGGCCTGCAGGATCGCCAGCTGCGCGTCGATGCGGGCGCCCATGTCACCGTCCACGCCCAGCTTTTTCAGCCGTTGCGCAATCGCTTTGGCGATGATGGCGGGCGACAGGTCGGCATTGGCGCGCAGCAGCGTGTTGGCGCTGGGGTTGGGCATGCTCCACTCGCCGCCCGAGAAGTCGCCCTCGACCTCGTTGAACTTGCCCACCACGTTGGGCCGCACATCGGCACGCCAGTTGTACAGCTCTTCCTTCAACTGGTATTCGATGACCTGGCGCTTTTCTTCCACCACCAATATCTCGCGCAGGCCGGTGGCAAATTCGCGCGTGCCCTGCGCTTCCAGCGGCCAGACCACCCCCACCTTGTGCAGCCGGATGCCAAGCTGGCGGCAAGCCGCGTCGTCCAGGCCCAGGTCGAGCAGGGCCTGGCGGGTGTCGTTGTAGGCCTTGCCGCTGGCGATCAGGCCAAAGCGGTCGTTCGGGCCCTCGATGGCGTTGTAGTTCAGGCGGTTGGCGCGGATGTAGGCCAGCGCGGCATACCACTTGAAATCGAACAAGCGGGCTTCCTGCTCCAGCGCCGCGTCAGGCCAGCGGATGTGCACGCCGCCGGGGGGCATGGCAAATTCGGGCACGACGATGTTGACGCGGTCCGGGTCGATGGTGGCGGTGGCACTCGATTCAACGATTTCCTGGATGGTTTTCATCCCCGCCCAGACACCGGAGAAACGGCTCATGGCGAACGCATGCAGGCCAAGGTCGAGGATTTCCTGCACACTGGCCGGAAAGAACACCGGCAGCCCGCAGGCCTTGAAGATGTGGTCGCTCTGGTGGGCGGCGGTGCTGCTCTTGGCCACGTGGTCGTCACCCGCCACCGCGATCACGCCGCCCCAGGGCGTGGTGCCGGCCATGTTGGCGTGTTTGAAGACGTCGGCGCAGCGGTCCACCCCCGGGCCCTTGCCGTACCAGATGCCGAACACGCCATCAAACTTGTTGCTGCCGGGCGGCGCAAAGCCCAGTTGCTGCGTGCCCCACAGTGCGGTGGCGGCCAGCTCTTCGTTCACGCCGGGCTGGAACACGATGTTCTGTGCCTTCAGGTACGGCGCGGCTTTCACCAGGGCCTGGTCGTAGCCGCCGAGGGGCGAGCCGCGGTAACCACTGACAAAGCCGGCGGTGTTCTTGCCCACCCGTTGGTCGCGCTGCCGCTGCAGCATCGGCAGCTTCACCAGCGCCTGCACACCGCTCATGAACGCGCGGCCGTGGTCGAGGCTGTATTTGTCGTCCAGCGTGACGGTGTCCAGGGCGCGGCGGATGTGTTCTGGCAGTGGGGCGTTCATGGCGACGGTGTCTCCTGTGGTGGGGAAAAGTGTAGAAGCTATGCGCCGACAGGTGTTTGCTTTCTTTGCCCTTTTACCGCTATTCTTAGAAAGAATCTTGCGTGAAAGTGTCGATCATGGAAACACTGGACAAATTTGACCTGGCCATCCTGAACGAACTGCAAACCGACGCACGGTTGACCAATGCCGAGCTCAGCTCCCGCGTGGGCCTGTCCGCCGCGCCGTGCTGGCGCCGCGTGCGGGCGCTGGAAGAGAGTGGTTTCATCACCGGCTACCGGGCCGAGATCAACCGCCACAAGATCGGGCTGGACGTGCTGGCCTTTGTGCGGCTGGACGCCGAGCGCAACACCGGCGACGTGACCCGCGAACTGGAAGAGGCCATCCGCCAGATTCCCGAAATCGTGTCCTGCCACTACATCAGCGGCACCGGCACCTTTGAGCTCCAGGTGGTCAGCCGCGACCTCAACACCTTCAGCCAGTTTGCGCGCGAGGTGCTGATCAACCTGCCCAAGGTGAAAGACATCCACACCAGCTTTTCGCTGGGCGAGGTGAAGGCCAGCGGGGCCTTGCCGCTGGGGCATGTGCGCACGCTGAAATAGCGGCTTCAGGCTGCCCGGTCCGTGTGCTGCACACGGGCCGCCAGCCAGCACAGTGCCGCAAAGGCCACCAAGCCCAGGCCGCTTGATACCCACAGCGCGCCCTGGCCCCAGCGATCGATCAGCACGCCAAACACGAACGGCGCCGACGCCTGGGCGATGCGCGCCGGCACCATCAGCATGCTCTGGCGCAAGCCGTAGCCGTGCGGGCCAAACAGCACCAGCGGCAGGGTGCCGTTGGCAATGGTCATGATGCCGTTGCCGGCACCGTGCAGCAGCGTGAACACCACCGCCACCGGCCCGCCCAGCGCCATCAGCACCGCCGCACCCAGCGGGTGCGCCAGCACCGCCAGTTGCGCCGACCGCAGGGGGTGAAAGCGCCGCAGCAGACCCAGCTCCAGCATCCGGGCCACCACCTGCGCCGGCCCGACCAGCGCGCTGGCAAACACCGCCGCGGCCAGACCCGCGCCTGCGGCCTGCAGCAGCCGGGGCAGGTGTGCCGCCATCGCGGTGCTGATGAACCAGGTGATGGCAAACACCAGGGCCAGCAGGACCGCCGTGCGGCCGACACGGACCGGTTCGGCCGGGGCGCTGGCGCCGGGCGCGCCCGGCGGCACCACCACGGCCACCGCCTTCGGCAACGACGCGTTCAGTGGCGCGCCCAGCACCAGGTGCAGCGCCGCCCAGACCAGGCAGGCGCCACGCCAGCCCACCTCGCCCTCCAGCCACGCGCTGAGCGGCCAACCCACCGTGCTGGCAAAACCGGCAAACAGCGTGATGCCGGTGATGGCGGTGCGCGACTGGCTGCCGTACAGCCGCACCAGCGTGGCGAACGCGGCTTCGTACAGGCCCGAACCCATGCCCACGCCCAGCAGCACCCAGGCCGCAAACAGTCCCACCGGGCCCTGGGCCAGGGCCAGCGCCGTCAGGCCGGCGGCAAACACCCCGTTGGTGACCACCAGCACGGTGCGCCCGCCGTGGCGGTCAATGGTGCGCCCGGCCAGCGGGCCGACCATGGCGGACACGACCAGCGCGGCCGAAAAGGCGGCAAACACCGTCAGCGTGGCCACGCCGAGGTCGCGCGCCATCGGGGCGGCGAGCATGGCCGGCAGGTAGTAGGTGGACGCCCAGGCCAGGGTCTGGCTGGTGCCCAGGCTGGCCACAGAAAGGTGCTGCCGGTCAAGCGGCATGGCTCGCGTGCAGGTGGTGCATGGGGCACATCTTCGCAAGAAAAAAGCCCAGCCTCTTGCGAGGCTGGGCTCAGAGCAGGCCCACGCAGGGCGTGCGCAGGTCAGACCGAGGGTCAGACTGCCACTTTGCCGCCGCCGTTTCTGGTGATGACGATGGTGGCCGAGCGGGGCCGGCGGCGGTTGGTTGGCACCGTGGTGTCGGCCGTGGCGCTGGCGTCGCTGCCATAAGGCCAGTAGCTGCCGAAGGTATTGGTCGTGAAGTTCGGCGTGCTGCTTTCGCCCGGGTGCTGGATGTTCACGAAAATCGCCGTGCCGTCTGGCGACTCGGTGATCCCCGTGATCTCGCACTCCTTCGGGCCCACGAGGAAGCGGCTGAGCGTTGTGGCGGTGGGTGTAGCGCCGACAAAGGTAGGCTGGTTGGCCGTGGTGGCGGGTGTCACGGCGGTGTTGGTGTTGACGATGGTGCGGGCACCACCGTCGCCAACACGGCCCGGCACAGCGGCCAGCATCATGCAGTTGGTGACGTCGGTGTAGGCGCCGTCGTCGGTCTGCAGCCAGAGCAGGCCGGGGGTGGCGTTGCTGAACCACAGGCCGTCGGGGCTGGAGAAGTCGTTGTTAGCGGTCAACTGCGAGATGTTTGCGGCCGCCGCAGTGTTCTCGCGCGCACCGAACAAGTACACGTCCCAGCGCATCGCGGTACCTGCCACGCCCGCCGATTCAGCCATGCGGATGATGTGGCCGTTGCGGTTGCCGCGCGTCACGGTGCCGCTGGTGGTGGTGTTGTCGTAGAAACGCGGGTTGGCCGGGTCGGTGTTGGCGGCGGTGCGCGAGCTGTTGTTGGTCAGCGTGACGTAGATCTCGCCGTTGGCGGGGTTGACGCCGGCCCACTCGGGACGGTCCATGCGGGTGGCGCCGGCGGCATCGGCCGCGTGGCGGGCGTTGATCAGCACGTCGGTCTGGTCGGCGAAGGCGTAGCCGGCGTAAGCCGCGGTGATGTTGTTGGCGCCAAACCGCAGTTCCAGCCAGGTACCGGTGCCGTCGGCGTTGAAGCGGGCGGCGTAGAGCTTGCCGTCGTCCAGGTATTTGTCACCGGCGGCGGTGCCACGGGTGGCGTCGGCCGGGTCCCAGACCGCGTTGGACACGTACTTGTAGATGTACTCGTTCTGCGAGTCGTCGCCCATGTACCAGACCAGGGGCTGGCCCGCCACGACCGGACCCAGCCAGGCGCCTTCGTGGCCCATGCGGCCGAGCGCGGTGCGCTTCTTGGGGACCGAGCCAGGGTTGAACGGGTCGATCTCGACCACCCAGCCGTAGGTGTTGGCCACGTTGCGGTAGTCGTCGGTGCCATCGGTGGAGGTGCCACGGCGCTCGGTGTTCCAGCGGCCATACAGGTCGTTGGCGGTGTCGGGCGTCACGGTGGCCCAGAGTTCGCGGCCGGTGCCGGCCACGCCGTAGCGGGTGAAGGAGGCAATTTCCTTGGCGCTGCGGTTCGGGTTGTCGGTGGCGGCAACGCGGCGGAAATAGCCAGCCCAGTTTTCTTCGCACGCCAGGTAGGTGTACCAAGGCGTGTAGCCATGGGCACAGTTGTTGACGGTGCCGCGGGTGCGGCTGCCGGTGGGCGAGAACTTGGTGACCATGGCGGGCGACAAACGTGCCGGGCCTGCGATGTCCATCTCGGTCAGGGTGTGGACACGGCGGTTGAAGGTCGAGCCCTGGTTGTAGCTCCAGGCGCCGGCGCCGCTGCGGTTCACTTCGATGACGCTGACACCGTGGGCGTAGAACTCTTTCAGCACCTCGTCGGCCACGGTGCGCACCCCTGCCACGGTGGTCTGGCCTGTCGGGTGCAGGTAGGCGGGCGTGATGGCTTCGTGGTTCATCACCAGCAGGCCACGGGTGGAGGCGTTGCGGTCGTACTGGCCGCTGGCGTTCATGCCGAAGTACTCCATGCCATCGTGGTGGTCGCCCGCGCGCTGGGCGTAGGTGGCGGCCACATCGGTGCCATCGTTGGCATACGCCGCCACACCGGTGGCAATCGGGTCGCCCAGGCGGTACAGCACACTGGCGGTGTAGCCGGCAGGCACGCTGACCAGGTCGGCCAGCGATTTGGCAACCGGGTTGAACGACAGCGTGATGCCTGCGGGTGGTGCCGGGGTGGGCGCGGGTGTGGGTGCAGGCG
>JAFEHU010000079.1 GCA_017848435.1 Burkholderiaceae bacterium | reverse complement strand
GGTAGTTTCTTGCTTGCAGAGAGTGGCCTGCTTGATGGGCATCGTGCGACGACGTCATGGTGGCTGGGGCCGATGTTTCGGCAGCGCTATCCGAACGTCGCGCTGGACGAGTCACGCATGATCGTGAACTCGACACGCTTCACCACCGCGGGTGCCGCTTTGGCCCACGTCGACTTGGCCTTGCGCATCATCCGAGGGCGCAGTCCGGCGCTGGCGGCCCTGGTGGCACGCTATCTGCTGGTCGAGCCACGCAGTTCGCAAGCCGAGTTCGTGATTCCCGACCACCTTGCGCATGCCGACCCGATGGTGGAGCGCTTCGAGTGCTGGGCCAGACGTCGGCTCGCGCAGGGGTTCTCGCTGGCCGAGGCGGCCAGCGCCGCGGGCACAAGCGAGCGCACCTTGGCGCGGCGGCTGCAAAGCGTTTTGGGAAAGACACCGCTGTCGTATTTCCAGGACCTGCGCGTGGAGCATGCCGTCCATCTCTTGCGCACCGGGAACGCCAGCGTCGACCAGGTCGCCGCACAGGTCGGGTACTCGGATGGGGTGACCCTGCGGGCCCTGTTGCGCCGCAAGCTGGGCCGGGGTGTCAGGGAGTTGCGACGCGGTGGATGACCAAAGGCGTTTGGTGCATGTACGGCTGGAGACAGCCGCGAAACTGTCGGAAGCAAAGGCTTACCCACTTGCGTCTACTACATCGTGCGTTGGGTGCAAAAGCACCAGCCGTGCCAAAGCAGTCTTCAGTGACCTTTTAAAGTTCAGAGACCTTTCAAAGGTCTGAGTATTGGGAATACTGTTAGCTTTACCATTGTTTTTTGTTCACTAATCTGGGTTTTCATCCACATGCTATTCAATCCACTTCAAGTAGGTTCTCTCACCCTGCCCAACCGCATCCTTCTGGCACCGCTGACCCGCACCCGTGCCGACGCTGGCCACATGCCCAACGCGCTGATGGCCGAGTACTACAGCCAGCGAGCCACCGGCGGCCTGCTGATTTCCGAATGCACCATGGTGGCGCCCGGTACATCGGCCTTCGTCAATGAGCCTGGCATCTACAACGACGCGCAGATTGCAGCCTGGAGGCAGGTGACCGACGCGGTGCACGCCAAGGGCGGACGCATCTTCATGCAGATCTGGCACGCTGGCCGCGCAGCCTACCCTGGCGCTGCCGATGGCGCCCCCATTGTCTCCAGCAGCGCCACCGCTATTGAGGGTGAGATTCACACGCCCCAAGGCAAGGTGCCGCACGCGGTGCCCCGCCCCCTGACCGTCGAAGAGATTCCCGGCATCGTGGCTGCGTTTGCCCAAGGCGCACGCAACGCGATTGCCGCCGGCTTTGATGGTGTGGAAGTGCACGGCGCCAACGGCTACCTGATCGACCAGTTTCTGCGCGATACGCCCAACCAGCGTACCGATGCTTACGGCGGATCGATGGAAAACCGTGCACGTTTGCTGTTCGAGGTACTCACTGCCGTGACCCAGGCGATCGGTTCCGAGCGTGTGGGTCTGCGCCTGTCGCCACTCAACAGCTACAACAGCATGAAGGACAGCGATCCGCTGGCCCTCATCGGTTTCTTGGCCGACAAGCTCAACGCCTTCAAGCTGGCTTACCTGCACGTGATGCGGGCCGACTTCTTCGGCGTGCAAAAGGCCGATGTCATGCCCGTAGCGCGTGAAAAGTACAAGGGTGTGTTGGTGGGCAATATGGGTTACAGCGCTGATGAGGCAGAGGCAGCTATTGCCGAAGGTAAGCTTGACGCTGTGGCCTTTGGCACCGCCTTCCTGGCTAACCCGGACCTGCCCGCACGCATCAGGGCCAAGGCACCGCTGAACGCGCCTGACTCCAACACGTACTACGCAGGTGGCGCCAAGGGCTATACAGACTATCCGACACTGCAGGTCGCGTAAATCAAAGCCCATTCAAAAGCGAGGTATCCGTAATGGCACGCATTGTCAGAATTCATGAATACGGTGACGCCAGCGTTCTGAAGCTGGAAGATTTGGACGTACCGGCGCCGGCAGCAAACGAGGTGCAGATTGGCGTCAAAGCTATTGGCCTGAACCGTGCCGAAGTGATGTTTCGCAACCATGCGTATCTACAGGAGGCCGAGTTCCCGAGCCGCTTGGGCTATGAGGCCGCTGGCATCGTGGTCGCAGTCGGTAGCGACGTAACCGAGACAAAGGTTGGCGATGCCGTTGCTCTAATCCCTCCATTGGATATCGCTCGCTGGGGCACCTACGGCGAACTGGCCAATGTACCTGCCCATCTGGTGGTAAAGAGCCCTGAGGGCCTGTCCTTCGAAGAGGCTGCTGCGTCCTGGATGCAGTACGTCACCGCCTGGGGGGCGCTAATCGAGCAGGCAGCGTTGAAGCAAGGTGACTTTGTGATTATCACCGCAGCATCAAGCAGTGTCGGCCTGGCAGCCTTCCAAATGGCTCGCATGGTCGGTGCCACCTCGATTGCGATCACACGAACCCGCGCGAAAAAACAGGCCCTGCTGGATGCCGGTGCGGCGCATGTAATCGTGAGCGACGAAGAGGACATCGTAGAGCGAGTGATGGCCATCACTGCCGGGCAAGGTGCTCGTGTTGTATTCGACCCAGTTGGCGGCCCCTCCTTCGAGCCCCTAACGCAAAGCATGGCCCGTGGAGGTATTTTGTTGGAGTACGGTGCACTCAGCCCAGAGCCAACGCCTTTCCCGCTGTTTACCGTGCTGGGCAAAAGCCTGACCCTGAAGGGCTATATCTATGCAGAAATCGTGGCCGACCCAGAAGCCCTGGAGCGTGCCAAGGCTTTTATTCTCCAAGGACTGAAGTCTGGTGCACTGCGCCCGATCATCGCCAAGACATTTGCCCTTAGCGACATCCAGGAAGCCCACCGTTTCCTTGAGGCCAATCAGCAGATCGGCAAGATCGTAGTTACTGTCTGATCGGTTTCTCCCATTGAGGAAGATTAGAATGTATCTGCTGAGCACGATTCCTTATCAGCAGCATCGAGGGTTCAGCCGAACCTTCACTCCGGGTCATTTGAGCCTGGGATTGTTCTTCCCTTTGGAGGCCTTCGGTGGGGACATTCCGAGCATGCTCAACCAGGTCGCATTGGCCAAACGAGCAGAGGAGCTGGGCTTCTCCGCGCTCTGGTTTCGCGACGTGCCTCTTCGGGACCCTAATTTCGGCGATGTCGGCCAAGCCTTCGATCCCTGGGTATACATGGGCTATATGGCGGCTCATACGTCGGAGATAGCGCTTGGCAGCGCATCCATTGCCATCCCTTTACACCATCCTCTGCACACG
>JAFEHU010000058.1 GCA_017848435.1 Burkholderiaceae bacterium | reverse complement strand
GGCCATGCCCCCGCCACTGGTCACCCCCACACCGCGCTGGCAGCCGCTGGCGCTGGTGGGCTTGGTCGTGTTGCTGCTGGTGGGCTCGGCCCTGTGGGGCCTGTGGCGCGCCAGCACCCACCAGGCGCCGCCCCTCGCACCCACCGCAGGGGCGCAGCTGCTGGCCGCCGCCCCACCCTTGCCCGCTGTGTCCACACCACAGCAGCTGTACCGGCAGGTGGTGGCAGAACTGGAAGCCAGGCACCCGGCGCTCAACCCCCGTTCCCCCAGCTACCGCAAAGACCTGGTGGCACAGGCCAGAACCCGGGCCCAGGCCTATGTGCAGCAAGGCCAGGCCGCCCACGTGGCCCTGGCGCAGGCGGTGCGCGACATGGAGCAGGCGGCACTGGCCAGCACAACCTCGCCGCAGATCACACCGGGCACCACCGTTGCACAACGGCTCGCGATCAGCGTGGCGTGTGGCGACCCACCCACCGAGGGCGAGGTGGCAACGTACCAGGCCTGCGCCCGCCGGGCACTGGCGGGCCTGAAGCCCTGAAACGGGTGCGCGCGGGGGACAAGGGGGTTGAGCCCGCTCAATAGTGCGGCGGCAATTCGTCGCGCGGGTTGCTGGCCATGCGGGTGCTGGCGTCGGGCAGTTGCTGCCGCAGACGCTGGACCTCAAACACCAGCGCGTCGATCTGGTTTTGCTGGCGGATGATGATCTGGTTCAGCTGCTCGACCAGGTCTTCGGTGAAGCTGGCCTTGATTTCCAGCTCGGTCAGGCGCTGGTCAGTGCGGTCGGTGGTGTCCATGCCCGGATTAGACCCTAGGCCGTCACAGCCGCCTCCTCCGCCTGGGGCGACCAGCGCAGCCGTGCCGCCAGGTCGTTCACCAGCGCACGCTCCTGCGGCGGCAACAGGTAGGCGTAGGCCTTCTGCTTGCGCGCCAGCTCGCGCAGCCGCCATTCCAGTTCGCCGACCATGGACATGACCTCCATGTAGACGCCTGCGTCGTGCAGCGTGGCCAGGTCGGCCAGCAGCTGCTCTGGGTTGAAGGCGTCCAGCCCGATGCTGGAGAACGACGACTGGATGCGCAGCATGCGCTGCAGCCCGGCCTCCAGCATCTGGCGCATGGGCGGTGTGGCCTCGTTCAGCCGCGCGTCAATCCAGTCACGCGCCTCGCGGAAATGCCGCATCTTCTCGGCCAGCCGCACGATGCGCGGTGCCGCTTCCTGCAGTGGCGCGGCCGAGGCCAGTTCCACCAATGTGTCGGGCGCGGCCCGGGCCAGCGTGGCAATGGCCGCCAGCACCGGTGGACTGAACTCGCCTGGCACCAGCCGGTCGGCCATGCGCGCACGGGTCAGCGGTGCCGGGTCGGACTCGACAATGGCCATCAGCCACTCGGCGGCGGCGAGGATCTGACCGTCGAGCTTGAAGGCACTACCGCTGACGCTGCGCGGGTAGCCAAAGCCGTCCAGCCGCTCGTGGTGCAGCAGCACCACATTGGCCACCGCCAGGCCCGCGCCTGGCATGTTGCGCAACATGCGGTAGCCGACCAGCGGGTGCTGCAGAAACTGCTGCCACTGCGTGTCGTCCAGCGGGGTGCCACGTTGCAGGTAGGCCGGGTCGATGTAGAGCTCGCCCACATCGTGAAACAAGCCAGCAATCGCCAGCACACGGTGCCGGTCCACCTCGCCCGGCAACAGGCGGCGCGCCAGCGACAGCGCCAGCATGGCCACGCCCACCACGTGGGCCAGCCGGTCGTGCCGGCCCTGGGTGTAGACCGTCAGCATCGACTGCATCGGTAGGGTCAGCGTCAGCGTGGCCAGCGACTCGGGCGCGGGCCTGGCTGCACCGGGCGTGCACAGGGCGCGCAGCAAGGGGTGGTCTTCCAGCAAGGCGCGGCCCATCGGCGCCAAGGCGCTGGCCTGCAGGCCGCCCAGCACCTGGACGCAGTCTTCCAGCGGTTTGCGGAGCTGGTGCAGCAGCAGCCGGTCGAGCGCGGCGCCGTCGATGCGGGTGCCCTTGATCAGCAGCGGAATGCCGTTCGCCGCGACGATGTCTTCGGTCACCACCACCTCGTGCGCATGGGCCACAGCCAGCAGGTGGCTGAGGTAATGGGGATTGACGTTATCGGCGGTTTCGGTGTGCATGGTGTGACAGGGATATCGGCAGCCAGCCGCCGTGCTGTACCCCCAGGTGTCCGCCCGCAGATTCACGTTATAAACAAACGATGGATTCAAGTCAGGTGTTGCGGGACGTGGTGCTGGTCGGTGGCGGGCACAGCCATGTGGTGGTGCTGCGCCGGTTTGCGATGCGGCCCGAGCCAGGGCTGCGCCTCACGCTCATCTGCAACACGGTGGACACGCCCTACTCCGGCATGCTGCCAGGCTACATCGCAGGCCACTACAGCTTTGACGAGGTGCACATCGACCTGCCCCGGCTGGCGGCATGGGCTGGCGCCCGCTTCTTCCACGACGACGTGGTTGGCCTCGACCGCGCCACCGGCCATGTGCTGTGCCGGCACCGCCCGCCGGTGCCCTACGACCTGTGCGCCATCAACACCGGCGCCACGCCGCAGGTGGCCAAGGTGCCAGGGGCCTGTGAACATGCCCTACCAGTGAAACCGATCCAGCAGTTCAACGCGCGCTGGCTGGCCCTGCTGGCGCAGGTGCGGCAGCGGCCAGGCCGCCACACGGTGGCGGTGGTGGGGGGCGGCGCCGGCGGTGTGGAGCTGGCGCTGGCCATGCAGTTCCGGCTGCGAAACGAACTGCAGGCCCTGGGCCGCGACCCCAATGGCCTCGTGATGCACCTGTTGACCCGTGACGCCGAGGTCATGCCCACCCACAACGCCCGCGTGCGCCAGCGCTTCACCCGGGTGCTGGCGCAGCGTGGCATCCACCTGCACACCCGCGCCGAAGTCCGGCAGGTCACCGAGGGCCAGCTGGCCACGTCGGCAGGCCACACGCTGGCGGCAGACCACATCGTCTGGGTCACGCAGGCGGGTGGCCCGGCCTGGCTCGCGCAGACCGGGCTGGCGCTGGATGCCGAGGGGTTCATCCAGACCAACCCGCACCTGCAGAGCAGCGACCCGCGCGTGTTTGCCGCCGGTGACGTGGCCGCGTTCACCGCCCGGCCGCTGGAAAAAGCCGGTGTGTTCGCGGTGCGCATGGGCCCGCCACTGGCCGACAACCTGCGCCGCGCGGCGCGCGGCGAACCGCTGTTGGCCTACCGGCCCCAACGCCACTGGCTGGCGCTCATCAGCACCGGCGACCGGTACGCGGTGGCCTCCCGCGGGCCGCTGTCGGCGGCCGGGCGCTGGCTGTGGCGCTGGAAAGACCACATCGACCGGCAGTTCATGCGCCGATTCAACGCACTGCCGACGATGCCTGCCACAGGCCCGGCCAGTGCCCCACGCCTCGCGCTGGCGCCCGACGAGTCCGCACAGGCCCTCTCGGCCCTGGCAATGCGCTGCGGCGGCTGCGGCGCCAAGGTCGGCCCCACGGTGCTGGCCCGCGCGCTGGGTGGCCTGCAACCGTTGGCGCACCGCGACGTATTGCTGGGCCTGCACGCGCCCGACGACGCGGCCGTGGTGCGCATCCCCCCCGGCAAGGCGGTGGTGCAGACGGTGGATTTTTTCCGTGCCTTCACCGACGACCCCTACCGGTTTGGCCGCATCGCCGCCCACCACGCGCTGGGCGACATTTTTGCCATGGGCGCCGAGCCCCACACGGCCACGGCCATCGTCACCGTGCCGCCGGGGCTGGACCGCCAGGTCGAGGCCCTGCTGGCCCAGATGATGGGTGGCGCGGTGGAGGTGCTCAACGCCGCCGGCTGCGCGCTGGTGGGAGGCCACACCGGCGAAGGCCAGGAACTGGCGCTGGGTTTTGCCATCAACGGGCTGACCGACGATCGCCTGGGCGGGCTGCTGCGCAAAGGCGGCATGCAGCCCGGCGACGCACTGGTGCTGACCAAACCGATGGGCACTGGCATTGTGCTGGCGGCCCTGCACCAGCCCGCCCGCGTGCCCGGCTTCCGGGGCCGCTGGGTGCAGGACGCGCTGCGCAGCATGGACACCTCCAACCAGGCCGGGGCGCAGGTGCTGCAGGCCCATGGCGCCACCGCCTGCACCGACGTCACCGGTTTTGGCCTGCTGGGCCATCTGCTGGAAATGACCCGCCCGTCCAAGGTGGACGCCGAGCTGGACCTGTCTGAACTGCCGGTGCTCGCCGGCGCCGAAGCCTGCGCCGCCGCCGGCATTGCCAGTTCCCTGGCCCCCGCCAACCAGCGGCTGCGCGGCGCGCTGCAGAACCTGAACGACTTTGCCCACCACCCGCGCACGCCGCTCTTATTTGACCCGCAAACCGCCGGCGGCCTGCTCGCCAGTGTGCCCGCAACCCAGGTGGCCGCGTGCCTGCAGCAACTGCACGCGGCCGGTTACACCACGGCGGCGGTGATCGGGCGGGTTTTGCCGTTGGGCAGCGCGGAGGCACCGGTGCGATTGCGGGCATCGGTATGACCGCCATTGCAAAACACGTCACATTCCAGCCGCTCACGGCATCCGACCTGCCCGTTCTCCACGCCTGGCTGCAGCGGCCGCATGTGGCCGAATGGTGGGGCCATCCGCACACGCTGCAAGCGGTAGAGGCCGAGTACCTGCCGGTGGTGCGCGGCCAGTCCACCACCCGCGCGTACACCGCATGGCTCAATGGGCAGGCGGTCGGCTTCATCCAGTCGTACGTCGTGCTGGGTTCTGGCGATGGCTGGTGGGAACAGGAAACCGACCCCGGTGCCCGAGGGATTGACCAGTTCCTGTGCAACGCCAACCAGCTCAACCAAGGGCTGGGCACGGCCATGGTGGCCTGTTTCTGCAACACGCTGCTGGCCGACCCGGCGGTCACCCAGGTTCAGGCCGACCCGTCACCTGGGAATCTGCGCGCGGTACGCTGCTACCAGCGGGCCGGGTTTCAGCCCGTGGGTGAAGTGACCACGCCGGACGGGCTGGCGATGCTGATGGTGAAAACGCGTGCCAGTCTGGCCAACACCGTGCCGTTCAATGCCGCGATCCGGTAGAGTTTGAAACGCGAACCAACACCCGACACAGGCCACCGTTATGCCAGCCCACGAAAAAATCAACTACGTCGAGTACCCGGCCAAGAACCTGGTGGCCACCAAGGCGTTTTTTCAGGCCGCGTTTGGCTGGTCGTTTGCAGACTACGGCCCGGACTATGTCGCTTTTTCAGGCCAGGGCCTTGACGGTGGTTTTTTCAGGTCCGAGCTGGCCGCGAACACCCGCCATGGCAGTGCGCTCGTTGTTTTCTTCAGCGAACGCCTGGAAGACACCCTGGCCAAGGTCGTGGCCGCTGGCGGCACGGTGGTGAAGCCCATATTCCCGTTCCCGGGTGGCCGCCGATTCCACTTCACAGAGCCAAGTGGCAACGAGTTTGCGGTGTGGGCCGAACCGAATGCCTGACCGTTCGTTCAAATCGGCGTCACAGCGCGCCCACCCGCCCCATGTCCGGCTTGTCCAGCCACGCTGAAAACTCGTCGGCCAGCTGCCGGCTTGCCGCCACCGCCGTGCCCCATGCCTGCACCCTGCCCTGCAGGTCCGGCCCGTAGCGGGTGAAGTCGGTGCGGTCGGGCAGTTTGGCGTGGGGCAGGGTTTTGACCCAGTCCGGGTCGGGCGCGAGCACCACCATGTTGTCCAAGAACGGGGTGGCGCGGTGGCGCCACTTCAGGCCTTTGTCGAGCCAGCCGGGCACCACGGCTTTCTGGAAGTGCGGGTACAGCACGATGCCACCGGCGGTGTGGGCGGGGTAGTTCAGGTGCAGGTGGTAGTCGGTGATGCCGCCGTCCCAGTACGCGCCGGGCGGGGCACCGGGGATGTGGTGCACCGCCTGCAGCACGAAGGGGATGGAACAGCTGGCCTGCAGCGCCGGGTTGAAGTTGGCGTCGGTCAGCGGCACCTGGCGGGTGCGGTAATCGGCCGTGGCAAACGGCAGGGCCGCGCCGTGCGATGAAAACACCACCCGCTCCAGCCAGGCGCCCATGGCCTTGCGGTGCAGGCTGTTGGTGAGGAAGGCGCCGAGGTAACCCAGTGGCGTGCGCAGCCCATGCTCACGGCCCAGCAGGTGGCGGCCACGGGCGGTGACGATGTGCAGCCGGTAGCGTGGGTGGTTCAGCACCTGGTCGATGCGGCCGCCGTAAAAATCCAGCAGGCTCTGGCCAAAGCGTTCGCTGACGTGGGCGGCACTGGGCCGTTTCTGGCCGGGCGGCAGGTCGTAGTGCTGGCGGATGTAGTCGTTTTCCAGCCGTTGCAGTGCCTGCACCGGGTCGTTGAGGCAGGCGGTGGCCATGCGCCAGGCACCGATGGACGCCCCCACCAGGTGCACCTCGTGCGTGGCCTGGCTCAGCCAGTCGCCAAAAATGAAGCGGTCCAGCGGGCCAAGCACCAAGCCCTTGGGGCCGCCGGCGGCGCCGGGCACCACCCGCACGTCGTGCGGGCGCAGGCCGTGCTGGGCGATGTGGGCCCTGGCGGCCTGTCCAGCGTAAATGCGCAGTGCTTTCATGCCTTTTTCAAACAAAGTCGACCTCAAGCCCTAGTGAAAACATGCAGTCGCGCTACTGATTCAATAGCAAATCACGGCTTGCGCAAGCCCTGCAGCTTGGCAAAGGCCGACGCCATCGCACTCGATTCCGGCGCCGCAGGCGCATGGCGGCGCGGCGCTTGCTGCTGGCGGTTGGCGCCCTCAAAGCGGTTGTCGCGGGGGCCGTCGCGGCGCGCCGGCGCGTCGCCGAGTTTCATCGTCAGGCCGATGCGTTTGCGCGCCACGTCCACCTCGGTCACGCGCACCTTGACGATGTCGCCGGTCTTCACCACCTCGCGCGCGTCGGTGACGAACTTGTGGCTGAGCTGGCTCACGTGCACTAGGCCGTCCTGGTGCACGCCCAGGTCAATGAAGGCACCAAAGGCCGCCACGTTGCTCACCGTGCCTTCGAGCACCATGCCTTCCTTCAGGTCGGTGATGTCTTCCACACCGTCGTTGAAACGGGCGACCTTGAAGTCGGGACGCGGGTCGCGGCCGGGTTTTTCCAGCTCGCCGAGGATGTCTTTGACCGTGATGACGCCAAATTTTTCATTGGCAAACAGCTCGGGGCGCAGCGTTTTCAGCATCTCGGCGCGGCCCATCAGCTCGGCCACCGGCGTGCCGGTTTTGGCGATGATCTGCTCCACCACCGGGTAGGTTTCGGGGTGCACGCCGGTCATGTCGAGCGGGTTGTCGCCGCCGCGGATACGCAGAAAACCGGCGCTCAGCTCAAAAGTCTTGGCACCCAGGCCGCTGACGTCCATCAGCTGTTTGCGGGTGCGGAACGCGCCGTTGGCCTCGCGCCAGCGCACCACCGCCTTGGCGACGCTGCCAGAGAGGCCCGAGACGCGGCTGAGCAGTGGCACGCTGGCGGTGTTCAGGTCCACGCCCACCGCGTTCACGCAGTCTTCCACCACCGCTTCCAGTGTGCGGGCGAGTTCGCTCTGGTTCACGTCGTGCTGGTACTGCCCCACGCCAATGCTTTTGGGGTCGATCTTCACCAGCTCGGCCAACGGGTCCTGCAGGCGCCGGGCAATGCTGGCGGCGCCGCGCAGGCTGACGTCCACATCGGGCATCTCTTGCGACGCGAATTCGCTGGCGGAGTAGACCGAGGCACCGGCTTCGCTGACCACCACGCGCTGCATGTTCTCAATGCGTTTCATCAGGTCGGCCGCCAGTTTGTCGGTCTCGCGGCTGGCGGTGCCGTTGCCAATCGCGATCAGGTTCACGCCGTGTTTCTCGCAGAGCTTGCCCAGCGTGTGCAGCGCGCCGTCCCAGTCGCGGCGAGGCTCGTGCGGGAATACGGTGGCGGTTTCCACCAGTTTGCCGGTGGCGTCCACCACGGCTACTTTCACGCCGGTGCGGATGCCGGGGTCCAGCCCCATCACCACCTTGGGGCCGGCGGGCGCGGCCAGCAGCAAATCGCGCAGGTTGTCGGCAAAGACCTTGATGGCCACCTTCTCCGCGTCTTCGCGCAGGCGGGTGAACAAATCGCGCTCGGTGGAGAGGCTGAGCTTCACGCGCCAGGTCCAGGCCACGCACTTGCGCAGCAAATCATCCGACGGGCGGGCCTGGTGGCGCCAGCCGAGGTGCTGGCCGATGCGGGCTTCGGCCAGGCTCACCACCGGCGCGGCGCGGGTGCCGGCGGCCACGGGCGGTGCCTCTGGCTCGGGCAGCACCAGCTTGGCCTCCAGAATCTCCAGCGTGCGGCCACGGAACACCGCCAGCGCGCGGTGCGAGGGCACGCGGCCAATCGGCTCGTCGTAGTCGAAGTAGTCGCGGAACTTGGCCACCTCGGGCTGGTTTTCGTCTTTGCCGCTGGCGAGCGTGCTTTTGAACAGGCCTTCGGCCCACAGCCATTCGCGCAGCGCCTGCACCAGCGCCGCGTCTTCGGCCCAGCGTTCGCTGAGGATGTCGCGCACACCGTCCAGCACGGCGGCGGCGGTGCTGAAGTCGGCCCCTTCCACCGTGCCGGCGGGGGTGGTGAAGGCCTCGGCCTCGGCCAGGGGGTTCAGGCTGGGGTCGGCAAACAGCTTGTCGGCCAGGGGTTCTATGCCAGCCTCGCGCGCGATCATGCCCTTGGTGCGGCGCTTGGGTTTGTAGGGCAGGTAGAGGTCTTCGAGTTCCTGCTTGGTCGGCACGGCCTCAATGGCGGCGCGCAATTCGGGGGTGAGCTTGCCCTGCTCTTCGATGCTTTTCAGCACCGTGGCGCGGCGGTCTTCCAGCTCACGCAGGTAGTGCAGGCGGTAGTCGAGTTCGCGCAGCTGGATGTCGTCCAGCCCGCCGGTGGCTTCCTTGCGGTAGCGGGCCACAAAGGGCACGGTGGCGCCACCGTCGAGCAAGGCCACGGTGGCGTTCACCTGCTGCACCGCAATGCGCAGCTCCTGCGCAATCTGTGCGGCAATTCGGTCCATCATCGGCATGTGTGGGGGGCCGGCCTGCGCCGGCGGTTCGTCGAGAAAGCTGGCGAGTGTGCCACACCGCCCCACCCCGCAAGCCCCCGGGCGCTACGATGGCGACACCATGGCCCACGACTTCTCCAACCCGTTGAATTTGCAGAGCGGTGCGCTGCAGCGCCCAGAGGGCCAGTTCCCGGTGCGGCCGGTGCCCGAATACCTGGCCGACGGCGATTTGCTCCCCGCCTACGCCGACCTGAAAGCCGCGCTGGGCGTGCCCTGGGTGGGTGTGATCACCCAGGCGGTGGCGCACTACCGGCCCTTCTTTTTGCAGGCCTGGGCACAGTTCTCCGCCAACGCCAAAACCGCCTACTTTGCGCACCGGTGTGACCACCTCCGCGAGCTGGCGCTGGAACAGGTGCAGGCCCACCTGCCCGCCACGCCGCAACGCGCACGGCTGCGGGCCATGGGCTACTCGGAACGCGAACTGGCGCAGATCGCGGCCACGCTGGACGTGTTCAACGCCGGCAACCCGGCCTACCTGGTGCTGGCCACCGCCATCAAGGAAAGCCTGTGTTTTGGCCGCACGCTGGGGGGCACGCCCGCATCGCCGCAAGACCTGCTGCCGCGCGCGGCCGTCCACCCCACTGGCGCGGTGCCGGTGATGGTCGAACCCCACCACGCCGGGCCAGACGTGCTGGCGGTGTACGGCCGAATCAAAGCCACACTGAACCTGCCCTTCGTGAACAGCGACTACAAGGCCATGGCGCGCTGGCCCAGCTACTTGCAGCTGGCCTGGGGCGACCTGGAACCGCTGGTGGGTCACCCAGCCTACAACGCCGCACGGCAGCAGGTGCACGCCGCCGCCGTGGCCACCGTGGCCCAGCTGCCGCATGCCTACACCATGCGCCACGCCGAGGCGCTGGCCGCCGGCTTGAGCGACGAACAGGCGCAGGAGCTGATGCGGGTGATCAGCCTGTTCCAGTGGCTGCTGTCGGGCCTGATCGTCAATGTGACGCAGTGCCGGCTGGCGCTCAGTAGTTGACGCGGTAGCGGTAGCCCTTGTAGCTCATCACCGCCGATTTGGGGTTGATCTGCTCCAGCACGAGGTTGGGCAAGGGCTTCTCGCGCTCCTGGTACATCTGGCCGTTGACCATGAGCAGGCGGAACTTCGGGTTGGGCGAGTACGACGAGCCGCCAATCACCAGGGCCGGGATTTCGTTGCGGATATTGGCCGGCAGGTCGTTGAAGCTGTAGATCGGTTCGGCCGGTGTCGGCAGCACGGGCGCAGGCGCGGGCGCTTCGGGAGTGCGCTGTGCGCGGGCGTCTGCCCGTGGCTCAGCCCGTGCCGCATTGCGCGCGGCGGCGGCTTCGTTGGCGGCCGCGCGGCGTGCGGCGTTGGCCTGTGCGGCCACGCTCTGCCGTGGGGCGTCTGCCACCGCGTCGGGGCTGGCCAGGGGCGCGGGTGCCGCAGAGACGCTCACTGTGGGCACGGCGGTGATGGCGGTGATCGCTGGCGGCGGCAACGGGGCCGACACGGGGGGCGGCGCCGGCAGCGGCGTCACCCGCGCGGTGATCTGGACCGCCGGGCCAAACTGGTACCAGGCCAGACCGGCCAGCACCACCCCCACCGCACCACCCACCACCCACAGCCAGAGGCGGCTGCCGCCATCGTCTGGCGGCGTGCTGGGGGGCAGCACTTGCTGACTGTGCAGGCCGGGCACGGCACCGCGCTCACGTTCGCGCTCGTTGTCGGCGCGCTTGAGGGCATCCAGGATGTACGACATGGCCTTATTGCCCCGCCGTCAAACGCGGCTCGTCGATGCCAATGGCACGGTTGAGCTGCATGAAGGTTTCGGCCCCGGCCACGCCGTCGGCCTTGAGGCTGTTGGCCAGCTGGAAGGCCGACACCTGCGACTTGAGCAAGGCGTCGTAACGCTTCTGCTCACCGGGTTGCGGGCTGCCCTGGATCAGCGCCAGGCGCGACGCCAGCCAGGTCACTGCCGGGCCGCTGGCGCCCACGCGCAGCTTGCCGCTGTACTCTGGCGGCGCACGCCAGAAGGTGGCGTAGTCACCGCGCCACATCTGCAGCAGGGCGGCGAGCGACACGGTCTGGCTGACGCCGTTGCTCACCAGCGTGGCCTCCTTGTCGGTCAGGCGGGTAAGGAGCGCGTAGCTGCGTGCGTTGTTGCGCTCGTACACGGTCAACACGCCGGGCCGGTCCAGCTGCTGGATCAGCGTCAGCGTGGTTTTTTGCTCGAAACATTCCACCTGCTGCTGCTGGGCCTGCACGCAGGGGTTGCCCGTGCCGAGTTGCAGCTTCCACAGCGCGCCGAGTTCGCGCCAGGCGTCGTTTTCGTTGCGGGTGAAGCCGGGGGGTTCCTCGGCCTTGGCGACCGGGGCGCTGGCGGCCGAAGCCACCGCCGCACTGGCCGCACCACCTGGGGCACTGGCAGCGGTGGCGGCCGCTGCGGGTTGGGCCACAGTGGCCGTGTCCGCCGGCTTGCTGCGCGTGGCGAGGCTGACCACACCAAACAGGCCCATGCCCGCCACCAGCCCCACCCCCAGCAAAGCCGCCGGGCTGAGCTGCGAGAGCCAGGGCGCCCATTGCTGCCAACGTGGCACCGGGGCGGCGTCTGACGGCTCGGCGGGTTTGGCCGGGCTGGTCTTGGGGGTGCGGGGTTCGTCAAACACCTCCAGCGCGGCCTTGTCGATCACCGCGCTGTTGACCGCGCCCTTGCCATTGGCGTAGGCGCCGAGCAAGGCACGGTCGCACAGCAGGTTGATGCGCCGGGGCACCCCGCGTGAGCGGCGGTGGATCTGGCGCACCGCCTTGCGGTCGAACGGGACCTCGCCCACCCGGCCTGCCACCGCCATGCGGTGGGCGATGTAATGCGCGGTTTCGGCCTCGGACAGCGCCGGCAAATGGAAGCGCGCCACCACCCGCTGGGCAACCTGCTCCATCTCGGGCCGGGCCAGCAGGGTGCGCAGTTCGGGCTGGCCGATCAGCACGATCTGCAGCAGCTTGCGCTCGTTGGTTTCCAGGTTGGTCAGGAGGCGCAATTGCTCGATCAGTTCGGCCGAAAGGTTCTGCGCCTCGTCGATGATCAGCACGTTGTTCTTGCCCGCCGCGTGTTCTTCCAGCAGGAAGTCGTTCAGCGGGTCAAGGTAGTCCTTGATGGTCAGGGCGCCGTCGTGCTGCGGCGCCCAGTCGATCTGGAACTCGTCGCAGACCGACTGCAGCAACTCCAGCACGGTGAGCTTGGGGTTGAAGATGTAGGCGACGTTGCAGTTGGCCGGAATCTGCTCCAGGAAGCAGCGGCACACGGTGGTCTTGCCGGCACCGATTTCACCCGTCAGCAGCACAAAGCCACCGCCGCCAT
The DNA here is from genome assembly GCA_017848435.1 of Burkholderiaceae bacterium. GTDB lineage: Bacteria > Pseudomonadota > Gammaproteobacteria > Burkholderiales > Burkholderiaceae_C > PCRC01. The sequence goes on along the minus strand of JAFEHU010000058.1, from coordinate 31,115 downwards.
CCAGCCCGTACAACAGATGGGCCAGCGCGTCACGGTGCCGCTCGCTCATGAACAGATAGCGCGGGTCAGGCGCTATCGAGAACGGGGTTTCCTTGAGGCCGAAAAATTGCGTGTACATGGGTGGGAGAACAAGGGTCGCGCGCCCGGCGTGTGCAGCGCAGGGGCATTCTCACACAAAGCCCTGCCCCCTCAGACCTTGGCAGCGCCCCACCGCGTCACCAGTACCAGCCCTGCACCCAAACCCACCACGAACAGCAGCGCGCCCGCCAGGCCGGCACCGCCCTGTCCCAGCAACACCAGCGCCGGGCCGGGGCACAGGCCGACCAGGCCCCAGCCCACGCCAAACAGCACGCTGCCCAACACCAGCCGGCGCGTCACCGGCCCCCGTTCAGGCAACACCACCGGGGCGCCGCCCAGCGTGCGCGGGTGGCGCCGCACCCAGGCAAACACCGGCGCGGCCACGCCAATGGCACCGGCCATCACAAAGGCCAGCGACGGGTTCCAGGTACCGGCCACGTCCAGAAAACCCAGCACGTTCTGCGGGTTGGCCATACCCGAGAGCAACAGCCCGCCACCGAACAGCAGGCCAATGGCCAAAGCGGTCAACAGCGCCATGTCAGGCCCCCAGCCCGTGGCGGGCGACGTAGACCGTCAACCCCGCCGTCAGCATGAAAATGGCAATCGCCACACCCGAGCGCAGCGACAGGTTGGACAGGCCACACACCCCGTGGCCGCTGGTGCAGCCATTGGCGAGGCCCGCGCCAACGCCGGTGACCAGCCCCGCCACGCCCAGCAGCACCCAACCGCCCGCCAGCGGCGGGGGTGGCACCCAGCCGGTGACCGCGGCCACCGCCCCGGCCACCAGCAAGCCGCCGACGAAGCCAGAGCGCCAGCCGCCTGGGCCGGCGTCCAGCACCAGCAGGCCCTTCAGGGCGCCGCTGACACCGGCAATGCGGCCTTGCAGCAACAACAGCAAGGCCGCGGCCAGGCCAATCAGCGCGCCGCCGGCCAGTGCCCGCAGGGCGGCGTCAGCATCCCAGACCATGGCCGCTCAGAACTTGCGGCCCCAGGAGATGCCAATCGCATCTTCCTTCAGGCTGATGTTGGCCTCGCCACCGCCAAAGCCCGCAGGGGGGTTGCCGGGGGGAATCGAGTTGCTGCCGCGCACGGTTTTCTTCGGTGCGTGCAGGTAGGAGAAGGTGAACTCGTTGTGCTTGTCTGCCGCGTAGGTGGCGCCGAGCGTGACGTTGGTTTGCACCACACCCGGGGCCAGGATGTTGAAGAAGGTCTGGTTGTTGGGAATCGGTTGCTGGGCACGGCTGATGCCGGCGCGCAGCGTCAGCTTCGGGTCCACCGCGTATTCGCCACCGAGCTTCACCACGGTGATGTCGCGCCAGCCGAAGCTCGGGCCGTTGGCCGCGCCCAGCGGCACGCCCTGGAACAGCGCGGCGTTGCTGTTGCCAATGGCGGGCGACTTGCTGTGCAGGATGCGCTGCACGTCGGCAGCGAGCGTCAGCTCTTTGCTGGCCTTGAAGGCAGCGCCCACGCCGTAGCTGGGCGGCACGTCAAAACTGCCCTGGTCGGGGAACAGGCCTTTGTACTTGTCGAACTTGCCGAACTTGGTCTTGCTCTGGTAGGTGGCACCGACCGACAGCGCCTCGTTCAGCTTGCCGTAGTAGCCCAGACGCACGCCCACGCCGGTGGACGAATCGTTGCCTTTGTCGCTGACGTTGGCCGGGCTGGACGACAGCTGGCTGAAGAAGCCCAGACCGGTCGCCTTGAAGCGCTGGTAGCCGATGTTGAGCGCCACACCCAGCGTATGGTCCGGCGCCACCTTGTAGGCCAGCGTGGGCGAGATGAACAGCTGCTCCAGGTTGATGCCGGCGCGGCCGGTGGCGCCAAAACGGGCGTAGGGGTTGCCGTTCTTGAAGTCGGTGTTCTGGCCGCCGTTGCCAAACACCGCCACGCCCACCGTGGTGTCCGGGTTGATGGCCTGGCTGTAGCCAAAGTTGGGGATCAGGAAGATGGACTTGCCGTCGCCATTGAACTGCTCGTTCGGGCCAAAGGCGTTGCCAACGATCTCACCGCGCCGCACCGGCTTGAACACCTGCGCGCCCACGTCCAGGCGCGAGCCGACCGCGCTCAGCGTGGCGGGGTTGGTGGCGCCGGACAGCGCATCTTGGGGCAAGGCAATGCCAATGCCGGCAATGCCTTCGGACTTGGTGCCGTAACCATGGGCAAAGTAGCCGTTGGTGGCGTACGCCGGCAGGCAGGCCAGCAGGCTGGCCGCTGCGATCAGGCCGCGCCGGGGCTGGCGCCAGAAGGGGTTGGGGGGCGTGCTGTGTGCCATGGTTTTTCCTCGCGGCGTCGTGGCCGTTGTTGTGGGGTTGGGGTCGGTTCAAGGCCCACCGGAGTGGGTTGAGGCCGAGTATTCCGGTGCCCCTGCAACGGACCAACGACGCAATTCGCATGAATTCATGACCACCTTGTCTGTGGTGCTGATCGGGCACATTCCGGGCGCTTGGGTGGCACACCGCACCCCCTTGGTTGCTACTTTTTCAATAGCTGAATCACAAGGTTTCACTGAGGCCCAAGGCCAATTTGGCTTGAAAATGTCGCCCACAGACCCGCCGACGCCCCTGAACGGCACTGCACGGGCCTCTGCCGGGCCGAAGGGTGGCTGCGGTGTTGTAAATCTGCACCGTGGCGCCGTGTAAGAAGCGGGCCAGCCGGCCGACCAAACGGCACATGAGCACACCCCCCATGCCACTCCGCCCTGCCCTGGCGTTCGCCGCCATGGCCCTGCTGGCCACCAGCGTTGCCCAGTCCGCCACCTGCAGCGTGCAGAGCGCCGCCACCGCCACGCCGGTGCTGGAGCTGTACACCTCGGAAGGCTGCAGCTCCTGCCCGCCCGCTGACAAATGGTTGTCCACTTTCAAAGACAAGCCACCTGCGGGCGCGGTCATTCAGGCTTTTCACGTGGGCTACTGGGACCACATCGGCTGGGTCGACCGCTTCGCCGCGCCCGCCTACACCAGCCGCCAGCGCCAGATTGCCGCCTGGAACAGCCAGCGCAGCATCTACACCCCGCAGGCGGTGCTGAACGGCGCCGACTGGCGCGGCTGGTGGAACAGCCGGCCCACCGCCAGCAACACGCCCGCCCAGGCACAGATCACCCTGAAGCAACTCGCACCCGACCAGTTTGAAGCGGTGGTGCGGCCCACCGCCGGCGCGCCGGCCACCTGGTCCGCCTACTGGACCATCACCGAGCACGGCCACCGCTCCAAAGTGAAGGCCGGTGAAAACGCCGGCACCGACCTGGCCCACGACTTTGTGGTGCGCCAGTACACCCCGGCCGGCGACTACCGCACCGACGCCGACCAGCCGCAAACGCTGTTGTTCCGCAGCATCGCGCCCACGCCCGGCCATGCGCGGCAGGTGAACCTGGTGGTGTTTGACCCGAAGAACGGCCGCACGATTCAGGCCGTGACGGCCGGCTGCTGAACGGCGGGCCGACTGGCCTACGCTCAGAGGGCCTTGCTGGCCAGATGGCGTGGGTAAGGCGGCACGTGTTGGCCGTAGGCCAGTTCGCTGGCCACGCGCAACATCAGGGCCATGTCAATCTGAGCGGGGTCGCGCGGCACCAGGTCGTAGTGGCACAGGGTGCCGATCAGCGTGCCGGCGGAGTCCATCACCGGCACACCGCAGTAAGACAGCACCGTGGCCTGCGCCGCATGGCCTTTGAGCCGCTCGTCCAGCAGCGCGTTGGCCGTGGTGAACGCGCCGCCCGAGTCGCGCACATAGCAGCAGTAGGTGGCGTCGGCCGGCACCTCGTCGAGGTGTTGCACCTCGGGGTTCTCGCGGTCGAAAAAAACCGCCGCATTCGCCCTGTCGCCGTCAAAACGGAAGATGCCGATGAAGCGGTAGTCGGTCAGGCCCAACAGGCCCGCCAAGGCCGCCCTGACCCCCGACGCCTGCAGCGTCGACGAAAACCTGGCAAAGGCTTCATCGGTAGAAAAACCAGGGGTGTGCATGCAAGGATTCTAGGGGCAGCGTTCTCAGCGTGCCCAGCCCTCTGGGCGCTTGAGTTCGAAGTTGCTGTCGGCCTTGGTGCGGCCATACCAGTCGGCCCCCAGGCGCGACACGGTGTCCAGCCTGGCCGGGTCGACCTGGCCGTTGGCGCCGACGATGCGCTCGTCAATGTGCGCGGCCACCACCTCGCCCAAGACCATGTAGCAAGACGGTGTGTCTGCCGGGTACGGGGTGATGCTGGCCAGCCGGCATTCAAAGCTCGCGGGCACACCGGCCACGCGGCGCGGCTTGACCTTCTCGCTGGGCAGGCTGGCCACCTGGGCGGCATCGAACTCGCTGGTGGTGCGGTCGTAGCCAAAGGAGGTCTGGTTCATGGCGTTCACCAACTCAAACGGCACCAGGTTGACAACAAATTCGCCGGTGGCGGCGATGTTGGCGGCGGTGTCTTTCATGCTGCCGTCGCTGTTGACCAGCGGGCAAATCAGCAGCGTGGGCGGCGTGTGGGTCACCACCTGGAAGAAGCTGAATGGCGCCAGGTTGGGCACGCCTTCGGCCGACAGGCTGGAGACCCAGGCCACCGGCCGGGGCGTGACGGTGGAGGCCAGCCAGTGGTAGGCCTGGCGGGCGCTCAGGCCATCGAAATCAACGTACATGGGTGACCTCAGGCCGTGCCGCGCAGGGCTTTGCGGAGTGACACACCCAGTTCGGGCTTGTCGGCAAACGGGTCGGTCGGGTTGCGCGCCTGCAGCACGTCTTCCAGCCGCGTTTGCACCGAGGCCAGCGCCTTGGGGTGGCTGTAGATGTAGAAGCGGCCAGCGGCCACGGCGTCAAACACCAGCTGGGCCACGTCGGTGGCGGTGACCTTGCCACTGGTCACGGCCTTGTCGATCATCGCCTGGCCGATCAGTTGGCTGCGGGTGGGCTTCTCGGCCGCCTGCCCGTCGGGCCGGTTGCGCTGGCTCTGGCTGATGCCGGTGGGCACAAAAAACGGGCACAGCACCGAGGCACTGACCTGGTCGGTCACCAGCGCCAGGTCCTGGTAGAGCGTCTCCGACAGGCTCACCACCGCGTGTTTGCTGACGTTGTAGATGCCCATGTTGGGCGGTGCCAGCAGGCCCGCCATGCTGGCGGTGTTGACGATGTGGCCGCGGTAAGCGGGGTCTTTGGCGGCGGCTTCCAGCATCATGGGCGTGAACAGGCGCACGCCGTGCACCACCCCCATCAGGTTGACGCCCAGCACCCACTCCCAGTCCTTGACCGAGTTCTCCCACACCAGGCCCCCGGTGCCGACGCCGGCGTTGTTGAACACCAGGTGCGGCGCGCCAAAACGCTGCGCCACTTCGGCGGCCAGCGCCTCCATCTGGGCGGCGTTGCCCACGTCCACCCGGCGTGCCAGCACCTGGGCACCGGCGGCGGTGAGTTCGGCCTCGGCGGCCTGCAAGGCGTCTTGCTGCACGTCCACCAGCACCAGGTTCATGCCCAGTTTGGCGCCGATGCGGGCGCATTCCAGGCCAAAGCCAGAACCGGCGCCGGTCAGCACCGCTGTTTTGCCTGCGAAATCGGAGATCATGCCTCGGCCTTTTTCAACACAAAACCGACGCGGGGAAAGTGCACATGCACCGTGCCGGCACGCGCGTCGGTGCGGCGCAGGGTGTAGTGCATGCGGGTGGCGGCGACCAATTCACCGGCGGTGGGCTCCAGGCCAAAACTCTCGGCGGTGACGGTCACGGCCGAGCCGAGCGGGATGCCGTGCTCGTCCTGGAACACCTCGCCGTCCACCGGCAGCGGCTGGCTGGCGGCGGCCACCGCAATCGCGTCGGTGGCGCTCAACGGGGTGGACGTGCCGTGGCCAATGGCGGCCATGCGGTCCATCCACGCCAGCACGTTGGGTGTGGCGTCAAACAGGTTGGCCACCGCCGGAATGGCACGGGTGAACCACAGCGGGTGGTAGACCGAGAAGTCGGCCAGGCACGGCGCGGCGCCGAACAGGAAGGGCTGCTCGCCCAGCATGTTGGCAATGCGCCGCAGGTAGCTTTTGCAGGCCGCTGCCGCGTCGCCCGGGTACATGCGTGGCGCACCGCCGCGCATGGCGCCACGGTCGGCACCGAAGGCCTTGGCCTCGTCTGGCCCCATGCCCTGGGCCTGGAAGAACGACACCGCGCCCTTGGCGCTGAAGTTGTAGGCCATGGAGGTGGTGAACAGCGTGCTGTCGGCCCACTGCGCGACGATGCGGGCCGCGCCCTTGTGCTGCTCGGGGTAGAGCGTGGGCGTGGGCTGGCGGTGCTCCAGCACGTCGCACATCAGCGCGGTGTCGCAGTAGATGTCGGCCCCGACCTGCAAAAAGGGCGTGCGGCGGTAGCCACCGGTGAGCGCCTGCACGTCGGGCTTGGGCATGATGCTCGGAATGTGGACCGAGCGCCAGGCGAGTTGTTTGAAGCCGAGCACGAGGCGCGCCTTCTCGGCAAAGGGCGAGATCGGGTAGTGGTGAAGGATCAGCTCAGACACGGGGTTTCCTTTCGGCAAATATCAGGCCCAGGGTGGCGCGCACGTCGCGCACCTCGGCACCCTGGAGGGCGTTTTTCTCCTGCAGCAAGCGGTGCAGGCGCGGCAGGTGGTAGTGCGGCACCGCCGGGTACAAATGGTGTTCTAGGTGGTAGTTCACGTGGTGCGGGAACAGCACCGCGCGGGCCAGCCAGTTGCCCCAGGTGCCGCTGGTGTTGTTGCTGCGGGCGGCGGTCAGCGGCGAGGTCAGGTCGGTGGTGGCGCCGTGTTCACAGATGGCGCGCAGCCGCAAGATCGGCTGGATCACGGTGAGCATGGGCAGCAACCACAGCACAAAGTACATCAGCAAACCCGTCCAGCCACCCAAGGCCAAGGCCACCAGCGGCGCTGCCACGTGGAAGCCAACCACCATCCAGCGGTCTTGCCGGGCGGCCGCACGCAGTTCGGGGGAGGTGTCGTTCAACGGGCGGATTTCACCCGGCACCTCGTCGTTGATGGCGGGCGAGCCAAAGAAGTAGGCGTAGGTTTTCCAGGCGTTGATGCCGCAGAGGTCTTCGGCCAGCTTCTTCCACAAATAGGCCTTGCCACGCGGGTAACCACCGTGGATGGCGGTGTCTGGGTCTTGTTTGCCGAACAGGTTGTTGTGGTGCAGCCGGTGGGTGACGCGGTAGGTGCACATCGACACCCCGCTGCTCATGCCGATCAGCCGGCCCACCGCGTCGTTCACCGTGCGGTTGGGAAAGAGCCGGTAGTGCGCCGCCTCGTGCGCCAGGATGAACAGGCCGTGCTGGGCGATGCCAATCACCAGCACGCAAAGCACCAGCCACGGGCTGGGCCAGGTGAGCACGGCCAGCGTGATGGCGGCTGAGATCACGCCCACGGTCTGGCCGATGGCCAGCAGCGAACGGACGCTGGAGAGCTGCGTCAGCGGCGCCAGCTCCTGCGCGCTCAGCAGGCGGCGGGCTTCGGCGTTGCGCGAACCGATGGCCGACAGCGGCCGCAGGTCGTTGCGGAACTCTTCGCCCTGGCGGGCGGCGTCGGGTGCGTCCTGGCCCAGCGTTGAGGTCGTGCGGGTGGTCATCGTGTCTCCTTGCAAGTGCAGGCGTTGCCGTGTGTGCGCCAACGCCGTCCTGGTCTGGCTTTGGATTGTGAACACATCCGCTGCCGGTGTCGTACCCGTGCGCGACAGGGGCCGGGGGTCGCATCCACCGTCGGTTGAAACGCTCCTGTTTTCATAGCTGAATCGCAAGATTCCATTACGGCCCAGGGGCGATTTCGCTTGAAAACCAGCCTGAACAGGCCCTGGAGGGCCCATCAGTCGGTGGAAATGGCGTTCAGCGGGTTCACGCTGCGTGGCCCGGTGGGCAGGCGCTTCACGTACTTGAAGGTGCCGGTGGCATGGGCGCAGGGCTGCAGGTCGGCGTCCAGGATGGTGGCTTCCACAAAGGCCATGGTCGCGGTGCGGTGCTTCAACACACCGTGTGCCAGCAAGGCGCCACACGCTGGCCGCATGAAGCTGGTTTTCATCTCGATGGTGACGATGCCCGACTCCGGCACCACGCTGCGCGCCGCTACCGCCATGGCCACGTCCAGCAGCGTCATGCAGGCGCCGCCGTGGGTGACGCCAAACGAGTTCATGTGTTCGGGCCGGGGCGTGAAGGCGATGGTGGAATGCCCGCCCTCGAACCGCTCCAGTGTGAAGCCGAGGTGGTGAACGAAGGGGATGTCGACGCCGAAGTTCATATCTTTGCGTGCTCTAAAGTGCGGATGTTTCGCCGCCGGGCCGCGCAGCAGCGAAATGCGGCCCCGCACCAGCGAAGCGCAGGGCCAACCTGCGCTGGGGGCAGCGAACCACACGAAGTGGGGAGCGTGGGGGCCACATCAGCCGCCAGTAATCACACTCACGCCGCCGTCCACCGCCAGCCATTGGCCGGTGATGTGTTTGCCCGCATCGGAAGCGTACAAAACCGCCAGGCCTTTCAGGTCGTCGTCCCCACCCAGCCGCCGCAACGGCGCCCCGGCCGCCAGCTTCTCTTCGCCCAGCCGCTCCAGCGTGCCGGCGGTCATCTTGCTCGGGAAAAAGCCGGGGCAAATGGCGTTGACGTTGATGTTGTACGGCCCCCATTCGCAGGCCAGCGCGCGGGTGAAGTTGATCACCGCGCCTTTGGAGGTGTTATAGGCAATGGTCTTCATCTGGCTGGGATTGCCGCCCAGCCCGGCGATGGACGCCACGTTCAGGATGCGGCCGCTCTTGCGCGGAATCATGCTCAGCTTGGCGATCTGCTGGCTCAGGATGAAGTAGCCGCGCACGTTCAGGTTCATCACCTTGTCCCAGGCGTCCACCGGGTGGTCTTCGGCCGGCGCGCCCCAGGCGGCACCGGCGTTGTTGACCAAGATGTCCACATGGCCCATGCGCTGCAGGGTCTCGTCCGCCAGGCGGCGGATGTCGTCTTCCCGGGCGCAGTCGGCGGCAATCCAGCGGGTGTCGATGCCGGCGGCCTGCAACTCGGCCGTGGCCTCTTCCAGGTCGGACGCCTTGCGTGAGCTGAGCATGATGCGGGCACCGGCCTCGCCCAGCGCCTGCGCGATTTGCAGGCCCAGGCCACGCGAGCCACCGGTCACAAGGGCGGTTTTGCCAGACAGGTCGAACAGTTGCTGAATGCTTCGGGTCATGAAAGGTCCTTGGGTGGGGGGTCGGCCCGCAGGCGCGAGCGCAGGTAAATCAACAGCACGCCGACGGCTGCGGCGGCGGCACCGCCGGCGACAAGCCAGTGGCCCAGGGGTTCGTCGGTGCGCAGGGTGGAAAGGCCAACGAACACAGTCAGCAGGCCTGCATAAATCAGCACCCAGACCAGCTTCTGGATGCGCAGCAGTTGTTGCGGCGTGGCCATCAGAAGGCCGCCTCGTCCATGTTGGCACAGGTCATGTCGCGCTGCGCCACCACGCCAAGCCAGGCGCCGATTTTGGGCAACTCATAATGGTAAAAATAGCGCATGGCCAACGTCTTTCCTTGTTGCATTGCTCTGTTTTCAGTAGCGTCCAGGGTGTGGGCGGAGAGTGCGACATCCAGCCAGACCCAGGCCAGCACGGTGTGGCCAAAGGCCTGCAGGTAGGGTACCGCATTGGGCAGTGCTTCGGCCGGGTTGGCAGTCGCCCAGGCGGCTTTGGTCGCCGCGCCCACCTGCTGCAGCGCCTGCGCCAGCGCGTTGGCATGCGCGGCCAGTTCAGGCTGCTGGATGGCGCGCTCCACCGTGGCGTTGATGCGGCCGGCCAGCAACTGCAGCCCACGCCCGCCCTCCATCAGCACCTTGCGGCCCAGCAGGTCCATCGCCTGGATGCCGTGGGTGCCCTCGTGGATCATGTTCAGGCGGTTGTCGCGCCAGTACTGTTCGACCGGGAAATCGCGGGTGTAGCCGTAGCCGCCGTGCACCTGGATGGCCAGCGAGTTGGCTTCCAGGCACCATTCGCTGGGCCAGCTCTTGGCAATGGGGGTGAGCACCTCCAGCAGCAGCCGGGCTTCGTCGGCGGCAGCGGGTTCGGCCGTGTGCTGTTCGTCCACCAGCCGGGCGCAGTACAGCGCCAGCGCCAATGCACCTTCGCAATACGACTTCTGCGCCAGCAGCATGCGTTTGACGTCGGCGTGTTCGATGATGCGGATCTGTGGCGCAGCGGCATCTTTTCCAGCGGGGCCAATCGCCCTGCCCTGTGGGCGGTTCTTGGCGTAGTCCAGGCTGGCCTGGTAGCCGGCCATGCCCAGCATGGTGGCCGCCATGCCGACGCCGATGCGGGCCTCGTTCATCATGTGGAACATGCAGCGCAGGCCTTCGCCGGGCTTACCGACCAGGTAGCCCACGGCGCCTGCTTTTCCATCCACAGGAAACTTGCCTTCGCCAAAGTTCAGCAGCGTGTTGGTGGTACCGCGCCAGCCCAGCTTGTGGTTCAGGCCGGCCAGCGCCACGTCGTTGCGCACGCCGGTGAGCTGGCCTTCGGTATCCACCAGCTTCTTCGGCACGATGAACAGCGAGATGCCTTTGACGCCCGGTGGCAGCTTGCCATCCGCGCCGGGAATCTTGGCCAACACCAGGTGAACGATGTTTTCGGTCAACTCGTGTTCGCCGGCCGAAATCCACATCTTGTGGCCCTTGAGGCGAAAGCGCGGGCCGAGGGGGTCATTCTCAAAGTCTGTGCCATCCGGCACGGCACGCGTGGCCACATCGCTGAGGCTGGAACCCGCCTGCGGCTCGCTCAGGCACATCGTGCCCGACCAGCGGCCGGAAAACTCGTTCAACGCAAACACCTGCTTTTGAAGATTGGTGCCGTGCGCCATCAGCAAATTGGCGTTGCCGGTGGTCAGCATGCCCGAGCCAATGCTGACCGAAGCCATTGCAAAAAACGCATTGGCGGCGGCTTCCACCGTGTAGGGCAGTTGCATGCCACCGATGTCGTAGTCTTGTGCGGCGCTGAGCATGCCGCTGGCGGCGTAGGCTTTCTGCGCGTCGTGCGTGGCCTGCGGCAGCGTGACCTTGTCGCCGTCGAAATGCGGCTCCTGGGTGTCCACCGTGCGGTTGAACGGTGCGTATTTTTCGCGGGCAATGCGCTCACAGGTGTCGAGCACCGCATCAAAGGTTTCGCGGCTGTGGTCGGCGAAGCGTTCGCGCTGGTTCAGCGACTCCACACGAAGCCAGTGGTAAAGCAAAAAATCAAGGGTGGCGCGCATCGTGGCAGGTCTTTCGGCGCGAACGCGCTCAGGCGGGGGTTTCGGTATCGGCGGTGCTGGCCAGGCGACTGATGGTGCCCTGCGCCACGGCGCACAGCCGCTCTTCGCCGTCTTTCACCACCAGCACGTCGCAGCGGCAGACGGCCTGCGATTTGCCAACGTGCACCGCATGGGCACGGGCCACCAGCCGCTCACCGATGGCCGGCCGCACGTAGTTGATCTTGAACTCGGAGGTGACGACCGGCGTTTCCAGCGCGGCGCCACCGGCGTAGGTGAGTGCGTTGTCGGCCAGGTAACTGAGCACGCCGCCGTGCACAAAGCCGTTTTGCTGCAGCAGCTGCGGCGTGACCGCCACCTGCAGCTCGGCCTCGCCGGGTGACAGCGATGCCAGCTCGGCGCCCAGCAACACGCTGAAGGGCTGGGAGGCCATGACCTCCCGGCCGATCTTGAGCCACAAGGCGGCGGCGCTGCCCATGGCGTGTGCCTTACAGCACTTCGAAGATGCCGGCCGCCCCCATGCCGCCGCCAATGCACATGGTCACCGCCACGCGCTTGGCACCACGGCGCTTGCCTTCGATGAGGGCATGGCCGGTCAGGCGCTGGCCGCTCACGCCGTAGGGGTGGCCCACCGCAATGGCGCCGCCGTTCACGTTCAGGCGGTCGGCCGGGATGCCCAGCTTGTCGCGGCAGTACAGCACCTGCACCGCAAAGGCCTCGTTCAGCTCCCACAGGTCGATGTCATTCACTGTGAGGCCCAGGCGCTTCAGCACCTTGGGCACGGCGAACACCGGGCCAATGCCCATTTCATCGGGCTCGCAGCCGGCCACGGCGAAGCCGAGGAAACGGCCCAGCGGCTTCAGGCCCTTCTGCTGCGCGTATTTCTCGTCCACCAGCACACAGGCACCGGCGCCGTCGGAGAACTGGCTGGCGTTGCCGGCCGCCACCACACCCCCGGGCACGGCGGGTTTGATGCCGGCAATGGCTTCCTTCGTGGTGCCTTCGCGGATGCCTTCGTCCTTGCTCACCGTGACCTGCTTGGTGCGCAGGCCCATGACCGGGTCGGCCACGCCGGCGGTGACGGTAATGGGGGCGATTTCGGCCTCAAACAGACCGGCGGCCAGGGCCGCGCTGGCGCGCTGCTGGCTTTGTGCGCCGTACTCGTCCATCGCGTCGCGGCCAATGCCGTAGCGCTTGGCCACCTGCTCGGCGGTCTGCAGCATGTTCCAGTAGATCTCGGGCTTTTTCTTCGCCAGGTCGAGGTCGCGCAGCATGTGGGTGTTCATTTCCTGCTGCACGCAGGAAATGCTTTCCACGCCCCCAGCCACATAGACCTCGCCCTCGCCGGCGATGATGCGCTGGGCAGCCAGCGCGATGGTCTGCAGGCCCGACGAGCAGAAGCGGTTGACGGTGAGGCCGGACACATTGACCGGGCAGCCGGCCATCAGCGCGATCTGGCGGGCGATGTTGGCGCCGGTCGCGCCCTCGGGGTTGGCGCAGCCCATGATGACGTCTTCGATTTCGGCGGCATCGATGCCGGCGCGCGCGATGGCGTGTTGCACCGCATGGCCGCCGAGCGTGGCGCCATGGGTCATGTTGAAAGCACCCTTCCAGCTCTTGGCGAGCGGCGTGCGGGCGGTGGAGACGATGACGGCGTTGGTCATGGCAGGTCCTTTAATTGAATGTTTTGCCTTCGGCGGCCAGCTTGGCCAGCAGCGGCGCGGGCTGCCAGAACTTGGCGTCGTCCAGCGGGTTCTGGGCAAAGCGTTTCATCGCCTGCACCAGGTTGAACAGGCCGACCTGGTCGGCGTACAGCATGGGGCCGCCGCGCCACAGCGGGAAGCCATAGCCGGTGAGGTAGACCATGTCGATGTCGCTGGCCTTGGAGGCAATGCCTTCTTCCAGGATGTGCGCGGCCTCGTTGACCAGCGAATACACCAGCCGGCCGACGATTTCGTCGTCAGAAATCTTGCGTGGCGTGCCGCCCAGGGTTTTGCGGTGCTCGTCCAGCATCTTCAGCACCACGTCCGACGGGATCGCGTCGCGCTTGCCGGGGATGTAGTCGTACCAGCCGGCGCCGGTCTTCTGGCCGTAGCGGCCCAGCTCACACAGCTTGTCGGCCGTGGCGCTGTACTTCATGTCGGGCTTTTCCTGGTAGCGGCGCTTGCGGATGGCCCAGCCGATGTCGTTGCCGGCCAGATCGCCCATGCGGAACGGGCCCATGGCAAAGCCGAACTTCTCCACCGCCTTGTCGACCTGCTGCGGCGTGCAGCCTTCGTCCAGCAGGAAACCGGCCTGGCGGCTGTACTGCTCGATCATGCGGTTGCCGATGAAACCGTCGCAGACGCCGGAGACCACCGCCGTCTTCTTGATCTTCTTGGCCACGCCCATGATGGTGGCGAGCACGTCCTTAGAGGTGGCTTTTCCACGCACCACCTCCAGCAGTTTCATGACATTGGCGGGACTGAAAAAGTGAGTCCCGACAACATCTTGTGGGCGTTTTGTGAAGTTAGAAATAACATCAACATCGAGCGTGGAGGTGTTGCTGGCCAGGATCGCGCCAGGCTTGCAGACCCGGTCAAGTTCCTTGAACACCTTCTCCTTCACGCCCATCTCTTCAAACACCGCTTCGATCACCAGATCGGCGTCTTTCAGGTCGTCGTAGCTCAGCGTGGTGGTCAGCAAGGCCATGCGCTGGTCGTATTTGTCCTGCTTCAGCTTGCCCTTTTTCACCTGGGCTTCGTAGTTTTTCTTGATGGTGGCGACGCCGCGGTCCAGCGCCTCCTGCTTCATCTCCAGCATCTTCACCGGGATGCCGGCATTCAGGAAGTTCATGGAAATGCCGCCGCCCATGGTGCCGGCGCCGATCACACCGACTGCTTTGATCTCGCGTTTGGGCGTGTCTTCGGGCACGTCGGGGATCTTGCTGGCGGCGCGTTCGCCAAAAAAGGCGTGGCGCAGCGCGCGCGATTCGGGGCCCATCATCAGCGCAATGAAGCGCTCACGCTCGAAGACCAGGCCGTCTTCAAACTTGTTCTTGGTGGCCGCTTCCACGCAGTCCAGGCACTGCACCGGCGCGGGGAAGTTCTTGGCCATGCCCTTGACCATGTTGCGGGCAAACTGGAAGTAGGCGTCACCGTTCGGGTGCTTGCAGGGCAAATCGCGCACCAGCGGCAGCGGGCGGGCTGCGGCAACGCTGTTGGCGTATGCCAGCACACCGGCCATGAAGTCGCCCTCAATGATCTTGGCAAACAACAACTGGCCGGGCAGCGCGGCCAGCAGCTCGCTTTTCACCGGTTCGCCGGTGACGATCATGTTCAGCGCGGTTTCCACGCCCAGCACGCGCGGCAGGCGCTGCGTGCCGCCGCCGCCAGGCAGCAGGCCCAGCTTCACTTCGGGCAAGGCCACCTGGGTGCCAGGCGCGGCCACGCGGTAGTGGCAGCCCAGCGCCAGTTCCAGGCCGCCGCCCATCACCACCGTGTGGATGGCGGCGACAACCGGCTTGGGTGAGGCTTCGAGCATGCGCACCAGGCTGTGCAGCGAGGGCTCGGCCAGCATCTTGGGCGAGTTGAACTCGCGGATGTCGGCGCCGCCGGAAAACGCCTTGCCGGCGCCGGTGATGACGATGGCCGTCACAGCCGCGTCGCCCCAGGCGGCTTCCAGGCCCTGGGCCACGGCCTGGCGGGTGGCAAAACCCAGGCCGTTGACGGGCGGGTTGTTGAGCGTGATCACGGCCACGTTGCCGTGGACTTGGTATTCAGCCGTCATGCAGGAACTCCTCTTGGGGGTGGGCACAGAAATCGGGGGGGGACAAAAACAAATGCGAAAAAAGAACGCTCGTTCTTTTTTCGCATTTTAGGGGGTTTGCCGGGGGCGGCCTAGCGGGTCTGTCCCAGTTGGGACAAGCGCCCGCCAGAGCCTCGGCGGGCGGGTCAGAGCGACGGCAGCTTGTAGTCTTTCAGCTGCTCGCGCAGGCGGGTTTTCAGCATCTTGCCGGTGGCGCCGAGCGGGATGGCGTCCACAAACACCACGTCGTCGGGGATCTGCCACTTGGCGGTCTTGCCGTCGTAGAACTGGATCAGTTCGTCGCGGCTGACTTCGGCGCCCGGCTTCTTCACCACCACCACAATCGGCCGCTCGTCCCACTTGGGGTGGAACACGCCGATGCAGGCGGCCATGGCCACCGCCGGGTGGGCCACCGCGATGTTCTCGATGTCGATCGAGCTGATCCACTCGCCGCCGGACTTGATCACGTCCTTGCTGCGGTCGGTGATCTGCATGTAGCCGTCGGCGTCGATGGTGGCCACGTCGCCGGTGGGGAACCAGGCTTCACCGGCAGCGTCTTTCACCAGCGGGTGGCCGCCTTCGGTCTTGAAGTAGTCGGCCACGATCCACGGGCCCTTGACCAGCAAATCGCCATAGGCCTTGCCGTCCCACGGCAACTCGTTGCCGTCTTCGCCGACGATCTTCATGTCCACACCGAAGATGGCCCGGCCCTGCTTCAGGCGGATCTTCATCTGCTCTTCGGGGCTCATGGTCAGGTGCTTGTTCTTCAGCGTGCACAGCGTGCCGAGCGGGCTCATTTCGGTCATGCCCCAGGCGTGCAACACGTCCACGCCGTAGTCGTCGCGGAAGGAATTGATCATCGCCGGCGGGCAGGCCGAGCCGCCAATCACCGTGCGGGTGAGTGTGCTGAACTTCAGGTTGTTGGGCTTGAGGTGGCCGAGCAGCATCTGCCAGACGGTGGGCACACCGGCGGCAAAAGTGACCTTCTCGTTTTCCATCATCTCGTAGACCGACTTGCCGTCCATGCCGGCGCCGGGGAACACCAGCTTGCAGCCGACCATGGCGGCCGCGTACGGCAGGCCCCAGGCGTTGACGTGGAACATCGGCACCACCGGCAGCACCGAGTCGCGGGCGCTGAGGCACATGACGTCAGGCAGGCAGGCGGCGTAGGCGTGCAGGATGGACGAACGGTGGCTGTACAGCGCGGCCTTGGGGTTGCCGGTGGTGCCGCTGGTGTAGCACATGCTGGAGGCGGTGTTCTCGTCAAAGCTGGGCCAGGCGTAGGTGCTGGGCTGTGGCGCAATCCAGGACTCGTAACTGATGAGGCCGGGAATGCCGGTGTCGGCCGGCAGCTTGTCGGCGTCGCACAGTGCCACATACTGCTTGATGGTCGGGCACTTGGCGTGGATGGCCTGCACGATGGGCAGGAAGGTCATGTCAAAACACAGCACCTGGTCTTCGGCATGGTTGGCGATCCAGATGACCTGCTCGGGGTGCAGGCGCGGGTTCAGCGTGTGCAGCACACGGCCCGAGCCGCTGACGCCGTAGTACAGCTCCAGGTGGCGGTAGCCGTTCCAGGCCAGCGTGGCAACGCGGTCGCTCTGGGCGAGCTTCATCGCGTCCAGGGCGTTGGCCACCTTGCGGGCGCGCATGGCCACGTCGCGCCATGTGTAGCGGTGGATGTCGCCCTCGACACGGCGCGACACAATCTCGACATCGCCATGGTGGCGCTCGGCAAACTCGATCAGGTTGGAGATCAACAAAGGTTGGTCTTGCATCAAACCCAGCATGGGAGGGGTCCTTTCGTGCGCTGGTGGCGCTGTTTTTTGTGATGACGGCTTGTCTGGGCCGCCGTAAGGAACTGGAAAGCTTACCAGCAAAAAACCAATCCAAGACGTCGCATGGCCCTGCGTGACCACCGCTCAGGCCACTGCGGGACAATACCTGCCTATGGACACTGTCGCTCACACCACACCCGTCGACGGCGGCCTCACCTGGCGCAACGGCTTTGCCGCGCTGAGCCCGGCTTTTCACACCCGGCTCCAGCCGCGCCCCCTGCCTGCGCCCTACTGGGTCGGCCGCAGCCTGCCGGTGGCGCGGGAGCTGGGTTTGTCAGACGCGTGGATGGCCTCCGACGACGCCTTGCAGCGCCTCACCGGCAACCGGTTGTTTGCCGGCGGCGATGCGCTGGCCAGCGTCTACAGCGGCCACCAGTTCGGCCACTGGGCCGGGCAACTCGGCGACGGCCGGGCCATCCTGCTGGGGGAAACCACCGCCGGCCTGGAGGTGCAACTGAAAGGCGCGGGCCTGACCCCGTATTCACGCGGTGGCGACGGCCGGGCGGTGCTGCGCTCCAGCATCCGCGAGTTTTTGTGCAGCGAGGCGATGCACGGCCTGGGCATCCCCACCACCCGCGCGCTGGCGGTGACGGGTTCCGACGCACCGGTGCGCCGCGAAGAAGTTGAAACCGCCGCCGTGGTGACGCGCGTGGCGCCCAGCTTCGTCCGCTTCGGCCATTTCGAGCACTTCTTGCACAGCGGCCAACACGCCGAACTGAAAACGCTGGCCGACTACGTGATCGACCGCTACTACCCGGAATGCCGGGACAGCACGGCCTTCAACGCCAACCCCTACGCCAACCTGCTGTGCGCGGTGAGCGAACGCACCGCGCGGCTGCTGGCGCAGTGGCAGGCCGTGGGCTTTTGCCACGGCGTGATGAACACCGACAACATGAGCATCCTGGGCCTGACGATCGACTACGGCCCGTTCCAGTTCCTCGACGCGTTCGACCCTGGCCACGTCTGCAACCACAGCGACAGCGGTGGCCGCTACGCCTACAACAAGCAGCCCAACATCGCCTACTGGAACCTGTTCTGCCTCGGCCAGGCGCTGCTGCCGCTGGTGGGCGAGCAAGACCTGGCCATGGCTGCGCTGGAGTCGTACAAAACCGTTTACCCCGAAGCGTTTGAGCGCCTCATGGGCGCCAAGCTGGGCCTGACCGAGCCACGCGAGGGCGACCGGGCGCTGATCGAATCCACGTGCAAGCTGCTGGCCCAGCACCGGGTGGACTACACGCTCTTCTGGCGCCACCTGAGCCAGCATGTGGCCGGCGGCCCGGTGGACCCGGTGCGCGACCTGTTCATCGACCGCGCTGCCTGCGACGCCTGGTTGCTACAGTATTCAGAGCATACTCGCGAGGTTTCACTAAGGCCAAGCGCCGATTTGATGCTCAAAACCAACCCCAAGTTCGTTTTGCGCAACCATTTGGGCGAATTGGCCATCCGCCGGGCGAAACTAAAAGACTTCTCGGAAGTCGATACCCTGCTGGGTTTGCTGCACAGCCCGTTCGACGAGCACCCCGGGTTCGATGCCTACGCCGCCCTGCCCCCCGACTGGGCGGCCGGCATTGAAATCAGCTGTTCATCCTGACCCCGTCCACAAGGAGCCCCCATGAGCCTGAAAATCCAGAAAACCGACGACGAATGGAAAGCCCTGCTGGCCGCCAAGGGTGCCGAACCCATGGCCTACAAAGTCACCCGCCATGAAGGCACCGAACGCGCCTTCACCGGCAAGTACGCCGAGAACGATGGCGACGGCGTCTACCACTGCATCTGCTGCGACAAACCGCTGTTTGACGCCACCGCCAAATACGACTCCGGCACCGGCTGGCCCAGCTTCTTCGCGCCACTCAGCGCTGACGCGGTGGCAACCAAGACCGACCGCTCCTTTTTCTCCACCCGCACCGAGGTGCACTGCCCCGACTGCGGCGCCCACATGGGCCACGTGTTTGAAGACGGCCCGCGCCCGACCGGCCTGCGCTACTGCATGAACTCGGCCTCGCTGGACTTCAAGCCCCGATAATCGGCCCACATGAAAATCATCCTCGACTTCCTGCCCATCCTGCTGTTCTTTGGCGCCTACAAGTATTACGACATTTACATTGCCACCGCCGTGCTGATGGCCGCCACCGTGTTGCAGATGGCCGCGATTTACCTGATCGACCGCAAGCTGCAAACGGTGCACAAGATCACGCTGGCGCTGATCCTGGTGTTTGGCACCCTCACGCTGGTGCTGCACGACGAGCGCTTCATCAAGTGGAAACCCACCGTGCTCTACATGGCCATGGCCATTGCGCTGGCGTTTGCACTCTGGGTGCTGCGCAAGAACTTCCTCAAGATATTGCTCGGCAGCCAGCTCAGCCTGCCTGAGCCGGTGTGGCACCGGCTCACCGTGGCCTGGGTGGCTTACTGCGCCTTCATGGCGGCCACCAACGCCTACGTGGCGGCCTACTTCAGCACTGAAGACTGGGTCAATTTCAAGCTCTGGGGCTACGCCTTTCCGCTGGTGTTCATCGTCTGCCAGGGCATCTACATTGCCCGGCACATGCAAACCGAGCCACCCCAGGCATGAACGCGATGGCCACCACCCTGCCCACCGCCGCCGACCTCGAAGCCCGCCTGCGCGAACGGCTCGCACCGTCCCGCCTGGAAGTGCTCGACGAAAGCGCGGCCCATGCGGGCCATGCCGGCGCTGGCGACACCGACTGGGGCACGCATTTCCGGGTGCGCATCGCGTCACCGATGTTTACAAACCGCTCGCGGGTGCTGCGCCATCGCCTTGTGTATGATGCGCTGCAAGATTTTCTGGACGCTGGCGTGCACGCGCTGGCCATCGAAACCCTCACTGAAACCACCTGACGGCCCCAGGGGCCCAGGCTAGAACAACAACCCAATCTGCCCACCGTTCATGGCCTGCTGCCATGCGCACCGATCACCTGACCTACAAGGATTTTTCATGAAGAAGCAATGGCTGATGACGCTCGCCGCGTCGGGCGTCCTGGCGCTGACCGCACAGGCCGCATTCGCGCAGAACGTCGCCGTCGTCAACGGCAAGCCCGTCACCAAAGCCCGCCTGGATGCGCTGACCGCCCAGGTCGCCAAGAGCGGCCGCCAGGTCACCCCTGAAATGCAGGCCCAGATCAAGGACGAGCTAATCGCCCGCGAAGTGTTCATGCAGGAAGCCGAAAAGCGTGGCCTGAACACCTCGGAAGACTACAAAGCCCAGCTCGAACTCGCCCGCCAGACCCTGTTGATCCGCGAGCTGTTTGCCGACTACCAGAAGAAAAACCCGGTGACCGACGCCGAGATCAAGGCCGAGTACGACAAGTTCGCCGCCGCCAACTCCGGCAAGGAATACCGCGCCGCCCACATCCTGGTGGAAAAGGAAGACGAAGCCAAGGCCATCATCGCCCGCCTCAAGAAAGGCGAGAAGTTCGACGCCATCGCCAAGAAGTTGTCCAAGGACCCCGGCTCCGGCGCCAAGGGTGGCGACCTGGACTGGGCCAGCCCCGCCAGCTACGTGCCCGAGTTCTCGCAAGCGCTGATCAAGCTGAACAAAGGCCAGCTGACCGAAACCCCGGTGAAGACCCAGTTCGGTTACCACATCATCCGCCTCGACGACACGCGCGAAGCCAAGCTGCCTCCGCTGGCCGAAGTCAAGGCCCAGGTGGGCCAGCAATTGCAACAGCAAAAGCTCGCCAAGTACCAAGAAGAAATTCGCGCCAAAGCCAAGGTCGAGTAAGACCTTGTGGCACCAGAAAACGCGGCTTGCCGCGTTTTTTTACGTCCGCAGCGGGCTGCCCAAGCCCCAAGCCACGGCGGCCAGCACACCCATCAGCACCGGCTGGTGCAACAGGTAATAGCTCAGGCTCCAGCGGCCCAGCACCGCCAGCGCCCGGCCTGGCGCCCCCAGGCTGCCCGCCAGCCATGGCGGCTGCTTGGCCAGCAGCCAGTGCCCCGCAGCCACACCCCACCAGACCACGCCCAGCCAGGGCAACAGCGGCACGTAGTCTTCGGTGACCGGCTTGCGGGTGATCAACCCCAACCAGTTCAACGCCCGGGCATTGAACACCTCCGCCAGCCCGCTGGCCTGCAGCAGGGGCGCGGCCACCCAGGGCGCAGCGATGGCCAGCGCCCCCAACGGCCAGAGCCACAGACCAGCGCCTGCACTCAACCGCACCAGCACCAGCATCGCCGCAATGCCGTGCAGCACACCGAAGTAGATGAAGCTGCCGGGAAACACCAGGTACGACCCGGCACTGACCAGCAGCGCCGCCCCCGCCACCTGCGCCCAGCGCCGCCAGAAACGCGGCCAGCTCAAGGCCTGCGCAAACGCCACCGCCTGCCCCAGCCCGGCACAGAACAGAAACAGGCTGACGATGGCGGTGCGCTGCCAGGTCCAGAACGGGTCGCGGTAAAAGTCCTGGCTGACAAAGCGGAAATGGTTCAGGTCAAAGCAGAAATGGAAGGCCGTCATCCACAGCATGGCCAGGCCACGCAGCGCGTCCACACGGTCGAAACGTGGGGCGATGGTGGGAGGCAGCGGGTTCATGAGGTCGCCCCGGTGGTGGACACGCTGGCCCCCCGCCGCACCTCGCTGGGCAGCTTGCCGAACCAGCGCCGGAAGGTGCGGCTGAAATTGGAGGTGTCCTCAAAGCCCAGCCGGGTGGCGATGTCCTCCACGGTGGCGGTGGAATGGGTCAGCAGCCAGACCGCACGCTGCTGGCGCACGCCATCCAGCAGCGCCTGGAAGCGGCTGCCCTCCAGTTTCAGGTGGCGCATCAGCGTGCGTTCCGACAGCCCCAAATCCGAGGCCAGGTCCGACAGCGAGGGGTATGCCCCCTCGGCCTCGTTCAAGGCGTCCAGCACCTGGCGCGTCAGTGGCCCGGCCCCCATCTGCCGGGCCAGCTGCTCGCACTGCGCCACGGCGGTGGCGTGTGCCTGCGGGTCGGCCGTGACGCAGGGCAGGTCCAGCGTGGTTTGGTCCAGCTGGACAGACAGGCCGGGCTGGTCGAACAGCAGCCGGCCACGGCACAGCCGTTCCAGCCGATCACGCCACGGTGGCTCGGGGAAGGGAAACGCCACCACCGCCGGGTGGTGGGGCCGGCCCACCACGGCCTCCATCAACCGCATCAGCGTGGCAAACACCATGCAGAGCACAAACTCCCGGGACTCGCCGAGGTCCACCACCTCGACCAGCCGGATCACCCCGCCGCTGGGCACGGCCTGGTACTCGTACTGCACCGCGCCGTAGCGCAGGCTGCCGTAGCGGGCCACGGTTTGCAGTGCCTGGGCCAGGTGGCGGCTGCTGCCCACCGCATAGCCCAGCGGGCCATGGGCCGACACCTGCACCGAGGCACCGACCTCCAGCCCCAGCCAGGGGCAGCCACTGGTGTCCACCGCCGCCTTCACCAGCCGGTTGACCAGCGGCTGGTCAATCACCACGTCGGCGCTGGCCAGTTGGTCCCAGTCCGGCAGACCGGCCTGGCGCAACACCGCCTCCACGTCCACGCCCAGACCCAACAGGGTCAGGCACAGCATGCGGGCGTAGGTGGGGTGGACGGCGGGCAAGGCCGTGGTGGGCGCAGCGTTCAAGTGGGGAGGCCTCGGTGTATACCCGCAGTGGCAGCAAAAGACGACTGAATGTCATTATGCGCGGTGTTCAGCGGGCCACCGTGCCACAACAATGCGCAGCATCTGTTCCACGGTTTCAGGAGAGCCCCATGAGCACCTTGTCCTCCCCCACCGCCGCCAACGAATGGCGCGACAAACGCTGGCTGTGGCTGTTCAGCCCCGCCATCCCGCTGGTGTTCACCGGCTCGCTGGTGGCCTACGCCCTCACCGGCCACTGGGCCTGGCTGATCGCCGCCCCGGCCTTCATCCACCTGGTGGTGCCGGTGCTGGACTGGGTCTTTGGCGAGGATTACAGCAACCCCACCGAGGAGGCGGTGGAGACGCTGGAAAAAGACCTGTACTACCGTGTGCTGGTCTGGGCTTATGTGCCCTCGCAGCTGGCGGGCACGGTGCTGGGGGCCTGGCTGGCCGCCACCCACGACCTCTCCTGGTACGCCTACGCCGGGCTGGTGCTGTCGGTTGGTGCCTTCAACGGCGTGGGCATCGGCACGGCCCACGAGCTGGGCCACAAGCGGGAGAAACTGGACCGCTGGCTGGCCAAGATCGCGCTGGCGCCCACCATGTATGGCCACTTCTTTGTGGAGCACAACCGCGGCCACCACCGGCGCGTGGCCACCCCGGAAGACCCGGCCAGCTCACGCATGGGCGAAAGCTTCTGGGCCTTCCTGCCGCGCACCGTGGGGGGCAGCCTGCGCTCGGCCTGGGAACTGGAAAAAGGCCGTTTGAACCTGCAAGGCAAAAGCGTCTGGCATCCCGACAACGAAAACCTGCAGGCCTGGGCCATGAGTGTGGTGTTCTTCGGCGGTCTGGTGGCCTGGCTGGGCTGGCCGGTGCTGGTGTTTTTGCTGCTGCAGGGTGTGTACGGCGCCTCCATGCTGGAGGTGGTGAACTATGTGGAGCACTACGGTCTGCTGCGCCAGAAGGATGCCAATGGCCGCTATGTGCGCTGCCAGCCAGAGCACTCCTGGAACAGCAACCACATCACCGGCAACATCATCCTCTACCACCTGCAGCGCCATTCGGACCACCACGCCCACCCGGCCCGGCGCTACCAGGCCTTGCGCCACTTCTCGGATGCACCCCAGCTGCCCAGCGGCTACGCGGCCATGATCACCGTCGCCTACTTTCCCCCGCTGTGGTACTGGCTGATGGACCGCCGCGTGGTACGGCACTACCAGGGGGATTTGTCCCGCATCAACATGCAGCCCGGGGCCCGGGCCCGGCTGATGGCGCGCTGGCAGGCCGGCAGCGGCCGATGAGCACCGCATCGACGGCTTGACCGCGGCGGCGAAGCGGCGTCTGATGGACGGAATCCCCCACACAGGAGACCCATGCCATGAACGAAACCGCCCCGGACAAGGTCTTCGCCGGCGCCATCCCGGCACTGTACGACACCCAGCTGGTGCCGCTGATCTTTGCGCCTTATGCGGTGGACCTGGTGGACCGCTTGCTGCCACGGCCGTTGGCAGATGTGCTGGAGGTGGCCGCTGGCACCGGCGTCGTCACCCGCGAACTGGCCGCCCGGTTGCCGGCCACGGCGGCCATCGTGGCCACCGACCTGAACCCACCCATGTTGGCCCAGGCCCAAGCCGTCGGGACCTGCCGGCCAGTGACCTGGCGCCAAGCCGACGCCATGCAACTGCCTTTCGCCGACGGTAGCTTCGACGCGGTGGTGTGCCAGTTCGGCGCCATGTTTTTCCCCGACAAGGCGCAGGCCTTTGCGGAAGCACACCGGGTGCTGCGACCCGGTGGTGTGTTTCTGTTCAATGTGTGGGACCGCATCGAAGACAACGAGTTCGCTGACCTGGTGACCCGTGCGCTGGCCGGCCTGTTTCCAGGCGACCCACCGCGCTTTCTGGCCCGCACCCCGCACGGCCATGGCGACCCTGCCCCGCTGGCACAAGCCCTGCGGGACGCCGGCTTCACCGCCCCACCGCAGTTCAACACCGTGACGGCACGCAGCCGGGCCGCATCAGCGGCCGTGGTGGCCTTTGCCTATTGCCAGGGCACGCCGCTGCGCAACGAGATCGAGGCGCGTGACGCCTCGCGGCTGGCCGAGGCCACCGAACTGGCCACCGAGGCGCTGGCGCAGCGCTTCGGTCAGGGCGCGGTGGACGGCAAGATCCAGGCGCTGGTGGTGAGCGTCGCGCGGTGAGCCTGTCCCCGGGGTGATGCGTCCCGGCTCACTTGCGCACCGGCGGCAAATCCGTGCAACTGCCATGCGCCACCTCCGCCGCCATGCCGATGCTCTCGCCCAGCGTGGGGTGGGGGTGGATGGTTTTGCCGATGTCGACCGCGTCGGCACCCATCTCGATGGCCAGGGCCACCTCGCCAATCATGTCGCCGGCATGGGTGCCGACGATGCCGCCGCCCAGAATCTTGCCGTGGCCATGGGCCTCGGGTGAATCGTCGAACAACAGCTTGGTGAAGCCTTCGTCGCGGCCGTTGGCAATGGCGCGGCCAGAGGCTGTCCATGGGAACAGGCCTTTTTTGACCTTGATGCCCTGCGCCTTGGCCTGCTCTTCGGTCAGGCCGACCCAGGCGATTTCGGGGTCGGTGTAGGCCACGCTGGGGATCACCCGGGCATTGAAGGCGGCGCTGGCCAGGGCCTTGTCGCCCTGTTGTTCGCCGGCAATCACCTCGGCCGCCACATGGGCCTCGTGCACCGCCTTGTGCGCCAGCATCGGCTGGCCAACGATGTCGCCAATGGCGAAGATGTGCGGCACGTTGGTGCGCATCTGGATGTCCACCGGAATGAAGCCGCGGTCGGTCACCGCCACGCCGGCTTTCTCGGCGCCGATCTTCTTGCCGTTGGGCGTGCGGCCTACGGCCTGCAGCACCAGGTCGTAGGTTTGCGGCGGCGGTGCGCCCTCGCCCTCAAACGACACTTCAATGCCCTGCGGCGTGGCCTTGGCGCCCACGGTCTTGGTTTTGAGCAGGATGTTGTCGAAGCGTGGCGCGTTCATCTTCTGCCAGACTTTGACCAGGTCGCGGTCGGCGCCCTGCATCAGGCCGTCCATCATCTCCACCACGTCGAGCCGGGCGCCCAGCGTGCTGTAGACCGTGCCCATCTCCAGGCCGATGATGCCGCCGCCCAGAATCAGCATGCGCTTCGGTTCATGGCCCATGGCCAGTGCACCGGTGCTGTCCACCACGCGCGGGTCGTCGGGCATGAAGGGCAGCCGCACCGCCTGTGAGCCGGCGGCGATGATGCAGTGCTTGAACTGGATGGTTTGCGTCTTGCCGGTTTTTTCCTGTGCGGCGCCACCGGTTTCCTCCACCGTGAGGTGGTTCGGGCCGGCGAAGTTGCCCACACCGCGCACCACCGTCACCTTGCGCATCTTGGCCATCGCGGCCAGGCCGCCGGTGAGCTTGCCCACCACCTTGTTCTTGTGCGCCAGCAGTTTGGCGCGGTCCACCGTGGGCTCGGCAAAGGTGACGCCCAGGCTGGCGAAATGCTTCACCTCGTCCATCACCGACGCCACATGCAGCAAAGCCTTGCTGGGAATGCAGCCCACATTCAGGCAGACGCCGCCGAGCGCCGCGTAGCGTTCGACCAGCACCACCTTCAGGCCCAGGTCGGCGGCGCGGAAGGCGGCCGAGTAGCCACCAGGGCCGGCGCCGAGCACCAACAGGTCGCAGTCCAGATCGGTCTTGCCGTCGAACTTCGCGGCGCTGGTAGCTCCTATTTTGGTAGCTGAACCGTCAGGTTTCACCAAGGCAGGCGCAGGTTTTGGTTCAGAAACAGGGCTGCTGGCAGCGCCAGTGGCTTCTAGCAGCAGCACCAGCGCGCCTTCCGCCACCTTGTCACCCAACTTCACCTTGAGTTCTTTCACCACGCCGCCGTGCGACGACGGAATCTCCATCGACGCCTTGTCGCTTTCCACGGTGATCAGACTTTGCTCGGGCTTCACCGTGTCGCCCACCTTCACCAGCAGTTCGATGACGGTGACTTCGCTGAAGTCGCCGATGTCGGGCACTTTGACTTCAACGGTACTCACAGCAGCACCCTCCGGAAATCCGACAGGATTTGCCCCAGGTAGGCGTTGAAGCGCGCCGCAGACGCACCGTCAATCACCCGGTGGTCCCAGCTCAAACTCAGCGGCAGCATCAGGCGCGGCACAAACTGCTTGCCGTCCCACACCGGCTCCATCTGGCTCTTGCACACACCCAGAATCGCCACCTCCGGCGCGTTGATGATGGGCGTGAAATAACGCCCACCAATGCCGCCGAGCGAGCTGATGGTGAAGCAGGCGCCGCTCATGTCGGCCGGGCCGAGCTTGCCGTCGCGCGCCTTGGCCGCGAGTTCGCCCATTTCCTTGCTGATCTGCAGCACGCCTTTCTGGTCGGCGTTCTTGATGACCGGCACCACCAGCCCGTTGGGCGTGTCGGCGGCAAAGCCGATGTGGAAGTACTGCTTCATCACCAGTTGGTCACCGTCGAGGCTGCTGTTGAAGTCCGGGAATTTCTTCAGCGCGGCCACGCAGGCCTTGATGAGGAAAGCCAGCATCGTGACCTTGGCGCCACTTTTCTCGTTTTCCTTGTTGGTGGCCACGCGGAAGGCCTCCAGCTCGGTGATGTCGGCGTCGTCGTGGTTGGTGACGTGCGGAATCAGCACCCAGTTGCGGTGCAGGTTGGCGCCGCTGATCTTCTTGATGCGGCCCAGGTCCTTGCGCTCGACGGGGCCGAACTTGGCAAAGTCCACCTTGGGCCAGGGCAGCAGGCCCAGGGCCTCGCCCCCGCCGCCCGCCGGTTTGGCCGACGCCGCAATCGCCTTGGTTTGCGCCGTGCCCGCCATCACCGCCTTGGTGAAGCCCTGCACGTCGTCCTGCGTGATGCGGCCTTTGGGGCCGCTGCCCTTCACTTCGGCCAACGGCACGCCCAGTTCGCGGGCGAACTTGCGCACCGACGGCGAGGCGTGCGGCGTTTTGCCGGCGGGCGCGGTGGGGTCGTGCGCTGGCACAGCCACGGCAGCGGCGGTTGCCGGCACAGGCGCGCTGGCGGCGGCAGGCGCAGGTGCCGCCGCAGCGGGCGCGGCCACCGGTGCGGCTGCCCTGGCCGTGCCTTCCAGCACCGCGATCAGGTCACCGATGTTGACCGTGTCGCCGACCTTGACCTTGAGCTCTTTCAGCACACCCGCGGCCGACGACGGAATCTCCATCGACGCCTTGTCGCTCTCCACCGTGATCAGGCTTTGCTCGGCTTTGACCGTGTCGCCGGGCTTCACCAGCACCTCGATCACCGCCACGTCCTTGAAGTCGCCGATGTCGGGCACCAACACGTCCACCGGGCCAGAAGCCGCTACAGAATTAGTAGCAGACTCTTCAGTTTTTACTGAGGCCGGGGGCACATTTGGCTTAGAAACAGCCGTTTCAGCCGCTATTTCCCCCGGTTTGGCAGCCGCCGGGGCCTCTGCAGCGGCGGTTTCCAGCACCACCACCACCGAGCCCTCGCTGACCTGGTCACCGATCTTGACCTTCAGCTCCTTCACCACCCCGCCGTGCGACGACGGAATTTCCATCGACGCCTTGTCGCTCTCCACCGTGATGAGGCTTTGCTCGGCTTTCACCGTGTCGCCCACCTTCACCAGCAGCTCGATCACGCCCACCGCGTCGA
The DNA here is from genome assembly GCA_017848435.1 of Burkholderiaceae bacterium. Classification (GTDB taxonomy): domain Bacteria; phylum Pseudomonadota; class Gammaproteobacteria; order Burkholderiales; family Burkholderiaceae_C; genus PCRC01. Next base: position 2,993 of record JAFEHU010000058.1, on the reverse strand, counting down.
AATCGCCGATGTCGGGTACCTTGATGTCTATCGTTGCCATGCGTGTCTCCAGCTCAGGCGTAAAGCGGGTTCACGCGGTCTGCGCGGATGCCGTATTTCTTGATCGCTTCGGCCACCTTGCTCGCCGGCAGCACGCCGTCTTCGCTCAGCGCCTTCAGCGCGGCCACCACGATGTAGTGGCGGTTGACCTCGAAGTGCTCGCGCAGCCGGGTGCGGAAGTCGCTGCGGCCAAAGCCGTCGGTGCCCAGCACCTTGTAGGTGCGGCCCTTGGGAATGAAGGAGCGGATCTGCTCGGCATAAGCCTTGATGTAGTCGGTGGACGCGACCACAGGACCGCTGTGGCCGCCGAGCTGCTGCGCCACAAAGGGCACACGCGCCGTGTCGGTCGGGTGCAGCAGGCTCCAGCGCTCGGCGTCCTGACCGTCGCGGGCCAGCTCGTTGAAGCTCGGGCAGCTCCACACGTCCGCCGCCACGCCCCAGTCGGCCGCCAGCAGCACCTGCGCCGCAAAACTCTCACGCAGGATGGTGCCGCTGCCCAGCAGCTGCACCCGTGGCAGCGCGTCGTTGGCCGCACCGGGCTTGCACAAATACATGCCCTTGATGATCTGCTCTTCGGTGCCGGGCGTGAGGCCGGGCATGGCGTAGTTTTCATTGAGCAGCGTGAGATAGAAGTACACGTTGTCCTGCTTTTCAACCATGCGTTTCAGGCCATGGTGCAGGATGACGCCGACCTCGTGCGCAAAGGTCGGGTCGTAGCTGATGCAGTTGGGAATGGTGCCCGCCAGGATGTGGCTGTGGCCGTCTTCGTGCTGCAGGCCTTCGCCGTTGAGCGTGGTGCGGCCCGAGGTGCCGCCGAGCAGGAAGCCGCGTGCCTGCATGTCCCCCGCAGCCCAGGCCAGGTCGCCAATGCGCTGGAAGCCGAACATCGAGTAGTACACGTAGAACGGCACCATGATGCGGTTGCTGGTGCTGTAGGAAGTCGCGGCCGCAATCCAGCTGCTCATGCCGCCGGCTTCGTTGATGCCTTCCTGCAATATCTGCCCGGCCTTGTCTTCGCGGTAGTACATCACCTGGTCTTTGTCCACCGGCGTGTACTTCTGCCCTTCGGGGTTGTAGATGCCGACCTGGCGGAACAGGCCTTCCATGCCAAAGGTGCGGGCCTCGTCCACCAGGATGGGCACCACACGCGGGCCCAGCGCCTGATCGCGCAGCAGCTGGGTGAGGAAACGCACATAGGCCTGGGTGGTGCTGATCTCACGGCCTTCAGCCGTGGGCTCCAGCACCGCCTTGAAGGTCTCCAGCGAGGGCACGGTGAAGCTTTCGTCGGCTTTCACCCGGCGGTGCGGCAGGTAGCCACCAAGGGCCTTGCGGCGCTCGTGCAGGTAGCGCATCTCGGGCGTGTCGTCGGCCGGCTTGTAGAACGGCAGCTTGGGCAGCTCGCTGTCGGGAATCGGGATGTTGAAGCGGTCGCGGAAGGCCTTGATGTCCTCGTCGGTGAGCTTCTTGGTCTGGTGCACCGTGTTCTTGCCCTCGCCGATCTTGCCCATGCCAAAACCCTTGACGGTCTTGATCAGCAGCACCGTGGGCTGGCCGGTGTGGTTCACCGCCGCGTGGTAGGCCGCGTAGACCTTTTGCGGGTCGTGGCCGCCGCGCTTGAGGTTCCAGATGTCGTCGTCGCTCAGCTTGGCCACCATCTCGGCGGTCTTGGGGTCGCGGCCAAAGAAATGCTTGCGCACGTAGGCGCCGTCGTTGGCCTTGAAGGCCTGGTAGTCGCCGTCCAGCGTGTCCATCATCAGTTTTTTGAGCGCGCCGTCCTTGTCGCGCGCCAGCAGCGGGTCCCAGCCGCTGCCCCACAGCAGCTTGATGACGTTCCAGCCGGCGCCGCGGAACTCGCCTTCCAGCTCCTGCACGATCTTGCCGTTGCCGCGCACCGGGCCATCGAGCCGCTGCAGGTTGCAGTTGATGACGAAGACCAGGTTGTCGAGCTTTTCCCGCGCGGCCAGGCCGATGGCGCCCAGGCTTTCCACCTCGTCCATCTCGCCGTCGCCACAGAACACCCAGACCTTGCGGTTCTCGGTGTTGGCAATGCCGCGGGCGTGCAGGTATTTGAGGAAACGCGCCTGGTAAATGGCCATCAGCGGGCCCAGGCCCATCGACACCGTGGGGAACTGCCAGAACTCCGGCATCAGCTTGGGGTGCGGGTAGCTGGAGAGGCCCTTGCCATCGACTTCCTGGCGGAAGTTCAGCAGTTGCTCTTCAGTGAGGCGCCCTTCCAGGTAGGCCCGGGCATAGACGCCGGGCGACACGTGGCCCTGCACATAGAGGCAGTCGCCGCCATGGTTCTCGCTCTCGGCGTGCCAGAAGTGGTTGAAGCCAGCGCCGAACATGTGGGCCAGCGAGGCGAACGAGCCGATGTGGCCGCCCAGGTCGCCGCCGTCTTCCGGGTGGTGGCGGTTGGCCTTGACCACCATGGCCATGGCGTTCCAGCGCATGTAGGAACGCAGGCGCTCTTCAATCTCGAGGTTGCCAGGACAGCGTTCTTCCTGGTCGGGCTCCAGGGTATTGACGTACCCGGTGTTGGCCGAAAACGGCATGTCGACGCTGTGCTGGCGCGCGTGCTCCAGCAGCTGTTCGAGCAAAAAGTGGGCGCGTTCGGGGCCTTCGGCCTCGATGACGGCGGACAGGGCGTCCATCCACTCGCGGGTTTCCTGGTGGTCTGCGTCGTGTGCAGTTGAACCAAACAGATCGACGGGTTGCGCTGACATGTTGTCTCCTTCGGCTGGTTTTTTGCCGTGGCCCGAGTGTCGCACACATTTTTCATTATTTCAAATAATGATTTATGTTTCCATTATGTGAAATATTGGACACCAAAACGTGCAATGGCTTGTCACTCACAGACTGCGGGGCTTTGCCCTCGGCTGCACGCGGGTAAATCTCTATTCGTGCCCCGGGTTTCCCCTACACTTGGTCAATGAGCGTTGTCCCCCCCACCC
>JAFEHU010000082.1 GCA_017848435.1 Burkholderiaceae bacterium | reverse complement strand
AGGTGCAGGTGCAGGTGCAGGTGCACGGCCCAACCGCCCTCCCAGGTTGGGAAGTACCAGTTGTGTGGTTTGAACAGTGCTGTCCGGCTCGATTGTGAACACGGACCCTTCGCGCGACAGCAGGCGAGCTTGGGCTTCTGTCAGGTTGGCAGAGAATCCCGTCACCGCCCGGCTGTAGACGTGCCGGGCCCGGAACCCATATTTGCGCTCATAGCGCTGTACATCTCCCACCACGCGCGGGCTCAGATAACCCCATTCGCGCTGAAACAATGCGAACCGGTCGTCACGTACTTGTTCTGAGCGCGGCGTCAGCAGGCGGTCTGGATTCAGCAAAACGATGTAGCTGGATGTTGCGGGCAAGGCAACGGGCGTGAGGGCCGATCCTGTTGGCCCGTTTTGAGCGTTGGCTTGGGTGTTGACGAGCACGGCGGCAGATGCCAAAGCCATTGCTGATCGTCGGAAACTGAATTTCGAGAAGGTCACCATGAAATTTCCGATTTGTGAGCAAGTTAGTGCTTTTTTCTACAGTGCGTATTCTTGCCTCTGTATTCAGCATTGCGCAATAGAACTTTTGCCTAAATCAATGGGGGCTCAATGGGGCGAGGGACCGCGTTGGGCCTGGAGAAGGTACCCACTTTGAGATTGTCTGAAAGCGCTGCCTTCCGTGCCGCACGTGCCAACGTGACCGCCATGCGCAGCTGAGCGTGTTTCTTAACAGCAAGAAATACCTTCAGATATCCGCCGCTTCGACCAGAAACCGCACCCGTTTCACGCCCTGCCATTCGTCGGCGTCGAGCCGGAATGCGAGTTTGACGCGGGCCGGCAGCGCGTCGGTGTGGCCAAACCAGATGCCGTCGACCGGCTGACCCTGGTGTTTGAGTTTCAGCGCGAGGTGTTTGCCGCCAACCAGCCGCTGCGACACCACGTCCACCTCCTCGCTGAACACCGGCGGCGCAAAGCCCTGGCCCCACACCGCCTGGTGCAGCGTGTCGACCAGATCGGGGCGTCGGTATTCGGGTTTCAGCGGGCCGTCGGTCTCCAGCCGGCGGGTGAGGGTGGCGGCGTCCAGCCATTCCTGCGCCACCTGGTTCAGGCCTGCTTCGAACTGGTCGAAGTGTTCTTCGGCGACGGTGCAGCCGGCCGCCATCGCATGGCCACCGAAGCGCAGCAGCACGCCGGGGTGGCGCTTGGCGACCAGGTCCAGCGCGTCGCGCAAATGGAAGCCGGGGATGGAGCGGCCCGAGCCCTTGAGCTCGTGTTCCTTGCCCGGCGCCTGGCTGGCGGCGAACACAAAAGTGGGCCGGTGCAGTTTGTCCTTGATGCGGGAGGCGACGATGCCGACCACGCCTTCGTGGAAGTCCGGGTCGAAGACGCAGATGGCGGGCGGTGGTTCGTCCCCTTCGTCGAACAGCGACTCGGCAACCAGCATCGCCTGCTCGCGCATGTCGCCTTCGATCTCGCGGCGTTCGCGGTTGATGCCGTCGAGCGTGGTGGCGAGTTCGTCGGCACGGGCGGGGTCGTCGGTCAGCAGGCATTCAATGCCCAGCGTCATGTCCGACAACCGGCCTGCGGCGTTGATGCGTGGGCCCAGCGCAAAACCGAAGTCAAAGGTGGTGGCGACCTCCGCCTTGCGGCCCGCCGCGCGGAACAGCGCGGCCAGGCCGGCCGGCAACTGGCCGGCACGCACCCGCTTCAGGCCCTGGGCGACGAGGCGGCGGTTGTTGGCGTCGAGCCTGACCACGTCGGCCACCGTGCCGAGGGCCACCAGCGGCAGCAGGGTGTCGAGCTTGGGCTGGGTTTTCACGTCAAACATGCCGCGCGCGCGCAGCTCGGAACGCAGCGCCAGCAGCACGTAAAACATCACGCCGACGCCGGCGATGGACTTGCTCTCAAAGCCGCAGCCAGGCTGGTTGGGGTTGACGATCACGTCGGCGGCCGGCAACTCGGCCCCGGGCAAATGGTGGTCGGTCACCAGCACCTGCAGGCCCAGCGCGTTGGCGGTGGCCACACCTTCCACGCTGGCAATGCCGTTGTCCACCGTGATCAGCACGTCGGCGCCACTGGCCTTGACACGCTGGGCAATCGGCGGTGTCAGGCCGTAGCCGTCGATCACCCGGTCGGGCACCAGGTAGCTGACGTGTTGTGCGCCCAGCAATTTGAGGCCGCGCACGCCGACCGCGCAGGCGGTGGCGCCGTCGCAGTCGTAGTCGGCCACGATGCACAGGCGTTTGTTGGCGGCCATCGCGTTGGCCAGCAACACGCCGGCGTCGCGCGCATGGGTGAGTTGCTCGGGGGGCAGCAGCTTGGCCAGGCCATCGTCCAGCTCGGCCGTGCCCAACACGCCGCGTGCGGCGTACAACTGCGCCAGCAGCGGGTGGATGCCGGCCTGCTCCAGCGTCCAGGCGGCGCGGGGCGGGATGTCGCGCACTGCAATTTTCATAGCGTTTCCAGCAGGTTTGACAAAGGCTTGCGACCGAAAAGGCTTGAAAAACGCTGCCACAGACCCTGCTCGCCGCTGCGAAAGGTCTGTGCGGCATGGTCGCCGCACAGCGTGAGCTGTACCGATTCGCCACGCTGCAGGCGCTGCAGCAGCGCCGCGCAGGTGTCGGCATCCACCGCCTGCCAGGCGGCGAGCCAGGCGTCGGCATCCTGTTGCAGCGCGGTCGCACACAGCCGGGGCTCGATGGTGAGTGCCGGGTTGGGCAGGACGGGGGTGTCCAGCACACCCGCACCGGTGAGCCAGAACGAGTTGACCACCGGCGTGCCGCGCTGTTCGCGTGCGTCGTTCAGCGGGTGGGTGTAGAGCAGCATCTGCATTTCGTTTTGCAGGCGGCGCAGCGTGGCGCCGGTGGGGGTGGCCGCGTTGGGCAGCCAGGTGTTGATGTTGCGCCCCACCACGCGGTCGAGCGATGCGGTGGGCAGATCGCGGAACACCTCGCCGGTGGCCAGCCAGGCGCCGGGCAATGCCTGGTAGCGCAGCGCGATGCCGTCTTCTTCAAAGTACGGCAACATCGCCGCCATGAAGGCGCGCGACTCGTCTTCCTGCAGTTGCAACGCGTCCGGGTCGCCCATCAGGATGCGGTCGGTGCCCACTTGCCAGTGGCAGGGCCTGACCCAGGCACACGGCGTGCCCCAGGTCTGGCTTTCCAGCGCAGCCCAGGGGATGCGTCCGGCGTCGCCCGGCAGGCCGATGGCACGTGCCACCGCCTGTTCGCAGGGCATGGACCAGGTGTGCGCGTCGGCGTCGATGCGCTCGGCTGGCGCGAGGCGGGCCAACAGCTGCTGCAAGTGGGGCAGGCGCAGGCCGGGCAGGGCCGGACGCATCCCCTGGGCTGCGCTGGAAAGCCAGACCTGGGG
>JAFEHU010000078.1 GCA_017848435.1 Burkholderiaceae bacterium | reverse complement strand
CGCCAGGTCGGGCGGCGTTGGGGCCGATGCCGCGCCTTCCGCGGGCGGCGGGGCAGGCGTCTCAACGAAGGCCACGGCCGGCCGTGTGGGGGCCGCGCGCGCCACCGGGGGCGGTGGGCGTGCCACCGGCTCGGCCGGGTGGATTTGCCGGGTCAGCATCGGTGGCACCAGCGGTTGCAGCGCCGAGGGCGTGGGCCACAGGCGATCAAGGGCCAAGAGCAGCACCACATGCACCAACAACACCAGCGCGCTGAGCAGGGCGATGGCACGCCGCGCCGCGCGGGGTGGGGGTGTCAGCGCATGGCTGCCGGGGCGAGCCATGTGTCCAGGGCCGGGGTGTCCTGCACGGCGAGTCGCCAGGTGGTGCTGGCGGCCGGCAGGGCCAGGGGCAGGCGCAGCAGCCGGCGGTCGCGCGCCACCAGCGCGGTGAGCTGGGTGGCGGTGCCGGCGTAGAGCAGCAGGTCGTCGAGCTTGGTGAGTCGCCAGCCGGTGGCGGCGTTTTTGGCACTTTTGGCGGCTGGCAACTCAATGCCCAGCCACTCGTCGCCTGCTGCCAGGCCTGCGGCTTCGGCGGCGCCACCGCGCAGCACCACCTTGACCTGCACGCTGCCATTGGCCTCGGCCACGCGCAGGCCCAGGCGTTGCGCCAGCTGGGCCGGGTCGTGGTGCACGGCCACGCCGTGGGCCTGCAGCAGCTCTTGCAATGGCAACTCGCCCGTGCCGTGCACCCAGGCGGCCAGCTCGGGTGCGAAAGAACGGCCACCGAGCTCGGCCAGCACGGCGGCGACGTCGGCCTCGGCCATCGGGCCGCCCGAGCTGCGTTGCCACAGGGCGCGCATCACGTTGTCGAGCGTGCTGCGGCCTTCGCGCCGCAGCGTCAAATCGAGGCACAGCGCCACCAGCGCGCCTTTGCCGTAGTAGCTCACCGTGGCGTTGGTGGTGTTCTCGTCTTGCCGGTAGTACTTGACCCAGGCATCCAGGCTGGCGTCGGCAACCGACTGCACGCTGCGGCCGGGGGTCTGCAGCAACTGGTTGATGCCCTTGTTCAAGAGCTTCAGGTAGCCGGCGTTGTCGAGCAGGCCGGCGCGGCGCAGCAGCAGGTCGTCGTAGTAGCTGGTGAAACCTTCAAAGAACCACAGCAGGCGGGTGTACTGCTCGGCGTCGTAGTGGTAGCGGGCGAACTCGGCCGGGCGCAGGCGCTTGACGTTCCAGGTGTGGAAGTACTCGTGGCTGATGAGGCCGAGCAGCGTGGTGTAGCCCTCGGGCGTTTTCGCCTCACCCAGGCGGGGCAGGTCGCGCCGGCCGCAAATGAGGGCGGTGGAGTTGCGGTGTTCCAGGCCACCGTAGTTGTCGTCCACCACGTTGAGCAGGAAGACGTAGCTTTTGTGCGGTGGTTTGGCCGTGCCGTGCCAGAAGCGGATTTCGGCTTCGCAGATTTTTCGGGTGTCTTCCAGCAGGCGGGCGCTGTCGAAGGAAGCAGGCGCGCCCGCCACCACCAGCCGGTGCGGCACGCCGCCCGCCTTGAACTGGCCTTGCCAGAAGTCGCCCAGCTCAAACGGGCAGTCCACCAGCTCGTCGTAACCGCTGGCGGCGTAGGTGCCAAAGCCGGCGGCATTGACGTCGCGTGCCGGCAGGCCGGTGGCGACGCGCCAGTGGGCGATGGCTTTGTGGCTGACCAGATCCAGTGCATGGGGCACGTCTTCCTGGCCGTGCACCCGCAGGCACAGGCTGGTGCCGTTGAAGAAGCCACGGGTCGCGTCCAGCCAGGCGGTGCGGACCGAGTTGTCGAACGCATAGACCTGGCAGCTGAGCACCAGCGGGCGGGCCGGGTCGGCCTCGGCTTGCCAGGTGTTTTTGTCGAGTTGCTGCAGCGGCACGGCAGCTTTGCCCTGGCGGGCCTGCAACTGCTGCAGGTGGCGGGAGAACTCGCGCACCAAGTAGCTGCCCGGAATCCACACCGGCAGCGAGACGCGTTGTTGCGGCGCGGGCCGGGCAATCGTCAGCGTGACCTGGAACAGGTGGGCCTGCAAGCTGGCGACTTCAACGCGGTAGTGGATGGCGGGAGGTGCAGTTTTTGAGGGCATAGGTGACTCAGGGAGCGGCAGCGCCCAGCAGGCAGCTGAGCGTAGCCACCAGCGTCAGGTGCAGGCGTAAGGGCAGCCAGTGGCTCAAACCCAGTTTGGGCCACTGGCGGTGGTCCACCGCATAGCAGGTCACCAGCAGCAGGCCGAGAAGTGGCAGCCCGGCATAGGCGGGAAGCAACAGCGCCACCCAGGCCACCAGCGACGGCGTGACGCCCCACACGCAGTGGAACAGCGGTGTTTTGTCGCCCTTGAGAAATGCCACACCCCAATGCAGCCCTCCGAGAAAGGACGCGATCAAGGCGGCGTAGGTGGTGAGTGCGAGCGTGACGACGGCGTGCAACTCTGGTTTGACCAGCCAGAGCAGCGCGGCCAGCCCCACAAAAGGGAGCAAGCCGGCATAACCGAGGCGCTTGAGCAGGGTGGCGACAGCAGAAGGCAAAGACTCGGACAGCATGGCGTTATTGTGGCCCAGCACCTGGGCAGGTCAGGTTTTCAGCAGGCGTGCGAAATCGGGTTGTTCGCGCTGCGCGCCGTCGTAAAAGCGGCTGAAGGAGCCGCAGGGCAGGTGGGGCTCGGCAAACAGCCGGGGTGCCGGCCGCAGGTCGGCCGTCAAGGTGGGCAAGGCCTCGCGGTAGCCGGGGAACTGGCTGGCTTGTGTGAACACGGTGGCACCCTGCAGCGGTGTGGCCAGCCTGGTGATGTCACCCACAAAAACCGCGTCGCAGACCTCGACCATGCGCTGCAGCACAAACTGCCAGCGGCGTTCGCTCCAGGGCCAGGCGGCATAGGCGGGCAGGTGGACCGCACCGAGGCGAAAGCCCGCATGGCGGCGATCAGACAGTGCCCAGGGGTGGACGATTTCGACCGTTTGCCCGGCCAGTGGTGCGCCTGCAAAGGCTTTGGCGCCTACGCAGGCGCTCAGCAGGGCAGCGGGCGGCGTGGCGGTGCACAGCGGTTCTTCCACCGCGTCGTGCTGCCCCGGCTCGGCGCCGTGGTCGCCGCGGAAGCGGGCCAGCGCGTCGATTTCTTCGTAGGTTTTGTCGATCACCGTTTTGGGCGAAGCCCAGGCTTTCCAGGCCGCCTGCGGCGCGTAGCGCACCACGTTGGCGGCGTTGAAGAAGTAGGGTTTGCTGGAGAACTGGCCCGCCACCCATTGCCAGCTCAGGTGGTTGCTGGGCAGGTCGCCGTCCAACAGGTGGCCGTAGAGCCAGTCGGCGCCGGCGCGCCAGTGCACCTTGCGGATGTGCACCAGGTAGCTGGCCAGCCACATGCGGGCGTGGTTGTGCAGGTAACCGGTGGCATAGAGCACACGCACCGCGCTGTCGATGGCAGGTACGCCGGAGCGGCCTTCGCGCACGTCGGCGGGCACGGTGTTGCTGTACGCCCCTGGCCACAGCGTGACCGGGCGCATGGCCTGCAGGATGGCGTCACCGCCGTCG
>JAFEHU010000003.1 GCA_017848435.1 Burkholderiaceae bacterium | reverse complement strand
TTGATTGCCTTTGGCGTATTGCTGATGCTGCTCAACGTTGACAAGATCACCAACGGCCACCTTGGCCTGGTCATGCTGGCGATGGTGGTGGTGGCCATCATGCTCGGCTTCCCAACGGCGTTCACGCTGATGGGCATGGGCATGGTCTTCACCTGGCTGGCTTACGACAGGGACATTACCCGTACGCTGGACCTGATGGTCCAGGCCGCCTACAAGACCATGGCCAACGACGTACTGATTGCGGTGCCGCTGTTCGTGTTCATGGGCTACTTGGTGGAGCGCGCCAACCTGATTGAGTCACTGTTCAAAAGCCTGCACCTGGCCATGGCCCGTATTCCTGGCTCACTGGCCGTGGCCACGGTAGTGACCTGTGCAGTGTTCGCAACCGCCACCGGCATCGTTGGTGCGGTGGTCACGCTGATGGGGCTGCTGGCCCTGCCCGCCATGCTGCGTGCGGGCTACAACACCTCGCTGGCGGCGGGCGCCATCACTGCTGGTGGCTGTCTGGGCATCCTGATTCCACCTTCGGTGTTGCTGATCGTCTATGGCGCTACGGCTGGGGTGTCAGTGGTGCAGCTGTACGCAGGAGCCTTCTTTCCTGGCATCATGTTGGCCGGCCTCTATGTGGTGTACGTGGTGATGGTGGCCAAGCTGAAGCCCGACTGGGCACCACCACTGTCAGCCGAGGGTCGGCGCGTGACGTTGCCCCCGCTGACGCAAAAACTCACGCTGGACGGTGGCAGCCACGCATTGCTAAAACTGGTGTCTGCCCTCAAAGGCCAGCGCAATGCCGATGTGCCAGTAGGCCATCTGCTGCGCCAGCTGGGCATTGTGGCGTTACCGGGACTGCTGTTCATGCTGGTCGCACTGAGCAGCTACCGTTCTGTAACCACGGTGGACGCCGAGGCGGTATACGACATCCAGCAGATCGGCACATCCAGTTCACCAACAGAAGTCAGTGCAGGCGGATTGGCTGAACCACCGTCGTCAGGAGGTTTGCAGGAACCGCCAACATCGTCGGGGCTGCAAGAACCCCCTCCCAGTGGCGGTGGCGTGCAGGAGCCACCTGCGGCGCAAGCGGTCGTAGAACCCACTTCAGCCGCCCCAGCGGCTGAAGTCGCCGCCAAGGCTACGAACCGAGCTGCCCCAGCATGGTGGTGGGTGGTGATGGGCGTGACCGGGCTGTTGGTGACGTTGTTCTACCTGTTCCTCAGCTTTGCACGGCTAGAGATTTTCAAGATGCTGCTGTCGTCTTTCTTCCCGCTGATGGTGCTCATTCTGGCGGTACTGGGATCGATTGTTCTGGGTCTGGCCACGCCCACCGAAGCGGCGGCAATGGGGGCCATTGGTGGCTTCATTCTGGCGGGTGCCTACCGGCGATTAAACATGACGATGTTGAAAGAGTCCGTGTTCCTCACGGCCAAAACATCGGCCATGGTCTGCTGGCTGTTTGTCGGTTCTGCCATCTTCTCTGCCGCATTCGCGCTGCTGGGCGGACAGGAACTGGTGGAGCAGTGGGTGCTGAGCATGAACCTCAGCAAGACCCAATTCCTGATCATGAGCCAAATCATCATCTTCGTGCTGGGCTGGCCTCTGGAGTGGACCGAGATCATAGTGATCTTCATGCCAATCTTCATCCCGTTGCTCGACAACTTTGGTGTTGACCCGCTGTTCTTTGGCCTGCTGGTTGCGCTGAATCTACAGACAGCGTTCTTGAGCCCGCCGGTGGCGATGTCGGCCTTTTACCTAAAAGGCGTGGCACCCAAACATGTGACGTTGAACCAGATCTTTGCGGGCATGCTGCCCTTCATGGGCATCCAGGTCCTGGCCATTGTGCTGCTGTACCAGTTCCCACAGATCGGGCTGTGGTTGCCACAGCTGCTGTACAAGTGACCCAACACCATGCCCGCAAAGCCATCTGTCGAGAACGCGCGACTGACCGCATGGCAGCCAACCCGCGCGCCCGGCAAACCGGTGGCCTTGGCCGACTTTGACCCGTCGGCCAAGCCATATTCCAGTGGCGACAAAGTAACGGACAAGACCACAGTGGCGTCTCTGGCCGCCGAGTTGGACACACTGCAGGACGTCTTCTTTGCCGACAAGCGCTTCAAGTTGCTGGTGGTCCTGCAGGGCTCCGACACCTCGGGCAAGGACGGTACGGTGCGCGGTGTGTTTGCCCGCACCAGCCCGCTGGGTGTGTACACGGTGGGCTGGAAAGCCCCCACCGAGGAAGAGCGGGCACACGACTACCTCTGGCGCATCCACAAGCAATTGCCGGGCGCTGGCGAGATGATGGTGTTCAACCGCAGCCACTACGAAGACGTGCTGGTGCCGGTGGTCAACGGCTGGATCACGCCCGAGCAGACACAACAGCGCTACCAGCACATCAACGATTTCGAGCGCCTGCTGGTAGAGACCGGCACCGTGGTGCTGAAGTTCATGCTGCACATCAGCACCGAGGAGCAACGCGCGCGGCTGCAGGAACGGATTGACGATCCGACCAAAAACTGGAAATTCAGCACTGGCGATGTCGCGGTACGAAAACAGTGGGACGACTACCAAAAGGCGTACGCTGCACTGCTGGGTGCCACCAGCACCACCTGGGCGCCGTGGACCATTGTGCCGGCCAATTCCAAGACCCACCGCAACCTGATGATCGCCACCGTGGTGCGCGACACGCTCAAGCAGCTCAAGCTGCGCTACCCGCCAGCCGACCCGGCGCTCAAGAATTTGAAGATCGCCTGAGAAGCTGCTGTCCACAGGTCACATGCCGGTGCCAGAATCCCTCCACCGACCACTTGCCGTGAAACCCCATGCTGATCAACTGCGTTGCCTACCAGAACGGTGCCAAGCTCGCCGACATTCCCGTGCGCGAAGTCAGCGGCTACATCACCCGGCCCAACACCTTTGTCTGGGTGGCACTGGAAGACGCCACCCCCGACGAGCTGGAAGAAATGCGGCAGGAATTTGGTCTGCACGAACTCGCGGTGGAAGACGCCCGCCACGGCCACCAGCGGCCCAAGATAGAGGAATACGGCACCTCGCTTTTTTCAGTGCTGCACCTGGTGGAGACACTGCCCGACAACCCCAGCACCCTGCATGTGGGCGAGGTCGACGTGTTCACCGGGCGCAACTACGTGGTGTCGGTCCGCAACCGCAGCCACCGCGGTTTTCTGGGGGTGCGCGCGCGCTGCGAGAGCGAGCCTGAGCTGCTGCGCCACGGCTCGGGTTTTGTGCTGTACGCGCTGATGGACGCGGTGGTGGACCGCTACTTTCCCATCCTCGATTCACTGGAAACCGAGCTGGAAACCATCGAGCAGGAAATTTTTACCAAAGGCACGGCGCGCTCCAACATCGAGCGGCTGTACGAACTGAAGGGCCGGGTCATGGTGCTCAAACACGCCGTCACCCCTTTGCTCGAAGGTGCCAGCAAACTGCATGGTGGCCGGGTGCCGCAGATCTGCGCCGGCGTACAAGACTATTTCCGCGACGTGGTCGACCACCTGACCCGCATCAATGCCGAGATCGAGAACATCCGCGA
>JAFEHU010000022.1 GCA_017848435.1 Burkholderiaceae bacterium | reverse complement strand
GTCTGGGATTGACCAGGATCGCCCCTCCCCTCAAAGCCTCGCATGCGCATGGCGTGCAAATGTCGTATGATGCGTGTCATGCGAAATACAGTCACCAACGCCAGAGCCGCTGCCAAAGACGCCACGCACGAGCGCATCGTGTCCGTGGCTGCACGGGCCATTCGCCGCAGTGGTTACGGCGGTACGGGTGTGGCCGACATCATGAAGGAGGCGGGTCTGACGCACGGCGCCTTCTATTCCCACTTCACCTCACGTGAGGCCATGCTGGCCGAAGCGGCTGGCATGGCCTGCGCAGACGCCGCTGCCGCTGCGGCCGAGCTGGTGGCCACGGTGTCCCCCGGCACGGCGTTGGCTTCGATGCTGGGCGCCTACCTCTCCAAGGCCCACGTTGAGAACGTCGAGATGGGCTGCCCCTTGGCCTCCCTCGGTTCTGAAACACCGCGCCAGGCGCCCGAAGTGCGCCGCGTGGCAACCCGGCACATCAAGGAAATGGTCGATCTGGTTGCCCGCCAATCGCCGGATTGGGGGCAGCCTGCCGCCCATGAACGGGCGTTGGTGACCCTCTCCACCATGGTGGGTGCCCTGTTGCTGGCCCGCGCTGTCGATGACACGGGTTTGTCCGACAGCCTGTGCGAAGCCGCACGCAAGCACCTGCTGACCGCTGCCCACTGAACCCAACGATGGACATTCCCATTTTTTTCGAATTCTCACATGATGTTTATCATGTGAAAATGACCGCAGGCATGGCCTGACACCGGGTGACCAGAACCCCTACGTTGACGGAGAAGCGCATGAACAACCCCAAAATCGCCCTTGTGACCGGTGCCTCGTCGGGCATCGGCCAAGCCACGGCGGAACGGCTCGCCAAGGCGGGTTACAAGGTCTACGGCACAAGCCGACGCGGCGGTGAAGCCGGCCAGCGCACATTCGAGATGCTGCCGCTCGACGTGACGAGCGACACATCGGTCAACGCAGCGGTCGAGCGGCTGGTGCACTTGGAGGGCCGCATCGACCTGCTGGTCAACAACGCGGGCTTTGGCGTCGCGCCCGCTGGCGCAGAAGAGAGCTCGATCGCCCAGGCCCAGGCCATCTTCGACACCAACTTTTTCGGGCTGGTCCGGATGACGCGCGCCACCGTCCCGCACATGCGCCGACAGGGTGCGGGACGCATCATCAACATCGGCTCGGTGCTTGGTTTCTTGCCCATGCCGTACGGTGCGCTGTATGCCGCGACGAAGCATGCGGTCGAAGGCTATTCCGAATCGCTCGACCATGAGCTGCGTACCCGGGGCATTCGGGTCTCGGTCGTCGAGCCCGCTTACACGAAGACGCCGTTTGATGCGAACTTCATGGAACCCGACGCCAAGCTCGACGAGTACCGCGAGGTTCGCGCCGCCGTCAACCAGCGCGTGAAGGAAGTGATGGCCACCGCAGACCAGCCGCACGTCGTGGCCGAGGTCGTGTTGAAGGCGGCCAGTGCCGTGCGCCCGAAACTCCGGTACACCGCGGGTGGGCTCGCGAGCCGCTTGCGATGGCTGCGCACGTTTGCGCCTGCTGGGCTGATGGATGCCGGGATTCGAAAAGACCTTCGCCTCGACGGGGCGCTGATTGGAACAACACCATGAAGGCATTCATCCTGGATCGCTATGGAAAGAAGCGCCCGCTGCGGCCGGCAGAGGTGCCCGTTCCGGAGCTGCGTGATGACGAGGTCTTGGTCGAGGTGCATGCCGCCGGTGTCAACCTGCTGGACGCCAAGATTCGCAGCGGAGAGTTCAAGCTCATCCTGCCCTACCGCCTGCCGCTTATCCTTGGCCACGACGTGGCGGGTGTGGTTGTGAAGCTTGGCGCGGGTGTGCGGCAGTTCAAGCTGGGCGATGAGGTGTGTGCGCGGGCGGATGACTTCCGAATCGGCACGTTTGCGGAATTCGTTCCGGTCAAGGAGGCGTCGCTTGCGCTGAAGCCCAAGGGGCTTGCGATGGAGGAAGCCGCTGCCATTCCGCTGGTGGCCTTGACAGCATGGCAGGCACTCGTCGAAAAGGCCGGCCTGAAGAAGGGCCAGACGGTCTTTATTCAGGCCGGGTCCGGCGGCGTAGGCACCTTCGCCATCCAGTTGGCCAAACATCTGGGTGCCACCGTCGCCACGACGGCGAGTGCGGCCAATGCCGTCCTCGTGAAGGGCCTTGGCGCGGACGTTGTCGTTGATTACAAGACGCAGGATTTCGAACAAGTTCTGAGCGACTGCGACGTGGTGCTGCACAGCCAGGATGGCCAGACGCTGGACAAGTCGCTGCACGTGC
The DNA here is from genome assembly GCA_017848435.1 of Burkholderiaceae bacterium. GTDB lineage: Bacteria > Pseudomonadota > Gammaproteobacteria > Burkholderiales > Burkholderiaceae_C > PCRC01. The sequence continues at coordinate 42,688 of JAFEHU010000022.1, read as the reverse complement.
TTAAGCGTGGCGGCAAGCTCGTCTCCATCTCCGGGCCCCCCGACCCTGAATTTGGGAAGGCGGTTGGCGCACCCGGGTTCGTGAGGCTGGTGATGCGGCTGCTGAGTTCGGGCGTCAGGCGCAAGGCGCACCGCCTGGGGCTTGGCTATTCCTTCCTGTTCATGAAGGCGAACGGTGCCCAGTTGCAGAAGATCACCCGGCTCATCGAGGAAGGAGCGATCCGGCCAGTCGTCGACAAAGTCTTCCCGTTCGAGTCCACCAACGAAGCGCTGGCCTATGTTGAGGAGGGCAGGGCCAAGGGCAAGGTCGTCATCAAAATCAAGTGAGTCCAGTCCGTGCCGGCAAGCCGGCCCGGGGGAAAACCGCGACACCACCAGCTGGTACGAGACTGTGCCAGTCGGGTGGGTGTCGGCGACGCTGCGTTGGTACTGCCAAGTCCCGTGTTCGGCATACCGGGCTTTGCCGGCCGTGCCGAGCGCACCGCCCGCAACACGCTGGAAAACTGCCTGCTGTTTGCGGTGCTGGCGCTGACGGCGCATGTGAGTGGGGCCACGCCGCCGCTGGTGCTGCTGGGCGCGCAGGTGTTTGTGGTGTCGCGCCTGGTGTTCATTGCGGTGTACTACCTGGGCATGATGGTGCGTGGGATGTTCTGAGCCGGCCTTAACGCAGCACGGCCAAAGCAAACGGCAAGCTCGCCATGCCCAGCAGGGTGGAGAGGGTGATGAGCCCGGCCACAAACGGCGCGTTGTAGCCCATGCGTGCCGCCAGCACGTAACAGCTGGAGGCGGTGGGCAAAGCGCTGAAGGCCAGCAGCACGGTGGCCTGCAGCGGGTTGAGTTTGAAGGCCTGCACCATCACCCAGGCCAATAGCGGCATCACCAAATGGCGGATGGTCAGCACCCCGGCGGCCACGGTGCGGGCGCTGGCCAGTTGGCTGATCTGCATGCCGGCGCCGGCGGCCATCAAGCCCAGCGCGAGCGAGGCCTGGCCAATGCGTGTGACCGTGGGTTCGGCCCACACCGGAATTTGAAAACCCGCCACGTTGGCCAGCAGGCCGCCGGCGGTGGCCAATATCAGCGGGTTGCGCGCCAGTTCGCCCACAAAGCCGCGTTGCGAGTGGCGCGCCATGGGCCACACGGCGGCCACGTTGCACAGCGGCACACACACGCCAATCAGCACCGCAATCAGCAGCAGGCCTTCGGCGCCGGCCAGCCGCTCGGTGATGGCCAGCGCAATGAAGGAGTTGAAGCGAAAAGCCACCTGCGCGGCGGCGGCGTGGTCGTTGGCATTCACCCCGGGCAGCTTGGCCAGGCCGTAACTCAGCGCCACGCCGCTCAGCACCATGGCCAGGCCGGCGCCAATCAGGCTGGACGCGGCGCTCAGGTCCAGCGGCGAACGCACGATGGACTGGAACAGCAGCACCGGGAACAAAAAGTAATAGACCAGGCTTTCCACCTGGCTCCACACCGTGCGGTTGAGCGCGGTATAGCGGCACACCAGGAAGCCGCAGACGATGAGGGCGAAGTCGGGGATGAGGAGTTGGGCGTAATTCACCCATTCAGAATAAGGCCAAACAGGGGTTTGCACGTATGGGTCTTCCACATTGGCGCGCGGCTTTCTGGCCTTACGATGGGGGTTATTCCGTTTCAAGGGGCAGAGACATGGACCGTCGTGTGAATCGTCGTTATTGGTTGGTGTTGTCGTCGTTGGCGGTGGCAGGTTCTGCGCTGGCGCAGGCCTACCCGAACAAGGTGGTGAAATTGCAGGTGCCGTTCGCACCCGGTGGCACCACCGACATCGTGGCCCGCACGATTGCAGACCCCTTGGGCAAGGCGCTGGGCCAGCCGGTGGTGGTGGAGAACAAGGCCGGCGGCGGCGGCGTCATTGGCGCCACCGAAACGGCGCGCTCTGCGCCCGATGGGTATTCGCTCGGCATTGCCACGGTGTCCACCACGGCGGCCAACCCGGCCATCAACACCAAGATCCCCTACAACCCGGTGACCGACTTCACGCCCGTCATCAACATCGCCGCCACGCCGAACGTGATCGCGGTGCACCCCAGCTTCCCGGCCAAAAACTACGCCGAGTTCATTGCCGAGATCAAGAAGTCGCCGGGCAAGTACTCGTACGCGTCGTCCGGCACCGGCGGCATTGGCCACCTGCAGACCGAGCTGTTCAAGGACCTGACCAAGACCTTCATCACCCACATCCCGTACCGGGGCGCCGGCCCGGCCCTGAACGACACCGTGGCCGGCCAGGTGCCGATCATTTTTGACAACCTGCCGTCGGCGCTGGCCTTCATCAAGACCGGCAAGCTGGTGGCCATCGCGGTGGCCGCACCGCAGCGCCTGGCCGTGTTGCCCGACGTGCCGACCTTCAAGGAACTGGGTCTGGAGCCGGTGAACCGCATGGCCTACTACGGCATCCTCGGTCCCAAGGGCTTGCCACGCGAGGTGGTGGACAAGGTCAACGCCGGCGTGCGCAAGGCGCTGGAAGACCCGGCCGTGCGCAAACGCATTGAAGACACCGGTTCGCTGGTGGTGGCCAACACGCCAGAGCAGTTTGCCGCACAGATTGCCGCCGAGTACGACGTGTACAAAAAGGTGGTGGAGCGGGCCAAACTCACGCTGGAGTGACCGCCAGCGCAGACGCCACCAACGCCGCAGCCATAGACGCCTTCATCGACGCACTGTGGCTGGAAGACGGCCTGTCCAAAAACACGCTGGCCGCCTACCGGCGTGACCTGACGCTCTACGCCAGCTGGCTGGCGGCGCAGGGCAAGGAACTCAACAGCACCACCGAGCACCACCTGCAAGGCTACTTTGCGGCCCGCATGGCCGACAAGGCCACCTCGGCCAACCGCCGCCTGACGGTGTTCAAGCGCTACTTCCGCTGGGCGCTGCGCGAGCGCACGGTCATGGCCGATCCGACGCTGAAGTTGCAGCCCGCCAAACAAATGCTGCGCGTGCCCAAGACGCTGACCGAACAGCAGGTGGAGCTGCTGCTGAACGCGCCCGATGTGGCCACCCCCCTGGGCTTGCGTGACCGCGCGATGCTGGAGCTGATGTACGCCAGCGGCCTGCGGGTGAGCGAGCTGGTGACGCTGAAACTGCACCACCTGGGCATGAACGAGGGCGTGCTGCGCATCCTCGGCAAAGGCAACAAGGAGCGGCTGGTGCCGTTTGGCGAGGTGGCCCGCGAGTGGCTGGGCCGCTACTTCGCCACCGCACGGCCTGTGCTGGTGCGCGGCCGCCAGAACGACGACCTGTTTGTGACCCAAAGCGGCGCCCGCGCCGGCACCGCCATGACGCGGGTGATGTTCTGGGTGACGGTGAAAAAACACGCGCTGGCGGCCGGCATCCTGTCCCCGCTGTCGCCGCACACGCTGCGCCACGCCTTTGCCACCCACCTGCTGAACCACGGGGCCGATTTGCGGGCGGTGCAGATGCTGCTGGGCCATGCCGACATTTCCACCACCACCATCTACACCCATGTGGCGCGGGAACGCCTCAAGTCCCTGCACGCCACGCACCATCCCCGGGGCTGATGCGGTGCGCCGATATACTGGGTCGACCACCCCGAGGCACACACCATGAGCAGCTATTACGAGTCGGCAGACCTGGCCAAATTCCCGCAGATCGGCCAGCACGGCCAGCCCATGGCCGACGAATTTTTCAAGTACTACGGCATGGTCACCGGCAGCGACGGCGCGCTGACCAAGCGCGAAAAAGCGCTGATCGCGCTGGCGATTTCGCACTCGGAAAAATGCCCATACTGCATCGAGGCCTACACCACCGCCTGCCTCGAATCCGGCGCCAACCCCGAGCAGATGATGGAAGCGGTGCACGTGGCCGCGGCCATGAAGGCCGGTATCACGCTGGTGCACGCGGTGCAGATGCAGAACCAGCTCGACAAGCTGGTGCTCTGAGTCCATGAACGCCACCATCCCCATTCAATTGGTGCCCCCGGCCGAGGCAGAACGGCACGATTTCCAGGGCCTGCTCAACGCGCATGGCATGGCATTGCCGCCGCTGTCCATCGACACGCTGCAGATCAACCTCACGCGCATGTGCAACCAGGTCTGCCGCCACTGCCATGTGGACTCGTCGCCCACTCGTACCGAGGCCTTGCCGCGCGCGGGCGTGGCGCGCTGCCTGGAACTGCTGGCCCAGTACCCGCAGATCAAGCACCTTGACCTGACCGGTGGTGCGCCCGAGTTGCACGACGACTTCGACTGGCTGGTGGCGCAGGCCACCGCCATGGGCCGGCACGTGATGGTGCGCCACAACCTGACGGTGACCTTTGACGGCCACCCGCAGACCAAGGCCTCCAAAGCCTACCTGCCGGCATTTTTTGCCCAACACCGCTGCGAGGTGGTGTCGTCGCTGCCCTACTACCAGGCCTACTTCACCGACGCGCAGCGTGGCGACGGCGTGTTCCAGAAAAGCATTCAGGGCCTGCAGCAGCTCAATGCGCTGGGTTATGGGGTGGCGGGCACTGGCCTCTTGCTGAACCTGGTCTACAACCCGGTAGGCCCCTACCTGCCGGCGGCCCAGGCCACGCTGGAGGCGGACTACAAGCGCGAGCTGCAGCAGCACTTTGGCATCGTGTTCAACCAGCTGTTCACCATCACCAACATGCCGATCAACCGCTTCAAGCTGCACCTGCAGAAAAGCGGCCAGTACGAGCGCTACATGGACAAGCTGCTGAGCGCGTTCAACCCCGACGCGGCGCAGGGCGTGATGTGCCGCCACACCATCAGCGTGGGCCACGACGGCTCACTCTACGACTGCGACTTCAACCAGATGCTGGAGATGCGGCTCATGAACGGTGCCGAGCCGGCGACGCTGGACAACTTTGACTTTGACCAGTGGCTGCAGCGCGACATCCGCTTTGCCAGCCACTGCCTGGGCTGCACCGCCGGGGCAGGGTCGTCCTGCGGCGGCACCACCGCGGCCTAGGGCATCAGGCTGGCGGGTGACAACCAGTCGCCTTGCAGCAGCTGGATGCCGTAGCCGGTGACCTGCACCACCTGGCCGGCGTCGCTGATCTGGGTGGCCACCAGCCGGGCGTGGCTGTAGGTTTGCGCGCAGCAGGCCAGCCGCTCAAAAGCGCCGGATTCCAGCCGGTCAATGTCCATGCGGATGTAGTTGGCCAGCGGCAGCCAGGCCGCGTAGGCCGGCGTCAGCACCGTGTGGTCGAACGACAGCCGCACGCCTCTCGCCTGCAGGCGCTCCAGCGTGTCGGTCAGGGCACGGATCTGTGCCGGGGTGTCGTGTTCGGTGGCGGAGATTTCGGCCACCCAGCGCTGGGCGGTTGGCTGGGGCAGGCTGGCCAGCTGGGCCGCCTGCGCGTGGCTGATGGGGACGAACACCCGCGAAGCGTGGCCCACGGTGCCTTTGCCCTGGGGCACTGGTTGCGCCAGCTGGGTCAAGGCCTGTTCCAGCCAGCTGTTGCTGGCGTGGGGGCGCTGGTCGGCCAGGGTGGCGGGGGCCCGCCATTCGTGGCCGTACACCTGCCGGTCGGTGTCCACAATGGCCTGCCGCAAGATGGCCACAGGCCCACGGGTCGCCACCGCCGCAGGGGGGGTGAAAACGGGTTCGAGGAGGATCGGTGGTGTCACGGTTCAGGGCTTGAAGGTGGTGCCCTGATTCTGGGAAGTTGTGGCCCGGGCCATGCCCCGATATGTCGCCGCTAATCCAGCCTTTTCTGCCGCTGGCGGTCGGTGTCAGGCCTCAAGTTCGGCCAGCTCGGCGTCGGTGAACCCGGCGGCGCGCCGGGCCGGCAGGTTGAACGGCGGTTTGAGCAGCGGTGCGCGGTACCGCCTGCGCAGTGCGCGGTAGTGCGCCACGGGCTCCAGGCCGTCGCGTTCGCACAGCCAGCGGTACCAGTGGTTGCCAATCGCCACATGGCCGATCTCGTCGCGCAAAATCACGTCGAGTATCTCGACCGTGCGCCGGGCGTCGGGCGAGCCCACGCCCCGCAGCCGGGCCTGGAGGCGCGGTGACGCGTCCAGCCCGCGGGCTTCCAGCGTGCGCGGCACCAGCGCCATGCGGGCCACCACGTCGTCCGATGTGCGTTCGCACATGGCCCACAGGCCGTCGTGGGCGTCAAAGCTGCCGTAGTCCCAGGGGGTGCCAGTGTGCGGCAGGCTTTGCAGGTGCGCGCGCAGCAGCGTGAAGTGGTAGGCCTCTTCGCTGGCCACACGGGCCCAGTCGCGGTAGTAGGCGTCGGGCAGGCCGTCGAAGCGCCAGATGGCGTCGAGCGCGAGGTTGATGGCGTTGAACTCGATGTGCGCAATGGCGTGCAGCAGGGCCGCCAGCCCGGCCGGGCTGGCCGGGGCGCGGTGGGCGACTTCGGTGGGTTCGACCAGGCGCGGCAGTGCGGGGCGGCCGGGCACACCGGGTGGTTCCTGCAGGGGGCCTTTTGCTATTGAAAACGTAGCTGAACCGCCAGATATCACCAAGGCTTGAGCCACTTTTGATGCCAAATCGGCGGTTTGCAGCACCGCCAGGGCACGTTGACGCAGGTCCATCCCTACAATTGTAGGTTTTCAGCAGAGGGAGCCCGGCGCATGGCGATTTACGAACTCGACGGCGTGGTGCCGCAACTGGCCGACAGCGCCTGGGTGGCCGACAGCGCGCAGGTGATGGGGCGGGTTGCGCTGGCCGAAGACAGTAGCGTCTGGTTTGGCACCGTGATCCGCGGCGACACCGAATCCATCCGCATCGGCAAGGGCAGCAACATCCAGGACCTGAGCGTGCTGCACGCCGACGTGGGCATGCCGCTGGTGGTGGGCGAGAACGTGACGGTGGGCCACCAGGTCATGCTGCACGGCTGCACGGTGGGCGACGGGTCTTTGATCGGCATTGGCGCGGTGGTGCTGAACGGTGCAAAGATCGGCAAGCACTGCCTGGTGGGTGCCGGCGCGCTGGTGACCGAGGGCAAGGAATTCCCCGATGGCTCGATGATCATCGGCAGCCCGGCCAAGGTGGTGCGCAAGCTCACACCCGAGCAGATCGACGGCCTGCGCGCCAGCGCCCAGCACTACGTTGACAACGCGCGCCGTTACCGCGCCGGTTTCCACAAGGTGGCCTGAGGCATGTCGGAACTCCACAAATTCCTGTTCGACGGTTTGCCGGTGCGCGGCATGGTGGTGCGCCTGACCGACGCCTGGCAGGAGATCCTGCGCCGCCGGGCCAGCAACCCGAACGCCGAGCCCCTGGCCGAGCCGGTGCGCGACATGCTGGGCGAGATGGTGGCCGCTGCCGCGCTGATGCAGTCCAGCATCCGTTTTGACGGCGCGCTGGTGCTGCAGATTTTTGGCGATGGCCCGGTCAAGATCGCGGTGGTGGAGGTGCAGCACGACCTGAGCCTGCGGGCCACCGCCAAGGTGGTGGGGGACCTGCCCGCCGGCGCCCGCCTGAGCGACATGGTCAACGCCACCAACCAGGGGCGCTGCGCCATCACGCTCGACCCCAAAAACAAATTCCCCGGCCAGCAGCCCTACCAGGGTGTGGTGCCGATGTTCGACGACCAACACGAGAAGATCGAGCAACTCAGCGAGGTGCTGGAGCACTACATGCTGCAGAGCGAGCAGCTCGACACCACGCTGGTGCTGGCGGCCGACGACAAGGTGGCCGCAGGCCTGTTGATCCAGCGTTTGCCGGTGCAGGGCGAGCGCAATCTGGCAGGGCAGGCCAAAGCCGGCGGTCCAGCCCTGGAGGGCGTGGTGCTCAACCAGGCCAACGAGGACGAGATTGGCCTGAACGAGCACTACAACCGCATCTCGCTGCTGGCCTCCAGCCTGAAGCGCGAGGAGTTGCTGACGCTGGACGTGGACACCATATTGCGCCGTTTGTTCTGGGAAGAGCAGGTGCTGCGGCTGGCGCCGCAAGAAGGCGACCAGGGGCCGCGTTTTGCCTGCACCTGCAGCCGCGAGCGTGTGGGCAACATGATCCGCAGCCTGGGCACGCAAGAAGCCGAGGCCATCATTGCCGAGCGTGGCAACATCGAGGTGGGCTGCGACTTTTGCGGCCAGTTCTACTGGTTTGACGCGGTCGACGCCGCCCAGCTGTTCACCGAGGCGAGCGACCAGGCCCCTGGCAGCTCAGCGGTGCAGTGAGCGCTGCCGCACCAGTTGTGTGAACAGCCGGTGCTCGCAGTCCGGATCGCTGCAGTTGGCGCATTGCCAAGGGGTGGTGCTGCCGTCGTCCTCCATGTCACTCTTCAGGCCAGAGCCCACCGCCATGCCCCGCACAGCCGCTGCCAGCCGCTGCGGGCCCAGGCCGTAGACCACCTGGTAACGCAGGCCCTGGCCGTCCAGCGCGGCGCGCAGTTTTTGGTCCACAGGCCCACGCACCTGCGGGCCGTCGCGCTGCAGGCCATCGGCCACCCAGGGCACGTCCTGGCCGGTCACCAGGATGTGGTCAAACTCTTGCAACTGCGCCAAGGCCATGGGGTAGAGCGACGTGTCGTTGAACAGCAGGTCGCTGTAGACCGCCACCATCAGCGGCGTGGTGTCGGCCACCAGCCAGTCGCTGGGCGCGGCCTGGTCAATGCGGCGGGCATGCTCGGTGGCAAGGGCCATCTGCTCGTCGGCCCGGGGCGTGCGGCCGTGCTGGTCGCACCATTCGCGCAGGTATTCTGGCACCACTGTGACGGTGTGGCCCAGGCCGCGTGCGTGGGCTGCCAGGGCCTGGGCCAGCTGTGTCTTGCCGGTGCTTTCGGCACCGAGCAGTGCCAGCTTCGTGTTCACGCCAGCCGCTGGCGCCAGGCGCGCCAGCCGACCACGCTCAGGCCAATGAACAGGGTGTAGAGCAGCAGCGTGAGCCACAGGCCCTTGTAGGCAAACAGGCCCACGCTGACGGTGTTCACCGCCAGCCAGGCCAGCCAGTTCTCGATGTACTTGCGGCCCAGCAGGAACTGGCCCACCAGGCTCACGGCGGTGGGGAAGGCGTCCCACCAGGGCACGTCGGAGTCGGTGTGGTGGCTCAGGAACAGGCCAATTGCGAGCCACAGGGCCGCGCTGGCAGCAATGGCCAGCCCGGCGCCGCGTGGGCTGAGCCGGGCCACCCGCAATGGGCTGCCGTCACCGCGCTTGCCGCGCAGCCACTGCGCCCAGCCCCAGAGCGCCAGCACCGCGAACGAAACCTGCAGCACCGCGTCGCCATAGATCTTGCTGCGCCAGAACAGGCCGAAGTACATCACCGAGCTGACGATGGCCAGCGGCCAGCCCCAGTGGATTTCACGGATGTTGCAGCCGACCATGACCAACGCCAGCACGAATGCGACGGTTTCCAGCCAGGTGGTGGGCGAGCCCCAGACAACGAAGGCTTCGGAGAAGAGCCATTCAGGCATGGTTCGCCGCCGCGCAGGGCCGCCCCAAGCAAGGCAGCGCCCCCCCGGGGGGCAGGGCGCTACACGCCGTGAGCGAACGTGGGGGCCTCATTTCGAAATCTGGACGAAGATTTCGTTGGGCTTGACCATGCCCAACTCTTGCCGTGCCCGTTCCTCGACCATCTCCAGCCCCTCCTTGAGGTTGCGCACCTCGGAGGACAGCCGTTCGTTGACCAGTTTGGCCTCGGCGTTGCTGGTTTTCTGCAGGTCGATTTTCTGGCGCAACTCGGCCACGTGTGGCAGGCTGCCACGCCCCCACCACAGCTGGGCGTGGAACACCCCCAGCAGCACCAGCAACACGGCCGGGACGACGCGCGGGTTCATGGGCTGAAGCGCAGGTCAGGCCGGTGGGGGGCTTGCGCGGGTTCAGCGCAGTTGGCGGAAGGCGTCGCGGCCGGGGTAGCTGGCCACGTCACCCAGGTCTTCTTCGATGCGCAGCAACTGGTTGTACTTGGCCATGCGGTCGGAGCGGGAGAGGCTGCCGGTCTTGATCTGGCCGGCGTTGGTGCCCACCGCAATGTCGGCAATGGTCGAGTCTTCGGTCTCGCCCGAGCGGTGGCTGATGACCGAGGTGTAGCCGGCGCGCTTGGCCATCTCGATGGCGGCGAAGGTCTCGGTCAGGGTGCCGATCTGGTTGATCTTGATCAGGATGGAGTTGGCGATCTTCTTGTCGATGCCTTCTTTCAGGATCTTGGTGTTGGTGACGAACAGGTCGTCGCCCACCAGCTGCACCTTGTCGCCCAGGCGCTGGGTCAGGGTGTGCCAACCGTCCCAGTCGCCTTCGGCCATGCCGTCTTCGATGCTGATGATCGGGTAGGTGTCGACCCAGGTGGCGAGCATGTCCGTCCACTCTTCCGAGGTGAGCGAGAGGTTCTCGCCTTTCAGTTCGTACTTGCCGTCCTTGTAGAACTCGCTGGCAGCGCAGTCCAGGCCCAGCGCAATTTGCTCACCGGCGGTGTAGCCGGCGGCGTCGATCGCGTCCATGATCATCTGCAGCGCGGCTTCGTGGCTGGTGACGTTCGGGGCAAAGCCGCCTTCGTCGCCCACGGCCACGCTCATGCCGGCGTTGTGGATGATTTTCTTCAGCGCGTGGAACACTTCTGCACCCCAGCGCAGCGCTTCGCGGAAGCTTGGCGCGCCCACCGGGATGATCATCAGCTCTTGCAAATCCAGGTTGTTGTTGGCATGCGCGCCGCCGTTGATGACGTTCATCATCGGCACCGGCATCTGCATCGCCGCGCTGCCACCAAAGTAGCGGTACAGCGGCAGGCCGGACTCTTCGGCGGCGGCACGGGCCACGGCCATGGAGACGGCGAGCATCGCGTTGGCGCCGAGGCGGGACTTGTTGTCGGTGCCGTCCAGCTCGATCAGCGTGCGGTCCAGAAACGCCTGTTCGCTGGCGTCCAGGCCGAGGATGGCTTCGGAGATTTCGGTGTTGATGTACTCGACGGCGCGCAGCACGCCTTTGCCGAGGTAGCGGGCCTTGTCGCCGTCGCGCAGCTCAATGGCTTCGCGCGAACCGGTCGAGGCGCCAGACGGTACCGAGGCACGGCCCATGGTGCCGGACTCCAGCAGCACGTCGCATTCAACGGTGGGGTTGCCGCGCGAATCCAGAATCTCGCGTCCGACGATGTCAACAATTGCACTCATTTTTTTCCTTTTTTGAACAGGGGGACGTCAGACGGGGGCTGCAACACCTTCGACCAACACCATATTGAAAAACTCTGTGGCGCCAGCGCGTTTGGCGCGCGCGGCACGGTACTGTTCTGAGTCGTAGAAGGCCTTGGCCTGCGCGTAGCTGGGAAAGCGCAGCATGGCCATGCGCGCAGGTTGCCAGTCGCCTTCCAGCGGCTCGAATTGGCCGCCGCGCACCAGGTACTCACCACCGAAGGCAGCCACTGCCGCCGGCGCGGCCGCCATGTACTGTTTGTACTGGTCCAGGTCGGAAATCTGCATGTCGACAACGACGTAGCCAAAAGCCATGCTCACACCCCAAAGTTGTTTTCGAGAAAGCCGTTTTTCTTGGTCACCGCATCCAGCGCCAGCAGGGTTTCCAGCAGCGCCTTCATGTGTTTCAGCGGCACGGCGTTGGGGCCGTCGCTCAGGGCTTTTGACGGGTCAGGATGGGTTTCCATGAACAGGCCCGCCACACCCACGGCCACGGCCGCGCGCGCCAGCACCGGCACCATCTCGCGCTGGCCGCCGCTGGACGTGCCCTGGCCACCGGGCAGTTGCACGCTGTGGGTGGCGTCGAACACCACCGGCGCGGCGGTCTCGCGCATGATGGCCAGCGAACGCATGTCGCTCACCAGGTTGTTGTAGCCAAAGCTGGCGCCGCGTTCGCAGGCCATGAAGCTGTCTTCCGGCAGGCCCGCTTCGCGCGCGGCGGCACGGGCCTTGTCGATCACATTTTTCATGTCGTGCGGCGCGAGAAACTGGCCCTTCTTGATGTTGACCGGCTTGCCCGACTGCGCCACAGCGCGGATGAAGTCGGTCTGGCGGCACAGGAAGGCGGGGGTCTGCAGCACGTCGACGACCTGGGCGGCTTCACGGATATCGTCTTCGGTGTGCACGTCGGTCAGCACGGGCAGGCCGAGGTCTTTTTTGACCTTGGCCAGGACCTCAAGGCCTTTGTCGCGGCCCGGGCCACGGTAGGTGGTGCCGGACGAGCGGTTGGCCTTGTCGAAGCTGCTCTTGAAGATGAAGGGGATGCCCAGGGCGCTGGTGATGTCCTTCAACGTGCCGGCGGTGTCCATCTGCAGCTGCTCGGACTCGATCACGCAGGGGCCGGCGATCAGGAAGAACGGGCGGTCCAGCCCGATGTCGAAACCACAGAGTTTCATGCGACGGCTTTCAGTGAGGAGGCCTGGGACTTGCGCACCAGCGCGGCCTTGACGAAGGCGTTGAACAGCGGGTGGCCGTCCCAGGGGGTGGACTTGAATTCGGGGTGGAACTGCACGCCCATGAACCAGGGGTGGGCGCTGCGGGGCAGCTCCACGATCTCGGTCAGCTGCTCGCGCTGGGTCAGGGCCGAGATGACGAGCCCCGCTTGGCGCAGTTGGTCCAGGTAGTTCACGTTGGCCTCGAAGCGGTGGCGGTGGCGCTCGGTCACCACGTCGCCGTAAATCTCGTGCGCCAGCGTGCCCTTCGCCACATCGGAGCTTTGCGCGCCCAGGCGCATCGTGCCGCCGAGATCAGAGCTTTCGTCGCGGGTTTTGATGGTGCCATCGGCGTCTTTCCACTCGGTGATGAGTGCAATCACAGGATGGGCTGTGGCTGGCTCGAACTCGGTGCTGTTGGCGTCTTTCAGACCGGCCACATGGCGGGCGAATTCGATGGTGGCGATCTGCATGCCGAGGCAGATGCCGAGGTAAGGCACCTTGTTTTCACGGGCGTAGCGGGCCGCGCAAATCTTGCCTTCGATGCCGCGTTTGCCAAAGCCACCGGGCACCAGCACCGCGTCGAACTTGGCCAGGCGCGACAGGCTGTCGGGCGTGATGGTCTCGGAGTCGATGTACTCGATGCGCACCTTGGCATGGTTCTTCATGCCAGCGTGGCGCAGCGCTTCGTTGAGCGACTTGTAGCTGTCCGACAAATCGACGTACTTGCCGACCATGGCAATCGCCACCTCGTGCTGCGGGTGCTCGGTCTCGTAGACCAGGTCGTCCCAGCGCTTGAGGCTGGCGGGCGGCGTGTTGAGGCGCAGCTTGTCGCAGATCAGGCCGTCCAGGCCTTGCTCGTGCAGCATGCGTGGCACCTTGTAGATGGTGTCCACGTCCCACATGGAGATCACGCCCCATTCGGGCACGTTGGAGAACAGCGAGATTTTCTGGCGCTCTTCCGCAGGAATCGGGCGGTCGGCGCGGCACAGCAGGGCGTCGGCCTGGATGCCGATTTCCCGCAGCTGCTTGGCGGTGTGCTGGGTGGGCTTGGTTTTCAGCTCGCCGGCGGCGGCAATCCACGGCACATAGCTCAGGTGCACAAAGGCGCTGTTGTTGGGGCCCAGGCGCAGGCTCATCTGGCGCACCGCTTCCAGGAAGGGCAGCGACTCGATGTCGCCCACGGTGCCGCCGATTTCCACAATCGCCACGTCCACCGCGTCGGCGGTGCCAAAACCGGCGCCGCGTTTCACGAAGTCCTGGATTTCGTTGGTGACGTGCGGAATCACCTGCACCGTCTTGCCGAGGTAGTCGCCACGGCGCTCTTTTTCCAGAACGCTTTTGTAGATTTGGCCGGTGGTGAAGTTGTTGGCCTTGCGCATCCGCGTTTCAATGAAACGCTCGTAGTGGCCCAGGTCGAGGTCGGTCTCGGCGCCGTCTTCGGTCACAAACACCTCGCCGTGCTGGAACGGCGACATCGTGCCCGGGTCGACGTTGAGGTAGGGGTCGAGCTTGATCAGGGTGACTTTGAGGCCGCGCGATTCGAGAATGGCTGCGAGGGAGGCTGAGGCGATTCCCTTGCCCAGGGAAGACACCACACCGCCGGTGACGAAGACGAATTTGGTCATGTCAGGCTTTGGGAACGATCCCGTGGAGGTGGTAAAACAGGATTATAGATGTCGGGATGTGGCCCCCACGCTTCCCCACTGCGTGTGGGGCGCTGCCCCCCGAGGGGGCCGTGCCTTGCTTGGGGCGGCCCGGCGCTGCGGCGTCTTGCGGTCGTTGCTCTGCTACATTGCCGCCATGACTGACCTCGCTGGCAAACACATCGTCCTGGGCCTCTCTGGCGGCATCGCCTGTTACAAGGCGGCCGAGCTCTGCCGGGGGCTGGTGAAGCAGGGCGCCACGGTGCAAGTGGTGATGACCGAAGCGGCCGAGCATTTCATCACCCCGGTGACGATGCAGGCGCTGTCCAACCGGCCGGTGTACGGCTCGCAGTGGGACGCGCGCGAACCGAACAACATGCCGCACATCAACCTGTCGCGCGAGGCCGACGCCATTGTCATTGCGCCGTGCAGCGCCGACTTCATGGCCAAGCTGCTGCATGGCCGGGCCGACGACTTGCTGAGTTTGATGTGCCTGGCCCGCCCGGTGGAGAGCGTGCCGCTGTTGCTGGCCCCCGCCATGAACCGCGAGATGTGGGCCCACCCTGCCACGCAACGCAACGTTGCCCAGCTGCGTGCCGACGGTGCCACCGTGTTCGCGGTGGGCAGCGGTGACCAGGCCTGCGGCGAAATTGGCGACGGCCGCATGCTTGAAGCCGCCGAACTGCTGGAAGACCTGGTGGCGTTTTTTCAGCCCAAGTTGCTGGCTGGGCGGCGGGTGCTGGTCACCGCCGGGCCGACCTACGAGGCCATCGACCCGGTGCGTGGCATCACCAACCGCTCCAGTGGCAAGATGGGTTTTGCGGTGGCACGCGCCGCCCGCGAGGCCGGGGCCGAGGTCACGCTGGTGGCTGGGCCGGTGCACCTGGCCACCCCGCGTGGCGTGACACGGGTGGACGTTGCCTCGGCCGAGCAGATGCTGCAGGCGGTGCTGCCGCAGGTGGCGCAGGCCGACGTGTTCGTGGCCACCGCCGCCGTGGCCGACTGGCGGCCGACGGCACCGGCGGAACACAAGATCAAGAAAGACGGTGCCTCGGCGCCGCCGGCCATCGCCTTTTCTGAAACCACCGACATCCTGGCCACGGTGGCCGCGAGTGAGGCAGCCCAATCGGGCCGGCTCTACTGCGTGGGCTTTGCCGCCGAAAGCCAAGATTTGCTCCACAACGCCCAGGCCAAGCGCGTGCGCAAGGGCGTGCCGCTGCTGGTGGGCAACATTGGCCCCGCCACCTTCGGGCGGGACGACAACGCGCTGCTGCTGGTGGACGCCCACGGCACCCAGGCCTTGCCGCAGGCCGGCAAACTCACGCTTGCTCGCCAATTGATAGCAGAGATTGCAGCACGGACTAAGGCTTGAGGCCGATTTGGCTTAAAAATGATGAACATAGACGTCAAAATCCTCGACCCGCGCATCGCCAGCCAGTTGCCGGCCTATGCCACGCCGGGCAGTGCCGGGCTGGACTTGCGCGCCTGCCTGGACGCGCCGCTCACGCTGGGCGCCAACCAGTGGCAGCTGGTGCCCACCGGGCTGGCCATCTACCTGCAAGACCCGGGTTATGCGGCCATCATCCTGCCGCGCTCGGGCCTGGGCCACAAGCATGGCATCGTGCTAGGCAACCTGGTGGGCCTGATCGACAGCGACTACCAGGGCCAGCTGATGGTCAGCGCCTGGAACCGCAGCGACGTGCCGTTCACCATCGAACCCCTGGAGCGCATTGCGCAGCTGGTCATCGTGCCGGTGGTGCAGGCGCAGTTCAATGTGGTGGCCGAGTTTCCGGCTTCCGTGCGCGGCGAGGGCGGCTACGGTTCCACTGGCAAGGCCTGAACGGCTTCGCCCTCACTGGATTTCGTGCAGCGCCATGCCGCCAAAGGCGGGCCAGGTGGTGAACTGCGCTTCCAGTGCGGGCAGCATCTCCAGCAGCTTGTGCGGCTGGCCGTGGAAGGTGGTCGCGCTGCCTGAGAGAAGTGTGCTGCCCATCTGCCGGAACGCCGGTCCATGCGGGTTGGCGGCGGGGTCCGCGAGCAGCAGCAGGTAGTCCTGCCCGGCCACCTGCAGTTGCCACAGTTCGCCGCTGGCCTGCGGCGCGTAGTGGCGCAGCGTTTCAGGCGCCACGGGCCCGGCTTCGAGCGCGATGCGCACTGTCTTTTTCTGGCGCATGCCCCACTCAAGGAAAGGCTGGGCCAGCCGGGTGATCTCGTCCGTGCGGGTGCGGTAAGCCATCACCGTCAGGCCGCTCACGCGCATCGCCACTGCGTCCAGCAGCGCCGGTTTGTCGCCCCACCAGAACGGCACCACCATTTCCAACGGCAAACCGCCCGCGCCCGCTTGCAAGGCTGCCACCAGTGCGGTGTAGTGGCGCTCCCAGGCCTCGGTGGCGAGGTCGTAGCCGGGCAGCAGGTAGGGCTCCACGTCAAACTGTACCCCCGCCAGGCGGGCGCCGGAGGGGGCATTCTGGTTGTAGCGGGCGTAGGCGCTGGCCCGTGCGGCGGCGCTGGCGTGTTCGCCCGGCAACACCATGCGCGGGTCGCCGTCCACCGCCCACACCACCAGCCCGGCAGACCGGGCCTGCCGAATGAATCGCTGCAGTTCGGTCGGGGCAAGCACCGCACCGCTGGCCAGCGGCACGGTGACAAACAGCGTCCGGATGTGGTGGCGCTGCGCGAGTGCCAGCACCGCCTGCGGCCGGTCGCGCCAGTCGGTGGGCTGCCAGACCCAGGTGGCGCGGGCAGGCACTGCCGCGTGGGCCGACGGCACCACCAGCCGCACGCTGTGCAGTTGGATTTGCGCGGTCCCGGCGGGGCAGGCCAGCGTCCAGTGCCGCCAGTCGGCGCGGTGCCGGGCATCGCCAGGGAGTGGGTGGTCCTGGGTGGTGAGCCGCTGCAGGCCGGTGGCCCTCACGGTGCCCAGCGGTGTGCCAGCCTCGCGGCTGGCGTCGCGCGCGTCCACGCTGTTCAACTGAAACTGCCCTTGGCCACTGCTGCGCAGTTGCAGCGCGCTGTGCTGTTGCGGCAGCGGTCGGTCGGACGACAGCACCGCGCCAGCCGGTTGGCGGCCGGCCGCACAGCGCAGTAACAGGCCCCGGTCGTTGGTCTGGACGCTGGCGCGTGCTTCGGCGCCAAAGGTGCGCGTTGCCAACAAGGGCAGCAGCTCGGTGGCCAAAGGCAAGGAAGCGGGTACCGCCACGGCCGAGCTGGCCGCCGCGCGCGGCGTGACCTCGCTGATGCTGAGCTGGCCATCCACCGCAGGTCCGGAGAGCGACAGGCCCTGGGCCAGCGCCCGTGCCACCGGGGCCGCCACAGGGCGCAGCGCCAACACACGGTGCTGGCCGCTGGCCAGCGGCAAGGCGGTACAGCCGGCCGTGACCGGGCCAACAGGGGTGACGACCGCGCGCAGCGCCGCGCCTGTGGGTTGCACGATCTCGGCCTGCACCGCCCCGGTGGGCGCGAGCGTGGCGGGGCACACCTGCAGCTGCGTCTGTGCCTGGGCCGCATGGCCCAGCCACAGCACGCCACCGAGCAGCCAGGCGCTGCGCGCGGTGCTCATGGCGAGAACCGCAGCACCACCTCGCCCGACACCGCCGGCAACACCCACTGCCGGCCCACCCGCAGCGGCTGGGCCGATGCGGGTTGCGCGTCCAGCAGTTGCCAGCGTTCGGGCATGTCCAGCGCCAGGCCGGCAAAGGCTTGGGGCACCTGCAAGCGCACCACCTTGGCGGGCTGGCCACCCACCGCGGCATCGGCCACGTCGAGCGTGACCTGGTCGCGTGCCACCCACCAGTGGCCGAAACGGGCCAGCGTGCCGTACCAGGCGGTGGGCTTGAGCCGTTCGACCAGCCCCTGGGTGAAGGCGAGCTTGTGGTCCAGCACATTCGGGTGGGTCAGCACCACATAGAGGCCGCCGTAACGGCTGATCTGCTCGGCAATCGCCAGCGCCTGCGGCAGCCGGCCGCCCATCGGGGGTTCCAGTTCGTCTTCGATGGTGATCGGGAACTCGTACACCGCGGTTTCGCCGTTCGGCCCCCGGCTGTGGTTCAGGCGAAAGGGCAGGTGGGTCAGCGCGTTGTTGGCGGTGACCGACGAGCTGAAACGGTAGCCGCTGGCGGCCAGCGCCTGTGGCAGCGTGGTGGGGTTCTCCAGATGGCCGGGACGGAAACTCTCGACCTGCAGGCCAGGCACATTGGCCTCCAGCAGGTAGCGGCTCACCCGCAGCTCGCCCAGCACGCTGGCGTTGCGGGTCTCGGAACGGCTTTTAACAAACGGCTCGTAGGCCGGGTAGCGTTCGTGGCCTGTGCCCAGTGGCAGCTTGCTGAAGACCCTGGAATGTGCCACCGAGTGGCTGGCGACTTCCATGCCCAGCGCCTGCAGCTGGCGGGTGCGTTCAACGCCGTTCTCGTTGAAGAACACGTCGTCGTTCCAGTCACGCATGTACTTGGTCTGTATGAAATAGGTGCCAGCAATGCCACGCGTGCGCTGGTAGTCGGCGTACTTGACCGCGTTGTTGATCGACTCGGTGAAGTCGATGTCGTGCGTCAACAGCACGGAGAGCTGCTTGCCCTCCGGCACAGTGCCGAGCAGCACCGCGTTGCGGTTGTGTGCGACATACCAGTCGCGCAACTGCAGGAACAGCGCGTCCATGCCGGGCTGGAACCGGTTCACATACTGCGCGGCGATGCCCTCCTGCCGGTTGTTGTGGCCCAGCAGGGCAAAGGCGCCCATGTCCACGCCCAGCGCGTAGGTGCGGCCCTTGCCCACCGCACGGGTGACGATGGCGGCGCTGCCGTCTTCGTAGCTGGCCAGCACCTGGCCACTGGGCGCGCTGTAGCTGTAGGTGCCGGTGGGCTGCACGCTGCTGCCCAGCACCAGCGTGTGGCCCCGGGTGCCAAAGTAGCGCGGAGGCAGGGGGCTGTCGGCCGCAAACTGCAGTTGCCGGCGGGTGTTGGACGGCACCGCCTCGCCAAAACCAAACAACCCATTGAGGCCGCCGCCCAGCACATGGCTGCCAATCAGGGTGCCCCCCTCGTTGGCATAGGCCGACAGCGCGGCGAGTGCCGGCTGGCTCAGTGCCTTGCCAGAAATGACCGGGTAGACCATCACCACCGGGTGCCGCAGCGCCTCCTGGTAATCCTCCGTCACCGTGAATGGCACGCCAAACGACTTCAGGCCATGCACCAGGCCCAGCCAGCTAGAGCTGCGGTCGGTCAACAACACCGCCAAACGGCTCGGTTCGCCGCCGGTATAGGCGGCCGGTGCAGCGGGCGTTTCAGGCAGCACCAAGCTGTGGGAGGCGGGGCCAGACAGGCTGGTGAAGCGGTAGACGCTGTCGTCCAGCAGGCGCCACAACCCGGCCAGCAGCAAAGCGGCGGCCAGCACGATCAACAGGGTTTTGACGGGGCGAGACATGCGGTGCACCATTCTGAATGAAAAACGCCGCAGGCCCTTTGCAGAGCCTGCGGCATTCACCGGCAAAAGCGGGTCATCCGACGGTGCTGTCGGACCTGTGTGTCAGCGGAAAAACTCCTTGGCTTTCTCGAACCAGCCTTTTTCATTCGGGCTGTGTTTCATGCCACCGGACTTGAGCGCTTCGTCCAGGTCGCGCAGCAACTGGCGCTGGTGTTCGTTGAGCTTGACCGGGGTTTCCACCGCGATGTGGCAGTAGAGGTCACCGGGGTAGCTGGAGCGCACGCCCTTGATGCCCTTGCCGCGCAGGCGGAAGGTTTTGCCGTTCTGCGTGCCTTCGGGGATGTCGATGCTGGCTTTGCCGCCCAGGGTGGGCACGTCGATTTCACCACCCAGGGCCGCGGTGGGCATGCCCACCGGCACAGTGCAGTGCAGGTCGTCGCCGTCGCGCTCGAAGATGTCGTGCTTCTTCAGCCGGATTTCGATGTAGAGGTCACCGGGTGGGCCCCCGTTGGTGCCGGGTTCGCCGTTGCCAGCGCTGCGGATGCGCATGCCGTCGTCGATGCCGGCCGGGATCTTGACTTCCAGCGTCTTGTTGTTTTTGACCTTGCCCTGGCCGTGGCACGTGCCACAGGGTTCGGGGATGATCTTGCCGGTGCCGCGGCAGTGCGGGCAGGTCTGCTGAACGCTGAAGAAACCCTGGCGCATCTGCACCGTGCCGCTGCCGTGGCAGGTGCTGCAGGTCTTGGCGCTGGTACCCGGTTTGGCGCCGGTGCCGTGGCAGGTGTTGCACTCGTCCCAGCTGGGAATGCGGATCTGGGCTTCCTTGCCCCGGGCCGCGTCGTCGAGGGTGATCTCCATCGCATAGCTGAGGTCGGAGCCCCGGTAGACCTGGCGGCCACCGCGTTGCTGGCCACCGCGCTGGCCGCCAAAGATGTCGCCAAAGATGTCGCCAAAGGCTTCCGAGAAGCCGCCAAACCCCTCGGCGCCGGGGCCACCGCCACCGCGCATGTTGGGGTCAACACCGGCGTGGCCGTACTGGTCGTAGGCGGCCCGTTTCTGGGCGTCCGACAACATTTCGTAGGCTTCTTTGGCTTCCTTGAATTTTTCCTCGGCCGCCTTGGACGCATCGCCCTGGTTGCGGTCAGGGTGGTACTTCATCGCCAGCTTGCGGTACGCCTTTTTGATCTCGTCTTCGCCGGCATTCTTGGGAACGCCGAGCGCTTCGTAGTAGTCTCGTTTGGCCATGGGGTCGGGTGTTGGGTCGTTGGATGCGGTCAGCCTGGAAGCGCCGAAGCGGAATTCATGCCAGTGTTTGTCTGGGCATGCATTCCGCCGGGTCGCGCCAAGGTCATTGGCAGAAAGGCTGGTGGCTTGGTACCGGCATCAACCTTTCTTCACTTCCTTGACTTCGGCGTCCACGATGTTGTCGTCGTCGACCTTTTTCTCTGACGCACCGGTGCCTGCATTGCCAGCGCCGGACGGGCCCGCAGCGGTGGCTTCAGCGGCCTGGTCCGCCTGTGCCTGGGCGTACATTTTTTCACCCAGCTTCTGGCTGGCGGTGAGCAGGGCGTTGGCCTTGGCTTCGATCTCGTCCTTGTTGTCGCCCTTGAGCGCTTCGTCCACGTCCTTCAGCGCGGCCTCGATCTTCTCTTTCTCGCCAGCGTCGAGCTTGTCACCGTGTTCGGCCAGGCTCTTCTTGACGCTGTGCGCGCTGGCTTCGGCGGCATTGCGGGCCTGCACCAGTTCAAGCTTGATCTTGTCGTCGGCGGCGTTCAGCTCGGCGTCTTTCACCATTTGCTGGATTTCGGCTTCGCTCAGGCCCGAGCTGGCCTTGATGGTGACTTTGTTTTCCTTGCCGGTGCCCTTGTCTTTGGCGCCGACGTGCAGGATGCCGTTGGCGTCGATGTCAAAAGACACTTCGATCTGTGGCGTACCGCGTGCGGCGGGTGGGATGCCTTCGAGGTTGAACTCACCCAGCAGCTTGTTGCCGGCGGCGATCTCGCGTTCGCCCTGGAACACCTTGATGGTCACGGCCGGCTGGTTGTCGTCGGCGGTGGAGAAGGTCTGCGCGAACTTGGTCGGGATGGTCGTGTTCTTGGCGATCATCTTGGTCATCACGCCGCCCATGGTCTCGATGCCCAGGGAGAGCGGGGTCACGTCGAGCAGCAGCACGTCCTTGCGGTCACCGCTCAGCACCTGGCCCTGGATCGCGGCTCCCACGGCCACGGCTTCGTCAGGGTTCACGTCCTTGCGTGGCTCCTTGCCGAAGAACTCCTTGACCTTGTCCTGCACCTTGGGCATGCGCGTCATGCCGCCGACCAGGATCACGTCATGGATGTCGGAGACGCTGACGCCGGCGTCCTTGATGGCGGTGCGGCAAGGCGCAATCGTGCGCTCGATGAGCTCGTCAACCAGGCTTTCCAGCTTGGCGCGGGTCATCTTGATGTTCAGGTGTTTCGGGCCCGACGCATCGGCCGTGATGTAGGGCAGGTTGATGTCGGTCTGCGCGCTGTTGGACAGCTCGATTTTGGCCTTCTCGGCGGCTTCCTTCAGGCGCTGCAGGGCCAGCACGTCCTTGGACAGGTCAACGCCTTGCTCTTTCTTGAACTCGGCAATGATGTGGTCGATGATGCGCTGGTCGAAGTCTTCGCCGCCCAGGAAGGTGTCACCGTTGGTCGAGAGCACCTCGAACTGCTTTTCACCGTCCACGTCGGCGATCTCGATGATGGACACGTCAAACGTGCCGCCGCCCAGGTCATACACCGCAATCTTGCGGTCGCCCTTTTCCTGCTTGTCCAGGCCAAAGGCCAGCGCCGCAGCGGTGGGTTCGTTGATGATGCGCTTGACTTCCAGACCGGCAATGCGGCCAGCGTCCTTGGTGGCTTGGCGCTGGGCATCGTTGAAGTAGGCGGGCACCGTGATCACGGCTTCCGTCACCGGCTCGCCGAGGTAGTCTTCGGCGGTTTTCTTCATCTTGCGCAGCACGTCGGCCGAGACCTGCTGGGCCGAAATCTGCTTGCCACGCACTTCCACCCAGGCGTCGCCGTTGTCGGCTGCCACGATCTTGTAGGGCATCAGGTCGATGTCCTTCTGCACTTCTTTTTCGGCGAACTTGCGGCCGATCAGGCGCTTGACCGCGTACAGGGTGTTGCGGGGGTTGGTCACCGCCTGGCGCTTGGCCGACGCACCGACCAGCACTTCACCGTCTTCCTGGTAGGCAATGATCGATGGCGTGGTGCGCGCGCCTTCCGAGTTTTCGATCACGCGGGGCGTGTTGCCCTCCATGACGGACACGCAGCTGTTGGTGGTGCCGAGGTCAATACCGATGATTCTTCCCATGATTCACTCCTGATTTTTCTGTGAGGCCCGAACCGCCCGGCGACCGCCGCCAGCCTGTTCACAACCCTGTTGATTCAATGACTTAAACGTGTGGATAACTTGTGTGTTTTCAAGGCCTGCGGCAGGCCTCAGGCCGGAGCCGACACCGTGACCAGGGCCGGACGCAACACGCGCTCGGCGATCAGGTAGCCTTTTTGCAGCACGCTGACGATGGTGTTGGCGTCCTGGGTCGTGCCGGGTGGTACGGGCACGACACTGATGGCCTGGTGCTGGTGCGGGTCGAATTTGGCGCCGGCGGCCGGGTCGATCGCCACCACCTTGTTGCGCTCCAGGGCCGATTTGAGTTGGCGCAGTGTGGCCTCCGCGCCTTCGCGAAGCTGTTCCGGCGTCACGTCCTTGATGGCCAGGCCGGCTTCCAGGCTGTCGAGCACGGGCAGCAGGCTTTCAGAAAAACTTTCCAGCGCAAACTTGCGGGCCTTGGAGATGTCGTCATCGGCGCGGCGGCGAGCGTTGTCGGCCTCGGCGCGGGCGCGCAGGTACTGGTCGGCCAGGTCGGCATTTTTGGCCTGCAGCGCGGCCAGATCGGCCTGCGCATTGGCCAGGGCGTCGGCTTGCAGCATGGCCTGGGCAATGTCTGGTGTGTCGTTGCCAGGGGCGGCGGTCTGGCCGTTCTCGGGGGTATTGGGGGATGGTTGGGTCATGGCTTGGAACATTAACGGTGTGCTCGCAGCCTCCAGCTTGGGGCTGTACACCGCCTTTCAAGGCGTTTTTTCGCCAAAAACGAGGGATTTTTGGGGATTTCAGCCCGGAAAACACCGGGCTGGCGCACCCGTGGGCCATCGGCCGGCCCCCGGTGCAAAGAGACCGGTCTCAGTCGGCGGTGCCGAGCAGTTCGACGTCGAACTTCAGGGTGGCGTTCGGCGGGATCACACCACCGGCGCCGCGGGCGCCGTAGCCCAGTTCGGCTGGAATGATCAGCGTGCGCTTGCCGCCGACTTTCATGCCGGCGACGCCTTCGTCCCAACCCCGGATGACCATGCCGGCGCCGAGCGAAAACTCGAACGGGCCACGCTTGACGCTGGAGTCAAACATCCGGCCTTCGACGCCGTCGGTGTAGAGCCAGCCGGTGTAGTGCACGGCCACGCTCTGGCCGGCGGTTGCGGTGTCGCCGGTGCCGACCTCGGTGTCTTCGTACTGCAAGCCGGAGGGGGTGGTGATCATGGGGTGTCCCAGGCAAAAAGGTTGGAATAGGGCGGTTTCTGCGTGTCGCACAAGCAAAAGCAGGCCCCGCCGGGCAACCCTCGATTATGCCAGTGGCCCCGGTGGCCAGGACCACCGGCAGGCGTTCACTTGGCCGGGCGCTTGGCCTGGCTGGCGACCCACTTGGTGGCAAAGGCCTGCACGTCGTTGAGGCGTTTCAGCAGGTCGGCGCCGCTGGTGGTGACCACATAACCGTCGCTGCCGTGGTTGAGCAGACCGGCTTCGCGCAACTCCTTGATGCGGGTGTTCAACGTGTTGGGTGTGATGCCGCCGACGCTGTCTTGCAGCAGGCGGAAGGTTTGCGGGTGACCGTCTTTCAGCGCCCACAGCACGCGCAGTGCGTAGCGGGATTCCAGCAGTGCCAGCAACTGGCTGACGGCGGCGGTCTCTTTGGAACTCATCGGACTTCTCCTCTTCGGGTCAAAACGGGGGTGCTACACAAAATATAGCGTAATTTTTCATTCGCTACAAGTTTAATAGCTGTACCGTGATGTTGTACGAGGGCTCCGGTGGTGTAGGTGTGTTATTTCCGCACCGATCGGGTGGTCGCAGGCGTGAGCCAGTGCAGCATTTGCTGCGCCACGCCGGCGTCGCTCAGCAGCTGCATGTGGTTGACGCCAGTGGCCAGAAACTGCCTTGCTTCGGGAAAGTGCAGCTGCATGGCCGGGTCGTCGTGCGCACCGAGTGCGCTGCGCACCGGGACCAACCCGTCGCCGACCAGCGTAGGGTGCCAGTGGTCCGGGCGTGCCGCAGGCAACTCGCTGGCGGTGGTGGCGGCCAGTGCGAAACAGGCCACCCCTGCCGGCAGCGGCAAAGGCAGCCGGGTGTCGGCGTGGGAGGGGCCAAAACGGTCTTGTTCGGCGCGGTCGGCGGCCTGCACGTGGCCATGGCGCAGGTCGGTGATGCCCGCGCTGCGCACGTGGCCCAGTCGGGCAAAGGGCGCGGTCCAGCGGGTGCGGTCGAGCAGAAGATCAACCCAGTGGCCGGCCTGTTCAAGGGGTGCGCCATGGTGGGGGGTGCCGAGAAACACGATGTGGCGCAGCCGGCTGCGCCACGGCATGCCGGCCTGCTCTGCCAGTTGGCAGGCGCTGCGCGTGACCAGGCCGCCCATGCTGTGCGCAACCACGGTGATGTCGTCCACCGGCTGTGGCCAGTGGGCCACCAACTGCTGCAGCAGTGTGGCGAGTGCAGCGCCGTTGTCCGACACATGCTGGCCGGTGTTGTAGCGCAGGTAGAGCGGTGTGTAGCCCAGTGCCTGGGCAAGTTGTTGGCCGTGGTCCTGGCCGCCCGATGCCCATTGCAGGTCGTTCATGCACAAACCGTGGACCAGCAGCAGAATTTTGCCGTTCGCCGCAGCCGGCGGCTGCAGCGGGTCCACCGGTTCACCGTTCTGGTACAGGCCCATGCGGGTGGCCAGTGGGTTGCTGTTCGCGGCGAGCTGGTCGCCCAGCACACCGTTCAGCGCGGCCAGGGCGGCTTCGCGTTGCGGTGAGGAGCCTGTGGCGTTCTCGGACACTGGCAGAAGCGACAGCACCGCCTGGCTGCCGGCACCCGCCACGCGGGCGATGCCACGCACGCTGCGGTAGACAAAGCCGGTCAACCCGCGCGTCCGGCCAGTGGCCGCGCCCTGGCCAACCGGCAGGCCCAGTGTGCGCAACACGTTGGCATGCACACCTTCGGCAATGTTCGCCACACCCACGGTGCCTTGCGCGGCCAGCTGGGCCAGGCCCTGCAAGTCAGACAGGCGCAGGTGCTGTGTTGTGGGTTGGGCAGCGGGACGGGCAGCAGGCATGGCAAGGTGTGCCGGTGCACACGCGGGTGAAGATGGCGCCATTGTGGCCAGCGCATGGCGCCATGGTTAGGGTTGCCAGACTAACGTGGCGGTGGGCAGACCCGATGCGCATCATGGCGTGGTGGCGCTCTCAGCCTGCCAACCACCACCCAGTGCCACGATCAGCGAGACAGCCGCCACCTGCCGGTCAACCTGCACCTGTACCAGCGACCGCCGGGCGTTGAGCGCAGTGATCTGTGCGGTCACCACGTCGGTAAATCCCACCTGGCCGGCGTTGTAGCGGTTCAGCACCTGCGTTTCTACCTGGTCTGCAGCGGCCGATGCCTGCTGGCGCAAGACCTGTTGCTGGGCCAACACGCGCGTGGCGGCGAGTTGGTCTTCCACCGACTGGAAGGCGCCGAGCACGGTTTGCCGGTAGCGCGCCACCGCCTGCTCTTGCGCGGCGCGGGCGCCATCCACCCGGGCTTGCGTGGCACCGGCGTTGAACAGCGCCTGTGCGGCGGAGAGCCCCAGCGACCACGCGCTGCTGGACGCGCTGAACAGTTCCGCCACCCGGCTCGCGCCCAGGCCGTAGGACGCACTGAGGTTGAGGCTGGGGTAGAAGGCCGCCTGGGCGATGCCGATCTGCTCGTTGGCGGCGGCCACGCGGCGTTCAGCGGCGGCAATGTCGGGGCGGCGCTGCAGCAGCGTGGAGGGCACGCCGGCCGGTACCTCGGGCACTGTGGCCGACCATGGCTGGGCGCTCAGCGTGAAGTCGGCCGGTGCCTGGCCCACGAGCACCGCAATGGCGTGCTCCAGCTGCGCGCGCTGCTGCGAGAGACCCAGGGCTTCGGCCTGCGCGTTGGCGAGCTGCGTCTGGGCTTGCAGCACATCGGTTTTGGGGCTGATGCCGGCGGTGTAGCGGTTTTGCGTGATGTACAGCACCCGCTGGTAACCGCTGAGCGTGTCGGCCAGCAGCTTCATTTGCGCATCGGTCTGGCGCAGTGACAGGTAGTTCGCCACCAGCTCGCCTTGCGCCGACAGGCGGGCCGACGCGAGGTCTGCCGCGCTGGCCTGCGCGCTGGCTTCAGCGCCCGCGGTTGCCCGCCCCAGCCGCCCCCAGACGTCGGGTTCCCAGCCGCCGCCAATGCCGAGCTGGTAGTTGCTGCTGCTGCGCGCGTTGCCGCCATCGGCCGACTGGCCGCTGCCACCGCCTGAGCGGGTGGCCCCGCCCGTCAGGTTCACGGTGGGGAACAGCCCGGCCCGCTGCTCGCGCACCAGCGCGCGTGCCTGGGCGTAGGCGGCCGTGGCGGCCGCCACGTTCTGGTTGGACACCTCCACCCGGGGTGCCAAGGTGTCGAGCACCGGGTCGCTGAACAGTGCCCACCAGGGGCCCCGGTCGAGCGCATCGGCGGGCACGGCCAGCACCCAGCCGTCGGTTTCCTTGAAGGCGGCGGGCACCGGTGTGGTGGGACGCTCGTAGTGGGGCCCCACGGCACAGGCGCCCAGTGTGGCGAGCAGCACCGCTGAGGCGAGGGGTTTGAGTGAAGCGTGCATCGTCGTACCGGTGTCAGGAGGCAGGAAGTGGGGTGGCCGAGCGGCCTTCGTCGGACAGGTTTCGGCCCAGATGGTGTTCATCCGAACCGCGCCGTCGCAGCTTGTCCATCAGCACATAGACCACTGGTGTGGTCAGCAGGGTGAGCAACTGGCTGGCAATCAAGCCGCCAATGATGGCCACCCCCAGGGGTTGGCGCAGTTCGTAACCTTCGCCAAAGCCAATCGCCAGCGGGAGGGCGCCGAGGGCGGCGGCCAGCGTGGTCATCAGGATTGGGCGGAAGCGCAGCAGGCAGGCCTCGTGCACGGCCTCTGCCGCCGACAGGCCGCGCGAACGCTCGGCCTCGATGGCAAAGTCGATGATCAGGATGGCGTTCTTCTTGACAATGCCGATCAGCAGGAACACCCCGATCAACGCGATGATGGAGAAGTCCATTTTGAACAGCATCAACGCCAACACCGCGCCCACACCGGCCGAGGGCAGGGTGGACAGCACGGTGATGGGGTGGATCAGGCTTTCGTACAGGATGCCCAGCACCAGGTAGATGACCACAATGGCGGCCAGGATCAGCAAAGGCTGCTGGTCTTGCGATTGCTGCGCACTGCGTGCGGCGCCCTCAAAAGTGCCGCGCACGTTGCGCGGCATGGCAATGCTGGCCTGTGCGGCGAGCACCGCGGCCTGCGCGTCGGCCAGGTTGCTGCCTTCGGCGATGTTGAACGAAATCGTGGTGGCCAGCTCGGCGTCCTGGTGGCTGATGGCGGTGGGGGAGGTGGCCTCTGACACGCGGGTGAAGGCCGTCAAAGGCACCATGCGGGTGACCGCACTGCTGACCGCGCTGCCCGTGGCCGGGTCGCGGGAGCCGGGGTTGACCGAGACACTGGCCGTGCCCGCTGCGGTGGTGCTGGCGTTGTTGGCGGCCTGCGTGGTAGCGGTGTTCAGCGCGGTGTCGCCGGTGCTGACGCTGCCGCGCGCGGGCACGTAAACGTCGTTCAAGGCGAGCGGCCCTTGCCGGTACTGGGGTGCCACCTCCATCACCACGTGGTACTGGTTCAGTTCGCCGTAGACGTTGGCCACCTGCCGCTGGCCAAAGCTGTTGTAGAGCGCGTTGCTCACGTCACGCGAGGTGAGGCCCAGGCGGGCCGCGTTGTCGCGGTCAATCGTGACATAGGTTTCAACGCCGTTTTCCTGCTGGTCGGTGTCCACGTCCACCAGTTCGGGCTGCAGTTTCATCGCGTCGGCCAGTTTTTTGGCCCAGAGCTTGAGGTCGGCCATGCTGTCGCTCTTGAGGGCGTACTGGTACGTGGCGTTGGATTCGCGCCCACCGATGCGCAGGTCCTGCACCGGGTTCAGGAAGATGCTGACGCCGGTGAGTTTGGCGAGCTGCGGTCGCAGCCGGGCGATCACCGCCTGGCCCCGTTCGTTGCGCTGTGCCAGGGGCTTCAGGCTGATGAACATGAAGCCGCCGCCCGCCCGCGCACCGCCGACAAAGCCGACCACCGTGTCCACCGCCGGGTCGCGCCGGATGATGTCCACGGCTTGTGACAGCTTGTCTTGCAGCGCCTGGAAGGAGATGCTCTGGTCGGCACGCAGGCCGGCACTGATCTGACCGGTGTCCTGCTGCGGGAAAAAGCCTTTCGGAATGGTCTTGAACAGCACCCCGTTCAGCGCCACCACCGCCACCAGGCTCAACATGACCAGCCAGCGGTTGGCCATGGCCCAGTCCAGGCTGACCGCGTAGCCCCGTTGCAGCCCGCTGAAGATGACTTCCAGCCTGCGAGCGAGCCAGCCAGGGCGTTGCGCGGCAGGGTGGGCTTCCGGCTTCAGCAGCCAGGCGCACATCATGGGGGTGGTGGTGAGCGAGATCACCAGCGAGATCATCACAGCGGCCGACAGCGTGACCGCGAACTCCCGGAACAGCCGCCCGACCTGGCCGCCCATGAACAGCAGGGGAATGAACACCGCCACCAGCGACAGGCTGATCGACAGCACGGTGAAACCCACTTCGCGCGCGCCATGCAGTG
Source organism: Burkholderiaceae bacterium (assembly GCA_017848435.1). Classification (GTDB taxonomy): domain Bacteria; phylum Pseudomonadota; class Gammaproteobacteria; order Burkholderiales; family Burkholderiaceae_C; genus PCRC01. The sequence continues at coordinate 13,403 of JAFEHU010000022.1, read as the reverse complement.
CGGCGGTGAAGCGGTCCATGCCGGCTTCCATGTGGCGGCTGGTGTTCTCCAGCACCACGATGGCGTCGTCCACCACAAAGCCGGTGGCCACGGTGAGCGCCATCAGGCTCAGGTTGTTCAGGCTGAAGCCCAGCGCATACATCACCACAAAAGTGCCCAGCAGCGACACCACCGTGGCGACGGCGGGAATGACGGTGGCGCGCAGGCTGCGCAAAAACGCGCTCACCACCAGCACCACCAGCACGATCGACAGCCCGAGTGTGAACTCGACTTCGTGCAGGGCGGTGCGGATGGACAGCGTGCGGTCTGACGACACCTGCAGCTTCACGTCCGACGGCAGTTGTGCCTGCAGCTCGGGCAGCAGGCCGCGGATGCCGTCCACCGTCTCGATCACGTTCGCACCCGGCTGTTTGCGGATGATGACCACCACCGCCCGCTCGCCGTTGAACAGGCCCAGTGTGCGGGTGTCCTCCACGCTGTCGATCACCTCGGCCACGTCGCCCAGGCGGATCGCCGCGCCGTTGCGCCACGCCACCACGAGGTCAATGTAGTCGGCGGCTTTCAGGCCCGCGCCTGCGGAGTTGGCGCTGGTGTAGATCTGCAGGCGGCGGCCCTCGACCTCGACGGCCCCCTTGGGCCGGTTGGCATTGGCGGCCTGGATCGCGGCGCGCACGTCTTCCATGCTCAGACCGTGGCGGTTGAGGGCAAAAGGCAACAGACCGATCCGCACCGCAGGCAGCGAGCCACCGCCGAGTTCCACGTCGCCGACGCCCGGCACCTGTGCCAGCTTTTGCTGGACCACGTTGGAGACCTCGTCATACACCTGCCCGGGGGAACGGACACTGGAGGTGAGCGCGAGGATCATCACCGGCGAGTCCGCCGGGTTGGCTTTGCGGTAGGTGGGGTTGCTGCGCAGCGTGGCCGGCAGGTCTGCCCGGGACGCGTTGATCGCGGCCTGGACTTCGCGCGCCGCCGAGTCGATCTTGCGGTTGAGGTCGAACTGCAGGTTGATGCGGGTGGAACCGTTGCTGCTGTTCGACGTCATTTCATTGACGCCGGAAATCACGCCCAGGCGGCGTTCCAGTGGCGTGGCCACGCTGGTGGCCATGGTTTCGGGGCTGGCGCCGGGCAGCCGGGCACTGACCGATATGGTCGGAAAGTCCACCTGCGGCAAGGGCGACACCGGCAACACGCCGTAAGCCACCATGCCGGCCAGCGCGATGCCCAGTGTCAGCAGCACCGTGCCCACTGGCCGTCGAACAAAGGGGCCTGAGAGGTTCACGCGGCGGGGTCTCCTGCGGCGTCGGCTGGGTTGGCGCCAGGTGCGGGCAGCCGGGGGTTGGCTTGTTTGCGCCAGCGTTGTCCCAGGCGGTCAAATGCCAGGTAAATGACCGGGGTGGTGAACAGCGTCAGCACCTGGCTGACAATTAAGCCGCCAAAAATGCTCAGCCCCAGCGGGCGGCGCAATTCCGCGCCTTCGCCCCAGCCCAGCATCAGCGGCACGGCGGCAAACAGCGCGGCCAGCGTGGTCATCAGGATCGGACGCAGGCGCATCAGGGCCGCCTGGTGAATCGCCTCCTGCGGGCTTTTGCCTTCGTTCCGTTCGGCGTCGATGGCAAAGTCGATCATCATGATCGCGTTCTTCTTGACGATGCCGATCAGCAGGATGATGCCGATGATGCCAATCACCCCCAGGTCCTGGCCACTCACCATCAGCGCCAGCAGCGCACCCACACCGGCCGACGGCAGTGTGGAGAGGATGGTCATGGGGTGGATGTAGCTCTCGTACAGCACCCCGAGCACGATGTAGACGCACACCACCGCCGCCAGGATCAACCACAGCTGGTTGGTGAGCGAGGCCTGGTAGGCGCCTGCCGCGCCGAGGAAGGTCATGGTCACGCTGGCGGGCATGTCGATCCGCACGGCCGCGGCACGGATCGCGTCCACCGCCTTGCCGAGCGACACGCCCGGTGCCGTGTCAAAGCCCAGCGTGGTGGCGGGGTACTGGGCCACCCGCGTGATCTGCAGCGGTGCCGTTCGTTCGCTGATGGTGGCCACCGCCGAGAGCGGTGTGGGCGTGCCCGAACCGGTGCGTAAATGCAGCAGACCGAGCGACTCTGGCGTGCTGAGCAGGTCGGGCCGCGCTTCGATGATGACGCGGTACTGGTTGGTCTCGGTGAAGATGGTCGAGACGATGCGCTGGCCAAAGGCGCTGTACAGCGCGTCGTCGATGTTGGCGGCCGAGAGCGACAGGCGGGCGGCGGAGTCGCGGTCGATCTTCACGTAGGCCGACACGCCCACCGCCCCGGCGTCGTTGACCACGCTGCGCACCGACGGCTCGTCTTGCAGGGCCTGTGCCAGCTTGCCGGCCCACTGCGCCACCACGGCGCTGCTGGCCCCTTCCAGGGACACCCGGTACGGCGTGGGGCCGGACTCGGCGTCGATGGTCAGGTCTTGCGCCGGCTGCAGGTTCAGCGTGACACCGGCCACGGCGCGCACCCGTTCGCGCAGCCGCTCCATGGTCTCGCCCGGGTCACCGCGCGGGCTTTTGAGGTTGATCAGCACACGCCCGGTGTTGAGCTGGGTGTTGTTGGCCCCGTCCACGCCGACGAAGCTGCTGAGCGAGGCCACGGCCGGGTCTTCGAGAATCGCCCGCGCAGCCGCCTGTTGCAGCTCGCCCATGCGGGTGTAGGACACCGAGGTGGCCGCGTCAATGCGGCCCAGCAGTTGGCCGGTGTCCTGCACCGGGAACAGGCCCTTGGGGATGGCGATGTACAGCGCAGCGGTCAGGGCCAGTGTGAGTACCGCCACCACCAGCGTAATGGTCTGGTGGGCGAGCACCCAGGTGAGCGAGCGGTCGTAGTGTTGGATGGTTTTGTCAAAGAAGCGCTGGAAAGCGCGGCCAAAACGGCTGGCGGGTGTGGGGCCTTCGGCCTGCAGCCAGCGCGCGGCCATCATGGGCACCAGCGTCAGCGACACCACCGCCGAGATCAGGATGGTGATGGCCAGGGTGACGGCAAACTCGCGGAACAGGCGGCCCACCACGTCGCCCATGAACAGCAGCGGGATCAGCACCGCCACCAGCGACACGGTGAGCGAGATGATGGTGAAGCCGATTTCCTGTGCGCCCTTCAGGGCGGCTTGCATTGGCTCCAGGCCTTCTTCTATGTGCCGTGCGATGTTCTCGATCATCACGATGGCGTCGTCCACGACAAAACCTGTCGCAATCGTCAGGGCCATCAGCGAGAGATTGTTCAGGCTGTAGCCCAGCAGGTACATGGCACCAAATGTGCCAATCAGCGAAATCGGCACCGCGATGCTGGCAATGACGGTGGCCCGCAGGTTGTGCAGGAAGGCAAAGATCACCAGCACCACCAGCACCACCGCCAGCACCAGCTCCAGCTGCACGTGCTCGACCGAGGCGCGGATGCCGCTGGTCCGGTCGCTCAGCACATCGACCTTCAACGACGACGGCAGCGCCGCCTGCAGCTCAGGCAGACGCGCCTTGATCGCGTCAACGGTGGCAATCACGTTGGCGCCTGGCTGGCGCTGCACATCCACAATAATGGCCGGCTTCAGTTGCCCGCCAATGCCAGCCCAGGCCCCAAGCTGGGTATTTTCGGCGCCATCGACCACCTTGGCCACGTTGGACAGCCGCACCGGCGCGCCGTTGCGGTAGGCAACGATGAGGTTGGCGTAGTCGGCCACGGTCAGCAGCTGGTCGTTCGCGTTGATGGTGTAGGCCCGGGTGGGGCCGTCAAAGCTGCCTTTGGCGCTGTTCGCATTGGCGGCGGCAATCGCGGTGCGCAGCGTGTCCAGGCCCAGGCCATACGACGCCAGCACCTGCGTGTCGGCCTGAATGCGCACGGCCGGCCGCTGCCCACCACTGAGCGACACCAGCCCGACACCGGTGACCTGGCTGATCTTCAGCGCCAACCGGGTGTTGACGAGGTTTTGCACCTCGGTCAGCGGCAATTCGTCGGAGGTGATGGCGAGTGTCAGGACCGGGGTGTCGGCCGGGTTGACCTTGGCATACACCGGGGGTGCGGGCAAATCGGCCGGCAGCAGCGAGCCACCGGCGTTGATGGCCGCCTGCACCTCCTGCTCGGCCACGTCCAGTGTCAGGCCGAGCGAAAACTGCAGGGTGATGATGGACACACCGGCCGCGCTGGTGGAGCTCATGCGTGCGAGCCCGGACATCTGCCCGAGTTGCCGTTCCAGCGGTGCGGTGACGTTCTGGCTCATCACCTCCGGGCTGGCACCGGGGTACAGCGTCTGCACCTGGATGGTGGGGTAGTCCACCTGCGGGAGGGCCGCCAGTGGCAACCACTTGAAGCCCACCAGACCGGCGAGCACGATGGCCACCATCAGCAACGAGGTGGCTACCGGCCTCAGGATGAAGACGCGGGACGGGCTCATGCGGTGGCCGCTTTCACGGGGTCAGGCAAACGCAGGCCGTTCATGGCGCAGCGCCCAGACGCTCCCGGACCGTTTTCCAGCGTTCGAGCGCTGTCGGGTCGCCCCGGTCGAGGGCGTCGAGCAAGCGCTGCCGCCGCTCCAGTTGGACCGGGTCGTTCTTGACCGCATCGAGCATGCGCTGCCGCTGCTCAGGCGTGGGCAGGGGGATGGCGGCGCTGTCTGACGCGACCGGCGTGCTGGCTGCGCGCGAGGCTGGCGGGGTGGCGGACGAGGCCCCTTCTTTGCGGGGGCTGACCCGGCCATCCGGGCTGGACGCCCCGCCGGCCGCGGCCGCCGCGCGGCCACCCCCTTCGCCGGGGAGCGTGACTTTGGCGCCGTCTTTCAGGCGGTCAGCGCCTTCGGTGACGACCCTTTCGCCCACCGCGAGGCCCGAGGCAATCGCGACCTTGTCGGCGGTGGTCAGGCCGCGTTTGACCGGGCGACTGGAAACCGTGCGGTCGGCGTTCACCACGTACACGTAGTCGCCGTTGCTGCCCAGGCGCAGCGCGGTGATGGGCACCACCACCGCGTCTTTCTCGGTGCGCACCTGCAGCCGCAGGTTGACAAACTGGCTCGGGAACAGCGAGAGGCTCTGGTTCGGGAAGCGGGCCTTGGCGCGCACCGTGCCGGTTTGCACATCCACCTGGTTGTCCAGCGACACAAAGCTGCCGGTCTCCAGCGTGGTGATGCGGGCGCGGTCGAGTGCAAAAGCCGGCAGGGCCGCACCGCTGCGGACCTGGGTTTGCAGTTCCGGAATCCGGTCTTGCGGCACGGCGAACTCCACGTCAATTGGGGACACCTGCGTGATCACGGCCAGGCCGTTCGCATCGCCGGCGCTGACCACGTTGCCGGCATCCACCACGCGCAGGCCCACCCGGCCACCAATCGGTGCCACCACGCGCGTGAAGCCGAGGTTGATGCGGGCCGTGCCTTCGGCCGCGCGGTCGGTGTTGATCGTGCCTTCCAGCTGCTTGACCAGCGCGGCCTGGGTGTCGACTTCCTGCCGTGCAATCGAGTCCTGCGAGAGCAGGGTCTGGTAGCGCTGCAGCGTCAGCCGGGCGTTGTCGAGCTGGGCTTCGTCGCGCTGGCGCTGGCCGCTGGCCTGGAGCAGTGCCATCTCGAAGGGGCGTGGGTCAATCGTGGCCAGCAGTTGGCCGGTCTTGACCATTTGCCCTTCCTTGAACAGCACTTCCTTGAGCACGCCGCTGACCTGCGCCTGGACCCGCACGGTGGCGGCCGGTGTCACGGTGCCCAGGGCCTCCAGAATGACCGGGATGTCGGTGCGCACCGCTGCGGCCACCCCCACCGTGACCGGTGGAATACCGCGCCGCGCCGCGCCTGCCGCGCCGCCGGCGGTCTGCGGCTGGGCCACGAGGTACCAGGCCAGCCCGCCCAGGCCTGCCAGCACCAGCACGGCGATCACCGTGCCGATCACTTTGCCGCGGCGCCCCATGCGCGGGCGCGGTGTGACAGGTGGCAGGGTGGTGGGTGGGTTGTGGGGGGCCATGACCGGTCCTTTTGTTATTCGTGGGTCAGCTCAGCCGGCGCCTGGGGCGACGTCCTGGCCAAAGTGGGGCGTTTTTTGAATGGGTTTGATTTTGTCGCATCACGCCAGTGCTTGCATTGCTGGCATGTAAAGTCTGTTTTTAACGCATGGGTGCATGAAAAAAGCGCCTGCCCCGGAGGTCCGGGCGCAGGCGCTTTGCAGGGGGAGTGGCGCGTTACAGCGTGTCGATGAAGCTGCGCAGCTTGTCAGAGCGGCTGGGGTGCTTCAATTTGCGCAGCGCCTTGGCCTCGATCTGGCGAATGCGTTCACGGGTCACGTCGAACTGCTTGCCGACTTCTTCCAGCGTGTGGTCGGTGCTCATCTCGATGCCGAAGCGCATGCGCAGCACCTTGGCTTCGCGCGGCGTCAGGCCATCGAGGATGTCTTTCACCACATCGCGCAGGCCGGCCTGCATCGCGGCGTCGATGGGCGCGGTGTTGGCGCTGTCCTCGATGAAGTCGCCCAGGTGGCTGTCGTCGTCGTCGCCGATGGGTGTTTCCATCGAGATCGGCTCTTTCGCGATCTTCATGATCTTGCGGATCTTGTCTTCCGGGATCTCCATCTTCTCGGCCAGGATGGAGGCGTCCGGCTCGAAGCCAAACTCCTGCAGATGCTGGCGCGAGATGCGGTTCATCTTGTTGATGGTCTCGATCATGTGCACCGGGATGCGGATGGTGCGGGCCTGGTCGGCGATCGAGCGCGTGATGGCCTGGCGGATCCACCAGGTGGCGTAGGTCGAGAACTTGTAGCCGCGGCGGTATTCGAACTTGTCGACCGCCTTCATCAAACCGATGTTGCCTTCCTGGATCAAATCGAGGAACTGCAGGCCGCGGTTGGTGTACTTTTTGGCAATGGAGATCACCAGGCGCAGGTTGGCCTCGATCATTTCTTTCTTGGCGTGGCGCGACGAGGCTTCGCCCTCGTTCATGCGTTTGTTGATGTCCTTCAGTTCGGACAACGGCACCACCACACGGGCCTGGATGTCGGCCAGTTTCTGTTGCAGTTCCTGGATCGGCGGGATGTTGCGCTCCATCACCACCGACCAGGGCTTGCCGGCGGCTGCCTGCTTGACGACCCATTTCTGGTTCAGCAGGTTGGCCGGGAACTCCTTGATGAAGGTGTCTTGTGGCATGCCGCACTTGTCAACGATGATGCGGCGCATTTCGCGCTCTTTCTTGCGCACGTCGTCCACCTGGCCGCGCAGCATGTCGCACAGTTTTTCGATGGTCTTGGCGGTGAAGCGGATGGTCATCAGCTCGTCGCTGAGCGCCTTTTGGGCCTTCATGTAGGCCGGCGTGCCATAGCCTTCCTTGTCGTAGACCTTGTGCACCTTCTCGAACAGCTCGCGCAGTTTTTCAAAGCGGCGCAGGGCCTCGTTCTTCAGCTCTTCGAGCTTCTTGGTGAGTGCCTTGGAGCCGCCGTTGCCGTCGTCGTCGTCGGCTTCGTCGAACTCGTCAAAGTCTTCTTCGGCCACGTAATCGTCGGCCTCGTTCGGGTTCGAGAAGCCGTCCACGATGGTGGAAATGACCACCTTGTTGTCGCGGATGTCGTCGGCCAGGCGAAACACCTCGGCAATCGTGGCCGGGCTGGCGCTGATGGCTTCCATCATGCGCATCAGGCCACCTTCGATGCGCTTGGCGATCTCAATTTCGCCTTCACGGGTGAGCAGTTCCACCGTGCCCATTTCGCGCATGTACATGCGCACCGGGTCGGTGGTGCGGCCAAACTCGCTGTCCACGGTGGAGAGCGCGGCTTCGGCTTCTTCTTCGGCTTCTTCTTCGCTGGCGGCGGTCGGGCCGGTGTTGTTCAGCAACAGGGTTTCGGCGTCGGGCGTCTGCTCGTACACCGCCACGCCCATGTCGTTGAGCATCGAGATCACGACTTCCAGTGTCTCGGCGTCGACCAGCTTGTCGGGCAGGTGGTCCGAGATTTCGCCGTGCGTCAGGTAGCCACGGGTCTTGCCGAGCTTGATCAGGGTCTTCAGGCGCGAGCGGCGCTTGGCCATGTCTTCTTCGGACAGCACGGTCTCGTCGAGGCCGAATTCCTTCATCAGCGCGCGCTCTTTGGCCTTGCTGATTTTCATGCGCAGTGGCTTGACCTTCTCGGTCGTGGCCACCGGTTCACCGACCAGGTCGGCTTCGATGTCGCCCAGATCGTCGTCCACGTCCACGCTGGCGGTTTTGGGCTTGGGACCCCGTTTGGCGCCGGCGGGCTTGGTGCCTGCAGCATCAGCAGCCTTGGGCGGGCGGCCTGGTTTTTTCTTGGCCGTGTCGCCCACGGTGGCGCTGGCTTTTTTCAGTTCGGCAGCCGTCGGGGCGGCTTTGGCGGCGGGGTTCGCCGCAATTTTCTCGGTCACAGGCTTCGCTTTCGTTGAGGTCTTGTCGGCCGTGCCGGTTGTTTTTTTGACCGCAGGCACAGGCTTGGCCACCGCTTTCACGGCAGTTTTGGCCGCGGTTTTGGGTGTGGGCTTTGCAGGCGGGACGGACTTTTGAGCAGGCATGAAAAAAACCTCAACAAATGAGCAACCAAACGCAGAAAAGCGCCACGGCAAAACCGGCGCACAGGGGGAAAACAGGCAGGGCCTGATAGGCAAGATGTGGGGGCGAACATTTGGAGTGCAATCCTTGCGGGGAGGTGACCTGTTCCCGTGGTGTGAACCGAGGTGGGCGGTCGGGGCCGGAGGTGTTGCTGTCGCTCTTGCCGAGGCAAATCGGATTATACCGTTTTGTTGGCTTTCAGCTCTTCGTGCCTGGCCCGCACTTCACGGAAACGCGCCAGGGCCTCGGGGTCCGAATCGGCCAGGGCTGCAAGGCGCGCACTTTCCACCCGCAGTGTTTCCAGGGCGATCTGGTGAAGCACATTTTTGAGTTCGCCTGGGTCGTTCTCAATGTCGGACGGCGTTTCGGTGACCTTGCGGACCAGGAAATCGGCGTCGGGCACACCGGTCAATGTGGCCTGCAAGGCCCCCCAGGTTTGGGGGCCATGTTCGTGGTTCTGGCCGTCGAGCCAGACGAACAGCGGCCCGTGGGGCGCGGCCAGGCCGCACAACAACGCATGCTCTTCGTTGGAGAGGGCTTCCCAGGCGCCGGGGTCGGTGAACAGCAGGCACAGGGCCCGGTCTTCGCGGCTCGGCGGGGCGCTGCGGCCGGGGGCGTATCGGCGCGGTGTGGCACCCGAAACAGGGGTCTGAAAGCCGCCTTGGGGTTTGTTTTTGAATGTTTTAGGCCCTGAGCCTGGGTCAAACCTGTCGGTGTTGCTATTTTTTTCATAGCTGCCCGGTGCCCGTCTCGCGGCCGGGCTGGGTTTGGTCAGGCCCCACAGGTCGGTCAGTTCGTGGTTGCCGAGCTGCACCAGGTCGGCGAGTTCGCCGAGCAGCTGGCGTTTGATCGCGCCGTCGGGCAGCAGGTGCCACATCGGCCGCGCGTTGCTGGCCATGTGGGCGCGGCCTTCGGCGGTGGTGAGGTCGCAGCCGTCGCGGGCGGCGTCGATCAAAAAGCGGCTCAGCGGCACGGCCTCGGTGATGCAGCCCTCGAAGGCCTCGGCGCCGAATTCGCGCACAAAGCTGTCCGGGTCGTGCTCGGCCGGCAGGAACAAAAACTTCACCGAGCGCACGTCGGTGGCGTAGGGCAGGGCGCCGTCGAGTGCCTTGCGGGCGGCGCGGCGGCCGGCGGCGTCGCCGTCGAAGCTGAAGACCACCTTGTCGGTGAAGCGGAACAGCTTTTGCACATGGTCGGGCGTGCAGGCGGTGCCGAGCGTGGCCACCGCGTTGGGAAAGCCCAGCTGGGCCAGCGCCACCACGTCCATGTAGCCTTCGGTGACCAGCACATAGCCCCGCTCGCGCAGCGCGGCGCGGGCCTCGAACAGGCCGTAGAGTTCGCGGCCTTTGCTGAAGACCGGGGTTTCGGGGGAGTTCAGGTATTTGGGTGTGCCTTCCCCCAGCACCCGGCCGCCAAAACCGATGCACTCGCCCTTGACATTGCGGATCGGGAACATCACCCGGTCGCGGAAACGGTCATAGCGTTTTTCTTCGCCGCTGTCGTCGTCCACGTTGACGATCACCAGCCCGCTTTCGGCCAGCAGCGGGTCGTCGTAATTGGCGAACACACTGGCCAGGCTGCGCCAGCCTTCGGGCGCGTAGCCAAGGCCAAACTGCTTGGCAATGTCGCCCGAGAGGCCGCGGCCCTTCAGGTAGTCCACCGCCTTGGGCGAGACGCGCAACTGCCGGCGGTAGGCCTCGCCGGCTTTCTCCAGCACGTCGGAAAGCGTGGCCTGTTTCTGGCGCTGCTCGGCGGCGCGTTCGCGGTCTTGCGGGCTGCGCTCGTCGTCGGGTACCTGCATGCCGTACTGCTGGGCCAGGTCTTTCACCGCCTCCACAAAGCTCATGCCGGCGTGCTCCATCAGGAAGCCGATGGCGTTGCCGTTCTTGCCGCAGCCGAAACAGTGGAAAAACTGCTTGCTTGGGCTGACCGAGAACGACGGCGATTTTTCGCCATGGAAGGGGCACAGCCCCATGAAATTCGCGCCGCCTTTCTTGAGCGGCACGTAGCGGCCGACGATGTCCACCACGTCGGCGCGCGCGAGCAGCTCCTGGATGAACGACTGTGGGATGGCCATGGGCGCATTGTCGCAGTGGAACCTTGCCCCTTTCTGCAGGTCACAATGCCCCATGCACCGCCGCCTCTTCATTTCTGCCCCCCTGCCGCTGGCCACGGCCAGCCTGCTGCCGCTGAGCGCCCGTGCCGACGCCGTGCCCTGGCCCAAAGGCTTGCCGGCGCCAGCCCTGCTGGCAAAGGACCTTGCAGGGCGCACCTGGGACCTCGCCGGCCTGCAGGGCCGCGCGGTGCTGGTGAATTTCTGGGCCACATGGTGCCCGCCTTGCCTGGCCGAGTTGCCCAGCATGCAAACCTTGGCCGAGCAGCATGGCCCCGACCGGCTGGTGGTGCTGTGCGTCAACGTGCGCGAATCGGCGGCCAAGGTGAGCCGGTTCGTGCAGGCCAACGGGCTGCGCCTGCCGGTGCTGCTGGACCCCGACGGCGCCATCACCAAGGCCTGGAACGTGAACGTGTTCCCCACCAGCGTGCTGGTGGCGGCCGACGGCCAGCCGAGCCGGCGCATCCGGGGCGAGCTGGACTGGACCGGCGCCGAAGCGCAGGCCTGGGTCAAGCCGCTGTTGCCGGCCAAGCCCGCGTCGGCCAACGCCGCCTGAGTTCCGGCGGTCACACCCGGCTGCGATAATCCGCAGCGCACCGGGCCTGTGGCCTGGCGTGGGCGACCTCGTGGCACCTTCACTTGCCGCGACACCTGCCTTCTACCCCTACCCGGAGCTCTTTGTATGACCGCCGTTCGCCGCGCCTTTCTCAAAAATTCCGCCGCCGCCCTGCTGGGCGCCGCCTTCCCCGCGATCCACTTCGCGCAGACGCCGGCCGCCGCCGAGCGCCGCTTCAGCCCCCAGCCCGGCGGCTGGCGCACCTTTGAGGTCACCACCCGGGTCGACATCGTCAAGCCCCAGGGCGTGACCAAGGTCTGGTTGCCGGTGCCGTCGGTCAACACCGACTACCAGCAGTCGCTGGAAAGCGCGTTTTCCAGCAACGGCCAGGCCCGCATGACCGACGACGACAAGCAGGGCGTGAAGATGCTCTACGCCGAGTTCGCCGCATCGGAAACCCAGCCGTTTGTGGAAATCACCAGCCGGGTGTTGACGCAGAACCGCGCGGTGGACTGGTCGCGCAAGCAGCCCGCCACGCTGGACGCCGCCGACCGCGCCTACTGGACCCAGGCCACCGCGCTGCTGCCGACCGACGGCATCGTGCGCCAGACCGCACTGGCCGCCACCCAGGGCGCCCGCACCGACGTGGACAAGGCCCGCGCGCTGTACGACTGGGTGGTGAACAACACCTACCGCGAACCCAAAGTGCGTGGCTGTGGCGAAGGCGACATCAAGACCATGCTGGAGACACGTAACCTGGGCGGCAAGTGCGCCGACCTGAACGCGCTCTACGTCGGCCTGTGCCGTTCCATTGGCATCCCGGCGCGCGACGTGTACGGCATCCGCCTGGCGCGCTCCGAGTTTGGCTACAAGGAGCTGAGCGGCAACCCCGCCAGCCTGAAGGGCGCGCAGCACTGCCGTGCCGAGGTGTTCCTGAAAGACCACGGTTGGGTGGCGATGGACCCGGCCGATGTGGCCAAGGTGATGCGCCTGGAAACGCCGGAGTGGATCAAGACCACCCAGCACCCGGTGGTGGCGCCGGTGAACAGCGCGCTGTTCGGCGGCTGGGAAGGCAACTGGCTGGGCTGGAACACCGCGCACGACGTGGCATTGCCCCACACCACCGGCCCCAAGCTCGGCTTCTTCATGTACCCCACCGCTGAAAACGCCGAAGGCCGGTTCGACTCCTACGCGCCGGACGACTTCAAGTACCAGATCAGCGCGCGCGAAATCAAGGCTTGATCACGGCAAGGCCGCCAGCCGCCGGGTGCTCTCAAAGTAGCGCGGCTGGCCGGTCACCGGGTCGGTGAAGGCGAGTGAGCGCGCCAGCAGCTGCAGCGGCGCGTTGAAGTCGTCCACCGGGATGTCCTGCACGTCTGGGTAGAAACGGTCGCCCAGCAGCGGCAGGCCAAGCGCGTTCATGTGCACCCGCAGCTGGTGCTGCTTGCCGGTGACTGGCGTGAGCCGGTAGTGGCCCAACGCACCGTGGCGCGCCAGCAGTTCGATGTGGGTGGTGGCATTGGGCACACCCGGCACTTCGCGCTGGTAGAAAAAACGGTCCCCTTCTTCGATGCGGCTGTGGCGCGTGAGCGGCAGCGCCAGGTCGCTGCGCCAGGGGGCGACCGCCTCGTAGCGCTTCTCCACCCTGTGCCGCATGAACACGCCGTGGTAGGCGCCTCGGGTGGCAGGCTGCACCGCAAACAGCACCAGCCCGGCGGTTTCGCGGTCCAGCCGGTGCATGGGCGCCAGCGTGTCTAGGCCGAGCCGGCGTTTCAGCCGCACCAGCAGCGTTTCTTGCAGGTAACGGCCACTGGGCGTGACGGGGAGGAAGTGCGGCTTGTCGGCCACCACGATGTGCTCGTCCTGGAACACCACCATTTCGTCAAACGGGATGCGTGGCTCCACGTCCAGCGCGCGGTAGTAGTAGACCCGCAGGTGCGGTTGGTAGGGGCGGGTGGCGGTGACGGCCACGCCATGCTCGTCCACCACCTCGCCCTGGGCGATGCGCTGCTGCCAGACGGTCGGTGCGATGGCCCCAAAGCGCTCGGTCAGGAAGGCGGCCACTGTGGGCCAAGAGCCGGGGGGCAGGGCCACACAGCTGGCACCCACGCCGTCGCGGGTGGGCAGCGGCAGCGGTGGCAACGGGGGCACGCTCAGCGGCGCAGGAACACCAGGTCCCACACGCCATGGCCG
>JAFEHU010000051.1 GCA_017848435.1 Burkholderiaceae bacterium | reverse complement strand
CGGTGGCGGGGCTGTTGGGTTGTGCGCTGCTGGCCGCTGTGGCCGGCGGCGGGGGCAACGCGCCCTGGCTGGCCAGTGCGGTGGCGGGCGGTTTGCTGGCGGCGGCGCTGGTGGCGGCGCTGGTCTGGCGGGCCAAGGGGCAAACCCCGGCCCGCACCGCAGCCCGGCTGTCCGAGCTGCAGGCGCGCATCCGGCCGCATTTTTTGTTCAACACACTCAACAGCGCCATCGCCCTGGTGCGCGCCGAACCGGCCCGCGCCGAAGCGCTGCTGGAAGACCTGAGCGATTTGTTCCGCCACGCGCTGGCCGAGCTGGGCGAGTCCGTCACGCTGGCCGACGAGATCGCACTGGCGCAGCGTTACCTGGCCATCGAGCAGGTGCGTTTTGGCGAGCGCCTGCGGGTGACCTGGTCGCTGGACCCGTCTGCCGCCGCCGCCCGCCTGCCGCCGCTGCTGCTGCAGCCGCTGGTGGAAAACGCCGTCAAGCACGGGGTCGAACCCAGTCCGAACGGTGCGGAGCTGGCGATCAGCACCGAGCGCCGTGGGGCCAGCGTGGTGATCAAGGTCCGCAACACGGTGCCCGCCGGGCAGGGGGAAGGCGGCCAGGGGCTGGCATTGGCCAATGTGCGTGACCGCCTGCGCTTGCTGCACGACGTGGCATCGCGCTTTCACACAGTGCTGCAAGACGGCGTGTACCAGGTGCGGATCGAGGTGCCGTTGTGAGCACCCAGCCCTTGCTGTCCCCTCTGCGTGTTGTGCTGGTGGACGACGAAGCGCTGGCGCGTGCGCGGCTGCGCACCCTGGTGGGGGACTGCACGGCGCCAGTGGCCGAGGTGGTGGCCGAAGCCGCCGACGCGGCACAGGCCATGGCCTGGCTGGCAGTGAACACCGCAGACGTGCTGCTGCTGGACATCCACATGCCGGGCATGGACGGTCTGGCGCTGGCACGCGCACTGCAGCGCCACGAACACGTGCCCGCGCTGGTCTTCGTCACGGCCCATACCGAACACGCGGTGGCCGCGTTCGAGGTCGAGGCGCTGGACTACCTGACCAAGCCGGTGCGGCTCGAGCGGTTGCAGCAGTCGCTACAAAAAGTAGAGCGCTACCGCAAGGATTCACTGAGGCTAGGTGCCAATTTGGCTCAAAAAGTGCTGCTGATACAGGACCGGGGCCGTGCCGAGCGCATTCCGGTGGCCGATGTGCTGTTTTTGAAGGCCGAACTCAAATACGTCACGGTGCAGACCGCGCGCCGCAGCTACATCCTGGACGGTTCGCTGAACGAGCTGGAAGCCCGCCACAGCGCACTGTTCATGCGGGTGCACCGCAACGCCCTGGTGGCACGCCATGCCATGCGCGCGCTGGAGAAACACGTCGATGCCGAAGAGGGCGAGGGCTGGGCCCTGCGCCTGCACGGCACCGAGGAATTGCTGGCGGTTTCACGCCGCCAGCTGGCCGCCGTGCGCGAGGCGCTGCTGCGCCCCACACCCTGAACCGTCAGCGTTTTCAGCTGCGGAAAAGCTGGCCGTTGTCGATGCGGACACGGTCGCCAATGCGCAGGTCTCCAGCTGAGGTCATGTCGTAGGCGCGGTAGGCGCCGTTGTCCAGCCGCACCGAGACGCGTACGCTTTCGCGCACTTCGGGGTTGCGGTTTTTCTGGATCTGGTTGCCGGCAATCGCGCCACCCACGGCGCCCACCACGGTGGCCGCGTCACGCCCGCTGCCGCCGCCAACCTGGTTGCCCAGCACGCCGCCAATCACGCCGCCAATGACCGTGCCCGCCACGCCATTGCTGGCAGGGGCCTGGGTCTGAAAGACCTCGATGTTGGTGATGCGGCCGTATTCCTGGAAATTGCCGGGCGCGTTGTACACCGGCGCCTGTGACTGCGACGGCGGGTAGGTGTTGTTCACCGGCCCCTGCGTGCCGCAGGCGGCCAGTGTGCCCACCAGCAAGGCGGCAGAAATGAGGGTGGCGGTACGTGTCAGTGGACGCAAGGTGCGCATGGGGTTCTCCTGTTCAAATGGTTGGGTGGTCAGCCGCATGAACTGTTCATGGCGGATGACCGTTCACCTATTACAGTCCCCGGCGCAGCGCTTGCCCATGCGCCAGAGCCCGGCTTGTGTGTGGGCCAGCGCTGAACCTGTGGGTAGGCCTTGTCCGACAGGCCGCGTGCTAGCATCCGCGCCAGATTTGGACCCCGACAACCGCAGAGACCCCGGACCGCGCATGACCTCTTCCCAACACCTTGTAATTGCCACCCGTGAGAGCCGGCTGGCGCTGTGGCAGGCCGGGCATGTGCGCGACCTGTTGCAAGCCCAGGGCCACCGGGTTGAACTGCTCGGCATGACCACCCAGGGCGACCAGATCCTGGACCGGTCCCTGAGCAAAGTCGGCGGCAAAGGCCTGTTTGTCAAGGAGCTCGAAACCGCGCTCGACGAAGGCCGGGCCGACCTCGCCGTGCACTCGCTCAAAGACGTGCCGATGGAACTGCCCGAGGGCTTTCGCCTCGCCTGCGTCATGCTGCGCGAAGACCCGCGTGACGCGCTGGTGTCGGTGCGCTATGCCAACCTCGCCGCGCTGCCCCACGGTGCGGTGGTTGGCACCTCCAGCCTGCGCCGTGTGGTGCTGCTGCGTGCGCTGCGCCCTGACCTGAAGATTGAAGCCCTGCGCGGCAACCTCGACACCCGGCTGCGCAAACTCGACGAAGGCCAGTACGACGCCATCGTGCTCGCCGCCGCTGGCCTCAAGCGCCTCGGCCTGGCCAGCCGCATCCGCCAGCTGTTCGACGTCACCGAGATGCTGCCCGCCGCAGGCCAAGGCGCACTCGGCATTGAAATCCGCAGCCAGCACACCGCCGTGGCCGACGCACTGGCCCCGCTGGCCGACAACGCCACCTGGCTCGCCGTCAGCGCCGAACGCGCCGTCAGCCGTGCCATGGGCGGCAGCTGCTCCATGCCGCTGGCCGCCCACGCCGTCTGGCACGGCAGCCAGTTGCAGGTCGACGCTGCGTGGGGTGACCCGGACGGCCCGGCCACGCTGGTGAAGGCCAGTACCGCCGGCACCCCCGGCAGCCACGCCGAAGCCGAAGCCCTGGGCACCCAGGTCGCCGCCCAGCTGCGGGCGGGCGGTGCCCGCTGAGCGCGCAGCCAACGCCGCACAAGACCCCATGCGCGTGATCGTCACCCGGCCTGAACGCGAGGCGCTGCAATGGGCACACGACCTGCGGCAACGCGGTCTGGACGCCCACCCCTTGCCCTTGATGGCGGTTGGCGCCATTCAGTCGCCCGATGCGGTGCACGCGCTCACCCAGGCCTGGCACGGCCTGAGCGGCGACGCGGCGGTGATGTTTGTCAGCGCCAACGCGGTGCGCCACTTTTTTGCGGCCTGCCCCGCCGGTTCGGCGTGGCCAGCGGGCATCCCACGCGCCTGGGCACCAGGCCCTGGCACCGCCGAGGCCTTGCTCGCCGCCGGCATCTCCCCGCACACCATTGACCAACCCGCCCCCGACGCACCGCAGTTCGACTCCGAAGCCCTGTGGGCCGTGGTGCAGCCGCAGTTGCGTCCCGGTCAGCGGGTGCTGCTGGTGCGTGGCGCCGACGGCCAGGGCCACAGCGCCGGCCGCGACTGGCTGGCGCAGCAGGTCACCGCCAGCGGCGCCAGTGTGCACACCGTGGTGGCCTACCAGCGCTGCCCGCCGGTGCTGACGACGCCCCAGCGCGCCCTGTTGGACGCGGCCAGTGCCGACGGCTCGGTCTGGCTGTTCAGCAGTTCCGAGGCGGTGGGCCACTGGCGCGCACTGCGCCAGGCGGCTGCCGGCGCCCCCACACGGGCCGTCGCCACCCACCCCCGCATCGCCGAAGCGGCCCGTGCTGCGGGCTTCGATGTTGTTTGCGCGTCACGCCCCGCCATCGACGCGGTGGTGGCCTCGATAAAATCCATGCCATGACGCTGCCCTCCGACGACCCCGTTGCCCACACCGCCCCAGGCCAGCTTGCCGGCCCGGCGGCCAGCGTGGGGTCAGGTGCTGCGCCTGTTTCGCCCACGGCCAAGTCACCAGCGGCCTACGCGCGGCATGCCATCACTGTGATTTTGATAGCGCTCCTGCTAGGAACCGCGCTGGCTTGCGGCCTGTTATGGCAAAAACTGAGCCATGTGCAGCAGGAACTGGCCCGCCGCAGCGCCGACAGCGGCAGCCAGGCGGTCGAGGCCCGTGCAGTGGCCAAGGCTGCGCAAGAGCTGGCACAGGAAACCGCCGCACGGCAGGCCCTGTCAGACGCCAAACTGAGCGAAGTCGCCCTGCAACGCACCCAACTCGAAGACCTGATCCAGAGCCTGTCGCGCTCGCGCGATGAAAACCTGCTGGTCGACATCGAATCCACCATCCGCCTGTCGCAGCAGCAGGCCCAGCTGACCGGTAGCGTCGAACCGCTGCTCGCCGCACTGAAAGCGGCCGACCAGCGCGTCACCCGCGCCGCACAACCGCGCCTCGCGCCGCTGCAGCGGGCGCTGACGCGTGACCTCGAGCGCGTCCGCACCGCCACCGTGGCCGATTTGCCCACCATGCTGTTCCGTCTGGACGAGTTGACCCGGTTGGTGGACGAATTGCCATTGCTGAACCAGGTCGCCACCGCGCCCGACAGCCGCGCCGTGGCCACCGCCCGCGACGAGGCCTTGCCCTGGTGGGAACGCAGCCTGAACCGCGTGGCCGAAGAAGCCCGCGCCCTGGTCCGCGTCAGCAGTGTGGCCCAGCCCGAAGCGGTGTTGCTCGCGCCCGAGCAGGGTTTCTTCCTGCGCGAAAACCTCAAGCTCAAGCTGCTCAACGCCCGCCTCGGGCTGTTCGGCCGGCAGGCCGAATCGTCGCGGCTGGACCTGCTCGCGTCTGAAGCCAGCCTGCGCAAGTACTTCGACCCGGCGTCCCGCAAGACGCAGGCCGCACTCGGTACCCTGGCCCAGCTGCAGGCGCAAATGAAAACCACCGCACTGCCGCGGCCCGACGACACCCTTGCTGCGCTCACCACAGCCGCAGCCGGGCGCTAGGAGCCCGCATGCGCGCCGCCCTCTGGCTCCTGGCCCTTTTTGGCATTGCCGCCGCGCTGGCCCTTTTTGCTGGCAACAACCAGAGCACCGTCACCGTGTTCTGGCCACCGTGGCGGGTGGACCTGTCGCTCAACCTCGTGCTGCTGTTGCTGCTCGGCGCGTTTGTGCTGCTGCACACCGCGCTGCGGGCGCTGTCGGCGCTGTTCAATCTGCCCCGGCAGGCCCAGCGCTGGCGCACCCAGCAAAAAGAGCGTGCCATGTACGGCGCGCTGCTGGACGCGTTGTCGCACCAACTGGCGGGGCGCTTCATCCGCGCCCGCAAGCTGGCCCAGGGCACGCTGAGCCAGGCCACGGCGCTGGCGGAAGGCGGGCACAGCCGCGTCAACACCAACCGCCTGCAATCGCTGGCCCACCTGGTGGCGGCAGAAAGCGCCCAGTCGTTGCAAGACCCCACCGCGCGCGACAGCCACCTCGAACAGGCGCTGGCCTTTGCCACCGCCCGCGAAGAGCAGGAAACCCGTGAGGCGGCCATTTTGTCGGCCGCCCGCTGGGCGCTGGTGAACCGCGACGCCGAGGCCGCCCTCGACTGGCTCGACAAACTGCCCCAGGGCGCCAACCGCCGCACGCTGGCCTTGCGCATCAAGCTCAAGGCCGCCCGGCTGGCGCGGCGCACACCGCAGGCACTGGACACCGCCCGCCTGCTGGCCAAGCACGGCGCGTTTTCCGCCAGCGCCGCCCAAAGCATCGTGCGCGGGCTCATCCTCGATTTGCTCAGCGCCGCCTACGACCCCAACCAGTTGCACAGCGCCTGGGCGCAGCTCGACAGCGCCGAGCGCCAGATGCCCGACGTCGCCATCCACGCCGCCCAGCGCCTGCTGGCGCTGCAGGGCGACGCGTTGCTGGCGCAGCAGTGGCTGCTGCCGGTGTGGGAACACATGGTGTCCCAGCCCGACGCGCTGGCCGAAGCCCAGCAGCTCAGGCTGGTGCGGGTGCTGGAAGCGGCGTTTGGAGCCGCCGCCACGCCGCTCGACGGCCTCTGGCTGGCCCGGATAGAAACCGCGCTGCAGAACAACCCGCGCGACGCCAAGCTGCAGTACCTGGCCGGCTTTGCCTGCCTCCAGCAGCGGCTGTGGGGCAAGGCCCAGCAGCTGCTCACCCAGGCGGCCGGCAACCTGCAGGACGCCGGTTTCCAGCGCAGCGCCTGGCAAGCCCTGGCCCGCCTGGCCGAACAGCGGGACGACACCGAGTCCGCCCAGCAGGCCTGGCGCCGCGCCGGCAGCGTGTAAGGCGCCCACAACCCCGTGCAGGGCCGGGGTGTTGCAAAGGCGGTATGGTCCGGGATTGCCTCGGTGCACCCACACGAAAGCTGGCCCATGTCCCATCCTCCCGGTCGAGTTACGCGCCACCTGCTGTTTGTTTGGCTGCTGGTGCACGGCCCTCTCACCCATGCGCACGACACCTGGTTCAGCCCTTTGCCCGCGGCCCAAACGGGCGGTCCAACACGGCTCGCTTTGGGCACTGGCAACCGCTACCCGGTGCTGGAGTTCAACCCGCAGGCCATCAGCGTGGCCGAGGCAGGTTGCCGCAGCGCCAGTGGCCGGCCGCTGGCCTTGCTGCCCGATGCCGAAGCCGCCACCCATCTGGTGATGCGGGTGCGCAACCCCAGCGACCGCGTGGCCGCGCGCACCTGCTGGGCGCAACTGAAACCGTTCGAGGTGGTTTTGCCGGCCGACAAGGTCAGCGCGTATTTCCGTGAAATCCGTCCGAGTGACGCGGTGCGGCAAGCCTGGGCCAGCCTGCAGCAGCGTGGCATACCCTGGCAAGAAAGCTACACCAAGCACGCCCGGATCGAGTTGGCCCCGGCGGCCGACGTCACAACCGCCGCCACCGAGCCCAGCCCGCTGGGCATGGACGCGCTGCTGCTGACCCCGCCAGCCGAGGTGCGGCCGGGGGCCACACTGGCCTTTGTGGTGTTGCGGGACGGTCAGCCGCTGGCCGATTTCCCGGTGGAACTGGTGAGCGAACGGCAGCGTTTTGGCATCTGGCGCCAGACCGACGGCCAGGGCCGCGTCAGCGCACCCGTGCCGTTCAGTGGCCGATGGATTCTGCGCGGGACCGACTTGGCGTTGTCCGCCACCCAGCCCGACCGCTGGGAAAGCCACTTCATCACGCTGGCGTTCGAGGTGCCTGCCCCGCGCTGAGCCGGTCCAGGCCAGTGCGGGGGTGTCAGGTCACCGGGCGCTCAGGCGGCTGGCGGCGTACCCGTGTCAAAGGGCAATGTGACCTGGCGCAGGTCGCGTTTGGTCTCCACCAGCACCAGCGGGCCATCGTCGGTCACCACAAGTGGCGGCCGTTCGCGCGGCACATGCACAGGGGCTGGCTGGCCAGCGATGCTGGCTTGCACCTGGGCCACCTTGGCCGCGTCCGAGTTCACCCATTCCAGGCCGGAGCCCTGGGCAATCTGCTGCAGTGCGTCCATTGGCAGTGTGTACGCCGCCGCAGCGGCAGGGGCCACCGGGGCGGCTGTGGTTGGCACCGGTTGTGCCGCCGGGGTGACGGCCGCTGGCGGTGCGTCGGCCACAGGCGCTGCCACAGGTGTGGCTTCGGTCGCTGTCGGCGCACCCCCGCCCAACACTGCTTCGGCACCAAGGATCACGGCCGCCAGGTTGGCGGGTTCGGTGCTGACCCATTCGGCCGCTGGCGCCGGGGTGCTGTCTGCCGGGGCTGCGGTGTCGGCTGAAGCGGCCATGGCGTTCGATTCACCGCGGTCGTTGCGGTCACGCCGTTCACGGCCGTAACGGTCGCGGCTGCGGCGTTCGCGCAGGCTTTCCGGTGCGCCGTCGGTCGGGACCACGTGGTCTGGCGTACCGGCCAGCAGGCTGGTGGTGTCGCCGCTGGTGGGGGCTGCGGCGTCGGGCGCGGGTCGCTCGCCGCGCTCACGGCGGCCACCGCCTTCACCGCGCTCACCACGGCTGCGGCGGCCACCACGCTCGCCAGCTGGGCGTTCTGCACGCGTTTCGCCAGTTGGCGTGGCATTTTGTAAAGCGTTTTGGCTGTCAGCCCCAGTCAAATCTAGCGGTGCTGCTTCTGTTTCTGTAGCGGCAACGGGCAGGGTGGCACGTTGTTCAGCGTCGCGGGGTGGGCGACGGCCTTCGCCGCGCTCACCGCGCTCACCCCGTTCGCGGCGCGGCTCGCCGTCCGCGCCTTGGCGACCACGGCGGCCTTCGTTGTTGCGCTCGCCACCGCCTTCAGGGCGGGCGCCCATTTCGCTGCGTGGGCCGCGTTCGCCTTCGGCACGGGGTGCGCGTTCGGCCCGCTCTGCGCCTTCAGCGCGTGGGCCGCGTTCCGCACCTTCGGCGCGTGGGGGACGTTCGCCACGCTCGCCGTCGCGGCCACGGCCACCCCGGCCACCGCGTCGGTTGCCTTCGCCGCGCTCGCCACGGCCCTCACCGCCGCGTTCGCCGCGGCCTTCGGTGCGTTCTGGGCGGCCGTCGCGGCGGGCTTCTTTTTTCTCAGGCACAGCCGGGGCTGGTGCGGGTGCCGCTGCGGGCGTGATGCCGAACAAGCCCTTGACCCAGCCAAAAAAGCCGGTCTCTGCCGGTGCGACAACAGGGGCTTTGGGGGCCACAGGCGCGGCCACCGGGGCCGCTGCACGGGGTGCGGCCGCTTCTGCGCGGGGCGCGGCCTGAGGCGCCGGTGCGTCGGGCAGCACGCCTTTGATGACCGGTTCCTGCTTGTTGCTGCGTTCCTGGCTGCGGCGGGTGACGGTGGTCGGGTCTTCGACTTCTTCGGCCAGTTTGTAGCTGGCTTCGATGTTGTCGAGGCGCGGGTCGTCGTGTTTCAGGCGCTCCAGCTTGTAGTTGGGCGTTTCCAGTGTCTTGTTGGGCACCATCAGCACGTTGATGCGCTGCTTCAGTTCGATCTTGGCGATTTCCGAGCGTTTCTCGTTCAACAGGAACGAGGCCACTTCCACCGGCACCTGGCACAGCACCGAGGCGGTGCTGTCTTTCATCGACTCTTCCTGGATGATGCGCAGGATTTGCAGCGCCGAGCTCTCGGTGTCGCGGATGTGGCCAGAGCCACCGCAACGCGGGCAGGGGATGGAGGCGCCTTCGCTCAGCGCCGGCTTCAGGCGCTGGCGGCTCATTTCCATCAGGCCGAACTTGGAGATGGTGCCAAACTGCACCCGGGCACGGTCTTGCCGCAGCGCGTCGCGCAGGCGGTTTTCCACCTCGCGGCGGTTCTTCGACTCTTCCATGTCGATGAAGTCGATCACGATCAGGCCACCCAGGTCGCGCAGGCGCATCTGGCGCGCCACTTCGTCGGCGGCTTCCAGGTTAGTTCGGGTGGCGGTTTCCTCGATGTCGCCGCCCTTGATGGCGCGGGCCGAGTTCACGTCCACGCTGACCAGCGCTTCGGTGTGGTCGATCACGATGGCGCCGCCGGACGGCAGCGTCACGGTGCGTGCATAGGCCGACTCGATCTGGTGCTCGATCTGGAAGCGGCTGAACAGCGGCGCGTCGTCGCGGTAGCGCTTCACGCGGGCGGCGTGCTCCGGCATCACGTGGGCCATGAACTGTTGGGCCTGGTCGTAGATGTCGTCGGTGTCGATCAGGATGTCGCCGATGTCGTGGTTGAAGTAATCACGAATGGCGCGGATCACCAGGCTGGATTCCTGGTAGATCAGGAACGCGCCCTTGCCGGCCTTGGCGGCACCGTCAATCGCGGTCCAGAGCTTGAGCAGGTAGTTCAGGTCCCACTGCAGTTCGGGCGCGTTGCGGCCAATGCCGGCGGTGCGCGCGATGATGGACATGCCGTTGGGGTACTCCAACTGGTCCATGGCCTCTTTGAGCTCGGCCCGGTCGTCGCCCTCGATGCGGCGGCTCACGCCACCGCCGCGCGGGTTGTTCGGCATCAGCACCACGTAGCGGCCAGCCAGGCTGACGAAGGTGGTCAGCGCCGCGCCCTTGTTGCCGCGCTCTTCCTTCTCGACCTGGATCATCATCTCCTGGCCTTCGCGGATCACGTCGTTGATGCGGGCCTGGTTGACCGGCACGCCTGGCGCGAAGTACTGGCGGGAGATTTCCTTGAACGGCAGGAAGCCGTGGCGGTCTTCGCCGTAGTCGACGAAACAGGCTTCGAGCGAGGGCTCGACCCGTGTGACCACCGCCTTGTAGATGTTGCCCTTGCGCTGTTCGCGCCCTTCAATTTCAATTTCGTAGTCGAGGAGTTTCTGTCCATCGACAATCGCCAGCCGGCGTTCTTCCGCCTGGGTGGCGTTGATCAGCATCCGTTTCATGATGCACTTCCTTCTTCGTGTGTGCGGTGCCGGCAGGCCACTGGGGGTCTGCCAAGTCCACCGCGAAGTCTTGCGACTTCACATGCCCTGAATGGGCCAACGATGCCGGAGCGAACGCCGTGAAACGAAGGGAATTGCCGAAGGTGCCGACAGCAGGCCGAGCATCAGCTCAGCCGCCAGGGCAGGGGCGCGTGGATGGGGGCGAGGGCACAGTTGGGCCCGGTGACTGTCTGGACCATGGCGACCCATGCCGGGATGGCAAGGGCCGGCAGCGATTGCCCAAGGCGCTGTGGGGCTAGAAGCCAGCACAGTCCGAGGAAGAGCAATCCTGTCAGTACAAACATTTCGCTTTGATCCGTTTGCCAGCAAGGGGCTGGCAAACTGGGGTATTCCGTCTCAGTGTTTCATGGTGTCGGCTGAACCGGTTGCCTGGCAAACCATCACACGGCAATGGCCTTGTGGTTTGTGTGCAGGGCAGCAGGGGGCATCGACCTTGCAGCGGCGAGGGTGGCGACTGGACTAAACTCCGCCCGACTGAATCGGGCCGACTTCCAGTGAAATCAACCACTTACAACGCACCGCTGTTGCATCAGATTATAGGGGTCAAGCCAGCGCCCGGGGGGGATGCGGCTGCGCCAAAAGCCAAATTCATCACCGTGGACGAGGATTCAGCGGGCCAGCGGCTGGACAATTTCCTGATCCGCCAGCTCAAGGGCGTGCCCAAGACCCATGTCTACCGCATCATCCGCAGCGGCGAGGTGCGCGTCAACAAAGGGCGGGCGGCGGCTGACACCCGGGTCGCCACTGGCGACCTCGTGCGTCTGCCGCCGGTGCGCATTTCTGAGCGGGTGGCCGAGAAGGCCGAGGCCATGGCCCACGCCGCCCCGGCGCGCGATTTCCCGGTGCTGCTGGAGGACGATCACCTGATTGCCCTGGACAAACCCGCCGGCGTGGCGGTGCACGGTGGCAGCGGGGTGAGTTTTGGCGTGATCGAGCAGCTCCGCATGGCGCGTCCGCAGGCGAAATTCCTGGAGCTGGTGCACCGGCTGGACCGGGAAACCTCCGGTATCTTGCTGGTCGCCAAGAAACGCAGTGCACTCACCGCGCTGCAAGACCAGTTCCGTGACCACGTTGGCGAAAAAGCCATCCACAAGACCTACCTGGCGCTGGTGAAGGGCGAGTGGCCCGCCCGCGTCAAGGTCATTGACCAGCACCTGCACAAGTTTTTAGCCGCCGACGGCGAACGCCGTGTGAAGGTGGTGGCCAAGGACGACCCGGACGGCATGCGTGCCATCACCCTGGTCAAGGTGGCGCAGCGGCTGGCGGGCTACACGCTGCTGGAAGTCACCATCAAGACCGGGCGTACGCACCAGATCCGCGTCCACCTTGCGTCACAAGGCCACGTGATCGTTGGCGACGACAAATACGGCGATTTCGAGCTGAACAAGGCCTTGGCCCGTGCCGGCAGCCTGAAGCGCATGTTTCTGCACGCCTGGCGGCTGCAGCTCAACCACCCAACCAGCGGCGAACGCGTGTCACTGACCAGCGAACTGCCCGCCGAACTCCAGCATTGTGTTGACCATGTCACCCACCTCACCCCGTGAACCCCGGCGCAAACGCCAGTTCGACCTGATTGCCTTCGATTGGGACGGCACGCTGTTCGACTCCACTGCCATCATCACCCGCTGCATCCAGGCGGCGGTGGCGGATGTGGGCGGCACCGTGCCGAGCGACCGTGACGCGTCGTACGTCATTGGCATGGGGCTGATGCAGGCGTTGGCCCACGCCGCGCCGGACGTGCCCAAGGACCGCTACCCCGAGCTGGGTTTGCGTTACCGCCACCATTACGCGGTGCACCAGAACGACCTCTGTTTGTTCGGCGGTGTGCTGGACCTGCTGGACGTCCTGAAAGCACGCCAGCACCTGCTGGCGGTGGCAACCGGCAAATCGCGTGCCGGGCTGGACGAGGCTTTCCAGGCGGTTGCCCTGCAGCGGCTGTTTGACAGCTCACGCACCGCCGACGAAACCCGCGGCAAACCGCACCCGCAAATGCTGCTGGAACTGATGGCCGAGTTTGGCGTGCCGCCCGAGCGCACCCTGATGGTCGGTGACACCACGCACGACCTGCAAATGGCGCTGAACGCCGGCTGCGCCAGCGTGGCGGTGAGCTACGGCGCCCACGAGCCCGACGCTTTTCATGCGCTGAAGCCGCGCGTTGTTGCCCATTCGGTGGGCGAACTGCGCGACTGGTTGCTGACCAACGGCTAAAGTCGCCACCCATGGAGCAGGCCATTCCACTGTGCAACACACACGACCTGCAAGACGGGGCGGTGGCGGTGCCCTTTGACGTGGTCTACGGTGGTCAGACCTGCCGCGCATTTGCCATTCGCTACCAGGGCCAGGTGCATGCCTATCTGAACCGTTGCAGCCATGTGGCGATGGAGATGGACTACCAGCCAAACCGGTTCTTTGACGACACCGGCCGCTGGCTGCTGTGCGCGACCCATGGCGCGGCCTACCAGCCTGACACCGGCGCCTGCGCGGGCGGGCCTTGTCGAGGGGGGCTGGTCCGCATCGCCCTCAGTGAATCGGCGGGCGTTGTCTACTGGCATACTGCCTACAACTTAAAGACTTTAGAGTTTTGACATGACGGAACCGACCCTGAATACCAGCAGCATCGAGCCAACCAAACCGGCAGCACCTGCGCCCGCCCAGGCCGACGTGACGCCCGCTGCGGGCTGGGAGCGGACGGTTCTGGAGAAGCTCGCTGCGGCGGCCTTGAGCGAGCAAAAGGCCAACCGCCGCTGGCGCATCTTTGTGCGTCTCTCCTGGCTGCTGTTTTTTGTGGTCATCGCCTGGGTGTCGCTGGGCCGTCCCGGCAAGACCGGCGAGATATCAGCACCGCACACGGCGGTGGTGTCCATCAAGGGTGAAATCGCTTCCGGGGCCGACGCCAGCGCCGAGTTGGTTGTGGACGCCCTGCGTTCGGCGTTCGACGACAGCGGCTCGCAGGCGGTGGTGTTGCTGATCAACTCGCCCGGCGGCAGCCCGGTGCAGGCCGGCATCATCAACGACGAAATCATGCGGCTGAAGACCAAGCACAAGAAGCCGGTTTATGCGGTGGTTGAAGAGTCGTGCGCCTCGGCGGCGTACTACATCGCCGTGGCGGCGGACAAAATTTACGTGGACAAGGCCAGCATCATTGGCAGCATTGGTGTGTTGATCGACGGCTTTGGCTTTACCACGCTGATGGAGAAGCTGGGCGTTGAGCGCCGCCTCATGACCGCTGGCGAGAACAAGGGTTTTCTGGACCCGTTCAGCCCGCAAACTGAAAAACACCGTGCGTACGCCCAAAACATGCTGGACCAGATCCACAAGCAGTTCATTGACGTGGTGAAGGCCGGGCGCGGCCAGCGCCTGAAAGAAACGCCTGAAACCTTCAGTGGCCTGTTCTGGAGCGGCCAACAGGCGATTGAGCTGGGTCTGGCGGACCACCTGGGCAACGTGGACTACGTGGCTCGGGAGGTCGTCAAGGCCGAAGACCTGGTGGACTACACCCGCCGCGAGAATGTGGCCGAGCGGCTGGCCAAGCGTTTTGGCGCGTCCATCGGCGAAGGCGCGGTGAACGCTCTGAAAGCGATCCCGGCTATCCGCTGACCGATGGCGTCAGCGGCCGATGGCGTAGACCGTTGGCAGGCTGGTGTTCATGACCGGTGCCTGTTTCCAGGCCTTCGCATGGCGGCTGTGCACCTGCGCTGAGGCCAATGTCAGGCCGCTGCACACCGCCAGCCGGGTGTTGTGCTGCAGCGTCTGCAACAAGGCCTGGAACAGCGCGGCATTGCGGTAGGGTGTTTCAATGAACAGCTGGGTTTGCCCGGTCTTCAGTGCCAGCGACTCCAGGGTTTTGATGTGCTGTGCCCGCTCCGCCGTGTCTTGCGGCAGGTAGCCCACGAAGGCGAAGTTCTGGCCGTTCAGGCCGCTGGCGGCGAGCGCCAGCAGCAGCGACACCGGTCCGACCAGCGGCACCACCGGCACCCCCAGGTCGTGTGCCGCCCGCACCACCGACGAGCCCGGGTCGGCCACTGCGGGCATGCCCGCTTCACTGACCAAACCCATGTCATGCCCTTGCAAGGCCGGTGCCAACAAGAACTTGGCGTCGAACTGCCCGGCATGGTCACCGTGTTTGTGCACGGCGTGGGGCAGTTCCTGCATTTGCAGCGCCTGCAACGGCGCGGCCAGTGGCTGCACCGCACCGACCCGCTTCAGGTAGGCGCGGGTGGTCTTGGCGTTTTCACACACCCAATGCTGCAGCCGCGCGGCCACCACCAGCGTGCCCAAGGGGATGGCATCCGTGAGCGGTGCGGCATCGGTTGCACCAAAGTCGAGCGGGGCGGGAACAAGGAACAGGGTGCCGAACGTTGATGTGCTCATGCGATCAACCGCAGGCCGGCCTCGCGCAGCAGTTGGCAGGTGCGGATCAGCGGCAGGCCGATCAGCGCGGTCGGATCGTCGCTGTCGATGGCGTCCAGCAGGGCAATGCCCAGGCCTTCGCTTTTGGCGCTCCCGGCGCAGTCGTAAGGCTTTTCTGTCTGCAGGTAGGCCTCAATCTCCGCATCGCTGAGCCAGCGGAAGCGCACCTTCACCTCGGCCATCGCCTGCTGCGTGAACCCGCTGCGGGCGCACACCACGGCGACTGCCGTGTGGAACAACACGGTCTGGCCACGCATCTGCTGCAGTTGGTGGGTGGCGCGTTCGTGGTTGCCGGGTTTGCCCAGTGGCACGCCGTGCAGATCGGCCACTTGGTCGGAGCCGATCACCACCGCGTCTGGGTGCAGGTCCGCCACAGCCTGGGCCTTGGCCAGTGCCAGGCGCTTGGCGAGGTCGCGTGGGGGTTCCCCCGGTTTCGGGGTTTCGTCCACCTGGGGCGAAACGGTGGTGAAGGGCAACCCCAGCCGCGACAGGAGTGCGTGGCGGTAGGGTGAGGTTGAACCCAGTACCAGGGAGCGGGCTGGCGGGGCGTTCATGGGCAAATCACGGCTGTCATGCGCTGATTCTCTTACACTCGCCGCATGAGTTCTTCCTTTTCGCCGCGTGCAGTTGACCTGCGCGTGCTGGCGCGCGAAGCCGCCACCCTGACCCGTACCGACCTGCTGACCGACCACCCGCGTCTGGCCGAAGAGGCTGTGGGCGATCTGGCGGGGCTGTCGCTGCACTGGACGGCCCGGGGCGAGATGCTGCCGGGTGCTTCCGGTGAAGCCGAGGTCTGGCTGCACATGGCGATAGAGGCCGTGCTGCCGCTGACCTGCCAGCGCTGCCTGGCGCCGGTCGATGTGGCCTTGCAGGTCGATCGGTCATTCCGCTTTGTGGCGGACGAAGCCACCGCCGCCGAGCAGGACGACGCGTCGGAAGAAGATGTGTTGGTGCTGGCGCCCGAGTTTGACCTGCCAGCCCTGGTTGAGGACGAACTGCTCATGGCGCTGCCCATCGTGCCGCGCCACGAGCGTTGCACCACGGCGCGGTCGGCCAAGGCCGCGCAGGATGTGGCGCTGGCGCCCGATGGCTTGCCGGAAAAACCCAATCCTTTCGCGGTGCTGGCCGCGTTGCGCACCGGCAAGGCTGAAAAGTCGAACTGAATCAAGCCTTTGGGCTATAATCCAAGGCTAAACGCAGCGGCAGGCCTTCGGGGTTTGTCGTCACAGTCGGGCGCATAACGGCTGAGCAGCGGGTGTTTGCACAGCGTGCTTGCTGCCCCATGTCAGTGTTCCTTCCGGGGCACATGCGCCACGCCTTACCCATTGATTTACCGACATTCAGGAGCCGACCATGGCCGTTCAGCAAAACAAGAAATCGCCATCCAAGCGTGGCATGCACCGTTCGCACAATGCGCTGGACGTGCCAGGCATTGCCGTGGAACCCACCACCGGTGAAATCCACCTGCGCCACCACATCAGCCCGAACGGCTTCTACCGTGGCCGTCAGGTGCTGAAAAACAAATCAGAAGCCTGATTGTTGCCATTCATGCAGGGCCCGAGGCTACCTGGCGTAGCGTCGGGCCTTTGTTTTGATGGCCTTGGGCTGAACCACCCTCTGGTTTGGCCACGTCTGGACAGCGCACCACACCCATGATCACTCTGGCAGTCGATTGCATGGGCGGCGACCATGGCCCGTCGGTGACGTTGGCCGCCTGCCGCCAGTTCCTGGATGCCCATCCCGATGCGCAGCTGCTGCTGGTCGGCCAGCCTGCCAGTCTGGCTGCGTTCGTGCACCCGCGTGCGACCACCGCGCCCGCCAGCGAGGTGGTGGGAATGGACGATCCGGTCGAGGTGGCGTTGCGCCGCAAAAAAGACTCGTCGATGCGCGTGGCCATCCAGCAGGTCAAGGACGGAACTGCGCAAGCGGTCGTTTCTGCTGGCAACACGGGTGCTTTGATGGCCATTGCACGCTATCTTCTGAAAACGGTCGACGGGATTGACCGGCCGGCCATTGCCACCCAAATGCCCAATGCCCTTGGCGGTGCCACCACGGTGCTGGACCTCGGGGCCAATGTGGACTGCAGTGCCGAACACCTGCTGCAGTTTGCGGTGATGGGCTCGGCGCTGGTGTCGGTGCTCAAAAATGACCCGAACCCCACCGTGGGCCTGCTGAATGTGGGCGAAGAAGTCATCAAAGGCAGCGAAATCATTAAAAAAGCAGGTGAACTGCTGCGATCTTCGGCAAGCACTGGCGACATCAATTTCTTTGGCAACGTGGAAGGCAACGACATTTTCAAGGGCACGGTGGACATCGTGGTCTGCGATGGGTTTGTCGGCAACGTGGCGCTGAAGACCAGTGAAGGCCTTGCTTCAATGATTGGTGATTTTCTGAAAGACGAGTTTTCTCGCAACATTTTCAGGAAAATTGGGGCTATCTTTGCTTATCCGGCGCTACTTGCTTTGAAGCGGCGTGTGGACCACCGCCGTTACAACGGGGCGGCATTGCTGGGTTTGCGTGGCCTCGTGTTCAAGAGCCATGGCTCGGCCGACGCCTTCGCCTTCGAGCAGGCGTTGAACCGCGCGTATGATGCGGCTCGAAACAACCTGCTGGCGCGGGTTCAGGCCCGGATTGCACGTGCAGCACCTTTGTTGCTGCCCGTGACCCCGGTGGCCGAACTGGCCGAGCCCACCCACTAGAACATGAGACGCTATTCCCGCATTGCCGGCACCGGCAGTTATTTGCCACCCCGCCGGTTGACCAACGCCGACCTCGCGGCCGAGTTGGCCGCGCGTGATGTGGAGACATCGGACGACTGGATTGTGGAGCGCACCGGCATCCGGGCGCGCCACTTTGCTGCGCCCGACGTGTGCAGCAGCGACCTGGGTTTTGAGGCCGCCAAAAAGGCCTTGCAGGCCGCTGGCCGCAGCGCGTCCGAGATTGACCTGATCATCGTTGCCACGTCCACGCCAGACATGGTGTTCCCATCCACTGCCTGCATCCTGCAGCACAAGCTGGCGCAGTCGTCGGACGACGCACGCGGCATCGCCGGTTGCCCGGCGTTCGATGTGCAGGCGGTCTGCAGTGGTTTTGTCTACGCGTTGAGCGTGGCCGACGCGATGATCCAGACCGGCGCCGCCAACCGCGCGCTGGTGATCGGTGCGGAGGTGTTCTCCCGCATCCTCGACTTCACCGACCGCACCACCTGTGTGCTGTTTGGCGACGGCGCTGGCGCGGTGGTGCTGGAGGCGTCGGACACGCCAGGCATCCTGGCCAGCGACCTGCATGCCGATGGCAAACACGTCGGCATTTTGTGTGTGCCGGGCAATGTGTCGGGTGGGCAGGTGATTGGCAGCCCCTTGCTCACGATGGACGGGCAGGCGGTCTTCAAGCTCGCCGTGGGTGTGCTGGAAGACGCGGCCCGCGCCACGTTGGCCAAAGCCAATCTGACCGATGCCGACATCGACTGGCTGATCCCGCACCAGGCCAACATCCGCATCATGCAAAGTACCGCGAAGAAGCTGAAGCTGCCACTCTCCAAGCTGATCGTCACGGTGGACCAGCATGGCAACACCTCGGCCGCGTCCATCCCGCTGGCGCTCGACGCCTCAGTGCGCAGCGGCAAGATCAAAACCGGTGACACGCTGATGCTGGAAGGCGTTGGCGGTGGTTTCACCTGGGGCGCCGTACTCCTGACTTTGTAGCAAAGTCGCTAGATTTGACTAAGGCTTAGGCCCGATTCGGTCTGAAATTCAGCACAACAGCACGCATGAAACCCTTCGCATTCGTTTTTCCCGGTCAAGGCTCGCAGTCGGTCGGCATGCTCGACGCCTGGGGCGACCACCCGGTGGTACGCGACACCTTGAAAGAAGCGTCCGACGCGCTCGGTGAAGACATTGGCCTGCTGATCCAGCAAGGCCCTAAGGAAGCGCTGGCGCTGACCACCAACACCCAGCCGGTGATGCTGGTGGCCGCTGTGGCGGCCTACCGTGCGTGGCTGGCCGAAGGCGGCGCAGTCCCCGCCGCAGTGGCGGGCCATTCGCTCGGCGAGTACTCTGCGCTGGTCGCAGCCGGTGCACTGAGCCTGGCCGACGCGGTGCCGCTGGTGCGTTTTCGCGCCCAGGCCATGCAGGACGCGGTGTCGGTGGGCACCGGCGCCATGGCCGCCATTCTGGGCATGGAGGCGTCCAAGGTCATTGCGCATTGCCTTGAGGTGACCCAGGGTTTCGGCCCCGGCAGCGCCGAAGTGGTGGAAGCCGTCAATTTCAACGACCCCGCACAGACGGTGATTGCCGGCAGCAAGGCCGCGGTCGAGAAGGCCTGCGAAGTGGTCAAGGCGGCCGGTGCCAAACGCGCCCTGCCGTTGCCCGTGTCGGCACCATTCCATTCCAGCCTGATGCAGCCGGCCGCCGAGAAGCTGCGCGGCAAACTGGCCACCGTGGCGCTGTCAGCGCTCAAAATTCCGCTGATCAACAACATCGACGTGGCGGTGGAAACCGACGTCGACCGCATCCGCGACGCACTGGTGCGCCAGGCGTTTGGCCCGGTGCGCTGGGTCGAGTGCGTGCAGGCGATCAAGGCGCGCGGCCTGACGACGCTGGTGGAATGTGGCCCCGGCAAGGTGCTCGCGGGCCTGACCAAACGCGTTGATGCCGAATTGACCGGCCTGGCGTTGTACGACCCGGCCAGTCTGGCCGACGTGAAAGGGCAATTGGCATGAGCGCAGCTTCATTTGCGGGCCAGGTGGCCCTGGTCACCGGCGCCTCGCGCGGCATTGGCGCGGCCATCGCACAAGAACTGGCCGCGCAGGGGCTGAAAGTCATTGGCACCGCCACTTCGGACGGTGGCGCCGCCAACATCAGCGCCGCGCTGTCGGCCTTTCCCGGCTGCCGTGGTGCCAACCTGAACGTGAACGATGCCGCAGCGGTGGAAGTGCTGGTGGACGCCATCGTCAAGGAACACGGCGGCCTGCAGGTGCTGGTGAACAACGCCGGCATCACCCGCGACATGCTGGCCATGCGCCTGAAAGACGACGACTGGGACGCGGTGCTCGACACCAACCTGAAAGCGGTGTTCCGCCTCAGCCGCGCCGTGATGCGCACCATGATGAAACAGCGCTACGGCCGCATCATCAGCATCACCAGCGTGGTCGGCGCCTCCGGCAACCCGGGCCAGGCCAATTACGCGGCCGCCAAGGCCGGCGTGGCCGGCATGACCCGCGCGCTGGCGCGCGAGCTGGGCTCGCGCAACATCACGGTCAACTGCGTCGCCCCCGGCTTCATTGCCACCGACATGACCGCCGGCCTGCCCGAAGAGCAGCACAAGGCCTTGCTGAGCCAGATCCCGTTGGGCGCCTTGGGCAAACCGGAGGACATTGCGCACGCGGTGGCTTATTTGGCCTCCCCACAGGCCAGCTACGTGACGGGGCAGGAGCTGCACGTCAACGGCGGCATGTACATGGCCTGACGGCCAGTTCAGCCCCCTGTTTCGCGCCGATTGTCCGTTCGGCAGGCCGGTTTTAGGGAACAGCCCCTAGGCCAGCTAAAATCACGGATTGTTTTACAACCCTCTGAGGGAACCATGAGCGATATCGAAGTACGTGTCAAAAAAATCATTGCCGAACAACTCGGCGTGGAAGAGTCCCAGGTCACCAATGAAAAAGCCTTCGTGGCCGACCTCGGTGCCGACTCGCTCGACACGGTGGAGCTGGTGATGGCGCTCGAAGACGAGTTCGGTATTGAGATTCCCGACGAAGACGCCGAGAAGATCACCACCGTGCAAAACGCCATCGACTACGCGAACGCGCACCACAAGGCCTGATGCGCGCCACGCTGTGCTGCACAGCGGTGGGTGAACTTGGTGGCTGCAGCGCGCTGTGTTGAATCGCAGGGCCCGCAGCCATTTTCTTGGTTTTCAGAATTCACACAGACATATGTCCCGTCGTCGCGTTGTCGTCACAGGTCTGGGCTGTATCAGCCCCGTGGGCAACACGGTGGCCGAGGCCTGGGCCAACCTGTTGGCCGGTCAGTCCGGTATCGACCTCATCACCAAGTTCGATGCGTCGAACTTCGCCTGCAAAATTGCCGGTGAGATCAAGAATTTCCCGCTCGAGAGCTACATCGGCGCCAAAGACGCGCGCTCGATGGACACCTTCATCCATTACGGCATCGCCGCTGCCGCTCAGGCGATTGCCGACGCGGGCTTGCCCACCGGCGACGCGCTGACCGACGAGTTGGCCACACGCATTGGCTGCGTGATCGGCTCTGGCATCGGCGGCCTGCCGATGATCGAGGAAACGCACTCCGAACTGGTCAACCGCGGCCCACGCCGCATTTCACCGTTCTTCGTGCCGGCCTCCATCTCCAACATGATCGCCGGCCACGTGTCGATGCGCAACGGCTTCAAGGGCCCCAACATCGCCATCGTCACCGCCTGCACCACCGGCCTGCACTGCATTGGCGACGCCGGCCGCATGATCGAGTACGGCGACGCCGACGTGATGGTCGCCGGTGGGTCCGAGGCCACGGTGTCGCCGTTGGGCATTGGCGGTTTTGCCGCCATGCGCGCGCTCTCCACCCGCAACGAC
Organism: Burkholderiaceae bacterium; assembly: GCA_017848435.1. GTDB lineage: Bacteria > Pseudomonadota > Gammaproteobacteria > Burkholderiales > Burkholderiaceae_C > PCRC01. Next base: position 135,816 of record JAFEHU010000051.1, on the reverse strand, counting down.
GACCCGAAAACCGCCTCCCGTCCCTGGGACAAGGACCGCGACGGCTTTGTGCTCGGCGAAGGCGCCGGCATGCTGGTGCTGGAAGAGTACGAACACGCCAAGGCGCGCGGCGCCAAGATCTACGCCGAGCTCGCCGGTTTTGGCATGAGCGCCGACGCCGGCCACATGACCGCCCCCAACATGGACGGCCCACGCCGTGCGATGCTGGTGGCGTTGCGCAACGCCAGTGTCAATGCCGACCAGGTGGACTACCTCAACGCGCACGGCACCTCCACCCCGCTGGGCGACATCAATGAAAGCAACGCCATCAAGGCCGCGCTGGGCGACCACGCCAAGAAGATCGTGGTGAACTCCACCAAGTCGATGACCGGGCACCTGCTCGGCGGCGCCGGTGGCATCGAGAGCGTCTTCACCGTGCTGGCCCTGCACCACCAGAAAAGCCCGCCGACCATCAACATTTTCAACCAGGACCCGGAGTGCGACCTGGACTACTGCGCCAACACCGCGCGGGACATGAAGATCGACGTGGCGGTGAAAAACAACTTCGGCTTTGGCGGTACCAACGGAACGCTTGTGTTCAAGCGCTTCGTTTGAGCCGGCCGGTCACTGCCGCCATGCACCACGCCCCATCGGTTCTGTACCCGGTGGGGCGTTCGCGTTTTCTGGCCTGGTTGGCGACGCTGTTGTGGCTGGCCGGCGCGCTGGCGGCGGCCGGGCAGGGCTGGCACGTGGGCGAGTTGGCCTGGCCGGTACTGCTCACCGGCAGCAGCGTGTTGCTGGCGGGGGCCCTGGCGTGGTGGTCTTGGCGGCAAACACCGCCCGGCGCGCTGCGCTGGGACGGTGGGGACTGGCATTGGTTGCCAGAGGCACGCCACCCCGGGGCGTTCCCTGCGCCTTTGACCGCCCCCCCCCAAATTCACCTGGACCTGCAGCAGGTGCTGTTGCTCAGCCTGTCCCAGGCCGGCAGCCGCCGGGTGTGGCTGTGGCTGGAAAGAGCCCAATCACCGGCGCGCTGGGACGACCTGCGGCGCGCGGTGTTGGCCGATCGCCAGCGCACCCCCGAGCTGACAGACGCCGTTTGGCCCGAGAAAGGCCCGGTGTGACGCCACCTTTGCCGCCGGTACCTCCGGCTGCCAGCGCGCCCGACAGCGACCTGATGCTGGTCGAGCGCACGGTCGCGGGCGACAACCGCGCCTTCGATTTGCTCGTGATCAAGTACCAGCGCCGGATCGAGCGGCTGATTGGCCGCATGGTGCGCGACGCCGAACTGGTGCAGGACATCGCCCAGGAAACCTTCATCCGCGCGTACCGGGCACTGCACCAGTTCCGTGGCGACGCCCAGTTCTACACCTGGCTGTACCGGATTGCCGTCAACACCGCCAAAAAGGCGCTGGTGGACATGCGGCGCGACCCGCTGATTTTCGAGAGCACCTTCAAATCGGGCAGCGACGACGATGAAACTTACCGCCCAGAACACGAACTAACCACCACAGAGACGCCAGAAGCCCTGCTGGCGAGCCGCGAAATTGCCGCTGTGGTGAACGCTGCGATGGAGGCCTTGCCCGAGGATTTGCGCCAGGCCGTGACCTTGCGGGAGATCGAAGGTTTGAGTTACGAAGAGATTGCCGAAGCCATGAGCTGCCCGATTGGCACCGTGCGGTCGCGCATTTTCAGGGCGCGAGAAGCGATCTCGGCGAAGGTGAGGCCGCTGCTGGACAACCAGTCCGGCAAGCGCTGGTGAGTTTTTTTGATCGTGTCGGCAACAGGTAAGGCCCCTTTATGAAGTCAACCAACACCACCGCCACCGAGCGCCAGTGCGAATGGATGTCTGCGCTTGCAGATGGCCAGCTGCATGGCGACGAGTTCACCCAGGCCATGGACGCGCTGTCCGACAGCGACACCGCGCGCGACGCCTGGCACACCTACCACCTGATTGGCGACGCCTTGCGGGCTGAGAAGGTCGCCGGCAGCCACCAGCACGACAAGGCCTTTTTGCAGGCGCTGCAGCAACGGCTGGCGGCCGAGCCGGTCTGGCCGCGTGCGGTGGTGTCACCCGCCTTGGCCAACACGCCAGCGCTGGTCCCGGCCGTGACCGAGCCCGCCGCCAACGACGCGGCCTGGCACTGGAAACTGGTGGCCGGTCTGGCCTCGGTCGCGGTGGTCGGTGTGGTGGGCTGGAACTTGGCCGGCCCCTTTGGCGGTGCGCCCGCGTCGGCGGTGCTGGCCCAGGGCACGCAGCCACAGACCATCCAGGTGCTGACGCCGCAGGGCATGCTGCTGCGCGACCCGCAACTCGACGATCTGCTGGCCGCCCACAAGCAGCATGGCGGTGCCTCGGCGCTGCAAACGTCCACCGGCTTCCTGCGCAATGCGACTTTTGACGCCTCGGCGCGCTGACGCAGCCTTTTGAACCGAATTCGACATGAATTTTCAGTCTTTTCGTGCGCTGGCCTTAGTATTTTCTGGTGTTGCAGCTACAAATTTCGTAGCGGCTGAAGGGGTGGGCGCACCGCCGTCGCCGGCCCGCGCCGCAGCGCCCGACAGCCGCTCGGTGAACGACTGGCTGATGCGCATGCACGAGGCCTCGCGTCGCCGCGCCTATGTGGGCACCTTTGTGGTCACCTCGGCGGGCAGCATGTCCACCGCGCGCATCTGGCACGTGTGCGACGGCGAACAGCAGATGGAGCGGGTGGAGACGCTCACCGGCGCACCCCGTTCCACTTTCCGCCACAACGACCAGGTGGTGACTTTCCTGCCGGAGACCCGCGTCGTGCGCAGCGAACGGCGCGAATCCAGCGGCCTGTTCCCGAACCTGTCGTTCACCGGCAGCCGCATCACCGACCACTACACCGCCCAACCCACCCAGGTCACCAACACCGACCGCGTGGCGGGTTTCCACACCGACCTGTTGCTGCTCACGCCCAAAGACAAGCTGCGCTTCGGCTACCGCATCTGGAGCGAGAAAAAAACCGGGCTGGTGGTCAAGCTGCAGACGCTGGACGCCGAAGGCCAGGTGCTCGAGCAGTCGGCCTTTTCTGAATTGCAGATGGACGCGCCGGTGCGCATGGACCGCCTGACCCAGATGATGGGCCGCACCGAGGGCTACCGGGTCGAGAAGGTCAACCTCACCAAGACCTCGCCTGCCGCCGAAGGCTGGACGCTCAAGTCTCCGGTGGCCGGTTTCAACCCAGTCAGCTGCTTCAAGCGGCCCGCGGCGGCCACCCCGGCGCGCGACGGCGCAATGCAGTGGGTGTTTTCAGACGGCCTGGCCGCGGTGTCGTTGTTTGTTGAAATCTACGACCCCCAGCGCCATCTGCAGGAAACCACCACAGCGCTGGGTGCCACCCAAACCCTGACGCGCCGTCTGAGCCTGAAGAGCGGCGACAAAACCAGCGACTGGTGGCTGACCGCTGTGGGTGAGGTGCCGCCGCAGACCTTGCAGGCCTTTGCCCAAAGCCTGGAACGTACGAAATAACCGTGTGATGAAAGCTGGATGATGATCAATATCGACTGGAAGAAGGCCCGCTCGTATGCCGTTGTGGTGGCCGTGGCGGTGGGTGCGACCATCGCGCTGGTGCCCGCCAAACCCATTTCCGCGCAAGCCGCCGCTGGCCCTGCAGTGGGCGGCCCCCGCGGCCTGCCTGACTTCACCGAGCTGGTTGAGCAACTTGGCCCCTCGGTGGTCAACATCCGCACGGTGGAGAAGGTCAAGGTCGGCACGCGCGGCTCGGAAGACGAGATGCAGGAACTGTTCCGCCGCTTCTTCGGCGACCGCATTCCCAACATGCCCAAGCCGTCGCCGCGCAGCCCCCAGCCGCAGGAAGAAGAGCAGCAGCCCCGTGGCGTGGGGTCCGGCTTCATCCTGACCGCCGACGGCTTTGTCATGACCAACGCCCACGTGGTGGAGGGGGCCGATGAGGTGGTGGTCACGCTGACCGACAACCGCGAGTTCAAGGCCCGCATCATCGGCGCCGACAAGCGCACCGACGTGGCCGTGGTCAAGATCGAAGCCACCGGCCTGCCGGCGGTCAAGATTGGCGACGTCAGCCGCCTGAAAGTGGGCGAGTGGGTCATGGCCATCGGCTCGCCGTTTGGCCTGGAAAACACCGTGACCGCCGGCATCGTCAGCGCCAAGCAGCGCGACACCGGCGACTATTTGCCCTTCATCCAGACCGACGTCGCCATCAACCCCGGCAACTCCGGCGGGCCGCTGATCAACATGCGCGGCGAAGTGGTGGGCATCAACAGCCAGATTTACTCGCGCTCCGGTGGTTTTCAGGGCATCTCGTTCGCCATCCCGATCGACGAAGCCAGCCGTGTGGCCGACCAGTTGCGCAGCGCAGGCCGCGTCACGCGCGGACGCATTGGCGTGCAGATCGACCAAGTCACCAAAGAAGTGGCCGAGTCGATTGGCCTCGGCAAACCGCAAGGCGCCCTGGTGCGCAATGTGGAGAGCGGCGCACCGGCCGACAAGGCGGGCGTGGAGCCGGGCGACATCATCGTCAAGTTCGATGGCAAGGCGATCGACAAGTCGTCCGATCTGCCGCGCCTGGTGGGCAACACCAAGCCCGGCACCAAGAGCACGCTGACCGTGTTCCGGCGCGGCGCCACCAAGGACCTGGCCGTGACCGTGGCCGAGATCGAGCCCGACAAGGTGCCGGTGAAAAAGGCCGATGCCAAACCGGCGGAGAAGCCCAAATCGTCGCAAGCCGGGGAGTTGCTGGGGCTGGGCATCAGCGAGCTGACCGACGCGCAGAAAACCGAGCTCAAGCTCAAAGGCGGTGTGCGCGTGGACACGGCCGCCGGTGGCGCTGCGCGGGCCGGCCTGCGCGAGGGCGACGTCATCTTGCAACTGGGCAACACCCAGGTGGCAAATGTGCGCGAATTCGAAACGGCATTGGCCAAGGCCGACAAGAGCAAGGCGATTGCATTGCTGGTGCTGCGGGGCGACACCGCCAACATTGTGCTGGTGCGCCCGGCCGCCAAGTAACCAAGCCTGTTGGTGTTCCTGCGCCTCTTGGCGCAGGTGGCCGGACACGAAGCCCCCATCCCGAAGTCGGGTTTGGGGGTTTTTCATGTTTTTCGCCCAAAACCACAGTGCCCGCTTTTATTTTTCCACGACCTTGTCACCGGTCTGAAATGTTGGCGAACACTGACTTTTCAAAGACTCATGACCGAAGTGGCTAAAATACCGGATTCCAAAGGCCGAAATAGGCATAAGCCAACCGTTAGAAACCACGATGCGAGATGTTCTCTCCGTGTCCACCTGCGATCCACAGCTCACCCACATGTTGTCCCAAGCATGACCACTTCAATGTGTGATCAAGCTGTGGATAACTTGTGTGTGGTGCCTTCGCAACGGCCCCGTTTTGACGCCGGTCGGGGTGTACGGGCATGGGTTTTTGCCTACAATGAAGTTCCAACTATCGCAGTTGCCATAGATTGTTGGTTCAGGGCGCGTCTGACTATGACGCGCCCTTTTTTCTGGCCAGTGCCCGTTTCAATTCAATCACTTGTAGCGCTACGTTGATGAACCACATCAGAAATTTCTCGATCATTGCCCACATTGACCACGGCAAATCCACCCTGGCAGACCGCCTGATTCAGCGCTGTGGTGGCTTGGAAGCGCGCGAGATGGAGGCGCAGGTTCTGGACTCGATGGACCTTGAAAAAGAGCGTGGGATAACCATCAAGGCGCAGACGGCGGCACTCAAGTACAAGGCCCAGGATGGCAAGGTTTACAACCTGAATCTGATCGACACACCGGGCCATGTGGATTTCTCGTACGAAGTGTCGCGTTCGCTGTCAGCGTGCGAAGGCGCGCTGTTGGTTGTCGATGCGTCGCAGGGTGTGGAAGCGCAGACCGTGGCCAACTGCTACACCGCGCTCGACCTCGGTGTGGAAGTGGTGCCGGTGCTCAACAAAATGGACCTGCCCAACGCCGACCCCGACAACGCGCGCAACGAGATCGAGGACGTGATCGGCATCGACGCGACCGACGCGATCCCTTGCTCGGCCAAGACCGGCCTGGGTATCGAAGAAATTCTCGAAGCGGTGGTGGCGCGCATCCCGTCGCCCAAGGGCAACCCCGACGGCCCGCTGCGCGCCATGATCGTGGACAGCTGGTTCGACCCGTACGTGGGCGTGGTGATGCTGGTGCGTGTGGTCGATGGCCGGCTGGTCAAGGGTGAGCGCATCAAGATGATGGCCAGCGGCGCCATGTACAACGCCGACAACCTCGGCGTGTTCACCCCCGCCAACCAGCCGCGCGCTTCGCTCGAAGCGGGCGAGGTGGGTTACATCATTGCCGGCATCCGCGAACTGCAGGCGGCCAAAGTGGGCGACACGGTGACGCTGGTCAAGACCGGCACCGGTTCGGCGGCCCTGATGGCCACCGAGGCGCTGCCCGGCTTCAAGGAAATCCAGCCGCAGGTGTTTGCCGGCCTCTACCCGACCGAAGCCAGCGAGTACGACTCGCTGCGCGACAGCCTGGAAAAGCTCAAGCTCAACGACGCCTCACTGCACTACGAGCCCGAGGTCAGCCAGGCGCTGGGCTTTGGCTTCCGCTGCGGCTTTCTGGGCCTGCTGCACATGGAGATCGTGCAGGAGCGGCTGGAGCGCGAGTTCGACCAAGACCTGATCACCACCGCCCCCAGCGTGGTCTACCAGGTGGTGAAGAACGGCGGCGAGGTGCTGATGGTGGAAAACCCGTCTAAGATGCCCGACGTGGGCAAGATGGCCGAGATCCGCGAACCCATCGTCACCGTGCACCTGTACATGCCGCAGGAGTACGTGGGCCCGGTGATGACGCTGGCCAACCAGAAGCGTGGTGTGCAGATGAACATGGCCTACCACGGCAAACAGGTGATGCTCACTTACGAGATGCCGCTGGGCGAGATCGTGCTGGACTTCTTCGACAAGCTCAAAAGCGTCAGCCGCGGCTACGCCAGCATGGACTACGAGTTCAAGGAGTTCCGTGCTTCCGACGTGGTCAAGGTCGACATCCTGCTCAACGGCGACAAGGTCGATGCGCTCTCCATCATCGTGCACCGCAGCCAGAGCCAGTACCGTGGCCGGGCGGTGGTGGCCAAGATGCGCGAGATCATTTCGCGCCAGATGTACGACGTCGCGATCCAGGCCGCCATCGGGGCCAACATCATTGCCCGTGAGACAATCAAAGCCCTGCGTAAGAACGTGATCGCCAAGTGTTATGGCGGTGACATCTCGCGCAAACGCAAGCTCCTCGAAAAACAAAAAGCAGGCAAAAAACGCATGAAGCAAATCGGCTCGGTGGAAGTGCCGCAAGAGGCATTTCTCGCCATCTTGCAGGTGGAAGAATGAAGACGGGCCCCCACGCTCCCCACTGCGTGTGGTTCGCTGCCCCCCGAGGGGGCCGTGCCTTGCTTGGGGCGGCCCGGCGCGGCGGCTTTCATGCCAGCAGTTCATGGGTGCCCCAGCCATGATTCAAGCACTCACGGGTCTGATCCTGGCCTGCTTTGTCGGCTATGCCGGCGGCTGGTACTTGGGTTATGTGGAAGGCAACTTTGCCTTGCTGCTGTTCCTCGCCACGCTGGTGACCGGTGTCTACTGGGTGGCCGAGCGCGTGTATTTCCTGCCACGCCGCCGCCGTGCCGTGGCGCAGCTGGAGACAGACACCGCGCGCCGCCGTGGCGAGCTCAACAACATGGGCATCCAGCAGGTGGACAGCGACATTGGCCAGGCCCGGCACAAACTGATGGCGCAGCCCTGGTGGCTGGACTGGACCGCCGGGTTGTTCCCGGTGATTGTCATTGTGTTCGTGCTGCGCTCTTTCCTGTTCGAGCCGTTCAAGATTCCGTCGGGTTCGATGATCCCGACGCTGCTGATCGGCGACCTGATCCTGGTCAACAAATTCCACTACGGCCTGCGCCTGCCGGTGCTGAACACCCGCATCACCCAGGGCACACCGCCCCAGCGCGGCGACGTGATGGTGTTCCGTTACCCACCCAAGCCCAGCCTGGACTACATCAAGCGTGTGGTGGGTGTGCCCGGCGACGAAGTGGCCTACCTGAACAAGAAGCTCACCATCAACGGCAAGCCGGTCAGCAAGACCAGCGTGCCCGACTTCTTTGACGAAGACACCCTGCGCTACTACAAGCACTACGAAGAGGTGCTGGGCAACAAGAAACACCGCCTGTTGAACGACGAAGACCGGCCCGCCTTCATTCCGGGCACGGACGACTTTGCCTTCAAAAACAACTGTGTCTACAGTGTGGAAGGGGTGGTCTGCAAGGTGCCGCCAGGCCACTATTTCATGATGGGCGACAACCGCGACAACTCGCTGGACTCGCGTTACTGGGGTTTTGTGCCGGACAAGAACATCGTTGGCAAGGCGTTCTTCATCTGGATGAATTTTTCCAACATCAAGCGCTTTGGTTCGTTTGACTGAGCGCGCAGGAGGGCAGACCGGTGAAACAGCAGCGTGGCTTTTCGGTGATTGGGTTCTTGTTTTTTGGCGGCATTCTGGCGTGCATCGGCGTGCTGGTGGCGCAGGCCTTTCCCACGGTGCTGGAGTACCAGGCCGCGCTGAAAGCGGCCAACAAGGCCTCGGCTGGCAACACCGTGCCCGAAGTGCGCCGGATCTTTGACAACGCCGCCACCATCGACGACATCCGTTCCATCACCGGCAACGACCTCGTGGTCACCAAAGAGAACGACAAGGTCATTGTCAGCTTTGCCTACAACCGCGAAATTCCGGTTGCCGGCCCGGTGTTCATCGTCATCAAATACGCTGGGCGCTCCCGCTAACGTGGGTGCTTCTCCACAACGCGACCTGCAGGCCCTGCAAGACCGCCTGCAACACCGCTTCAGCCAGCCCGCCTTGCTGGAACGGGCGCTGACGCACCGCAGTTTTTCGGCCGACCACAACGAACGCCTGGAGTTTCTCGGCGATTCGGTGCTCAACCTGTCGGTGGCCGATTTGCTCTACCGCGCGCTGGGGGGGCTCTCGGAAGGTGAACTTTCCCGCGTGCGCGCCAACCTCGTCAAGCAAGACACCCTGCACCAGTTGGCCACGCAGCTGGACGTGTCGTCGGTGCTGCGGCTGGGCGAGGGCGAGTCGCGCTCGGGCGGCTACAAGCGGCCGTCGATCCTGGCCGATGCGCTCGAAGCGGTGATCGGTGCGGTCTACCTCGACGCCGGCTTTGACGCCGCGCGCGCCCTGGTGGAGCGCCTGTTCAAAGACGTGGAGGTGGCGCCGGGCATGCAGGCCGCCAGCAAAGACCCGAAAACCGAGTTGCAGGAATGGCTGCAGGGCCGCAAGATGAAACTGCCCATCTACCGCGTGGTGGCCACGCTGGGCGAGGCGCACCGGCAGACCTTTGATGTGGAGTGCCTGGTGAGCGAACTCAACCAGACTGAGCGTGGCATTGGGGGCTCGCGCCGCGCCGGCGAACAGGCCGCCGCCGCAGCCATGCTGCAGACTTTGAAAGACCGTTCCAAATGACAAATGCTATCGATACCGTAGCGCCATCGGTAGATTCCACTAAGGCTGATGGCCAAAATGGTGCTGAAAACGAGGCGGCAGGCGCCGCAGAGGCGCCCGAGGGGCTGCCCGAGGCCATTTCCGACGCTGCCAGCCCGCAACGCTGCGGCCTGATCGCGATTGTGGGCAAGCCCAACGTGGGCAAGTCCACGCTGCTCAACGCGCTCGTGGGCCAGAAGATCAGCATCACCTCGCGCAAGGCGCAAACCACGCGCCACCGCATCACCGGCATGCGCACCCAGGGGGCGACGCAGTTCGTGTTCGTCGACACCCCCGGTTTCCAGACCCGGCACAGCAACGCGTTGAACGCCTCGCTGAACAAGACCGTGCAGGGGGCCCTGAGCGATGTGGACCTGATTCTGTTTGTGGTCGAGGCCGGCATCTTCAACCAGGCCGACGCCAAGGTGCTGGCGCTGCTGCGCGAGGGCACGCCTTGCCTGCTGGTGGCCAACAAGCTCGACCAGGTCACGCGCCGCGCCGACATTGCGCCCTGGCTGCAGGAGATGCAGCAGCGCCACCCCTTCACCGAGTTTGTGCCGATGTCGGCCAAAAACGCCAAGGACATCGAGCGCCTGTTTGGCATCTGCGAAAAATACCTGCCCGAGCAGCCTTGGTTCTATGCCGAAGACGAGCTCACCGACCGCAGCGAGAAATTCCTCGCCAGCGAGATGGTGCGCGAAAAGCTGTTCCGCCTGACCGGCGACGAGCTGCCCTACACCTCCACCGTGGTCATCGACACCTTTTCGGAGGAACCGCCCGCCCGCAAAGGTCACAAGCGGCTGGTGAAGATCGCCGCCACCATCGTGGTGGAACGCGACGGCCACAAGGCCATGGTGATTGGCGACAAGGGCGAACGCATCAAGCGCATCGGCACCGAGACCCGGGTCGAGCTGGAAAGGCTGATGGACGCCAAGGTCTTCATCGAGCTGTGGGTCAAGGTCCGTTCCGGCTGGGCGGACGACGAGGCACGCGTTCGTTCGTTTGGATATGAGTAATGTGGCCCCCACGGTCGCCCACTGCGTGTGGCTTCCTGCCCCCCGAGGGGGCCGTGCCTTGCTTGGGGCGGCCCGGCGCTGCGGCGCTGACCTCGCCTGAGGCATTACTGCTGTGCCCGCCCAGCGCATCAGCCACGAACCCGCCTATGTGCTCCACCACCACGACTGGAGCGAGTCCAGCCTGATCCTGGACGTGTTCACCCGCCAGCACGGGCGGGTGGCGCTGGTGGCCAAGGGCGCCAAAAAGCCCAGTTCCAACTTTCGCCCGGTGCTGCTGCCGCTGCAGCCGTTGCAGATTGCCTTTGGGGGCGACGCCGAGATCCGCACCCTCAAAGGCGCGGAATGGATGGGCGGGCACACCATGCCCACGGGCGATGCGCTGATGTCCGGCTACTACCTGAACGAACTGCTGATCCGCCTGCTGGCGCGCGACGACCCGCACCCCCGTTTGTTTGACAGCTACGCCGCCACCGTGCAACTGCTGGCCACCGACTTCGCCCGCAGCACCGCTGCCGCCAACGCCGCCACGCCCATGGCCCCCAGCGAAGGCCTGCCGCTGGCGCTGCGCGCGTTCGAGCTGCTGCTGCTGCGCGAGATTGGCCTGCTGCCGGCACTCGGCATGGAGTCGGCCACGCTGGCCGAGCTGGCCGCCGACACCTCTTACGTGCTGCTGCCCGAAGGTGGCCTGCGCGCCGCCCATGCCGACGACCGCGCCAGCCTGCCCGGCGCCCAGTGGCTGGCCTTGCAAGCCGCGCTCGACCACGAAGGCCTGTCCAACGAGGTGTTGCTCGCCGTGCTGCGCGCCTGCGCCCCGGTGCTGGCGCCGCTGCGCAGCCAGCTGCGCACCCTGCTGCACTACCATTGCGGCGTTCCGGTGCTGCGCACCCGCCAGATCATGATGGAACTCCAAAACCTATGACCGCGCTCTCCGTCAACCTCAACAAAGTGGCCCTGGTGCGCAACACCCGCCACCTCGGCATCCCTTCGGTCACCCGTGCCGCCACGCTGTGCCTGCTGGCCGGCGCGCAGGGCATCACGGTGCACCCACGGCCTGACGCGCGGCACATCCGGGCCGGTGACGTGGCCGACCTCTCCGCGCTGTTGAAAGACTGGCCCGACCGCGAATACAACATCGAAGGCAACCCGTTCCAGAACCTGATGGACTTTGTGCGCGCATGCCGCCCACACCAGGCCACCTTTGTGCCCGACGGCGAAGGCCAGTTCACCAGCGACCACGGCTGGAACTTGCCCGCCGATGCCGAGCGCCTGCGCCCGCTGGTGGCCGAATGCCGGGCCCTGGGCGTGCGGGTGAGTTTGTTCATGGACCCATTGCCCGAAGCCATGGCCGCCGCCAAAGCCGTGGGGGCCGACCGGGTGGAGCTGTACACCGAGCCCTACGCCCAGGCCTGGGACACGGCCGGGCAGGGCGCGCAACTCGCCCGCTACGCCGCAGCCGCGCAGGCGGCGCTGGACGCTGGCCTGGGCGTCAACGCCGGCCACGATTTGAACCGCGACAACCTCGCCGCCTTCGTGCAGCAGGTGCCGGGCGTGTCCGAAGTGTCGATTGGCCACGCCTTGATCGCCGACGCGCTGGAGCTGGGTTACGCCGCGACGGTGGCCGCTTATTTGCAGTGTTTGCAACGATGATTTTCGGCATCGGCACCGACATCTGCGACGTGCGCCGCATCCGCGCGTCGCTCGACCAACACGGCGAGCGTTTCGCCCTCAAAATTTTGAGCGAAGGCGAACTCGCCACCTGGCGCCTGCGCAGCCAGCGCTGGCCGGAACGCGGTGTGCGCTACCTCGCCACCCGCTTTTCCGCGAAGGAAGCCTTCAGCAAGGCCATCGGCCTCGGCATGCGCATGCCGATGACCTGGCGGCTGTGTGAAATTGGCAAGCTGCCCAGCGGCAAGCCCGCCATCGTGTTGCACGGTGGCCTGAAAAACTGGTTCGAAGCACAGGGCCTCACTGCCCATGTGACCGTGACCGATGAAACCGATTACGCGGCGAGCTTCGTCGTTGTAGAACAGAAAGAAAAAGACAAGCCATGAGCCCCCATTGCCCCGTCATCATCGACGTCCCTGGTCTGCGTTTGACCAAAACCGACCGCCAGCGCCTCAAGCACCCGCTGGTCGGTGGCGTCATCCTTTTTGGCCGCAACTGGCAAGACCGCAGCCAGCTCAGCGCGCTGTGCGCCGACATCAAAAAAGTGCGCCGCGACCTGCTGATTTGTGTGGACCACGAAGGCGGCCGCGTTCAGCGTTTCCGCACCAACGGCTTCACCCACCTGCCGCCAATGCGCGCTTTGGGTGAGCTGTGGCTGAAAGACGCCCTGGCCGCCACCAACGCCGCCACCGCCTGTGGCTACGTGCTGGCGTCCGAGTTGCGCGCCTGTGGTGTGGACTTCAGCTTCACCCCGGTGCTGGACCTGGATTTTGGCGCCAGTGGTGTGATCGGCGACCGCGCCTTCGCCCGCGACCCGCGCATGGTCGCCATGCTGGCCAAGAGCCTGATGCACGGCCTGCTGCAGGCCGGCATGGCCAATTGCGGCAAACACTTCCCTGGCCACGGCTTCGTGAAGGCCGACTCGCACACCGACACCCCGGTGGACCGCCGCAGCCTGAAAGCCATCCTGGCCGACGACGCCGCACCTTACGACTGGCTCAACACCACGCTGACCGCGGTGATGCCCGCCCACGTGGTCTACCCCAAGGTGGACGCCCGCCCGGCGGGCTTCTCGGAGAAGTGGCTCAACTACATCCTGCGCGGCCAACTGGGCTTTGGTGGCGCGGTGTTCAGCGACGACCTGAGCATGGCCGGTGCCCGCGTCATTGACGGCGTGCAGGTCAGTTACGCGCAGGCGGCGGTGGCGGCGCTCAATGCCGGCTGCGACATGGTGCTGTTGTGCAACCAAAGCGTGGGCGACGGCCAGCCGGTGGACGAGTTGTTGGCCGGCCTGACCGAGGCCCAGCTCAAGGGCGAGTGGGAGATGCTGGAGTCCAGCGAACAACGCCGCCTGGCCCTGTTGCCGCGCCAGCCCGCACCCGACTGGGACGCGCTGATGCTGGAGCCGGCCTACATGCACGCCATGGGCCTGCTGCCCTGAGGGCGACAGCTGCGCATGACCCGGTTACACATTGATGCGTTGACATGGCTTGAAACCGGCGAGCATGCAGCCAACTGCTTCTGATGTTTGCCCAATTTTCTCCCCGCATGACGCCTTCAGACCCCTTGCCATTCCCCGCCCGCGTGCTGCAATTTGTGGTGCGCGGCGTGATGCTGCTCTCCGCCTTGGTGATTGCCGCTGTGTTGCTGTCGGTGGCCTTGGTCTGGCTGGTGTGGGGCGTGCTCAAGGCGCTGGTCACGGGCCGCAAACCCGCGCCCTGGGCCGCGTTTGAACAGTACAAGCGTTACACAGCGCAGCGTGTCTGGCCCAAGCCCGGGCAGCAGGATGCGGGAACACCCTACAACCCCTCGCGCCGCCACGCCCTCACCGACGTGGAAGACGTGGAGGTGGTGCGCGAAACACCGCGCGTGCCGCCCGAGGCACGCTGACCCGGCGTTGGCCGGCTTCTCCACGCACGGCGTATCTGGTAAAAATGGTTGGCAACCACCATCCAACCCCAACTGGGAGAAGACAGATGAGCCGAACCATCCGCAACGTGGCGTGGGCGCTGGCCGCCGGTGTGCTGGCCAGCCAGGCCCTGGCCCAAGCGCAAAAGATGCAGCCTGGCCTGTGGGAACACAGTTTCACCATGAAAACCCAGGGCGGCCAGATGGAAAACGCCATGGCGCAGATGCAGCAGCAACTGGCCAACATGCCGCCTGAGCAGCGCAAAATGGTCGAGCAGATGATGGCCAAGCAGGGCCTGGGCATGGGCAACAAGGCCAACAGCGTCAAGGTCTGCATCAGCAAGGAGCAGGCCGAACTGGACCGCATGCCCCAGCAGGAAGGCTGCACCCAGAAAGTGGAGCGCCTCAACGCCAGCACCGTGAAGGTGGCGTTCGAGTGCAAGGGCAACCCGCCGTCCAGCGGCGAGGGCACGCTGACCTTCAGCAAGCCCACGGCCTACACCGGCCAGTTCAAGGTGAAAACGGTGGTGAACAACAAACCCGAGCAGATCGACATGGCCCAGTCCGGCCAATGGCTGGCCGCTGACTGCGGCAACCTCAAGCCACGCTAGGCGCTGGCGCTGCCCCCTGCGGGCCACGCCAGCGGGCCCACCAGTTCCACCTGCGTCAGGTAGAGGCGCAGGTCGAATTCAAACTGGTGGTAGTCCGGCTCCATGTGGGTGCAGAGTTGGTAGAAGGCCTTGTCGTGCGCCTTCTCTTTCAGGTGCGCCAGCTCGTGCACCACGATCATTTTCAGGAACTCGGCTGGCACCTGCTTGAACAGGGTGGCCACGCGGATTTCACGCTTGGCCTTGAGCTTGTTGCCCTGCACCCGTGAGACGGTGGTGTGGGTGCCCAGCGCGTGGGCAATGACGTGCAGCTTGCTGTCAAACACCACCTTGCTCAACGGCTCGGCACCGCGGAGGTACTGGCTTTTGAGGTCGGTCACGTAGTCGTACAGCGCGCGGTCGGTGCGCACCCCGTGGGTGCGGGGGTAACGCTTCAACAGCACCTCGCCCAGGCGTTGGCTGGCCAAGAGCTGGCGCACCTGTTCCAGCACCGGGGCGGGGTAGCCGCCAAGGTAGCGCAGCACCGGGTTTGCTACTGTATTCATAGCTGTACCGCGAGATTCCACTAAGGCTTGAGGCCGATTTGGCTTGAAAAATGCCTGTGGAGGCTGCTAAGAAGCCACCAAGAGGCCAAAAAGCCGCTCAAAAAGCCACTGCAGGGCCTCAACCCGCCTGGTGTTTCAGGGCCGGGAACAAGATCACGTCGCGGATGCTGGCGCTGTCGGTCAGCAGCATCATCAGCCGGTCGATGCCGATGCCGCAACCGCCGGTGGGGGGCATGCCGTATTCCAGCGCGCGCACGAAGTCGTGGTCGTAGTACATCGCCTCGTCGTCGCCGCTGTCTTTGGCGTCCACCTGCGACTGCAGGCGGGCGGCTTGGTCTTCGGCGTCGTTCAGCTCGGAGAAGCCGTTGCCGAACTCGCGGCCGGTGATGTACAGCTCAAAGCGCTCGGTCACCTCGGGGTGGGTGTCGCTGGCGCGGGCCAGGGGCGAGATCTCCACCGGGTGCTCGCAAATGAAGGTCGGGTTCCAGAGCTTGTCTTCCACCGTCTCTTCAAAGTACATCACCTGCAGGCCCGCCAGCGAGCGGGTGGCGAGCATGTCCTTGTCTTCTTTCTTGCCGAGTTTCTTCAGCGCGTTCGTGAGCCAGACCGCGTCGTCCACGTTGGCGCCGGCGTCGGTGTGTTTCAGGATGGCTTGCCGAATGGTCAGGCGCTCGAACGGCTGGCTCAGGTCCACCGCTTGGCCGCCGTAGGTGAGCTGCAGCGTGCCCACGGCTTTCTGCGCCGCGTCGCGGATCAGCGATTCGGTGAAGTTCATCAGGTCCTGGTAGTTCCAGTAGGCCGCGTAGAACTCCATCATGGTGAACTCGGGGTTGTGGCGGACCGAGATGCCTTCGTTGCGGAAGTTGCGGTTGATTTCGAACACCCGCTCGAAGCCGCCCACAATCAGCCGCTTCAGGTACAGCTCGGGCGCGATGCGCAGGAACATCTGCTGGTCGAGTGCGTTGTGGTGGGTGGTGAAGGGGCGGGCGTTGGCGCCACCGGGGATCGGGTGCAGCATCGGCGTTTCCACTTCCAGAAAGCCGTGGCCGACCATGAACTCGCGGAGGCCGCTGACCGCCTTGCTGCGCGCCACGAAGCGCTGGCGCGTCTCGGCGTCCATCATCAAATCGATGTAGCGCTGGCGGTACTTCACTTCCTGGTCGGCAATGCCGTGGAACTTGTCCGGCATGGGGCGCAGGCTCTTGGTCAGCAGGCGCAGGCCGGTGACGTGGATGGAGAGTTCGCCGGTGCGGGTCTTGAACAGCCGGCCTTCGGCGGCCACGATGTCGCCCAGGTCCCAGTGCTTGAACTGGGCGTAGACGTCTTCGCCAATCTCGTCGCGCGCCACGTAGAGCTGGATGCGGCCCTGGCTGGGGCCGAAGGACGCGTCCTGCAGCGTGGCAAAGCTGGCCTTGCCCATCACGCGCTTGAGCATCATGCGGCCGGCAACCTTGGCGGTGGCGTTCAGCGCGACCAGGTCTTCGGCGGTTTTGTCGCCGTACGCGGCCACCAGCTTCTCCGCGTGGTCGGTGGGCTTGTAGTCGTTGGGGAATGCCACGCCTTTGCCCTCGGCCTGGGCGGCGCGGATCGCCTTGAGCTTGTCACGCCGTTCGGCGACCAGTTGGTTCTCGTCTTGGGGCAGGGCGGCGGGCGTGGTGTCGGACATGGGTGCAGGGCAAAAAGAAAGGCCAGAGCTGGCCTGAGCCCGCTATTTTAGGTTCAGTGGGCCACCCCGTCCGCACGCAGCACCTTGCGCGCGGTGCGCCACAGAATGCGCAGGTCCAGCGCCAGCGATTGGTGCTGCAGGTACCAGTGGTCCAGCGCCACTTTGGCCTCCAGCGGCAACTCGTCGCGGCCATTGACCTGGGCCCAGCCGGTCAGGCCCGGGGTGAGGCGGTGCACGCCCACCTGCGTGCGCAGGGTGATCAGGTCGTGCTGGTTGTACAGCGCCGGCCGGGGGCCGACCAGGCTCATGTCGCCGCGCAAGATGCTCCAGAGCTGCGGCAGTTCGTCCAAGCTGCTTTTGCGCAGGAAGGGCCCAATCGGTGTGAGCCAGGCGTGGGGGTCGGTCAGCAGGTGGGTGGCAACCACGGGTGCGTCGGTGCGCATGCTGCGGAACTTGGGCATGCGGAAGATCCGGTTGTGGCGGCCAACGCGGTCCGACCAGTACAGCACTGGCCCCGCCGAGGTGCGTTTGACCAGCAGTGCCACCACCAGCATGGGCACGGCCAGCACCACCAGCGCCAGCACCACCACGGCAATGTCCAGTGCGCGCTTCATGGCGTGTGGCCTGTCTGCAGGGCCCGGGCCAGGCCCTCGGCGAGGGTGAATGGCGGTCGCCAGCCGGTGCGCTGGCGCAGTGCGGTGCTGTCCACTTCCAGGCTGTCGCACAGCCGGTTGATGGCTTCGGTTTGCCCTGCGAGGCGCGCAGCCCAGCGCAGCAGCGGCACGGGCACCAGCCAGAGCTGCGCGGGGCGGTGCATGGCGCCGGCGGCCAGGCGCAGAAAGTCGGGCGTGGAGGTGGCCTCGCTGTCCGCAGCCACAAAGGTTTGGTTCACGGCGGCAGGGTGGCTGAGGCAGAGCGTGATGGCGTCCACCAGGTTGTCGAGTCCGATGAAGTGGCGGCGGTTGTGCACCGCGGCCAGTGGCAGTGGCCAGCCCTGGCCCAGCACACGCACCAGTCGGCCAAAGTTGCCCGGTGCCTGCGGGCCGTACACCAGTGGCGGCCGCAAGATAACGTGTGGCAGGCCAGTGGCTGCGCTGAACGCCTGTACGCGCTGTTCACACCGCCACTTGCTGCGCGCATAGGCCTCCACCGGTGCGGGTGTATCGCGCTCGGTGAAGGCGCGGCCGGTGGTGCGCTGGCCATTCACACCGATGGAGCTGAGATAGACCAGCCGTTGCACACCCGCCTGCTGGCTGGCGGTCAGCAGGGCGTCGGTCAGCCGCACGTTCACGTCGAACTGGCCGTCGTCCTGCCGCAGCGCCGCGTCGGTCTGGTGGGCCTTGGCCGCCAGGTGCACCACGGCGCTGGCGCCGGCCAGTGCCTCCGTGAGCGTGTGGGCGTCGGGCTGGTCGCCGGTGCGCCGGTTCTCAACGCCGGGCAGCCTGGTGCCTTGGCGCGACAAGCCCAGCACGCGGGTGCCCTGCGCCACCAGGTGCGCTGCCAGGGCCCGGCCGATGAAGCCATTGACGCCGGTGATGGCCACGGTCATGGTTGGCCTCCCGGTCTGAACAGCAGTGCCAGCGCCAGCACCAGCCGGTCCAGGGGCTTGCGCCGCATGGCGCCCACCTGGTGCACCAGGGCCCAGCGGTCACGCCAGCGGTCGCGCCGCAGCCGGACGATGAGCGGGTGGTGGTCGGCACCGCAGGCATGGGCAATCGCCAGCACCTGCTGGCGGTACCAGGGGCCAAACAGCATCTGGCTGCGCCGAGCGAGCCCGCGCCAGCCGGCACGGGCGCCGAACACGTTGTGGTCGTGCTGCCGGTAGTCCATGGCCGGCACGGGATCGATCCACCAGGCGTCGCCCTGGGTTCTGACCCAGGCGTAGACGAACCAGTCGTGGAAAGCGATGCGTTTCAAGGCGTCCTGGTGGGCCACCACCCAGGCCGACAGGCGCAACGCCACATCGCCACGCAACACGTAGGTGCAGCCTGGCCCGGCCGACTCGAACAAATGGTCCGCAGCGCGCAATGGCTGGCTTTTTTGCAGCAGTTGCTGTCGGCCATCGGGCCAGAAGGCCGTCACACTGCCCGAGACGGCGGCAACGCGCCTTGTCTGCAGGGCAGCCAGGGCGCGTTGCAGCTTGTCGGGGTGCCAGACGTCATCCTGGTCGGCGAGGGCCACGGCCGTGGGTGGGGTGCCCAATTGCCCCAGCGAAGCCAGCAGAACAAAGAAATTGGACGCTGCCGAGCCAAACGGGCCCCTTGCGGGCAGCAGAGTGACCCGTGCGTCGGCGGCCGCACGCGCCAGCACCTGCTCGCGCGTGGTGTCGGTGGACGCGTCGTCGCTCACCAGCACCTGCAACGACACCCCTTGCTGCGCCAGGATGCTGTCGAGCTGCGCGCCAATCCAGCGCGCGCCGTTGTGGGCGGCGAGCAGCACCACCACGTGCGGTGGCATGGCACTGGTGGGCATCAGGCCGCACCCCGCCGTCGCACCGCCACCAGCAGCTGGCGGCGAACGAATTTGAGCCGCACATACCAGCGCAGCACCCAAGCGGCGGTGGCAGACAGGTCGCCGTCGCGCACCAGCCGCCGCAGGTTGTCCAGTTCCGCCTGGTGCATCGCATGCATCTGCGCGCTCAGCCCGGACTGCCCGTAGCGGTCTTTGTGGATGCAGGCCAGCGGCAGATCGATGCGCACCATGGGCACACCGCGCAGCGCGAGTTGCATCAACAGCAGGTGGTCTTCCATGTAGCGTTGACCCACCGGGAAGCGCAGGGGCGCGTCGGTCCGCAGCATCAGGGACGGTGTGATGAACGGGTTTTTGAGCAGCACCTGCCAGGGCACGATGGGGTGGTGGGGCAAGGGCGATGTTGCCAGCGGTGGGTAGTCTGGCGGCGTGCCGTACGCGTCACTCTGGGCTTGCAGGAAACGGTGCCCTGTGGCCACCACGTCCGGGTGTGTCTGCATGAAAGCGTATTGCAGCGCCAGCTTGTCCGGGTGCCAGGAATCGTCCGCATCGAGAAAAGCCACGTGGCGGGTGGTGGCCGCTTCCCAGCCAACGTTGCGTGCCGTGGCCGCCCCCTGGTTGACTGGCAGGGTGATGACCGTGACCCAGCCTGCGGGGTGGTTGGCCTGCAGGCGCCGCAGCGTCTCTGCGGTCGTGTCACCGCTGGCATCGTCCACCAGGATGACCGCCTGCGGGCGCGCGGTCTGTGCCGCGACCGAGGCCAGCGCACGGCCGATGGTGTCGGCACACCGAAAGCACGGCACCACCACCGAGACGGGCACGGCGGCGCTCATGCGGCCCGCAGCCCACGCCACACGGCCCGCACCCGTGGCCATTGGCCCAGCAACAGGCGTTTGGCCAACAGCGATGCCACCAGGCAGACGCTGGCCAGCGCGGGCCAGGGCGCGTGCTGGCGGAAGAAACGCAGCGCAGAGCAGACGAAGTACGCGTCGATCTGTGGGCTGCCTTTGCCAAGGCTGCCCGAGCCCTTGTGCCAGACGCGTGAGCCGGTGGCGGTGGCGAGTTGCCAGCCGTGCTGGCGCAGGCGGAAGCCGAGGTCGGTGTCTTCCCAGTACATGAAAAAGCGTTGGTCGTTGAACAGGCCCACTTGCCGCAACGCACTGGCCCGCAACAGCATGGACGCGCCGGACACAAAGGCCAGTGCGCCAGGCGCCTTCAGCGGGCGTGACCGGCCCAACCAGAGGTTGACCTGGCCACCGCCCCACAGCTCGACACGTTGGGGTTCTGCCAGTTCGTGGATGACCGAGCCCACGGCACCGACCGCCGGTTGATCCACCGCCACCTGCAGCATGGCCGACAGGGTATCGGGCGCCACGGTGGCGTCGCTGTTGACCAGCCAGATGAAGTCGGCACCCTGCGCCAGTGCATGGCGCATGCCGACGTTGCAGCCTCCGCCAAAGCCCAGGTTGGCAGGGGTTTCCAGTATCTCCAGCGTTGGAAAAGCCTGGCGGATTTTCGCCACCGAACCGTCGCTGGAGTGGTTGTCCACCAAGATGGTGTGCGGCGCCGGATCGGCCAGTGTTAGCAGCGAGGTCAGGCAGCGCAGGGTGTCGGCCCAGCCATTCCAGTTGAGCACAACGACAGTGACTTTCGGGGCACTCAACTCAACCTGCCGCCGTGGTGTGCTTGCGCGCGCTCAGCAGGTATTGCGGCGTGATCAGGCCTTCAAACCAGCGGAAGGTGGCGCGGTTGATGGCCCGCTTGAGGCGGTTCTCGGCAAAGCTCAGCGGCGTGCAGGCGGCCGGCGAAAGCTCGGCATGCGCCAGCAAGGACACGGCCGAGTCGCGCGAGAAAAAACGCAGGTGGGTGCGGTCCAGAATGCCGGCCTCTTCGTACTGCCAGCGGCCCTTCAGCAGCAGCGGCAACACCACCGTGTGGTGCTGGATGTTGGGCACGGTCACCACCAGCGTACCGCCGGGCGCCAGGTGCTGCGTCACCAACCGGTGCACCACCTGCCAGGGGTCGACCATGTGTTCCAGCACGTCCAGGCACAGGATGGTGTCGAACACGGTGTGTGGGCCTGGCACGGCATTGCGCTCGAAGTCGAGGCAATGCACCACGTCGGCCTGCTGGGCCGCACGCGCTGCGGCATCGGCAAAAATCTCGATGCCTGTGGTGTGGGTGGTGCCGGGCCGCTGGCGCAGCCAGCCCAAGGTGGCGCCCGCACCGCAGCCCAGTTCCAGCACCCGGCCACACCGGGCTGGCAAGGCGGGTTCGACCTCGCGCCGGACATGGCCAAAGTAGTGGGTGTCTTTGTCGGTGTAAGTCAACATCGGTCAGGTCGTGTGGCGGGTTGCCAGGTGGCGCCCACCGCGGTGGCAGGCCAGCACCAGCAGCCCGTAATCTACCAGCCCACGTGCGACGCAGGCCACCGCCGCGCCCAGCAGGCCGAAGTGCGATACCGCCCACCACAGGCAGGCCAGGTAGGGCAGGCATTCCAGCAGGTGGATGGTGGCAATCGTCCGCGTCTGGCCCAGGGCCAGCAGGCCGGTGTAGGGGATCTGCGCCAGCGCGTTGACGGCAAATGCGATCAGCAGCACCTGGGCCACCGGCGTGGCGTCAGCGGCGAAGCGGGCGCCCATCCACCAGACCATGAAGTCGGGCAACACCCACCCGCCAATGCCGGTGCCCACCAGCACCAGGGCGCCTGCGATGCCCGTGGCCCGGCGCAACACAGCCCGCCATTCGGTGGCCGTGATCTGGCCCTGCGCGACCTGGGCCGAGACCCGCACCAGTTCGGGCAGCAGCACGCTGCAGGCGGACGCGATCAACACCGGGAAGCGTGACACCACGTCAAACGGAATCGCGTACAGGCTGACCGCACTGGCGCTGACCAGCAGGCCAATCACAAACCGGTCGGCATAGACGATGACGGGCCCCAACACGCTGCTCACCGTCATCCAGCCGCCAAACGACAGCAGTTGCCGGAGCTGTGGCCAGTCGCAGGCAGTGGCCATCCGTGCCAGCATCTGTGGCATGCGCAGTTGTTGGTGGTGGGCGAGCACCGCGGTCAGCGACAGCAGTTGCGCCACGCGCACCGCCAGCAGGCTGATCGCAGCCCAGGTGAGGTCGGGCGTGAACTGCGCTGTTATGAAGGGGCCTGCCGCCAGCATCACACCGGCAGGGATGCGGATCAGGTTCAGCGCCCGGAAGGCGCCGATGCCTTCCAGATGGCCACGCAAGGCCGACGACGCCAGCAGCAGCGGCAGGCTGGGCAGCATCCACAACAGCGCGGTGCGGACTTCGGCCACCAGCGCGGCAGAAGACAGTTGCAGCGGCAGCGTGCCGAATTGCGCCAACAGGCCCAGCACCATGGCCCCTGCAGTCCCCAGGGCCAGCAGCGCGACGACGGCCGACCCTGTGATGCGGAGTTCTGCGCTGCGGTCTCCGGTGGGGCCATGGCGGGCAGACGCGACCGCCACCGTGACCGCGCGCCCCAGGCCGAGGTCGAGAAAGCTGAAATAGCCGACAAACACCCAGATCAGCGACAGCACCCCCAAACGCTCCGCGCCCAGCGCCTGGAGGAGTGCGGGTGCCACGGCCATGGCCGCCAGCATGGGCACGATGTCGCCCATCAGCGACCAGAACGCCGACGAGCGCAAGCTGCGGAAACGGAGCGCGGTCATGCCTCGGTGTGCAAGGGCGCAGGCGAACGGCTCAGTGTCGCCTCTGGCACCAGCCGCTGCAAAATGGCCAGGGCCATGGCCACATCGTTGGCCTGGAGTGCGGCAGCCAGCCGTTGCAGGTCTGGGCTGAGGGTTTCCCAGGCCACAAAGCCCTCCCGGGCCTGCATGATGCGTGGGTGGTCTGTGGGCTGCGGGTTGTCACCGGTCAGCAGTTCCTCGTAGAGCTTTTCACCCGGGCGCAGGCCGGTGATGGCGATCTCGATGTCGCCGTCAGGGTGGTTGGCATCGCGCACCCGCAGGCCCGACAGGGTGACCATGCGTTGGGCCAGGTCCAGGATGCGCACCGGGGTGCCCATGTCGAGTACAAACACCTCGCCGCCGGTGGCCATGGCACCGGCCTGCAGCACCAGCTGGGCGGCTTCGGGGATGGTCATGAAGTACCGGGTGACCTCGGTGTGGGTCACGGTCAGCGGCCCGCCAGCGGCGAGTTGTTGCCGGAACAGGGGCACCACGCTGCCGCTGGACCCCAGGACATTGCCAAAGCGCACCATGACAAAGCGTGTGGCGGCATGGGCCGTGTCGCGTGCGGCCAGCGCTTGCAGCACCATTTCTGCCAGCCGTTTGCTGGCCCCCATCACGTTGGTGGGGCGCACCGCCTTGTCGGTGGAAATCAGAACGAAATGGGTCACCCCCGCGTGCAGTGCCGCTTGCGCCACGTTGAGTGTGCCCAGCACGTTGTTCAGAAGGCCTTCCACCGGGTTGGACTCGACCAGCGGAACGTGTTTGTAGGCGGCGGCATGGTAGACGGTATCGGGGCGGTAGCGGTTGCAGATGTCGCTGACCCGTTCACAGTTGCAGACACTGCCCAGCAACGGGGTGATGTCGGCGCTCAGTCCCTGTTGTGCCAGGAGCGAGAGCAGTTCCTGGTGGATGCGGTAGAGCCCGAATTCGCTGTGGTCGAACAGCACCAGTTGCCGGGGGCTTTCCAGGATGATCTGGCGGCACAGTTCGCTGCCAATGCTGCCGCCTGCGCCGGTGACCAGCACGGTTTTGCCAGTCAGGTTGCGCGCCAGCAGTTCGCGCTGGGGTGGCACCGGCTCGCGCCCCAGCAGGTCTTCGATGTCAAGTTCACGGAAGTCTTGCACCGTCACGCGGCCACTGGCCAGATCCGCCAGGCCGGGCAGGGTGCGCACATGCACAGGCAACGGACGGAGGTTTTCGACAATCTGGTTGCGCCGCTCCCGGCTGGCGCTGGGCACGGCGAGCAGGATGTCGGTCACGTCCAGGCGCGCCACCACCTCCGGCGCTTGTGTGGGGGTGTAGACCGGCAGGCCATTGATGCTGCGGCCCGTTTTGCTGGGGTCGTCGTCCACAAAGCCGAGCAGCACAAACTGGGCGGCGTTGCCAATGGCGGCGGCGGTTTGCACACCGGCACTGCCCGCACCGTAGATCAGCAGGCGGTTGCCCGCCCGCTGGTCATGGCGCGGGGCCAGCCATGACCTGACCGTGGTGCGGCTGACGGCAATGAGCAACAGGAAAATGAGCGGTTGCAGAATGCCCAGGCTGCGCGGGATGGCGGCGAACCCGAGCGACTGCAGCCAGACCAGTGCCAGCACCAGCAAGGCGCTGTACAGGGCCACTGCTTTTGCCGTGGCGGCCATGGCAGCGAGGCCGCTGTAGCGGAAGATGGCGTGGTACAGCCCCAACCGGGTGAAGACCGGCACCGCCAGCAACGGCCCCAGCAGGTACACCCACCACTGGCCGCCCTGAGGCCAGTGCAGGGTGTCGAAACGCAGTGTGAATGCGATCCACATGGCCAACACCGCAAGCAGGCTGTCAAACGCGGACACCACCAGCTGCTTGACAGGGCGGGGCCAGGCCAGGATGGCGCGGTTCAGGGGCAACACGGCAAGGACTCAGGGGGTGTCAGAGCGGCCAATCTGGTAACGCGCCAGCATGTCGCTGGCCAGTTCCAGCCGCAGCAGGGGGTTGTCGAGCGACATCAGGCGCTGCTTGGCATCCGTGGGCAATGGCAGCAGTTCGCTCCAGCGGTTGGCCACCCAGCCGCAGTCGTCCAGCTGCCAGGGGGGATGCATCGGCAGGTCAGGCGTGGCCAGCCCTTGCGCCTGCAGCGTGCCGATGAGGTTGGCGAGCGCGTCTGCGGTGGGCTTCAGGTCTTCGGGAACCGGCACGGTCTGGTCGGGGTCGAGTTGGGTCACGTCGGCCACCCACAGGCCATGGCGGAGTTGTTCGCGCTGGTCGATGCGGAAACGCTCGGTGCCTCGGCAACGAATCATCATCAGCCCCGGTTGCGGGTGGCTGAGTTCGTCAATCCGGGCCAGTGTTCCAACGCTGTGGAATGACTCGGTCTCCCCCGGTTGACGGACTTCGTGCCCTTGTGTGAGAGCCACCACGCCGAACGGTGCACCGGCCTGGTGGCACTTGCGCACCATGTCCAGGTAGCGCACCTCGAAAATGCGCAGTGGCAGCAGCCCCCCGGGGAACAGGACGCTCCCGAGCGGGAAAAGCGGCAGCTGGGACAGGGTCAAGGGCGACATCAAAGTATCATCCCACGAGCCACTTCACCCCTGCCCATGTTCATCCAAATTTTTTCATTGCTGCTTGACGTCGTTGCCGGTCTGGTGGGCGGCGCCTGCCTGTTGCGGTTGTACATGCAGTACCAGCGCATTGGCATGGGTGCACAGTCGGCTAACCCGCTGGCGCAGTTCATCTTCACCTTGACCGACTGGCTGGTGTTGCCGCTGCGGCGGGTGGTGCCATCGGTCGGACGGGTGGACACGGCCAGCCTGCTGGCGGCGTTCCTGGTGGAACTGGCGCAGTTTGCGGTGCTGTGGCTGGTGGCGGGCGGGCAGGGCAGCCTGCTGCCTTTGCCGGTACTGGCCTTGTTTGGCACGCTCCGCCTGGTCATTTCCCTGGCGATGGGGCTGTTGATCGTGCATGTGGTGCTGTCGTGGGTGCAAACCGACTCACCACTGGCCCGCCTGATTGGCCGTTTGTGCGCGCCGGTGTTGCAGCCACTGCGGCGTGTCGTGCCGCTGGTCGGCGGCATTGATTTGTCGCCCCTGGTGCTGGTGCTGCTGTTGCAGGTGGCCACCATTGTGCTTGCCCACCTGCAGGTGGTGACTTTGGGCGCGCTGCTCTGAGGCAGCCCGGTATCAGCTGACGGCGTCGGCTGGCTGGCGCAGCAACATGGCCAATGTGTTGGCAATGGTTTTGCGCAGTTCACGGCGGTCACAGATGAAATCCACCGCGCCCTTGGTCTGCAGAAACTCGGCGCGCTGGAAACCTTCCGGCAGCGTCACCCGCACCGTGCTTTCGATCACACGCGGGCCGGCAAAACCGATCAACGCCTTGGGTTCGGCAATTACCACATCGCCCACAAAGGCAAAGCCGGCCGACACACCACCCATGGTCGGGTCGGTCAACACGCTGATGTAAGGCAAGCCTTTCTTGGCCAATCGGGTCAGCGCGGCATTGGTTTTGGCCATCTGCATCAGGCTCAGCAGGCCTTCCTGCATCCGGGCGCCACCGGTGGCGGTGAAGCAGACGAAGGACACTTTTTGTTCGATGGCGGTTTCCACGCCACGCACGAAACGCTCACCCACCACCGAGCCCATGCTGCCGCCCATGAAGTCGAACTCGAAACAGGCGACCACCACATTGATGCTGTGTATTGCACCGCCCAGCACCACCAGGGCGTCGGTCTCGCCGGTGTTTTCCAGCGCCTCTTTCAGGCGCTCGGGGTACTTGCGGCTGTCCTTGAACTTGAGTGCATCCACAGGGATGACTTCCTGGCCGATTTCGTAGCGACCTTCGGCGTCCAGGAACGCGTCGAGCCGGGCACGGGCGCCAATGCGCAGGTGGTGTGTGCAGGTCGGGCAGACGTTCTGGTTCTGTTCCAGGTCGGTCTTGTAGAGCACGGTTTCGCAGCTCGGGCACTTGACCCACAGGCCCTCGGGCACTGTGCGGCGCTCGGTCGGGTCGGTGGGCTGGATTTTGGGGGGCAGCAGTTTTTCAAGCCAACTCATGGGGCGATCTCCGTGGCGATGGTAGGGTGCATTATGAATCGAGCGCGGTGCGGATGTCCTGCAGGAAGGCCGAGGCAGTGGGGACCACCTGGTCTTCGGGCTGGGCGTCGATCAGCTGGATGATCTTGCTGCCGATCACCACCGCGTCGGCCACCGCGCCAATCGCTTTGGCAGTGGCCGCGTCGCGGATGCCGAAACCGACGCCGACGGGCACGTGCACATGTTGGCGGATGCGTGGCAGCATCGCCGCCACCGCGTCCACATCCAGGGTGCCGGCACCGGTCACGCCTTTCAGCGACACGTAGTACACATAACCACTCGCCACTTTCTGGATTTGCGCCATGCGGGCCTCGGTGCTGGTTGGCGCGAGCAGAAAGATCAGGTCCATCTGGTGCGCACGCAGCTTGGCTGCGAAAGCCTCGCACTCTTCGGGCGGGTAGTCCACCACCAGCACGCCATCGACACCGGCCTGGGCCGCGTCGCGGATGAAGGCGTCAGGCCCGTGTTTGATGTCGTAGCGTTCCAGCGGGTTGGCATAACCCATCAACACCACCGGTGTGGTGGTGTCTCGCGTGCGGAAGTCGCGCACCATGGCCAGTACTTGGGCCAGGCCAATGCCGAAGGCCAGGGCTTTTTCGCCAGCCAACTGAATCACCGGGCCATCGGCGCTGGGGTCAGAAAACGGCACCCCGAGTTCAATGATGTCGGCACCGGCATCCACCATGCCGTGCATCAGCGCGGGGGTGATGCCGGGGAACGGGAAACCGGCGGTGACGTAGGGAATCAGTGCCGTGCGGTCTTGGGACTTCAGCTTGTCGAGGGTCGTGCTGATCCGGCTCATTTCACAACTTTCACGGTGTGTTCGCCACCTTTGACCGACTGCCCCTTGCAGCTCGGCCGGCAGTAAAAATCGGCGTTGCTCAAATCGGCCACGGTGCCAATGTCCTTGTCACCACGGCCAGAGAGGTTGACCAGGATCGACTGGTCGGTGCGCATTGTTTTTGCGAGCTTCATGGCATAGGCCACCGCGTGGCTGGATTCCAGCGCCGGGATGATGCCTTCGGTGCGGCACAGGTAGTGGAAAGCCGCCAGTGCTTCGGTGTCGGTGATGCCTACATATTCGGCTCGACCGATGTCTTTCAGGAACGCGTGTTCCGGGCCCACGCCGGGGTAGTCCAGGCCGGCGCTGATGCTGTGCGTCTCGGTGACCTGGCCATCCTCGTTCTGCAGCACGTAGGTGCGGTTGCCGTGCAGCACACCCGGCAGGCCGCGCTGCAACGAGGCCGAATGCTTGCCGCTGTCCATGCCTTCGCCGGCCGCCTCCACGCCGATCAGCCGGGTGCTGGTGTGGTTGATGTAGGGGTAGAAAATGCCCATCGCGTTGCTGCCACCGCCGACGCAGGCAACCACCGCATCGGGCTGGGGGCCACCAGTGAACTCGGGCATCTGCGTCAGGCACTCCTCGCCGATCACGCTCTGGAAATCGCGCACCATCATCGGGTAAGGGTGCGGGCCGGCCACGGTGCCGATGATGTAGAAGGTGTTGTCCACATTGGCCACCCAGTCGCGCATGGCCTCGTTCAGCGCGTCTTTCAGGGTCTTGCTGCCCGACTCCACCGGCACCACGGTGGCGCCGAGCAGCTTCATGCGGTAGACGTTGGGGCTTTGGCGCTTGACGTCTTCGCTGCCCATGTAGACCACGCATTCCAGCCCGTAGCGGGCACAGATGGTGGCGGTGGCCACGCCGTGCTGGCCGGCACCGGTCTCGGCAATCACGCGGGGTTTGCCCATGCGTTTGGCCAGCATGGCCTGGCCGATGGTGTTGTTGATCTTGTGGGCGCCGGTGTGGTTCAGGTCCTCGCGTTTGAGGTAGATCTGCGCGCCGCCCTGCTCGCGGCTCATGCGTGCCGCATGGTAGATCGGCGAGGGCCGGCCGACAAAGTGCTTCAGCTCCGACTTGAACTCGGCCAGAAAGACCGGGTCGTGCTGGTACCGGGCATAGGCTTCGCGCAGCTCGTTGATGGCATGGGTCAGCGTTTCACTGACGAAGCTGCCGCCGTAGACGCCGAAGTGGCCTGTAGGGTCAGGTTGTTGGTAGGTGGTCATCGTGGCCTGAATTCAAGTTTGCCCGGCCAGGGGGGCTGGCCGGTCATGCCGGGTTGGCAAGTTGTGCATCGGCGGCCCGCACGGCCGCAATGAACTGCTGTATTTTTTCGGCGCTCTTGATGCCCTTGGACACCTCGACGCCGGAACTCACGTCAACGGCCAGCGTTGGGCAGCGCGGCCGCAGCGTGGCAATGCCATCGCCCACGTTTGCAGGCGTGAGTCCACCACTCAAGACGAGGTGAGCGCTGACGCTTGGAGGAAGCAGTGACCAATTGAACGCCTTGCCGCCGCCGCCAAACCCGTCGACATGCGCGTCGAGCAGGATGGCCTGGGCCTGTGAGTAATCCTGCGCGTATTTTACGAGGTCGAAGGCAGCGGCGTCCGGCCCCAGCGGAATGCGCGCAGCGCGCACAAAGGGCGTTTTCCCCTGTTCGGTGGCCTGCAGGCACTGTTCCGGCGTCTCATCACCATGGAATTGCAGAAGAGCCTGCGGTATTGCTGCAGAGTATGCTCTTATTTTTGTAGCGTACTCGTTCACCACCAGCAGCACAGGGGTGATGAACGGCGGGAGCCGGCGGACCAGCTCGGCGGCGCGCTGGACACTGACAAACCGGGGGCTTTTGTCGTACAGCACAAAACCGACCGCGTCGGCACCGGCGGCCACCGCAGCGTCCACGTCCTGTTCCCGCGTCAGGCCGCAAATCTTGATTCTGGTTCGGGTCATGGCAACCAATCATACGCAGCCGTGCGCGTTGGCAGGCCCCAGTGGGCATCGTAGACCGGGCCCAGAAAATACAGGCCGTCGGGCGAGAAGGTGGGGGCGGCGGCGTCACGGTCTCGGGCGGCCAGCACCGTGCGCAGCCAGTCGGGTGCTTGCACGCCCTGGCCCACGGCGACCAGACAGCCCATCAGGTTACGGATCATGTGGTGCAAAAAGGCATTCGCTTCGAAGTCGAAGCGCCAGTAGGCGGTGCCTGCGGTGGCAGCACGCCGGTGGATGCCAATCGGCTGCAAGGTCTTGACCGGGGATTTCGCCTGGCAGGAGGACGCCCGGAAGGAGGTGAAGTCGTGCTCGCCGCACAGGTGCTGCGCGGCCAGTCGCATCGCGTCGCCGTCCAGTGGGCGGAACACCCAGCCAACGCGGCCGGCTTCCACGCTCGGGCGCACCGGTGATTCAAGCAGCACGTAGCTGTAGCGCCGGGCGGTGGCGCTGGCGCGGCAATGAAAGCTGTCGGGCACCGGCTGCGCCCATTGGACCGCGATGTCGGCGGGCAGGAACCGGTTGGTGCCGCGCACCCAGGACGACGCTTCGCGCTGAAGGGGGGTGTCGAAGTGCACGACCTGCATCAGGCCATGCACCCCAGCGTCGGTACGGCCAGCACACAGCGTGGAGATCGGCTGGGTCGCAAACTGCGCCAGCGCCGCTTCCAGTTTGTCCTGGACCGTCTGGCCACTGAGCTGGCTTTGCCAGCCCTGGTAGGCCGAGCCGTTGTAGCTGATGCCGAGGGCGATGCGCAAGCGGGAATCTGCTCAGCGCAGGCTGGTCAGCAACTTTTGCGCACGGGCTTTCAGGTCGCCTGTGGCTTCTGCCAGGACTTCCTGGACCAGTGCACGCGCGCCTTCGTCGTCGCCAATGGCCATGAATTCGCTGGCCAGTTCCAGTTTCACCTCCAGCCGTTCCGGCGACACGCCGGACATGGCCGTTGCGCTGTCGGTGCTGGGGGCCATGTCCAGTTGGTCCAGCTTGAAGTCCAGCATGTCCAGCGCTGCAGGTGCTGTGGCGGGCGCCGTGAACATGGGTGCAGGCGCAGTCGTTGCGACGGGTGCGTGCAAGTCGGCACCCGGCGAAAAGTCCATGTCGAGGTCCAGGGGGGGCAAGTTCTCTGCCGCGGCCATGGTCGGACTGGGCACTGGCGTGGGCAGGGGGGTTGCCACTGGTTCGGCAGGGGCCGGTGTGTCCACGGCTGTTGCCGCTTCAGGCACTGGCGTTGTCGCCTGCGACAGCACGTTGGAGGGGTCCAGCTGTTGGCTCAGGGTCTGAACGTGGGCCCAGTCCGGTCCTGTGCTGTGTGTCAGGGTGGCGACTTGCGCAACGGCAGCTTCAAAGGCCGTGCTGTCGCGCCGTTTGGCGTAAATTTCAGCCAGCTTGACGTGGATGGACACCCGCGTCGGGTGTGTGCGCAAAGCTTCCTTGAGGATTTCTTCCGCCTGCACATCGCGGCCATAGGCCAGGTACACCTCGGCTTCTACCACCGGGTCAACGTCGGAAGCCGCATCCAGCTGGCTGGGCGAGAAGCCCATGGTCGAGTCGCCGCTGTCTTTCCCGCGGGTGTCAACGCGCTGCCCGCCGCTGGAACCGTACATCGGATCGGCCTGCACCAGGCTGTCCATGAAGGCGCTGGGGCGGTCGTCGTTCTTGCGCTGGCGGGCACGGAACAAGGCCAGGCCCAGGAGCAGGGCCAGCAACGCGCCCAAACCGAGCAAAAAGCCAGACCCTTCAAAGAAACCTTCTTCAGCCGCTGCGGGCACCGGGGCCTGCGCAGGCGTTGGTGCGGCTTTCGCACTGGCCGCCGCCGACGGCCCACTGGCGGCAGTGACCGGGACCGACGATGGGCTGCTGGCTGGCGCAGCGGCAGAGGCGCCGCTGTTGCCCACGGCAATGGGCACGCCCGGCACGGGGGCACTGCTGGCCGAACTGGCGGCTGCCGTGGCCGGATTGGCGCCTGCAGGCGCTTTCCCCGTCAGTTTGGTCAGGTCATCCAGGTTCTTGGACAGCTCGGCAGCGCGTGCTGCAGCAGCCTGGTTTTCCCGTGCCTGTGCCAGCGTTTCTTCAGGGCTGACCTTGCCGACTGCCGAGACACCGCCTTTGGACAGTTGCAATTTGTCGGGGGTGGCCGCTGCCGCTTGTTTGTCTTCGACACGGGCCTCGACCTTGCCGGCAGCCTGCCGTGTGGGCTTGGCCGTTGGTGTGGCTGGGACGTTGGCTGCCAGCTTGGCCCGGAAGGCGTTGAAATCGCGGCTCTGCGCCACGATGGCCTGTGTGGCTTGTTCAGGGGGGGTGACTGCCGCTTGGTCGGCGGTGGGCACATTGAGCACCGCGCCGGCACGCAAACGGTTGACGTTGCGCTCCAGGAAAGCTTGTGGGTTGCTGCTGAGCAGGGCCAGCAGCATCTGGTCCAGCGAGATGCCGACGGGCTTGGTGGCGGCAGCGATCCGGCCTGCGGTATCGCCAGGCTTGACCACCACTTGCTGCGTTGCGCCGCTTTCTTCTGTACTGGTGGGGGCTGTCACCGGTACGGGAGCCGCTGCCTTGGGGGGGGCGGAGGGCACGCGCGCTGGCCGCGGCTGCACAGGAGGCTTCACCGCAGGCTGGCGTGTGCTGGTCTGGGGGGGGGCGCCAGCGGGTGCAGGCACCACGGCCTCGGTGACCGGCGCAGGCGCGGTGGCTGTCAGGCTGGGCGGGTCGAGCAGCAGGGTGTAATCACGGGCGATTTTGCCGTTGGCCCAATTGGCTTCCAGAATCAGGTCCAGGAAGGGCTCGGTGAATGGGCGGGTGCTGGTCAACACCAGTGCGGCGCGTCCATTGCCACGTTGTTCGAACACAACACGGATGTTGGCCAGGTTGTTGTTGTACTCAATGCCTGCGGCCTTAAAGGCTTCGGGCGAGGCCAGCGTGGCCTTCAGACTGGCCGCTTCGTCGGGCGTGATGTCCGGCACAGCGATCTCGGCCCGCAGCGGTTCACCCAAGGCCGATTGCACTGACAACCTGCCCAACGACAACGCGTGGGCTTGACCCCATGCGAGCCCCAGCAACAAAGCCACCGCACCCAATGGCCGCATGGTACGGGGTGCATGCGGGGGGACACCGGTTGCAATGCGCTTGGACTCAGGTGTGATCGTCGTCATATGTCCTCAGAATTGTGAGCTGTCTGCGCCTGTTGTGCGACAACGGACCTCGATTGTGACAAAAGTCACGCTGACGCCGCAGATTCAGTGCGCCAGCATGACCTTGTGACCGGTGACGCTGACGCACATTTCAAGCCAGCTCGAAGCGCTGCGACGCAATCTTCATCGACTATGCCGACAGCAGAATGCGCAGCATGCGGCGCAGCGGTTCGGCCGCGCCCCAGAGCAGCTGGTCGCCAATGGTGAAGGCGCCGACATAGTCGTCACCCATGGCCAGTTTGCGGATTCGGCCGACCGGGATGGTCATGGTGCCCGTGACGGCCACTGGGGTCAGGTCCTGGATGGTGGCTTCGCGCGTGTTCGGCACAACCTTGACCCAGGCATTGTCAGCGGCAATCATGCTTTCAATATCGGCGACAGGCACGTTCTTCTTGAGTTTGAAGGTCAGGGCCTGGCTGTGGCAGCGCATCGCGCCCACGCGCACGCAGAAACCGTCGACCGGAATGGCGGCGCTGCCAAAGCCTTCGCCCTGGCCGAGGATCTTGTTGGTTTCGGCCATGCCTTTCCACTCTTCCTTGGACATGCCGTTGCCGAGGTCCTTGTCGATCCAGGGAATCAGCGAGCCGCCCAAGGGCACGCCAAAATTGGCCGTTTCGCTGGCCGACAGGCTGCGCTGCTTGGCAATCACCTTGCGGTCGATTTCCAGGATCGCGCTCTTGGGGTCGTCGAGCAGGGCCTTCACTTCGGCGTTCAGCGTGCCGTACTGCGTCAACAGTTCGCGCATGTGCTGGGCGCCGCCACCGCTGGCGGCCTGGTAGGTCTGGGTGCTCATCCACTCGACGAGGCCGGCCTTGTACAACGCGCCCACGCCCATCAGCATGCAGCTCACGGTGCAGTTGCCGCCCACCCAGTTGTTGCCGCCCTTGGCCAGCGCGGCCTGGATCACCGGCAGATTGACCGGGTCGAGGATGATGACGGCGTCGTCTTTCATGCGCAGCGTGGAGGCGGCGTCAATCCAGTGGCCGGTCCAGCCGGCGGCGCGCAGTTTGGGGAAGACTTCGGAGGTGTAGTCGCCGCCCTGGGCGGTGATGACGATGTCGCAGCGCTTCAGTGCCTCGATGTCGTAGGCGTCTTTCAGCGTGGTCTCGTTCTTGGCCTGCGCCGGAGCCTTGCCGCCGGCGTTGGAGGTGGAGAAAAACACCGGTTCAATCAGGTCGAAGTCGCGCTCCGCCTGCATGCGGTCCATCAGGACCGAACCGACCATGCCACGCCAGCCCACGAGGCCGACCAGATTTCCTACCTTGCTCATCGCGATTGCCCTTTCGAAGTTAAAACTCTTCTTCCCCCGGCTCGTCAGGGCCGGGGAGGGCGCGACGAACCGGAGCTTGACTAGCCCTTGGTAATGGTTTTGGTGATGGCGGCCACGACCGCGTCACCCATTTGGCGGGTGCCGACCTTGGTGGTGCCTTCGGACCAGATGTCGACCGTACGCAAACCGGACGCGAGCACGCTTTGCACCGCAGTTTCAATGCGGTTGGCGGCGTCGGGTTGGTTGAGTGAGAAACGGAGCATCATGGCAGCAGAGAGTATTGTAGCCAATGGGTTTGCAATTCCCTTACCGGCAATGTCGGGGGCGCTGCCGTGGCTCGGTTCGTACAGTCCCTGGTTTTTTGTGTTCAGGCTGGCCGAGGGCAGCATGCCAATGGAGCCGGTGAGCATCGAGGCCTCGTCCGACAGGATGTCGCCGAACATGTTGCCGGTGACGACCACGTCGAACTTCTTCGGCGCCTTCACCAGTTGCATGGCGGCGTTGTCCACGTACATGTGGTCCAGCGCCACGTCGGGGTACTCTTTACCGACTTCGGTGACCACGTCCTTCCAGAACTGGAAGGTTTCCAGCACGTTGGCCTTGTCGACGCTGGTGACCTTTTTGCTCCGCTTGCGGGCGGCCTGGAAAGCCACATGGGCGATGCGCTCAATCTCCGGGCGCGAGTAGCGCATGGTGTCGAAGGCTTCCTCCGATCCGGGGAAGTGGCCGTCCACCGCCGTGCGGCGACCGCGGGGCTGGCCAAAGTAGATGTCACCGGTCAGCTCCCGGATGATGAGGATGTCCAGCCCGGAAATGATTTCCGGTTTCAGGCTGGAAGCGCCGACCAGTTCCGGGTAGCAGATGGCCGGCCGGAAATTGGCGAACAGGCCCAGGTTTTTGCGCAAACCCAGGATGGCCTGCTCGGGACGCAGTGGGCGGTCGAGCGTGTCGTATTTCCAGTCGCCCACCGCGCCGAACAGCACCGCGTCGGCGTCCTTAGCGAGCTGCAGCGTGGACTCGGGCAGCGGGTGCCCATGGACCTCGTAGGCGGCACCACCGACCAGGGCACTCTCCATCTCAAAGGGCAATTCAAGAGCGTTCAGGACCTTGACCGCTTCGGCCACGATTTCGGTGCCAATGCCATCACCGGGAAGGACTGCGATTTTCATGTCGGTTGTTGTGTTGAAAAAGAAAAAGGGGGTGGCAAGGGCCGCCCGTGCAGAGGCTAGGGCTTGGTCAGCAGGCGTTCCACCAGTGTGGACTCACAGGTCTTGAACAGCAGGTAAAAAGCCACACCAAAATAGCCCGATGCCAGCAGCTCGACCAGCTGCTGCAAGCCGCCGTCCATCACCGCCTGCCAGCCGTGTTCGGCCAGCAGGCGAATGTTGGCCTGCAGTGCGTAGACGAGGTTCAGGGTGAGCACGCTGAAGGTGAGAAAACACAGGCCCATCAACACAAAGGTGAGCGCTGGCCAGCGCATCAGGAATTTGCGCAGCGGCGTCGCACCGATGGAGGACAGCGGGCCCATGGTGCGTGCCTCAGGCCAGGACGGGCCGGTTGGCGAGCCAGGGCTTCTCGGCCAGCCGCTGGGCCTCAAAGGCCTTGATCTTGTCGCTCTGGCGCAGCGTCAGACCAATGTCGTCGTAGCCGCCGATCAGGCAGAACTTGCGGAACGGGGCCACGTCGAAAGGCAGTTCTTCGCCCTGCGGCTTCACCACCACCTGGCGTTCCAGGTCGATGGTCAGCTGGTAGCCGGGAAAGGCCAGTGCTTCGTTGAACAGCTGGTCCACCTGCGACTCGCTCAGCACGATGGGCAGCAGGCCGTTCTTGAAGCTGTTGTTGAAAAAGATGTCAGCGTAGCTGGGCGCGATGATGGCGCGAAAGCCGTATTGGTCCAGCGCCCAGGGCGCGTGTTCGCGCGACGAGCCGCAGCCAAAGTTTTTGCGCGCCAGCAGCACCGAAGCGCCGGCATAGCGCGGCTGGTTCAGCACGAAGTCGGGGTTGGGCTTGCGGGTGGCTGGGTCTTGCCCTGGCTCGCCATGGTCCAGATAACGCCACTCGTCGAACAGGTTGGGGCCAAAGCCGGTCTTGCGGATCGACTTGAGGAACTGCTTGGGGATGATGGCGTCGGTGTCGACGTTCTCACGGTCGAGTGGTGCGACCAAGCCTTTGTGAACGGTGAATTTTTGCATGCTGGACTCGCTTCAGGCCAAAGTTCTGACGTCAACAAAGTGCCCATGCACCGCCGCAGCCGCGGCCATGGCCGGGCTGACCAGGTGGGTGCGGCCACCCGCGCCCTGGCGGCCTTCAAAGTTGCGGTTGCTGGTGGAGGCGCAGCGCTCGCCCGGCTCCAGCCGGTCGGCGTTCATCGCCAGGCACATGGAGCAGCCGGGTTCACGCCATTCAAAACCAGCGGCCTTGAAAATCTCGTGCAGGCCTTCGCGTTCGGCCTGTTCTTTCACCAGGCCGGAGCCCGGCACCACCAGTGCCAGTTTGATGTTCTTGGCCACTTTCTGGCCCAGTTTTTTCACCACGGCGGCGGCTTCGCGCATGTCTTCGATGCGGCTGTTGGTGCAGGAGCCGATGAACACCTTGTCGACGAAGATATCGTCCAGCGCCTTGCCGGGTTGCAGGCCCATGTAGGTCAGCGCACGTTCGATGGCGAGGCGTTTGCCGGGGTCTTTTTCCTTGTCTGGGTCGGGCACATGGCCGTCCACGCCCAGCACCATCTCGGGCGATGTACCCCAGGTGATTTGCGGAATGATGTCGCCAGCATTGAGCACGACCACCTGGTCGAACTGGGCGTCGGCATCGGACTGCAGCGTCTGCCAGTAGGCAACCGCGTGGTCCCACTCGACGCCCGTGGGGGCAAAGGGGCGGCCCTTGATGTAGGCAATGGTTTTTTCGTCTACCGCCACCAGGCCGGCGCGGGCGCCAGCTTCAATCGCCATGTTGCAGACCGTCATGCGGCCTTCGATGCTCAGCGCGCGGATGGCGCTGCCACCGAATTCGATGGTGTAGCCGGTACCGCCTGCGGTGCCGATTTTGCCGATGATGGCCAGCACGATGTCCTTGGCGGTGACGCCACGGCCCAATGTGCCGTCCACCCGCACCAGCATGTTCTTGGCCTTCTTGGCCAGCAGCGTCTGCGTGGCCATGACGTGTTCGACCTCGCTGGTGCCAATGCCATGGGCCAGCGCACCAAAGGCGCCGTGGGTAGAGGTGTGCGAGTCGCCGCAGACCACGGTCATGCCGGGCAGGGTGGCGCCGTTTTCAGGGCCAATGACGTGCACGATGCCCTGCCGCTTGGACATGAACGGAAAGTAGGCCGCCGAGCCGAACTCGGCGATGTTGCTGTCCAGCGTGGTGATCTGCTCTTTGCTGATCGGGTCGGCAATGCCGTCGTAGCCGAGTTCCCAGCCGTTGGTGGGCGTGTTGTGGTCGGCGGTGGCGACGATGGAGCTGATGCGCCAGACCTTGCGGCCGGCCACGCGCAGGCCTTCAAACGCCTGCGGGCTGGTGACTTCGTGCACCAGGTGCCGGTCGATGTAGAGGATGGCGGTGCCGTCGTCTTCGGTGTGGACGACGTGTTCGTCCCACAGCTTGTCGTAAAGGGTGCGTCCCATGGTGGTCATTCCTTGCTAGCCCTCGATTTTAAGCCGTGGGGCGTTTCACGGCTTTGGGAGGGCTTGGAAACGCTGAAATCGGTGTTGGATGCACTTTTGGGCATGAAAACCTGTCCAAGCCTTGGTGAAACCTTGCGGTTCAGCTATCAATACAGAAGCAAAAAGCCCGCAGGCGCAAACCTGCGGGCTTGTGGACGGGGCCGCAGGGGCTCAGCGGGCGCTGAGGGGCTTCACGTCGCGCTTGACCGAACCGCTGAACAGCTGGCGCGGACGGCCGATCTTGTACTCGGGGTCGCTGATCATTTCGTTCAACTGGGCAATCCAGCCCACGGTACGGGCCAGCGCAAAGATCGCGGTGAACAGCGGCACCGGGATGCCGATGGCGCGCTGCACGATGCCGGAGTAGAAGTCCACGTTGGGGTAGAGCTTGCGCGAGACGAAGTACTCGTCTTCCAGTGCAATTTTTTCCAGCGCCTTGGCCAGCTTGAACAGCGGGTCGTTTTCCAGGCCGAGTTCGGTCAGCACTTCGTTGCAGGTTTCCTGCATCAGCTTGGCGCGTGGGTCGTAGTTCTTGTAGACGCGGTGGCCAAAACCCATCAGCTTGACGCCGGAGTTCTTGTCCTTGACCTTCTCCATGAACTCGCCGACCTTGCTGACGCCGCCCATCTTCTGGATGTCTTCCAGCATGTTCAGTGCCGCTTCGTTGGCGCCGCCGTGGGCCGGGCCCCAGAGGCAGGCCACGCCGGCCGCGATGGCGGCAAACGGGTTCGTGCCCGACGAACCGCACAGGCGCACGGTGGAGGTGGAGGCGTTCTGCTCGTGGTCGGCGTGCAGTGTGAAAATGCGGTCGAGCGCGCGTTCGAGCACTGGGTTGACCTTGTACTCTTCGCACGGTGTGGCAAACATCATGTGCAGGAAGTTGCCGGCGTAGCTCAGGTCGTTCTTCGGGTACATGTAGGGCTGGCCCACGGTGTACTTGTAGGCCATGGCGACCAGCGTCGGCATCTTCGCGATCAGGCGGATGGCGGCGATTTCGCGGTGCTTCGGGTTGTTGATGTCGGTGCTGTCGTGGTAGAAGGCCGACAGGGCGCCGACCAGGCCGGTCATGATGGCCATCGGGTGGGCGTCACGGCGGAAGCCACGCAGGAAAAACTGCATCTGCTCGTTGACCATGGTGTGCATGGTCACGCGGTCAGTAAAAGCCTTCTTGCCGGCCGCGTCTGGCAGTTCACCGTACAGCAGCAGGTGGCAGGTTTCGAGGAAGTCGCAGTTGGTGGCCAGCTGTTCAATGGGGTAGCCGCGGTACAGCAGTTCGCCCTTGTCGCCGTCGATGTAGGTGATGGCCGACTGGGTTGCTGCGGTGGACAGGAAACCCGGGTCGTAGGTGAACATGCCGGTCTGGGCATACAGCTTGCGGATGTCGATCACGTCGGGGCCAATGCTGCCGTTGTAGATCGGCAGTTCAATCGGGGCGCCGCCTTGGCTGAACGACAGGGTGGCTTTGTTTTCCGCAAGTTTCATGGTTCGCTTTCTTAGAGTGTGATGCCCGGGGGCAGAGTCTTGTGTGCCTTTTTGTGCGCTTTTGCCTGCGCCTCAGACGCGCAACATCGCCAGTACTTCCTGAACCTGGATTGTATTGACCGCGTCTGACGGTTCCTTACGGCGGAGCAGCAGGTCCAGCAGGTCGTTGTCCGACAAATCCATCAGTTCATTGAGTCCTTGTGCCTGACCAACGGTCAAGCCAGATTCGTGCCTGGTGAAAAATCGTTCAATGAACAGGTCGTTTTCCAGCAGGCCACGGCGGCAGCGCCACTTGAGCTTGCTTAAGTCCCGCTCGCCGAGCGGGGCACCGAAATCGGGCGCTGGAAAAGTCACGTCGCTCATGGTCAGACGGTGCGCAGCACCATCATTTCCTTGATTTTGCCAATCGCCTTGCTCGGGTTCAAGCCTTTCGGGCAGACGTCGACGCAGTTCATGATGGTGTGGCAGCGGAACAGGCGGTACGGGTCTTCAAGGTTGTCGAGGCGGGCGGCGGTGTCCTCGTCGCGGCTGTCGGCGATGAAGCGGTAGGCCTGCAGCAGGCCGGCGGGGCCGACGAACTTGTCCGGGTTCCACCAGAAGCTGGGGCAGCTGGTGGAGCAGCTGGCGCACAGGATGCACTCGTACAGGCCGTTGAGCTCTTCGCGCTCTTCCGGCGACTGCAGGCGCTCTTTTTCGGGCGGCACG
Source organism: Burkholderiaceae bacterium (assembly GCA_017848435.1). Lineage (GTDB taxonomy): Bacteria > Pseudomonadota > Gammaproteobacteria > Burkholderiales > Burkholderiaceae_C > PCRC01. The sequence goes on along the minus strand of JAFEHU010000051.1, from coordinate 95,529 downwards.
TTGTCGTTGACGAGGTAAGGCTTGATCGAGTTGTACTGCGTGAAGAACTGCGTCATGTCGACGATCAGGTCACGCACCACCGGCAGGCCGGGCAGCGGCTTGAGCACGATGGTGCCAGGCAGTGTGCGCATGTTGGTCAGGCAGGCCAGACCGTTCTTGCCGTTGATGTTCATCGCGTCGGAACCGCACACGCCTTCGCGGCAGGAGCGGCGGAACGAGATGGTGGGGTCCATCGCCTTGAGCTTCATCAGGGCGTCGAGCAGCATGCGTTCGCTGCCGTCCAGCTCGACCTGCAGGGTCTGCATGTAGGGCTTGGCGTCCTTGTCCGGGTCGTAGCGGTAGATCTGGAAAGTGCGTAGGGTCATGGTGGGCTCCGAATTCAGTGGGGTGTGGCAGATCTCAGAACGAGCGGACCTTGAGCGGAACGGATTCCACCGTCAGCGGCTTCATCTGCACGGGCTTGTAGGCCAGGCGGTTGCCTTCGCTGTACCACAGCGTGTGTTTGTGCCAGTCGGTGTCGTTGCGGCCATTCGGGTGGGCAGGCGTGTCACCGTAGTCGTCCACCGTGTGGGCGCCGCGGCTTTCGTGGCGGGCGGCGGCCGAGACGATGGTCGCCTGCGCCGACTCGATCAGGTTTTCCACTTCCAGCGCCTCGATGCGGGCGGTGTTGAACACCTTGGACTTGTCTTTCAGGCCAATCGCGTCCACGCGCTGGCGCAGTTCGGCGATCTTGACCACGCCTTCGTCCATGCTCTTCTGGGTGCGGAACACGCCAGCGTGTTGCTGCATTGCCGAGCGGATGTCGTTGGCCACGTCCTGGGCGTATTCGCCGTTGGTGGCGTTGTCGAGGCGGTTGATGCGTGCCAGCGTGCGGTCGGCGGCGTCCGCCGGCAGTGGCTTGTGGGTCTTGTTCTTGTCGTTGAATTCGACGATGTGGTTGCCGGCGGCGCGGCCAAACACCAGCAGGTCGAGCAGCGAGTTGGTGCCCAAGCGGTTGGCGCCGTGCACGCTGACGCAGGAGCATTCACCCACCGCGTACAGGCCGTTGATGACCTCGTTGTGCACGCTGCCGTTGGGCACCACCACCTGGCCGTGGATGTTGGTCGGGATGCCGCCCATCTGGTAATGGATGGTGGGCACCACGGGAATCGGCTCGCGGGTGATGTCGACGTTGGCGAAGTTGTGGCCAATCTCGAACACCGAGGGCAGGCGCTTCATGATGGTGTCGGCACCGAGGTGGTCGAGCTTCAGCAGCACGTAGTCCTTGTTCGGACCGCAGCCACGGCCTTCCTTGATTTCCTGGTCCATGCAGCGGGACACGAAGTCGCGCGGGGCCAGGTCTTTCAGCGTGGGTGCATAACGCTCCATGAAGCGCTCGCCGTTGCTGTTCAGCAGAATCGCGCCTTCGCCACGGCAGCCTTCGGTCAGCAGCACGCCAGCGCCGGCCACGCCGGTCGGGTGGAACTGCCAGAATTCCATATCTTCCAGCGGAATGCCGGCGCGTGCCGCCAGACCCAGGCCGTCGCCGGTGTTGATGAAGGCGTTGGTAGACGCTGCGAAGATGCGGCCGGCACCACCGGTGGCCAGCAGCACGGTCTTGGCCTGCAGGATGTGCACGTCACCGGTTTCCATTTCGATGGCGGTCACGCCCACCACGTCGCCGTCCGCGTCGCGGATTAGGTCTTGCGCCATCCACTCGACGAAGAAGCTGGTCTTGGCCTTGACGTTCTGCTGGTACAGCGTGTGCAGCATCGCGTGGCCGGTGCGGTCGGCAGCGGCGCAGGCGCGCTCCACGGCCTTCTCGCCGTAGTTGGCGGTGTGGCCACCGAACGGGCGCTGGTAGATGGTGCCGTCGGGGTTGCGGTCGAACGGCATGCCCATGTGCTCCAGGTCGTACACGACCTTGGGTGCTTCACGGCACATGAACTCGATGGCGTCCTGGTCACCGAGCCAGTCGGAGCCCTTGATGGTGTCGTAAAAATGGTAGTGCCAGTTGTCCTCGTTCATGTTGCCGAGCGAGGCGCCAATGCCGCCCTGGGCTGCCACGGTGTGCGAGCGGGTCGGGAACACTTTGGACAGCACGGCCACGTTCAGGCCGGCACGTGCCAGCTGCAGCGAGGCGCGCATGCCGGAGCCGCCGGCGCCGACGATGACAACGTCGAACTTGCGCTTGGTTACGGAGTAAGTCATGGGGAAACAGCCTGTGAAATGAAACTTGCGTCAGCAGCCGAAAATGCGGCCAGGGTCAGATGCGCCACAGCACCTGGATGGACCAGCCGGCGCAGCCGACGAGCCAGACGATGGTGCCGATTTCGAGCGAAAGGCGCAGCCAGACGGGCTTGATGTAGTCCATCCAGATGTCGCGCATGCCGACCCACACGTGGTACAGCAGGGCGACGATGACCACGAAGGTCAGCACTTTCATCCACTGGGCTGCGAAGATGCCGGCCCACTTGTCGTAGCCGATCGGGCCGCTGGTGAAGATCACCTGGCCCAGTACCAGCAGGGTAAAAAGCGCCATCAGGGCGGCCGTGACGCGCTGGCTGAGCCAGTCCCGCAGACCGTAATGTGCGCCGACCACAATGCGCTTTGCGCCGTAATTCACTGCCATGTCAGTTGTCCATTCAAATTAGTTGGGGTGACCGGGGTAGGGGTCAGTAAATGCCAAACAGCTTGGCGCCCAGTGCCAGCGTGATCAGGGTGCCGGTTGCCAGCGTGAAGAGCGCGGAGCTTTTGCCGAATTCCTTGCTCACTGCGTGGTTCACGTCCATCCACAAATGGCGCAGGCCGGCAATGAAGTGGTGCACAAATGCCCAGATCAGCCCCAGTGCCACCAGCTTCCACAACACGCCTGGGATGCCAAGCATGCCCACGTTGAACGCGGCCTTGAAACTTTCAAACGAGATTTCCGACGACAGCGAGGTGTCGAACATCCAGATGATGAAGGGCATCAGCAGGAACATGATGGCGCCGCTGATGCGGTGCAGGATGGACACAATGCCGGCTGGGGGCAGGCGGTAGGTCGTCAGATCTTTGAAGGCGTTGATGTTGCGGAACTCGGGCCGCTTTTTGGCTGGGGTGCTCATGGTGGCTTTCGGTGGTGTAACTGCGTTGTAACTTTTTGTTCTAAGCGGATTTTATTGCAACGCAACAAGCTGACGACACGCTGGCAAACAATCGTTGACCTGACCAGTCAGGTTGCCAGTGTGGTGGGGCAGACACATCAGCTCAGCTCGTTGCGGTAATGGTGGGTGGCGGTATGGTACAGACCACGGCGCAGTTCCATGGGCACGTCGTTGTAGGTGTAGGCAATGCGTTCCACGCTCAGCAGCGGGGTGGTGGGGTCGACCTTCAGCAGTTCAGCCTGCTGCGCATCGGGCAGCACGGCGCGGATCTTTTCTTCAGCGCGCACCATGCGCACGCCGAATTCGGCCTCGAACATCGCGTACATCGGGCCGCGGTGTTCGCTGAGCCGCTCTGCCGTCAGGCCCTTGAACGGGCCACCGGGCAGCCACAGGTCTTCCAGAATGGTGGGCATGCCCGCAAATGACAGCACACGGCCGACCTGCAGCACTGGGTCGCCGGAGCGCAGGCCAAGCGCCCGTGCCACGTCGGCCGAGGCGCGCTGGCGCTTGCAGTCGACGATGCGGCGTTCGGCGGGCCCTTCGCTGTTGACGTCGCCGGTGTCGGGAATCAGTTTCAGGAAGCGGTACTGGACCTGGCGTTCGGCGTGGGTGGCCACGAAGGTGCCCTTGCCCTGGCGGCGTTGCACCAGGTTTTCGGCGGCCAGTTCGTCAATTGCCTTGCGCACGGTGCCCTGGCTGACGCGGTAGCGTGCTGCGAGGTCCATTTCGCTGGGAATGGCCTCACCCGGTTTCCACTCGCCGGCCTGCAGGCTGTGCAGGATCAGGCTTTTGATCTGCTGGTACAGCGGGCTGAACGCCGGTGCCGCAGGCTCGGTGCCGTTGGCTGTGGGATCCGGCGCGGAGGGGGGCGTGGCGGCCATGGGTGGTGGGTGTGGCGTGCGTTGCGTTTCGGTGAATCATATCTTATATAAGACATAAGACAAATTGACTTCCTAGGGTTTTCGCGGGTAAACTCCAAGGCTGTCAGCGCGCGACCCACAGGGACTGCAAACCGGGGTTGCCGGTACCGTTTTTCAAACCCTCTGGAGTTCCTGCTATGAGCAAAAAGCCTGTTCGCGTCGCTGTTACCGGTGCCGCCGGTCAGATCGGTTACGCCCTGTTGTTCCGCATCGCTTCCGGCGAAATGCTGGGCAAGGACCAGCCCGTCATCCTGCAACTGCTGGAAGTGCCTGTCGAAGGCCCGCAGAAGGCGCTCAAGGGCGTGATGATGGAGCTCGACGACTGCGCCTTCCCGCTGCTGGTCGGCATGGAAGCCCACAGCGACCCAATGACCGCTTTCAAGGACACCGACTACGCCCTGCTGGTCGGCTCGCGTCCCCGTGGTCCCGGCATGGAACGTGCCGAATTGCTGGCTGTCAACGGCGCCATCTTCATCGCCCAGGGCAAGGCCCTGAACGCCGTGGCTTCGCGCAACGTCAAGGTGCTGGTGGTCGGCAACCCTGCCAACACCAATGCCTACATTGCGATGAAGTCGGCCCCTGACCTGCCACGCAAAAATTTCACCGCCATGTTGCGTCTGGACCACAACCGCGCGGCGTCGCAAATCGCTGCCAAGACGGGCAAGCCGGTGTCGTCGATTGAAAAGCTCACCGTCTGGGGCAACCACTCGCCCACCATGTACGCCGACTACCGTTTTGCCACCATCAACGGTGAAAGCGTCGCCAAGACGATCAACGACCAGGTCTGGAACGCCGACACCTTCCTGCCCACCGTGGGCAAGCGCGGTGCTGCCATCATTGAAGCGCGTGGCGTGTCGTCCGCTGCTTCGGCTGCGAATGCCGCCATCGACCACATGCGCGACTGGGCCCTGGGCACCAACGGCAAATGGGTCACCATGGGCATCCCGTCGGACGGCCAGTACGGCATTCCAAAAGACACTATGTTTGGTTTCCCCGTCACCTGTGAAGGCGGCGAGTACAAGCTGGTCGAAGGTCTGGAAATCGACGCTTTCAGCCAGGAACGCATCAACAAGACCCTGGCCGAGCTGCAAGGCGAGCAAGACGGCGTCAAGCACCTCCTGTAAGCCGGACTGGACAAGAGTGCATCCACGCGAGATTCTGCTGGGGGCGCAAGCCGGGAATGTCACCATTCCCGTCTGTGACCACTACAGCGGTGTCGAGGCGCGGATGCGCAAGAGCCTGCAGTTGCAGGCCGAGATGAGCGAAGAGTTCGGTGCCTGCGTTTTTGACGTGACGCTGGACTGCGAAGACGGTGCGCCGGTCGGTGGCGAAGCCGACCACGCCGCCATGGTGGTGGCGCTGGTGGCACTGGCCGCTGACAAAGCCCGCGTTGCGGTGCGGGTGCATGCGGTGGACCACCCGGCCTTCGAGTCCGACATCGCCACCATCGCCGGTGCGGTGGGTGACCGCCTCAGCCACATCATGGTGCCCAAGGTCGAGTCGGTGCAGGACGTTGTGCGTGCCGAACAGGCGTTGCGCGCCGCCGGTGCGCAAGACCTGCCTTTGCACGTGTTGGTCGAGTCTCCTGCTGCCGTGCACCAAGCCCATGACATTGCCGCCTGCCCACGCGTGCAGTCAATCAGCTTCGGTCTGATGGATTTTGTGTCGTCCCACGGCGGCGCCATTCCGGCCAGTGCCATGGGCGCGCGGCCCGATGCCGATGGCATTGACCAGTTCAGTCACCCGCTGGTGTTGCGCGCCAAGTTGGCCATCGCGTCGGCTTGCCACGCCCATGGCAAGGTGCCTTCACATTGTGTTGTCACCGAATTCACCGACACTGCGGCCATGCAAACCGCCGCCCGCCAGGCCGCCCGTCGGCTGGGTTACACCCGTATGTGGAGCATCCACCCGGCGCAGATCCGGCCGATCCTCGCCGCATTCACGCCCGAGGCGCGCGAGGTGGACGACGCCAGCACCATCCTGTCGGCGGCCGAGGCGGCCGACTGGGCGCCGGTCAGCGTGCGTGGCCAGTTGCACGACCGCGCCAGCTACCGTTACTACTGGCAGGTGCTGGAGCGCGCCTGGCAGACCGGTTGCCCCTTGCCACCCGCGATGGCACGGCACTTCCAGCGTCAGGCGCCTGTCACGCCGGTGCAAAATCTGGCGCCAGGGGTGCACTGAGCCTGGCCCCTGCGTTCCCACCACAAGACACACCGCCCACCGAGAGAGACAAACACCATGACACGCACCCTCGCCACCCTGTTGATGTTGACCCTGCCTGTGGCCGCGTTGGCACAGACCGCCGTTGCGCCTGCCACCAAGGCAGCCGCCCCTGCCGCCAAGGCGCCTGCCAAACCGGCCACAAAGCCCAAGGCGCAGAGCGCCAGCCGCACCGAAATCAAGAGCACTGCGTCCAATGTGGCGGCCGGCATTGCCGCCGCCGAGGCCGCACTCACCCCGGCCGAACTGGCGATTGCCGAACGTGTGCACGTGGGCCATCTGCCGTGTGAGCTGGGCAGCTCGGTCAGCATCACCGCCGATCCCAAGTCTCCTGGCTACTTTGACGTGCAGGCCAAAGCGGTGCGTTACCGCATGTTCCCGGTGACCACCAGCACTGGCGCCATCCGCCTGGAAGACCAACGTGCCGGCGCGGTCTGGCTGCAGCTGGGCAACAAGTCGATGCTGATGAACCAGAAGCTGGGCCAGCGCCTGGCCGACGAGTGCCAAAGCCCCGCCCAGGTGGCCCTGGCCCAGTCGCTCAAGGCCAATCCGGCACCCAACTTGCTTGAGCCCTTGCCAGCGGCGGCGACCACCGCACCGGTGCGCGCCGCGCCCATGGGCGTGGCCCCGGTTTACCCCACAGGCCCCACACCGCCCGCTGCCAAGTGACACCGCGGGGTTGTATTTGCTACTGAAAGCGTAGCTGAATCGTTAGGTTTCACTGGGGCTTAGCCCTGATTTGATTGTTTTTTTGGAGAAAAAGCCATGTCGTCGACCTTTTTGGAGTCCTACCGTGCCCACGTGGCCGAACGCGCTGCCCTGGGCATCCCGCCGCTGCCGCTGTCGGCCAAGCAAACCGGTGAAGTCATCGAGTTGTTGAAGAACCCGCCCGCTGGCACCGAAGCCCAGCTGGTGGACCTGATCACCCACCGTGTGCCTGCTGGCGTGGACGACGCCGCCAAGGTCAAGGCCAGCTACCTCGCCGCCGTGGCCCACGGCACCGAGAAATGCGCGCTGATCAGCCGCGAAAAAGCCACCGAACTGTTGGGCACCATGTTGGGCGGTTACAACATCAGCCCGATGATCGACCTGCTGGACGACACCGCAGAAGCCGTGGCCGCCACCGCCGCAGACGGCCTGAAGAAAACCCTGCTGATGTTTGACCAGTTCCACGACGTCAAAGAGAAGGCCGACGCCGGCAACGCCCACGCCAAGGGCGTGCTGCAAAGCTGGGCCGACGCCGAGTGGTTCACCTCGCGTCCGGCCGTGCCCGACAGCATCACCATCACCATCCTGAAGGTGACCGGCGAAACCAACACCGACGACCTGAGCCCCGCGCCCGACGCCTGGAGCCGCCCCGACATCCCGCTGCACGCCTTGGCCATGTTGAAAAACAAGCGCGACGGCATCACGCCCGAAGAAGACGGCAAACGCGGCCCGGTGAAGTTCATTGAAGACCTGCGCGCCAAGGGCAACCTGGTGGCCTACGTGGGTGACGTGGTCGGCACCGGCTCCAGCCGCAAGTCGGCCACCAACTCGGTGCTGTGGTTCACCGGTGAAGACATTCCTTTTGTGCCGAACAAGCGCTTCGGTGGCGTCTGCCTGGGTGCCAAAATCGCCCCGATTTTCTACAACACCATGGAAGATGCCGGCGCGCTGCCGATCGAGCTCGACGTGAGCCAGATGGCCATGGGCGACACAGTGGAGCTGCGCCCCTACGACGGCAAGGCGCTGAAAGACGGCAAGGTGATTGCCGAGTTCAAGGTCAAGAGCGATGTGCTGTTTGACGAAGTGCGCGCCGGTGGCCGCATTCCGCTGATCGTCGGCCGTGGCCTGACCGCCAAGGCGCGTGCTGCTCTGGGTCTGCCCCCGTCCACGCTGTTCCGCCTGCCGCAGAACCCGGCCGCCAACGCCAAGGGTTTCAGCCTGGCGCAAAAGATGGTTGGCCGCGCCTGCGGTCTGCCCGAAGGCCAGGGCGTGATGCCCGGCACCTACTGCGAGCCGAAGATGACTTCGGTCGGCAGCCAGGACACCACCGGCCCGATGACCCGCGACGAACTGAAAGACCTGGCCTGCCTGGGCTTCAGCGCCGACCTGGTGATGCAGTCGTTCTGCCACACCGCCGCCTACCCCAAGCCGGTGGACGTGAAGATGCACCACGAGCTGCCCGATTTCATCAGCACCCGTGGCGGCATCCCGCTGCGCCCTGGTGACGGCATCATCCACAGCTGGCTCAACCGCATGCTGTTGCCTGACACGGTCGGCACCGGTGGCGACAGCCACACCCGCTTCCCGATCGGCATCAGCTTCCCCGCCGGTTCTGGTCTGGTGGCGTTTGCCGCCGCCACCGGCGTGATGCCGCTGGACATGCCCGAGTCGGTGCTGGTGCGCTTCAAGGGCAAGATGCAGCCCGGCGTGACCCTGCGCGACCTGGTCAACGCGATTCCGCTGTACGCCATCAAGGCCGGTTTGCTGACCGTGGCCAAGCAAGGCAAGAAAAACATCTTCTCCGGCCGCATTCTGGAAATTGAAGGCCTGCCTGACCTGAAAGTGGAACAGGCGTTTGAACTGAGCGACGCCTCGGCCGAGCGTTCCGCCGCCGGCTGCACGGTGCATTTGGACAAAGCGCCGATCATTGAGTACATCAACAGCAACATCACCATGCTGAAGTGGATGATCGCCACCGGTTACTCGGATGTGCGCACCATCAAGCGCCGCATCGCCGCCATGGAAGCCTGGCTGGCCGACCCGCAGTTGCTCAAGGGCGATGCCGATGCCGACTACGCCGCCGTGATCGACATCGACCTGGCCGACATCGTCGAGCCCATCGTGGCTTGCCCGAACGACCCCGACGACGTGAAGACCCTGAGCGACGTGGCCGGCGCCAAGATCGACGAAGTCTTCATCGGCTCGTGCATGACCAACATCGGCCACTTCCGTGCGGCTTCCAAGCTGCTCGAAGGCAAGCGCGACATTCCGGTCAAGCTGTGGGTCGCTCCACCGACCAAGATGGACGCCAAGCAACTGACCGAAGAGGGCCACTACGGCGTGCTCGGTTCGGCCGGCGCCCGCATGGAAATGCCCGGTTGCAGCCTCTGCATGGGCAACCAGGCGCAGGTGAAAGAGGGCGCCACCGTGTTCTCCACCAGCACCCGCAACTTCCCGAACCGCCTGGGCAAGAACAGCTTCGTCTACCTCGGCTCGGCCGAACTGGCGTCCATCTGCTCCAAACTCGGCCGCATCCCCACGCGCGCAGAGTACCTGGCCGACATGGGCGTGCTCACCGCCAGCAGCGACAAGATCTACCAGTACCTGAACTTCGACAAAGTGAAGGACTACACCGATCTCGCGGACCAGGTCACAGCCTGAGGTTCAGGTGGCCGCTGAGGCCGCCTGCGCACCCAACACAGCGGCCTTCGGGCCGCTTTGTTTTTGTGTTGCGCCATGAAAAATGTCCGCTGTCAAGTCTTCCATGCAGACATGCAGCGGGGCAAAAGGTCTTATGGGGTAGTAGGTTAGGCTAGATTTCAGCCGTTGTGTGCTCTTGCTGCTTTTCGAGCTAGGTGTCGCATAGGCGCTTCGCGGTGGTAAGCGCAAGGGCACCGCAGCAGGCAAGGTCGCATCGGTCGTCATAGTCCTGCACTCCCAGAAAGCTCCTCAAAAGCGAAAGCGCAGCCAGTGGGCTGCGCCTTCTTGGTGAGTGGATGGCGGATACGCCCGCATCGTCAACCCGACTTCGGCGGTGCGGCCTTGCTCCCGCTTCCCTTCCTGAATCCCCGATCCCCCGCCATGAACGCCTCCAGCATGTGCGGAATCAACGTCGTCGCATCGACCGCTTTGCCGTATGCCTGCGCGTGCAACGCGGCGTAGCGGTCGAGGTCGGCTTTCAGGCTGGCCGGGCAAGCGAAGGTCAGCTTCACATTCTCGGTCTTGGGCAGCGGCCCGAGCCGCAGCCTCTTGGTCGCGCTCATCGCATTGCACCCCGATTGAAGAACAGTGGCTGGTACGGCCGCAACACCAGATCGCGATTGACGATGATCCGCACCGGCAGGCCCGGCCGTTCGGTCAGCGTCGGCTGGATGTTCATGTTGCGCCGGATCATCTCCTGGCCGACCTGGTTGATGCTGTCCTGCGCGCTGTCGCGTCCGGCGATCACGATCCGGTTGCCGTTCTGCCGGTTCTCCGGCGCGGCCAACTCGGCACCCACGCCCAGCAACGTGGTCAACGCCGCACCCGCGAAGACGCGATCCCAGTGCCAATCGACGCCATCCTCCAGGCCGGCGTAACCGGCCGGGTCGGTGCCCGCGAGGTTGTCGAGCTTCAGCGAAGACGTGTCCGGCAGGATGACGCGGTTCCACACCACCTGCACGCGGCTCTGCCCGTAGCTCACCTGGCTGTTGTATTTGCCCAGGATGCGCGAGCCTTGGGGGATCAGCAGAAACTTGCCCGTGGCCGTGTCGTAGACCGGCTCCGTCACCGTGACGATCACGTCGCCCGGCAAGTCCGACTTGATGCCCGTCACCAGCGCCCCGGCGATCACCGTTCCCGCCATGACCTGATACGGCGAGACCGGCATTTGCAGATTGCCGGAGTTGCGGGTTTCCGTAGAACCGCCTTTCAGGAACGCCTCTTTCTGGTCTTGCCGGTTCTGCACCGCGGTGGGGTCGGCAGGCTGGGCCGCCGTCGAGGCTGGCCCGGCGGCCAGCGGGTCGAAGCCGGCCAAGGCGCTGCCAGGCGCAACCGCAGCGGCTTGCGCTGTTCCCGGTGCGGCGGCCTTGCCCTGGTTGCCCGAGCGGAAGAACACCGACGAACCCGCCGCCGCATCAGCCTCCTTGCGCCGTGCATCCTCCGGGTCGTGCCCCGGTGGCGCATACGTCGGCGTCACCGGCTGCTGCGACTTCACGATGGCCGGGCCGAGATCGCCCGGCAGCGGCGGCCCCAGCTCGGGCACCTTCGGCGGCAGCTTCGAGTAGTCGGCCGGCAGGCCATCCAGCCCTTCGGACTTCGACACGCGATCGACGTTGTACAGCTCGGTCTGCTCGCCCGCGCCACGCCGATGCGGCTGCAATGACCAGATCGTGGCCCCCAGCACGGCGACCGACAGGCCGCCGACGAGGATGGCCAGCGTGCGCCGGTTCAAGCGTGTGACCGGACGCGGCTGGGCGCGCAGCGCCACCGCCTCGGGTGCTACCTTGCCCGCCTGCGGCGCGGCGAGGTCAGGAGTGTCGTCCTGGCTCATGGTCAGTTCCTCCGCGCCACGCCATCCGTGCGCTCGATCCGCACCACGTCACCGCCATCACCGCCCAGGCGCAGTTCGGCCGCGCCGAACAGCCGATCCACGATGTAGTACGGCGGGCGGAAACGGTAGTTCACCAGTTGCCCGTCGCCCTGCGCGCCGATCACGAACAAGGGCGGCAACTCGCCTTGCGCGATGCCCGGCGGGAACTGGATATAGACCTTCTCGCCGTCATCGAAGGCGCGCAGCGGCTTCCACGGCGGATTGCTGCCCGACACGGCGTAGCGGAAGCGGATCTTCTCCAGCGACAGGCCGGTATCGACCGGCGCGGCGGCGCTGGCCGCCTGCGACTGGCGCTGCAAGGCCAGCATCTTGTCCTTGGGATATTCCCAGGACACCGACGCCATCCACGTCTTCTCTGTCGATGTCAGTTCCAGCAGGTAGGTGCGCCGGCTGGTGGTGATGACCAGATTCGTCTTCAACCCCGAGCGGATCGGCTTGACCATCACATTGACGCGCAGCGCATCACCGCTGCCGCTCGATGTGTCCCCGACGATCCAGCGTACCGTGTCGCCCGCCGCCACCGTCACCAGCTCCTCACCGGGCTGGAGCGCGATTACCGTCACGCGGCCTACGGCCGCATAGACCTGATACAGCGCGCCGTCCGTGAAGGGCCAGACTTGAATTGCGTTGACGTAGCCCTCGCGCGTCGGTGCAATGCGCGCTTCGGCATTGGCGCGGGACACGCGCACGGTTTCATCGGCGGGTTCCGGCGTGGGCTTGGCATCCGGCACACTTTTCATCTGCGCCGGCATCGGCAGCACCTGCGGCACGGTCACCACCTCCACAGGCGCAGGCGGCTCTGGCAGCGGCTGGGCCTGTACCGGCTCATCAAGCGAAATGGTCGGCGGCGGCTTGCCCTGCGTGGCGCAGCCAGAGAACAGCACGGTCGAAGCCAGAAGCATCACCGGCAAGACGGATTTACGGAAAAGATCATTCATGGTTTTGCTCCTTCGTTTCCTTCCAGTTCGCGGCTCCACGACAGGCCGTTGACGTAGATGCCCAGGGGGTTCTTGCGCAGGCGCTGCTCGGTGCGCGGCGTCTGCTGCACGATGGAAACCACGGCGTTCCAGCGTTCGGTGCGATCCAGCGCGCCATTGACGAAGCGCGTCTCCGTCCAGCGCACGTTGAAAGACGTGTCACTGGCGCGGGTCACGCTGGTGATCTGCACCGTCACTGACTCCTTGCCGATGCGCGCGAACGGATCGTTCACGCGGGCGTACTCGTTGAGCACAACAGCGCCCTTGTCGGTCGTGTAGTCGTAGGCATCGAGCCAGTTCTGCCGCACCACGATGGGGTCGATGGACAGGCTGCGCACCAGGCCGATGAAGCGGCCCAGGTGGTAGGCGATCTGCGCATCGCTGGGCCGGTACGGCGTGGCGGCCTCGCCGACCGCGCGCACCTGGCCCGCGTTATCCACCTCGATGACGTAGGGCGTGACGATGGATTGCGCGGAGCGCCAGACCAGACCACCGGCCATCAGCACGGCCAAGGTGAGGCAGCCAAAGGCCATGAAACGCCAGTTTCTAGCCTGCACGCGGGCCGAGCCGATGCGCTCGTCCCAGACTTGCGCGGCGGATTGGTACGGGGTGGCAGGCTGCGGCGTGTCGGCGTAGCGCACCTGCGGTCGTTTGAATCGCATGGGAGTTCTCCTTGAAGATCAGGATTCGGAATCGCGCAGGCTTGGCCCCTGGCTGGAGCTGCCGCCATCGCCGCCGCGCAGCGTGTGGGCGGCGGTCGTAGCGGCATGGGTGAGTTGCTGCCTGCGGTGCAGGCGCTTGGCCCAGGCGGGTTGTTCGGTGGATGGGGTTGGCTCGTTTGCCGCCTGGGCGGCACCGGCCCCAGACGCCGATCCGGCGTCGTCGGGTCGAAAGGCCGCCGCCATGCGCTCCTTCATCGAACGCGCGCCATAGGCCACCTTCTGCCCGGCCGCCTGCGCGCCGGTCTTGGCGACATTGCCCACGCCGGCGGCAGCGCCCTTGAGGCCACCGCCGGCGGATGCAGAACCTGCCTGAAACGCTGACCGGGCGCTGCTCGCGGCTCCGGTGGCGGCACGCGCTCCGCTACCGGCCAGCTTGGCGGCTGCGGGCGCCATGCGCGCCCCGGCGGCGACTGCGCCGCCGACGCCCGTGGCCGCAGCGCCCACGGCAACGGCAGCGCCGGCCGCGCCCAGCGCCGCACCGGCCATCGCACCCGCGCCGAGTTGCGGCCCGCCGGACACCAGCCCGGTCGCAATGCCCGGCCCGAAAATGCCCAAGGCCAGCAGCGTCAGCGAGGCCAGCATCACGACCACGGAGTGGTCGATGGATGGCTCGGCGGGCTGTACCTGAAACTCCGCGAACAGCCCCGAACCAATGCCCACGATCACCGCCAGCACCAGCACCTTGATGCCGGACGACACCACATTGCCCAACACCTTCTCGACTAGGAACGCCGTCTTGTTCCAGAGGGCGAACGGCACGAGCACGAAGCCCGCGAGCGTGGTCAGCTTGAACTCGATCAGCGTGACGAAGAGCTGCACCGCCAGCACGAAGAAGCTGACGATGACCACCAGCCACGCGAGGAACAGCACGACGATGGGCGCGATATTGATGAACACCTCGGGGAAGCCCGCCATCTCCCGGATCTGGTCGAGGATGGGCGCCGCCGCGTCGATGCCGGCCTTGGCCAGCCGTCCCGGCTGCAGGAAGTTGCCCATGCTCAAGGTCGAGCCGCTGGCCGTCAGGCCCAGCCCGGCGAAGGAACGGAACAGGATGCCCGCCAGGGTGTTGAAGTTGCCGATGATGTAGGCGAAAGCACCCACGTATAGCACCTTGCGGATCAGCTTGGCGATCACGTCCTCGCCCTGGCCGGTGGCATGCCCCATCGCCCAGAACAGCCCGGCCAACGTCATGTCGATGACGATCAACGTTGCGGTCAGGAACGCCACCTCGCCCTGCACCAGGCCGAATCCCGAGTCGATGTAGCGCGAGAAAACGTCGAGGAAGCGGTCGATGACCGAAACGTCGTTCATGGCCCGGCTCCGTCAGCGGCTGTAGAAGTTCACGGGCTGCGGCGTGTACGGCGTGCCAGTGCCCACGAAGCGCCGATTCACCTCGCGGCCACGCTCCACTGCGGCGGCCTGCCGCGCCAGCTCCAGCGAGGCCGCGCGGTCCTGCGTGATCTGCAAGCGCTGGGTCTGAATGGACTGCTTGGCCTGCAGGGCCAGCAACTGGTTCATGGCCTGCATCGCCTGGAGAGCGCCCACGGCGGACTGGCTCTTGCCCACGAGGTCGGCCAGCACGCCCTCGTCATCGCTCAGGTTCTGCGAAGCCTGGGCCTGCATCTGCATGGTGGTCTGAAGGCCAGTGAGCGTGTTCTTCCAGCGCTCCTGCGCATCGCGGTACATCTGATTGCCGCTGACGGTGGCGGAGTACTGTTCGGGGTACAGACGCTGGAACATCTGGTCCATGTTCGCCACGTCGTAGGCCATGCCCTTGGCCTGGGCGATGAGCCGCTGGGTGGTCGCCAGGTTGGCGCGCAGCTGGCCCACCACGCTGGACGGCAGGCTGGCCAGGTTGCGCGCCTGGTTGATGAGCATCTGCGCTTCGTTTTGGAGCTGGCGGATCTGGTTGTTGATCTGCTCCAGCGTGCGAACGGCGGTGAGCGTGTTCTGCACCAAATTGGTCGGATCGAACACGATGTCGCCAACGCCGAACAGTGCATGCGCGGGCTGCGCAATGCCGAAGGCGAGCACGCAGGCGGTGGTCAGCGCGGCGAGATTGTGGGCATGGGGTTTCATGGCAGGTTCTCCTGGGAATGGCTGGGGATGGGGGCGGCACCCGGCGCGGGGCCGGGGAAATCGCGCAGCAGATCGGCCGCCCAATCGAGGCTGCGGTGGCGCAGCCATGCGGCTGCGAACGGGGTGGAAGCGGAAGGTGTGGAGGTGCTGGCGGCAGCGAGCACCGCGTCGATGTCGCGCTGGTCCTGCGCCGTGGATGCGCCCGCGAAGGCCAGCGTCGCCGGTCCCAGGTCGAGGTCGAACAGGCGATTGCCGAGGCGGGATTGGTAGTAGTAGTCGCGCTTGGGCTGCGCGGTGGCGACGATCTCGATCTGGCGCAAGTTCAGCCCAAAGCCTTCGTAGATCGTGCGAATCTGCGGCTCGGTCGCCTGCGGGTTCGGCAGGAAGATGCGGCTCGCGCAGCTTTCGATGATCGCGGGCGCGATGCTCGAATCCTTGATGTCGGCCAGGCTCTGCGTGGCGAAGATGACCGACACGTTCTTCTTGCGCAACGTCTTGAGCCACTGGCGAATGCGCGCGGCAAACACCGGGTCATCGAGGAACAGCCAGGCTTCATCGAGGATCAGCAGCGTGGGCGCACCGTCAAAGCGCTCATCGAAGCGCGCAAAGAGGTAGTGCAGCACGGCCATGACGGCGGCCTTGCTGTGCATCAATTCCTCCATCTCGAAGCACTGCACGGAGCCAGCGCCCAGGCGATCCGAATCCGCATCCAGCAGCTTGCCGTGGGCGCCGCCCAGCACGTACGGCGCAAGCGCCTGGCGCAGCGCATTCGATTGCAGCAGTACCGACAGGCCCGTCATCGTGCGCTGTTCCATCGGCGCACCGGCGAGACTGCCGAGCGCCGACCAGATAGCGGCCTTCTCTTCGGGGCCGACGGCCACGCTCTCATGCCGCAAGCGCCCTTCGATCCATTCGGCGGCCCAGGTGCGGTAGCCCTCGCGGTCGATGCGGGCGAGAGGCTGAAACGCGATCTCGCCATCCATCCCGAGGTCGTAGTGCTCACCACCCAGCCCGAGGATGGTGGCGCGCATCGAGCGCCCCATGTCGAAGGCAAAGATGCGCGAGCCGCGATAGCGCCGAAACTGCATCGCCAAGGTGGCGAGCAGCACCGACTTGCCCATGCCCGTAGGGCCAGCCACCAGCGTGTGGCCCACGTCGCCGATGTGCGTCACCAGCCGGAACGGCGTCGCGCCCTCAGTGCGCGTGACGATCAGCGGCGGGCCGTCGAGGTGCGCGTTCTTCTCCGGCCCGGCCCATACCGCCGACACCGGCATCAGGTGCGCCAGGTTCAACGTGGAGACGATGGGCTGGCGGACGTTGGCGTAGGCATGGCCCGGAATGGACGACAGCCACGCATCCACGGCGTTGAGCGTTTCGGGGATGGTGACGAAGCCACGCCCCTGGATGACGCGCTCCACCCTGCGCAGCTTCTCGTTGGCCACGGCGGCATCCGCGTCCATGACGGTGACGGTCGCTGTCACGTAGCCGAAGGCCACTTGATCGCTGCCCAGCTCCTGCAAGGCGGCATCGGCATCGGTGGCCTTGTTGCTGGCGTCGGTATCGACCAGCGGGCTTTCCTGCTGGAAGATCGTCTCGCGCAGCAGCGCGATGACGTTCTTGCGTTTGGCGAACCACTGACGGCGCAGGCGGGCGAGTTCTTTTTCCGCCTCGGCTTTGTCCAGGCAGAGAAAGCGCGTACTCCAGCGATACGCGAAGCCCAGACGGTTGAGGTCGTCCAGAATCCCCGGCCAAGTCGAGATCGGAAAACCGCGCACCGACACCACGCGCAGGTGCTGGTCGCCCAGCATCGGCGCCAAGCCACCGATCAGCGGCGCGTCGGCCAGCAGCGCATCGAGGTGGAATGGCACCTCGGGCACGCCCACGCGGTAACGCCGTGTAGACACGGTGGCGTGCAGGTAGGTCAGCGTCTGGCTATCGTCGAGCCAGGCGATCTCCGGCATCACGCCGTCGAGCAGGTCAAAGATGCGTTCCGTCTCCGCGATGAAGGCAGTCAGGCGCTCGCGCCAATCGACGCCTTCGGTCAGCCGGTTCTCGTACAGCAGGCCCGCGGCACGGGCACGGGCCTCCTCGGGCGGCAGGTACACCAGCGTGAGGTGGTAGCCGCTCTCGAAGTGATTGCCCAAGTCCTCAAAGGCGGCCCGTCGCTCCTCGTCCACCAGCCACGACAGCGGCTCGGGAAACTCCGAGTGCGGGTAGTTGGCGGCGGGCCGGCGCTCGGCTTCGATGAACAAGGCCCAGCCCGAACCCAGCCTGCGCAGCGCGTTGTTCAACCGTGCTGACGTAGAGATCAGCTCGCCCTGCGTGGCACTGTCGAGGTCTGGCCCCCGAAAGCGCGCCGTGCGCTGGAAGGAGCCATCCTTATTCAGCACGACGCCCGGAGCGATCAGCCCGGCCCAAGGCAGCCAGTCAGCCAGCAAGGCCGGGCGCTGGCGGTATTCGGCAAGGTTCAGCATGCGATATCTCCCTTTGCCCCTACACGTCCAGCAGCGGCCGGTGCTTGATATGGCGCGCGAAGACTTGCATGAACCGCGGATCGACACGCGCGCCCCAGACCGCCAACGCATGGCCGGCGATCCAGAGCACCAGGCCCGGAATCCACAGTTGCAGGCCCAAGCCCACGGCCGCGGCCAAGGTGCCATTGGCAATCGCCACCGTGCGCGGCGCGCCGCCCAGCAGGATCGGCTCGGTCAGCGAGCGGTGCAGTGGCACTTCGAACCCCGGAGCGAACCCCTGCACGCCATCGTGGGCCGCGCTCATACGACAGCCCCGCCCGAGAAGCTGAAGAACGACAGGAAGAACGAGGACGCGGCAAACGCGATCGACAGACCGAAGACGATCTGGATCAGCTTGCGAAAACCGCCCGAGGTATCGCCGAAGGCCAGCGCCAGGCCCGTGGCGATGATGATGATGACCGCGATGATCCGGGCCACCGGACCCTGGATCGACTCCAGGATGGATTGCAGCGGCCCCTCCCAAGGCATCGAGGAACCGGCGGCCTGCGCGGTGCCTGCGAGCAGCAGCATCAGCGCCGCGAGCATCAGGCCCTGCAGGGCTGGGCGTGCCAAGCCATCCAGCCGCGCGGGACGGCAGCGCAGGGCAAGCGGGTTTGCAGAAATACGGAAAGCAGGAACGATCATCTGCGTCATGGCAGTTCTCCAGGTTGGTCAGGGGACAGGGAAGAAAGGTCGGACTGCGACAGCAGCTCCGGGAATGGAGCCTCCAGCGCATCCGCCAGTTGGTAGCCCGCGCCATCGAAGCCGACGACGCGGGCGATGCTCTCGATGCGGCGCTTGCGTCCGCGCCCGGCGATGTGGATGACCACGTTGACCGCTTCCGCGATCAGCGCACGGGGCGGGTTCTCCGCCACTTCGAGAATCAGTTGCTCCAGGCGCAGCAGCGCGCCCAGCGCGGAGCCGGCGTGGATGGTGGCGATGCCGCCGGGGTGGCCCGTGCCCCATACCTTGATGAGATCCAGCGCCTCGGCACCACGCACTTCGCCAACGATCACGCGATCCGGGCGCAGGCGCATGGAAGAGCGCACCAGCTCGGTCATCGACACCACGCCCTGGCGCGTGCGCAGCGGTACGTGATCGCGCGCCGCGCATTGCAGCTCCACCGTGTCTTCAAGCACCAGCACGCGGTCACCGGTAGCGGCAATCTCGGCGAGCAAGGCATTGGCGAGCGTGGTCTTGCCCGTGCTGGTGCCGCCTGCGATCAGGATGTTCTGGCGCTCGCGCACGGCGCGCACCAGCAGGCCCGCCTGCGCGGCGGTCATCATTCCGTCCTCGATGTAGCGCGACAGTGGGATCACGCCAAAGGCGCGCTTGCGCAAGGCGAAGGCCGGCCCCGGCGCGGCGGGCGGCAGGATGCCCTCGAAGCGTTCGCCCGTCTCGGGCAGCTCTGCCGTCAACAACGGCTGGCCCCGATGAACTTCCGTGCCAACGTGAGCTGCAACGAGGCGGATGATGCGTTCGCCATCGGCCTCGGACAGTTCCACGCCCATCGGCGCGCGGCCCGTGGACAGACGATCCACCCAGAGCGTGCGATCGGGGTTGAGCATGATTTCCACCACGTCCGGGTCTTCGAGCGCGGCAGCGATCAGCGGCCCCATGGCCGTGCGCAGCATCTGGATGCGGCGATCCAGCGAGGTGGCCGTGAAGGAGGAAGGAACGGCGCTCATAAGGCACGCTCCTGGGCATCCGCGACGGCCGCAGCGCCCTCCGGTCGCGTCGGATCGGTGTGCAGTTCCTCCACCACATCCCGCACCAGGCTGCGCCCGCGCAGCAAATGGCGACCGAGCTGCTCGACGAACTGCTCGAAGCGGGCCTTGCCCTGGGCGCGAGCGGCATCCTGATGGGCCTCGGGCACGGGTGTGCTCACCGTGAGGAAATAGCGGATGAACAGCGCCAATGTTTCGATGGCAATGTTCTGGTCGCGCTCCAGGCGCTCGGCGTGGCGCGACAGGCGGTCCAGCCGCTTGGCAATTGCCGCCTCGCGCTGGTCGGCCGCATCGGGCGACAGCCAGGAGGCCAGGGCCGCC
The DNA here is from genome assembly GCA_017848435.1 of Burkholderiaceae bacterium. GTDB lineage: Bacteria > Pseudomonadota > Gammaproteobacteria > Burkholderiales > Burkholderiaceae_C > PCRC01. The sequence goes on along the minus strand of JAFEHU010000051.1, from coordinate 75,626 downwards.
GCGACGATGCTGGACTTGGACACGCCCTTCTTGGCGGCCAGTTCATCGAGCCGCTTGCTGTGCTCCGGCTGGATGAACACATTGAGGCGGTGTTGGGTCATAGGTCGATTCCGTCGTCAGGGTCGAGGGAAGCCAGCCGGGCCGTGCGCTGCAGGGCCGGATCGAGCTGGCGAGGAAGGGGATGCGGCATGTCGTCGTCATCGAGCAGCCCGAGGTCGGCTGCGGGCGCAACCAGGTCGGGGTCGTAGGTGACGGCTTCGGAAAGTTCGGGCTGGCGGCGTGGGCCGCTGTCGTCGGCCGAACCCAGGTTCTCCAGCCCATCGGCGGCGTCGGCCGTCGGTGCGACCGGCATGGCGGGAATCGCCAGCCCGCTCCAGTCGTCGGCGCGTTCCGGTGGCACATCGGCATAGCGCCCCTGCATGGACAGGGTTGCAAGCACCGGCGGCGGAAGCACGCGCCGCTTGAAATTGCTGTCCGCGTAGTAGCGCAGCTTCTTGGCCTTGATGGGCGCCACGCTGGACACCATCACCACGGCCTCGTCGGGCGGAAGCTGCATTACCTCGCCCGGCGTGAGCAGCGGACGTGCCGTCTCCTGGCGCGACACCATCAGATGCCCGAGCCATGGCGCGAGCCGGTGGCCGGCGTAGTTGCGCTGCGCGCGCAGCTCGGTCGCGGTGCCCAGCGTTTCGGAGATGCGCTTGGCGGTGCGCTCGTCGTTGGTGGCGAACGTCACCCGGACATGGCAGTTGTCCAGGATCGAATGGTTCTGGCCGTAGGCTTTGTCAATCTGGTTGAGCGACTGGGCGATGAGGAAGCTGCGGATACCGTAGCCGGCCATGAAGGCCAGGGCCGTCTCGAAGAAGTCGAGCCGTCCGAGCGCGGGGAACTCGTCGAGCATCAATAGCAGCTTGTGGCGGCGCGCGATGCCGTCGCTGCCGTCGAGCGATTCCGTCAGCCGTCGCCCGATCTGGTTGAGGATCAGGCGAATGAGCGGTTTCGTCCGCGAAATGTCCGAAGGCGGCACCACCAGGTACAGCGACACCGGATGCTCGGCCGCGATCAGGTCGGCAATGCGCCAGTCGCAGCGCGAGGTGACTTCGGCCACCGTGGGGTCGCGGTACAGGCCGAGGAATGACATGGCGGTGCTCAACACGCCGGAACGCTCGTTGTCCGATTTGTTCAGGACTTCGCGCGCTGCCGATGCCACCACCAGATGCGGCCCACCACCGATGTGCGGCGTGGTCATCATCCGATGCAGGGTCAGCTCGAAGGGACAGGCCGGGTCGCTGAGGAAGTTGGCGACTCCGCGCAGCGTCTTGTCTTCGCCTGCGTAGAGCACGTGCAGGATGGCCCCAACCAGCAGCGCATGCGAGGTCTTCTCCCAATGGTTGCGCCGCTCCAGTGCTCCTTCGGGATCGACCAGAATGTCTGCGATGTTCTGCACGTCGCGCACTTCGTGCGCGCCGCGCCTCACCTCCAGCAGTGGGTTGTAGGCCGACGACTTCGCATCGGTCGGGTTGAACAGCAGGCAATGCGAGAAGCGCGAGCGCCAGCCGGCGGTGATGCTCCAGTTCTCGCCCTTGATGTCGTGAATGACGGCCGATGCAGGCCAGCTCAACAAGGTGGGAACCACCAGGCCCACGCCTTTGCCCGAGCGGGTGGGCGCGAATGTCAGGACGTGTTCCGGGCCTTCATGGCGCAGGTACTGCTGGCGATGCAGGCCGAGGAACACGCCCGCAGGCTGGTCAAGGCCCGCCTTGTGGATGTCCTCCGCATTGGCCCAGCGGGCCGAGCCGTAGGTCGTGACCAGCTTGGACTGGCGCGAGCGCCAGATCGACATGCCGATGGCAACTACCATCGCGATCAGGCCGCTGCCTGCGGCAATGGCACCGCCCGCGTCGAAGATATGCGGCGCGTAGGCGTCGAAGAAGAACCACCACTCGAACAGGCCCCAGGGGTGGTAGACCGGCGTACCGAAGAAGTCGAACCACGGCGAGCCCAGGCGTAGCTGGTAGCCCAGGGCCGCTGCTGTCCATTGCGTGGCGCTCCATACGCCAGCGATCACGATGCCGAAGACGACGGCAATCTGACCGAACAGCACGTTCGTTCCTTGCATTGGTCAACCTCCCACTACGGCACAGGAACGTGCCGTAGTGCCGAGGATCAAGGCGAGCGTGCAGGCCGGTCAAAGACCGTTATGGCGGGGATTCAGGCCAAAAGAGCCAGACTTCTTGCGGTGGCGAAGACAATAAAAATGCCGCATGCGCGAGCGCGCTGCGGCGTGATGAGGTAACTGCGAGAACTTTGTCGCGGCGCCGCGACGGAAGGTTACCTTATTGGGACTTCTGCTCCGGCCGGTCACCAAAGAAGCGGCGATTCGCGGCCTCGGCGGCACGTCGGCAGAGTTCTTCGCCGGCCTTCGCGCGCTCTTCCTTGCACAGGCGCTGGACTTCCTTGAGACGCTCAGGATGGGCCACGAGGAAGTCCACGGTTTCCGTCGGTTGGGATGGCCCACAGGAGGCTGTCAGTGCAGCGGCCATCAGCAGCGACAGGAATCGGGGCATGGCTTGGGTCCTTTCAGCAGGTGGATCAGGAGTCCTCGGCGGCGCTGGAGCCATCCGCCGAATCAATGGAGTCCACTCGTGCGATGAACCGAGCCAGCATTTCGGAGGGCTCCACGTCACGGTGCAGCAGATACGTGGCCAGCATCTGCGACTTGCCCGCCAAGCGCCGGGCCACAACACCTGGCCCACGGCCGGATGCAATGTGCGCGGCGCCCGCCAAACCAAGTGCCAATCCGGCGGAGACTAAGGTCATCATCACCTCATAGGACGCCACGCGCTGGGCGATCAGTGGCTGTTGCTCGTAGCGCTGCAAAACGCGATCAACTTGGCGTGCATGGCCTTCGCATATCGCCGGATCGCATAGCGCCAGCGGATAGCGCAGCACTTCTTCCAACGGAACGTGCTTGTGGGCCAGCACAGGATGGCGAGCTGGGACCGCCACCATCAGCTCGTCTTCCCACGCAGGCCTGACCACAATGCCGTCGCCCACCTCTTCGGCCATCGAAAAGCCGACGTCATACAGGTCATCGTGCAGACCCTTGATCTGTTGGTCCAACGGCATCTCAAATAACCGAATGTCAATCTCTGGATCTTCCTCTCGGCACCGTGCCAGCAGCGTCGGCATTCGCGAGGGCGTGATGCCATCGGACAAAGCGATGCGCAACTGTCCCTGAAACCCACTGGCGGCGGACTTGACGCCGTCACACGCCTGTTTCAGAGCTTCGAAGATTCGCGGCACCCGCTCCAGGAATGCCATTCCGGCAAAGGTCAGGCGGGTGCTTCGCGTGGTTCGCGTGAACAGTTGCGCCCCGAGCTCTTCCTCTATCTCCTTGATGGTGCGCGACAAAGGGGACTGATCGATGTGCAGCTTTTCCGCTGCGCGGCCAAAGTGAAGTTCTTCGGCCACCGCTATAAAGCAACGCAAATGCCGAAGCTCCATGGTGTATCTCATCCAAGTTAAAAGGCCTTGACGAGTTCCGGCACAGCCGCGAACAGGTCCGCCTCCAGCCCGTAGTCGGCCACGCTGAAGATCGGCGCCTCCGGGTCCTTGTTGATCGCCACGATCACCTTGGAGTCCTTCATGCCCGCCAGGTGCTGGATCGCCCCCGAGATGCCCGCCGCCACGTACAGCTGCGGCGCCACGATCTTGCCGGTCTGGCCCACCTGCAGGTCATTGGGCGCGTAGCCCGCATCCACCGCCGCGCGGCTCGCGCCGATGGCCGCGCCCAGCTTGTCGGCCAGCGGGGTGATGACTTCGTCGAATTTTTCCTTGCTGCCCAGCGCACGGCCGCCGGAGACGATGATCTTGGCCGCCGTCAGTTCGGGCCGGTCGCTCTTGGCGATTTCGCTGCCCACGTAGCTGCTCTTGCCGGTGTCTGCCGCTGCGGTTGCCGTTTCCACTGCTGCGTTGCCTCCGGTCGCCGCTGTGGCGTCGAAGCCGGTGGTGCGCACGGTGATGACTTTGGTGGCGTCGCTGCTTTGCACGGTGGCGATGGCATTGCCGGCGTAGATGGGGCGTTCGAAGGTGTCGGCGCTCACCACCTTGGTGATGTCGCTGATCTGGGCGACGTCGAGCTTGGCGGCCACGCGGGGGGCCACGTTCTTGCCGCCGGCCGTGGCCGGGAACAGGATGTGGCTATAGTTGCCGGCGATGGCCAGCACCTGGGCGGCCACGTTCTCGGCCAGGCCGTGGGCCAAGCCTGCGGCGTCGGCGTGGATGACCTTGGCGACACCGGCGATCTGGGCGGCGGCTTGTGCGGCAGCGCCGGCATTGTGGCCGGCCACCAGCACGTGCACGTCGCCACCGCAAGCGGCTGCAGCCGTCACGGTGTTCAGGGTTGCGCCCTTGATGGATGCGTTGTCGTGTTCAGCAATAACGAGTACCGACATTTAGATCACCTTCGCTTCGTTCTTGAGTTTTTCGACCAGGGCGGCCACGTCAGCCACCTTCACGCCGGCGCCGCGCTTGGCGGGTTCGGTCACCTTCAGGGTCTTCAGGCGCGGGGCGACTTGAACGCCGAGGTCTTCGGGCTTGATGGTGTCCAGCGGCTTTTTCTTGGCCTTCATGATGTTGGGCAAGGTGACGTAGCGCGGTTCGTTCAGACGCAGGTCGGCGGTGATGACCGCGGGCAGCGTGAGGCTAAGGGTTTCCAGGCCGCCGTCCACTTCGCGGGTCACGGCTGCCTTGTCGCTGGCGAGCTCGACCTTGGAGGCGAAGGTGGCTTGCGGCAGACCGGCCAGCGCCGCCAGCATCTGGCCGGTCTGGTTGCAGTCGTCGTCGATGGCCTGCTTGCCCAGGATCACGAGGCCGGGCTGTTCCTTGTCGATCAGGGCCTTAAGCAGCTTAGCCACGGCCAGCGGCTGCAGTTCTTCATTGGTCTCGACTAGGATGCCGCGGTCGGCACCGATGGCCATGGCGGTGCGCAGCGTCTCCTGGCATTGAGACACGCCGCACGAGACGGCGACGATCTCCGTTGCCGCGCCTTTCTCCCTGAGCCGCACAGCCTCTTCGACGGCAATCTCGTCGAAGGGGTTCATGCTCATCTTGACATTGGCGATGTCCACGCCGCTGCCATCGCTCTTGACGCGGACCTTGACGTTGTAGTCAACCACCCGCTTGACGGGAACCAGGATTTTCATGGGAGGGTTTCCTTTCAGGATCATTCAGAGTTGATCGTCCGCCAGGGCCAGCGTGCTGGCGGCGCCGCCCGTGACGATGTCGCGCAGCATCGGCGCCTGCACCAGGACATGCGCCGCGTAATGGCTGGCTGTGGCGCGCTTGGTACCGAGAAAGCCCGCATCGCCCGCGCCCGCCGCGAGTTGCGCGGTAGCGGCTTCGGCCATGCGCGCCGACAGCCAGCCGCCGATCACGGTGCCCGCCAGCCGCAGGAAGGGCACGGCGCCCGCCGCGCACTGCGCGGGTTGACCGTCGTGGGCCAGCAGCCAGTCGACCGCTTCGTCCAGCGCCTGGGCAGCGGCTGCCAACGCGCGGCCGATCTGCGCCAGCACTGCATCGGGCGATTCGACCAACCGGCGCGCATCGCCGTCGATGCGGCCCAGCAGCGCCTTCAGCGTGCGCCCGCCCTCGCGTGCCAGCTTGCGGCCGATCAGGTCGTTGGCCTGGATGCCCGTGGTGCCTTCGTAGATGGTCGTGATGCGCGCGTCGCGCATGTGCTGGGAGGCGCCGGTTTCCTCGACGTAGCCCATGCCGCCATGCACCTGCACGCCGTCGGACGTGATGCCCTGCGCGCTGTCGGTACACCAGCCTTTGACCACCGGTATCAGCAGGCCGACCAGGGCCTGCGCCTGCGCGCGCTCCTGCGCATCGGCGTGGCCCGCGGCGCGGTCCATCTGACCGGCGCAGAAGTAGGCCAGCGCGCGCATGGCCTCGGTGCGGGCCTTCATGTCCATCAGCATGCGCCGCACGTCCGGGTGGCCTGCGATGGCGGTGCTGCCGCTGATCAGCGGCTTGCCCTGCACCCGCTCCAGCGCATAGGCGCGTGCGCGCTGGTAGGCGCGCTCGGAAATGCCCACGCCTTCCAGGCCAACGTTCAGCCGCGCGTGGTTCATCATGGTGAACATGCAGGCCAGCCCCTGGTGCGGCTCGCCGACCAGGTAGCCGATAGCGCCGCCGCTGTCGCCAAAACTCATCGACGCCGTGGGGCTGCCGTGGATGCCCATCTTGTGCTCAATCGACGTGCAGGCCAAGTCGTTGCGTTCGCCCAGGGTGCCATCGTCGTTGACCAGGTACTTCGGGCACAGGAACAGCGAGATGCCTTTCACCCCCGGTGGCGCATCGGGTAGGCGCGCCAGCACCAGGTGCACGATGTTCTCGGCCATGTCGTGCTCGCCCCAGGTGATGAAGATCTTGTTGCCGCTGACGTGGTAGTGGTCGCCCTCGTGTACGGCACGGCTGCGCAGCGCGGCCAGGTCAGAGCCGGCCTGGGGCTCGGTGAGGTTCATGGTGCCCGTCCAGCGGCCCTCGACCATGGGTGCCAGGAAGCGGCGCTGGAGTGCGTCGCTGCCATGGTGCGCAATGGCCTCCACCGCGCCCAGCGTGAGCATCTGGCACAGGCTGAACGCGAGGTTGGACGACTTCCACATCTCCAGCACGGCGGTGGAGACCAGCGTGGGCAGGCCCTGGCCGCCCCATTCGGTGGCAGCGGGCATGCCGTTCCAGCCGTTCTCGCAGAAGCTGGCCCAGGCTTCGCGAAAGCCGTCGGCGGGCGTGACCCGACCATCGTGCCAGCGCGCGCCCTGCACGTCGCCGGGGCGGTTGAGCGGATCCAGCACGCCAGCGGCGTAATTAGCCGCCTCCTGCAGGATGGCCTCGACCAGGTCGGGCGTGGTTTCTTCATGGTCGGGCTGGGCGCAGATCGCGTCCAGGCCGCCGACCTCTTTCATGGCGAACAGCATTTCGCGCAGGGGGGCTATGTAGACAGACACAGCGAATTTCCTTGATGGCTACGATCAGGCGTTTTGCGGCGTCTGTTGCGACGGGCGCAACTCGCGTGCAGCCTCTTGCGGGCCCACCGACGCCGGGCCGCCATGCCTGATGAACGCCAGGGCGATCGAGCCGATGATTCCGAAAGCCCCGATCACCAGGAAGTTCTGCTCCAGCGGCAGCTCAAGCGCAACGATCTGGCCGATTAGCAGCGGCGCCGCGATCGCGCCCAGGCGCCCCACGCCGGAGGCCATGCCGATGCCGGTCGAGCGGATGGACATCGGGTAAAACTGCCCGCAGTAGGCATAGGCCACCAATTGCGCGCCGGTGGTGCAGGCGCCGACCGCGCCGATGATCAGATAACGCAGCTCGGTCGAGGTCTGGAACGTCATCAGGTACAGCAGCACGCCGCCCAGCGCATACATCCCCACCAGCACCCACTTGATGTTGAACTTGTCGGCGAGCCACCCGCCTCCCACGGCACCGATGATGGCGCCAACGTTCAGCGCGATCACGAAGCTGAGGGCAGACCCCAGGCTGTAGCCAGCCATAGCCATCAGCTTGGTCAGCCAGCTGCTGAGCGCATAGACCATGAACAGGCCCGAGAAGAAGGCGATCCAGAACAGCACCGTGCTCGGGCCTCGCCCGTCCTGGAACAGCCGGGAGACCGGCGCACCCGCCACGCGGTCGGCGGTGGGCACGACGAACTGGGCGTCCGCCGGGTGCTTGACTCCCGGCTGGAGATTACGGGCCACTTCGGCCAGTTCGCCGTTGCGGCTGCGCGAGATCAGGTAGGTCATTGATTCCGGCACCAGCTTCAAGATGAACGGAATCAGCAGGACCGGCACACCCGCTGCGATGAAAACGACCTGCCAGCCGTACTCGCCGATCAGCTGCTTGCCGAGCACCGCGGCCAGGATGCCGCCCAGTGCGTAGCCCGAAGTCATCAGCGCCGTCATCAGGCTGCGGATCTTCTTGGGCGAGTACTCGACCATCTGTGCCACGATGACCGGCAGCACACCGCCAATCCCCAGGCCCGCGATGAAGCGCACCACGCTGAAGCTGATGGGATCCTTGGTGAATCCGGCGGCCGCGGTGAACACGCTGAACAGCATGACGCCAATGGAGAGGGCCCAGCGCCGACCAATCCGGTCGGACAGCGTGCCCAGAACCATGGCGCCGAACATCATGCCGAACAGGGCCGAACTGGCCATGAAACCGGCAGTCGATGCGTTCACGCCCATCTGCTGCATGATGGACGGCAGGGCGATGCCCACCACGGCGATGTCATAGCCGTCGATGATGAGAATCAACAGGCACCACAGAAGCACCTTGGCATGAAAGCGGTTGAAGCGAGCGTCGTCGGCGAGCTTCTGCATGTCGATTTGGCACACGTGTTTGTCTCCTTTGAGTTAGGCTCTGGATCGTGGGGCGGCGGTCATCGCCGCTCCGCTACATGTCGTCCAGCGCACACAAGGAATCCTAGGTGCCGGTGCTGCGAGCCGCGATGACGAAGCGCCCCGATCGAATGACAAACGGCCCCTTTCTGAGAGCACTGTTCAAGTGCGCCAAGAGGTCAGGCGTCAAGCTGAATATGGTCGCCGCGTGCGGCTGATATTCCAGCACGAAGGGCGCTTCTGCCTGCTGGGAACACCCCGGCAGTGTTGGGTGCCCAGGGGCTCACGCCCCATCGTCGGCGCACGCCTCAACGCCAGACCCTGTACGCCTTCGCCGCCGTCAGCACGCACGATGGCGTGATTGACTCTCTGGTGCTGCCCTGGGCCAACGCTGAGACGATGCAGGTGTTCCTGGCCGAGATGGCGCGACGCCATGCCGTCGAGTTCATCATGATGGTCATGGATCAGGCGGGTTGGCACATCGCGGGTCACTTGGATGTGCCACAGAATATGCGCCTAGAGTTTCTGCCAGCCTTGAGCTGAACCCGGTCGAGCATCTGTGGAAGGTGCCGTGCCAGGATTGGTTTGCCAACACGGTGTTCAAAGAACTGGAGGCCGTACACGACGCGCTGGTGCAAGGACTCATTGCTCTCGAAACACATCAGCAAAGAACCCAGTCAATGACAGGCTTGATTGGGTTACTTCTATATCCTTGAGGGCAAATTAGTGCATCAGGCGAGCCGATAGCGCATTGCGCCGTCTTCGTCTTCTGCAGACACGATTTCCCCACGCTGGTCGAGATAGTTTAGGTGGGCGAGCGTCTCTCCGGTCGCGAGGTTGAGGTGCATTTGCTCCGCAACAATGGACGAACGGTACAGGGCGCGAACCAGGTCGATGACCCTCAGAGGCTGCGCAAGTTGTTGCCTGACGCGGTCGGTGCCTCTGACGGTGCTCGCACGCAGTTGCTCCAACCGTAGGTGCAGGCCATGGAAAGGTTCGTTGTGGGCAGGCAGAATCAGGGCGCTCCCAGGTACGCGTTGCATCAACCGGTCGATGGAATCGAGCCAACCCTGCAGAGGATTCGCATGCGGCTCGGTGGCGTACACGGAGGTATTGGAACTGATCCTGGGAAGAACCTGATCCCCCGATATCAGCAAATCCAGTTCGCGCGAGTAGAAGCACGCGTGCTCGGGGGAATGTCCTGTGCCGACGATGACTTCCCATTCCTGGTCCCCGATCCGCAACATCTGGCCATCCGTGAGCCGCACAAAGCTGTCAGGCAATGGATGGATCATTTTACCGAAGTCACCGAACCGGGTGCGGTACTCATCCACCTCGGTGTCGCTCCATCCGGCCCTCCGATAGAAGCGAACGCCATCGACTGGCGCTTCCCGCCCCGTATCGGCAAGCATCACCCGACAGCTCAAATACTCGTCTCGTGTCATCCAAAGCGCGCATTCGAAGCGACGTGTCAACCATCCCGCCATGCCCACATGATCCGGGTGCATGTGCGTCGCTATCACACGGGAGATGGGTCGGCCGGCTAGCGGCCCCTGCGGAGCGAGCAAGGCGAGCCACGCGTTCCTGACGTCCACGCTGCGAATGCCCGTGTCCACGACCGCCCAACCAGGACCGTCGCTCAATGCCCAGAGGTTGATGTGATCCAGGGAAAACGGCAGCGGCATGCGCAGCCACAGCACACCAGGCTTGATTTCCGTGGCTTGGCCAGGGAGTGGGAGATCCGAGAACGGATACGAGAGTGCCGGGGCTGCGTCGGTCATGATGCTTGATTTACATTCTGGCAGTGCTGCTCCTAATGGCGCAGAGCCATCACTCCTATGCAGTGCGAGCTCAGTTTTAGCTTAGGAAGCTTAGAAGTCAGCCTCAACGGTGGCAATGACGAATGACCTCGATAGGCTGATGGAAAACGTCTGCTTCCTGGCACAGCCTGTCGCTGCGCTGCCGTCGGTGCAACTGCCCCAACGGCGGCAAACAGTCTCTTGAGCGCACGAGAGCCTCGCTCGAGGTAGGCCAGGGCCCCGGCAGCTATGAAGGCACCGATCTTCTCGGTGGCCGGCTACAGCCTCGTGGCCGAGCCGGAATCCGTCGAATGCCTCTATGTAGGGTTCTACCTGCTGCGCGAGCGGGCACGGTAGGCTCCCGGCGCGCTGCCGGTCCAGACCTTGAAGGCGCGCTGGAAGGCGGTGCTGTCGGTGAAGCCCAGGTCGGCGGCGATGGCGACGAGCGAGGCTTCGCTGCTGGTCAGGCGCACGATCGCCATGTCGCGCCGCAACTGGTCCTTTAGCGCCTGGAAGGAAGTGCCCTCGGAGGCCAGGTGCCGTTGCAACGCGCTCACCGACAAGTGCAGGCGCTGCGCGGTGACGACCAGGTCGGGCCATTCCGGGCTGGCCCGCTGCAGCACCATGCGGACCCGCGCGCTGGCGCTGCGCTCGTTCAGGTAAGGCCCCACCACGTTGCCCGGCGTGGCGCGCAGGAAGGACTGCAGCGCGTCCCGATCGCGCCGCACCGGCTGTTTAAAGGCATCGGCGTCGAACCAGGCGGCCGTGCGCGGCTGCCCGAAGCACAGCGTGCCGGAAAAGATGCGCCCGTAGCTCATCGCATGGAGCGGCAGCGCAAAATTGAAGTCGAATCGCTGCGGCACCAGCCGGCCGCCGTGCAGCCACAGCAACAAGCGCCAGAACACGCGCAGCAGATGTGCATGAAGGAATTCGGCATGTGCGCCCGGGCCGCCGCGCATCTCCAGCGCGAAGCCCCCCAGCGCGCCCTCGGTCACGGGCACCAGCGTCACGTCGTCCTGCAGCAGGGCGAAGGATTCGCTCAGGCGACGCAGGGCGCATGACAACGAATGGGCAGTGAACGCGCTGCGCACCATTAGCGCGAAGCTGCCCGGGCGCATGGGTCGCTCATGTAGGTAGCCCAGGCACTCGTCGTTCAGGCTGTCCTTGACAGCGATAAATAGCGCGTTGAACTGCTCCACGGTTACGCGCGAATCCTTGAGCTCCAGCAGCGATTCGCTGATGCCGGCGCGCCCCAGCACGCCCTTCAGCCATTCTTGCGTGGCCAGCCCCTTGCCGCGCGCGCCGTCCAGCAGGCCATGCACGGCAAAGATAGGAGCGGTGAAGACGGGTTGCAGCATTGCGTGTGATCGAAGGAGCCAACGCCGGTCGCGCGGGCCAAAAGAAGTTATTTGTCAGTTGATTGAGGCAATCCGCTATCGCCCTCGCAGGGGCCAATTACTACGATTGTCGCATCCCCAAAAACACTTCGGCAGTGGCGCTGTGCGGAACGCCCGGTGCGGGGTCAGAAGCCAACATACAAGGAGACATGCCCATGCTGCCACAGCTGTATCGCCACGCCTGGATGGACCACGAGATCGACGCTTTTCGCGAGCAGGTGCGTCGCTACGTTGCCGCCGAATTCACTCCCCGGCTCGACGAATGGCGCCGCCAGGGCTACATCCCGCGCGAGGTCTGGCGTCCGTTCGGCGGGATGAGCTTTCTGCTGCCCGAGATGCCCGAGACCTATGGTGGTGCCGGCGCCAGCCTCGCCTACCAGCTGGTGGTGCAGGACGAACTGGCCAAGGCCGAGATGCCGGTCAATATCGCGGTGCACACCATCGCTTCGCATTACATCCTGGACTTTGGCACCGAAGCGCAAAAGCAGCGCTGGCTGCCCAAGGTGACGAACGGCGAGATGCTGGCCGCCATCGCGATGACCGAGCCGGGCTGCGGCTCGGATCTGAAGGCCATCTCCACCCGGGCCCGGCGCGACGGCGACTACTACGTGATCGACGGCGCCAAGACCTTCATCACCAACGGCTTCACCGGAAACCTGCTGATCGTCGCGGCGCGCACCAGTGGCGCGGGCAGCAAAGGGGTGTCGCTGTTCGTACTGGAGACCGAGAACCTGCCAGGCTTTCGTGTGGGCCGCCTGCTTGAAAAGATCGGCATGCAGGCCTCGGACACGGCGGAGCTCTTCTTCGACAGCGTGCGCGTTCCAGCCGACCAACTGCTGGGGAGCGTTGAAGGCCAAGGCTTTGGGCAACTGATGGGCGCGCTGCCCTACGAGCGCATGGTCATTGCAGTGCCGGCGGCGGCCGTCATCGACCGGGCGTTGGAGCTCACCATCGAATACACGAAGCAGCGCAAGATATTCGGTGCGCCTCTGTTCGACATGCAGACAACGCGCCAAAAGCTGGCCGAGATGGCGACCATCGCGCATGTGGTGCGCAGCTTCGTCAACGACTGTACACAGAGACTGCTGGACGGCACACTCGACAACGAGGCCGCCTACATGGCCAAGTGGTGGTGCACCGAACAGCAGTGCCGCGTGGTGGACGAGTGTCTCCAATTGTTCGGCGGCTACGGCTACATGGCCGAGTATCCGATCGCGCGGATGTATGCCGCTTCGCGAGTGCAGAAGATCTACGGCGGCGCCAACGAGGTCCTGAAAGACCTGGTTTCGAGGAAGCTGTGAACATGCCGCACACGCTGCAGTTGCCTCTGCACGGCGTCCGTGTGGTGGAGTTTGAGGGCATCGGTCCAGGCCCTCTGGCCGCCAGGATGCTGGTCGACATGGGCGCCGAGGTGATCGCGCTGGCACGGGCCGAGCAGGCTGCTGGGGCGCAGCGGCTGGGCGGGGCGGTGGAGAACCCGCTGCACCGCGGCAAGAAGGTCGAGGTCATCGACCTGAAGTCGCCCGGTGGCAAGGCGCGCGCACTGGAACTGATTGCCCAGGCCGACGCTCTGATCGAAGGCTTTCGCCCAAGGGTGATGGAGCGGCTGGGCTTCGGCCCCGCAGATTGCGCGGCGCTCAATCCCCGGCTGGTCTATGGCCGGATGACGGGCTGGGGCCAGGACGGGCCACTTGCCCAGGCCGCGGGCCACGACCTGAACTACGTCGCGCTGACAGGCCTGCTGTCGCTGTCGGCGCACAGGGGGCAGGCGCCCATCGTGCCGCCCTCGGTACTCGGGGATGGGGCCGGGGCGCTGGGCATGGCCTTCGGCGTCGCCTGCGCGCTGGTCGATGCGCGCGCCACCGGCCACGGCCGGGTCGTGGACGCCGCGATCATTGACATCGTGGCCATGCTGGGCACGCTGGTGCATTGGATTCGCGCCAATGGGCAAATTGACGGCGCGCAGCCGAGCCCGTTTCACGATTCGCCGTTCTATGACGTATACGCTTGCGCTGACGGCGGCTTCATCAGCCTCGCAGCAGTGGAGCCAGCGTTCCACGCGCTTCTGCTGTCGAAGCTGGGCCTTGCTGACGTGAACCCCGCCGAGCAGTACGACGCGGCGACGTGGCCAGCGCTGAAAGAGCGGATCGCAGCCTTTATCCGCAGCCAACCCAGGGCGCACTGGTGCGCGCTGCTCGAAGGCAGCGACGCCTGCTTTGCGCCCGTGCTCAGCCTCGCCGAGGCGGTGCGGCATCCGCATAACGCAGCACGGGGCATTTACCAGATCACCCCATCCGGCGCCATCGAAGCGGCCCCGGCCCCACGGTTCCAGGCACTCGACACAACTACCTAGGAGACAAGCACATGACCGACACCATCCAGCCCACCAAGCCTGTCCGCGGCTGCCCGTCCACCACGGGCAACGAGCGCCAACTGAACACCACAACGCTGATCCGGCACGCTGCGCGCACCCACGGGGACCAGGAGATCGTCTACCGCACACCCGATGGCGGCTGGGATCGCTACACCTATGCCGATTGCTACGCGCGCGTCTGCCGCAGCGCCAATGCACTGCGCGCTCTCGGCGTCGAGCCGGGCGACCGGGTCGGCATCCTGGACTGGAACAGCCGACGCCACTTCGAGCTGTACTGGTCCATTCCCGGCCTGGGTGCTGTCATGTTGCAGATGAATCTGCGCCTGGGCCCAGAGGACCTGGGCTACGTGGTCGACCACAGCAAGGTGTCCTACGTTTGCGTAGACGAGTCATTGCTACCCCTTGCCGAATCCGTCGCAGCGAATTCGCCCCAGATCAAGGGCTGGATTGTCATGACCGACAAGCCGCTGGACCAGATCAAGACCACGCTGAAACCGCTGCTGCACTACGAAGACCTGCTGGCCGCCGCCGACACGAAGATCGACTGGCCCGAGATCGACGAAACCTCGGCCTACAGCGCCTGCTACACCACCGGCACCACGGGCAAGCCCAAGGGCGTGTACTACTCGCACCGCGGCATCTACCTGCACTCCACGGCCATGGCCACCAATCTGGGCATGACGCTGGACGACTGCGTCATGCTCATCACGCCCATGTTCCACGGGCAATGCTGGGGCCTGCCGCAGGCCGCCACGCTGCTCGCCGACAAGATCGTGCTGCCGGGCCGCTACGTTGCCGAAGACACCAAGCCGCTGGTCGATGCCATGATCGCCGAGGGCGTGACCATCGCCAATGGCGCACCGGCCATCTTCCAGCCCATGCTGCAGTACATCGAGACGATGCCGGTCAAGCCGGACTTCAGCCGCATGCGCATGCTGTCTGGCGCCACGGAGCCGCCGCTGTCGATGATGATCGGTTTCTACGACCTCACGGGTGCTGAGGTGGTGCACGCCTACGGCGCCACCGAAGCCACGACGCTGGTGACGATGAACCGCCTCAAGTCCACGCTCAAGAAGCGCTTGACCGAGGAAGAGAAGTGGAACCTCAAGCGCAAGCAGGGTCTGGTGCTGACCGGGGTGGATATTCGCATCCTCGATGCCGACGACAAGGACTTGCCGCACGACGGAAAGTCAGCGGGCGAGATTTGCCTGCGCGGCCCCTGGATAACGGCCAGATACCACGACATGCCTGATTCCGCAGACCGTTTCCTGGAAGGCGGATGGTGGCGCTCGGGCGATGTCGGCACGGTGGACGAGAACGGCTACCTCAAAGTCACCGACCGCATCAAGGACGTGATCAAGAGCGGTGGTGAATGGATTTCTTCCATCGACATGGAAAACCTGCTCATGGGCCACCCGGCCGTGCGCGACGCCGCGGTGGTCGGCATTCCCCATGCGAAGTGGCAGGAACGGCCGCTGGCCCTGGTGGTGCTGAGGCCCGGCCAGCAGGCGACTCAGGAGCAATTGCAGGAACACCTGACCAGCGCCTTCGCCAAGTGGCAGTTGCCAGATCAGGTCCTGTTCGTCGAAGCCATCCCCAAGACCAGCGTCGGCAAGCTCGACAAGAAGCGCATCCGCGCCGAGCATGCGGGCCGCTACGCCGAGTGAGCCAACCTTTTTGCACCAGGAGAAGAACATGAATGACCATGAACCCGTCATCGTCGGTGCGTTGCGCACCCCCGTGGGCAAGCGCGGCGGGCGCCTGCAGAAATGGCACCCCGTCGATCTGCTGGGCGAGACGCTGCGCCAGCTGGTCGAGCGCTCCGGCATCAACCCCGCCGATCTGGACGATGTGATCGTCGGCTGCGTGCTGCAATGGGACCAACAGCACGGCAACCTGGGCCGTCATGCCGTATTGGCGGCGGGGCTGCCCGAATCCGTCCCGGCGGTGACGGTTGACCGGCAATGCGGCTCCGGCCAGCAGGCGGTGAGCTTTGCCGTGCATGGCATCCAGGCGGGCGCTTACCAACTGGTCATCGGCGCCGGGGTGGAATCGATGTCGCAGGCCCCCATGCCGCCGTCATTCAAACCCGGCGCGCCGCTGGGCTCGCAATACAGCCCGCGCGAACTGGCGCGCTACCAGGACAACCCGCTGCTGGCGCAAGGCGCTTCGTCGGAGTTGATGAACAAGCGCTTCGGCCTCACGCGCGAGGCCCTGGACGCTTTCGCCGTGCGCAGCCATCGGCGCGCCACCGAGGCTTTGCAGGCTGGCCGAGTCCAAGACCAACTGGTGCGACTGAACGAAGACCCAGCCGACCCAGACAGCCCGCTCGTCACTGCCGACGAAGGCGTGCGTGCCGACCCGAACCCCGAGAAGATGGCCACGCTCAAGCCCGTGTTTGCCGCCGACGGTGCCACCACGGCCGCCAACTCGTCGCAGATCAGCGATGGCGCCGCCGCGCTGCTGATCGCCAGCCGCGCCTATGCCAAGCAGCATGGCCTGAAGCCGCGCGCGCGCTTCGTCAGCACCGCCGTGGCGGCAGCCGACCCGGTGATCCAGTTCACCGCTGTTCTCGATGCCACCCGCAAGGCGCTGACGGAATCGGGTCTGACCCCGGCCGACATTGACCTGTTTGAAGTCAACGAGGCCTTTGGCGGCGTGCCGCTGATGTTCCAGCAGGAATTCGGCATTCCGGACGATCGCCTCAACGTCAACGGCGGCTCGGTGGCCATCGGCCATCCGCTGGGTTCCACCGGCGCGCGCATGCTCACCGACCTGCTGTGCGAGCTGGAGCGGCGGGGCGGCCGCTATGGCCTGCAGACCATCTGCGAGGCTTCGGGCACGGCCAATACCACCATCATCGAGCGGCTTGGATGAGCGGAGCCACCATGAGCGAAGCCAGCGAAGTGCTCGTCAGCCGCGATGGCGCCATCGCCACCTTGACCATCAACCGCCCGCGCGCGAAGAACAGCTTGAACCGCGCGGTATTCGATGGCCTGCGTGCGCAGCTTGTGCAACTGCGCGACGACGATACCGTGCGCGCGGTCATCATCACCGGCGCCGAGGGCGTGTTCTGCGCCGGGGCCGACATCACGGCCTTCGATGCGCTGCGCGCCGAGCCACTGCTGGGCGATCGTGCGGCAGCAGGCGGCCACTTTTGGTCGGAACTGGAGCGCTTCCCCAAGCCCGTCATCGCAGCGGTGGAAAAGCTCGCGCTGGGCGGCGGCACAGAATTAGCGCTGGCCTGCGACATCGCGATCGCTGGCGAGTCTGCCAATTTTGGTGTGCCGGAAGTCAAGCTGGGCGCCATTCCGGGTGCCGGGGGCACGCAGCGCCTGATCCACGCTATCGGTAAGTCCAAGGCCATGGCCCTGTTGCTGACCGGCGATTTCATCGACGCCCGCAAGGCTTGCGATGCAGGCATGGTCGCCGAAGTGACGGCTGATGGCCAGGCCCTGCCGACGGCGTTGGCGATGGCCAACCGGATTGCAGCCAATTCGCCGCTGGCCGTGGCGCTGGCGAAAGATGCGGCACTGGCCAGCTTTGAGACTCCGCTCGCGCAAGGCCTGGAGCATGAGAAGCGTAATTTCCTCGTCGCTTTGCGTTCGGCCGACAACCTGGAAGGGCAAGCGGCATTCCTGGGCAAGCGCACCCCCCACTTCACGGGCCAATAACGCCTGTCTATCTGTCATCCATCGAGGAAAAACCATGCAACTGAACTCCGACATCTCGGCCATCATCACCGGGGGCGCTTCCGGCCTGGGAGCCGCCACGACCCGGCGTTTGGCCAGCCGTGGCGTCAAAGTCGCCATCTTCGACATGAACGAAACCGTCGGCCAGGCGTTGGCCAGCGAACTCGGCGGCGTTTACTGCAATGTGGACGTGACATCTGAGGAGCAGGTGGACACCGCCTTCGCCAAGGCCCGTGCGGCCATCGGGCAGGAGCGCATTCTGGTCAACTGCGCCGGTACTGCCGATGCCGTCAAGACTGTCAGCCGCGACAAGAAAACCGGCGAAATCCGCCCATGCGCGGCAGATCGCTTCAATCGCATCATTCAGATCAACCTGGTGGGCACCTTCCGTTGCATCGCCAAGTCAGCCGCGGGTATGTTGACGCTCGCGCCGCTGACCGATGGCGAGCGCGGCGTCATCGTCAACACCGCTTCGGCCGCCGCGCAGGACGGCCAGGTCGGCCAGGCCAGCTATGCGGCCAGCAAGGCAGCCATCGTGGGCATGACCCTGCCAATCGCGCGCGACATGATGGACGAAGGGATCCGGATCAACACCATCATGCCGGGGATCTTCGGTACACCGTTGCTGCTGGGTCTGCCGGACAACGTCAAACAGGCGCTGGCGGCCAGCGTGCCCTTCCCCAAGCGTTTAGGCGACCCCGATGAATTCGCGCAGGCCGTCGAGTTTCTCGTTACTTGCGGCTACATGAATGCCGAGTCCATTCGTGTGGATGGTGCCATTCGCATGGCGCCGCGCTGACGCTGAAATTTTGATCAATCAGGGAACGTCAGCATGCCTGGAAATCCGGTAATTCTCGAAAAGAATGGTGCCGTCGCGACCATAACACTCAACTCGCCAAAAAAAATGAATGCGTTGAGCACGTCGGTCGTAAACGTGCTCGCTGGTGTCATTGCAGATGTCGAACGCGATGGCTCGATTCGAGCTTTGCTGCTGCGCGGCGAGGGCCGGATGTTCAGTTGCGGAGGCGACATCGAAGAAATGGTGGCCGCAGGCGATGCGTTGTCTACCTTGGTCGATGACGAACTGAGAGTGGCCGAAAGCATGATTCCTCAATTCGCCAGCCTGCCGTTCCCGGTAGTCTGCGCCGTACAAGGCGCGGTAGCCGGAGGCCGGAGGCGGTCTCGGGCTTGCCTTGGCCTCTGACTACCTGATTGCCGCAAGTGGGACGAAGTTTGTGGCGGCCCATACCGGCCTCGGATACGCGGGGGATTTCGGCATCAGCTGGCTACTTCCACGCGCAGTGGGTGGACGACGCGCACGAGACATGATCTTGACCAATCGCGTAGTCAGTTCGGACGAGGCCTTGGCCTGGGGATTGGTCGAGAAAGTGGTTCCTGGCGAGAGCCTGCTGGGCGAAGCGCGGCGTATGGCGGTGCAATTTTCGGTCGGACCAACGCAAGGTTATGCGGGCGCCAAGCGCCTGCAACTCGCTGCCTTCGAGAGTGATCTGGCGACCTCATTGAGGCTGGAGGCGGCCGAAATGAATCGAGCCTCGAAAACCACAGATTCGCTGGAAGCGGTTCACGCGTTCGTCGCAAAGCGAGTCCCGCAGTTTGCCGGACGCTGAACGGCTGTAGACGCATCCGGTCGGTAGGTGCTCAATCGCTGCTGGCGTCAGGTAACGGATAAACCCTGCTGCCGTCGGATTTGCCAGGATAGGGTGCCACCATGTACCTGCCCAGAAATCAGCATGCC
Source organism: Burkholderiaceae bacterium (assembly GCA_017848435.1). GTDB lineage: Bacteria > Pseudomonadota > Gammaproteobacteria > Burkholderiales > Burkholderiaceae_C > PCRC01. The sequence goes on along the minus strand of JAFEHU010000051.1, from coordinate 56,203 downwards.
GAGTCGTTGTTCGATGACCGGCGTCCATGGCACCAAGCTGAACCCCATACCATCATCGAGCATGGCAAAGCGGCCACTGGCGAGCATGAGGCTGCGCCGGTAGATGCCGGTCACGCGCTGGCCATCGGCCGCCAGACGGTGTTCCAGCCCGGTTTCGGTGGCAATATCCTTGGCAGCCCGAATCACATCCCGATCGCGTAGTGTCGCCAATAGATTGCGCGCGAGGATTACGCGCTGCCCGCGCCGCTCTGCCAGCCCCTGTTCGGCCAGGAATTCGGCGCGCTGCTGCATCGCCTGGTTGACCTCGCTGCCAAAGCCCAGGTTGCCCAGGCCCGAGCCGCCGCCGATCAACTGCTGGTCGAGCCAGGTGGCTCCGATCACGCGGGCCTGCCGCTCGATGGGCAGGTGCGATTTCAGCTCCACCGCCACGCCGCCCAGGCGCTGCGCATCGTAGCGACGGCCCTGCTCGGGCAAGTCGTCCGGCACCTTCCATAGCCCCTCGGCCACCCGTTCCACGATACCGGCACGGCGCAAGGCTTCCAGCCGGCGGACGTGGGACGCGACCACTTCCTGCGGATCGCGGCCGGGCACGGCCTGACCCTGCGCGATGGCAAGGTGGTGGTCGGTGCGGTACAGGCCATCGCTCGCCAACGCGGCGATGTTCTTGTCGGCCGCGCGCACGTCAGCCGATCTCCTTGCCTCCACCACGGCGCCGGTCGGATAGTTCGCCAGCTCGTCGCGGGCGTTGAGCGCAACGTAGTGGGCCTTGCCGTCCACGCCGTCGATGACCAGATAGCCCCGGTCGTGCAGTTCGTCGGCCAGCCCCTTCGCGGCCACGCGGCCGAGGATGGTTCGGCCATCGTCCCCAGGCTCGAACACCGCCAGTTCGCGTGGCTCGCCGCGCATGGCCCGCTGCATGGTGCGGATGATGTCGCCGCGCTCGCCCAGGGCGCGCAGGGTCTTTTCCGCATCGTTGTGGACGGTCCACGTGCCGGGCTGGGCCTCGTCGGCCAGGCCCAGGCGCTGCAAACGCTGCAACCTGCCGATCAGCAGCAGACGCTGGCGTTGCAGTCGGGGTTCGTTGAGCCGTTCGACATGCACCATGCCATCGTCGCCGGCCTCGCGCTTCAAGGTGCGATCCAGGCTCGTCCACCGCTCCTGATCCACCTCGCGCCGCAAGGTCTGCTGGATCTCCAGCTCGGTGCGCGGCCCCAGCCATTCGGTCGCCAGTTCGGCGGCGCGATGGCGGAACCCATCGGCGATGTAGTCGCCCGCGATGATGAGGTCTTTGCCGGTGTCGTCGCGCCCGCGCACGACGATGTGCGTGTGCGGGTTGTCGGTGTTCCAGTGATTGACGGCCACCCAATCGAGGCCCGTGCCAAGGTCGGCCTCCATGCGACCCATGAGGTGCCGGGTATAGGTGCGCAGGTCTTCCAGCTCCGCGCCATCTTCGGGCGAAAGGATAAAGCGGAAGTGATGCCGGTCGTCGGCGCAGCGTTCCTTGAACGCATCGAGGTCGGCGGCATCGGTCTGCGGCCCGTAGGCTTGGCCCGACTCGCCATCGCGGCCCACACCATCGCGCTCGATATAGCGCAGGTGCTTGGCAAGCGACTGCGGGCTGGCTCGGTGCTGATTGAGCAGCAGCGTCTTGATGGTCACACGCCGCGACATGGACGTGAGCTTCGCCCCCGCGAAGCGCGCCGCCGTGTGGCCGCGTCCCAAGCGTGAGCCGGGCCGCTGGCCGGAGCCGGCACTCTTGCTACTGCCACCAGGACGGCGCACCGAGGACTTACCGCCGCTGGCCTTGCCCGCCTGCTTGAGTACCTTGGAGACGAAGCTCTGGCCCCGGTTCTTCGGGGCGCTGGGACGGATGCGGAAATCGTCGTCGCGGCGGTCGGTCATGGCTGTGCTCCTTGCAAGTTCTGGCGTGTCCGGGCGTGCGAAGCACGCGGACATGCCCGCATCGGCGCGGGCTTCGCGCCCCACGCGGCACGGTGGCGAAGCCGCTGCGTGTCGCGCCACCCCCATGTGCAGACTGGCTTTGCGGGCCGACAGGTGCCGCACCCTTTTGTCTTGCCTTCCGCATTTGCCTCTCGCATCCGCTCCCGGCAACTGCGGCCCGGTGGCAAGGCTGCACCAGCAGCCAGCGCACCGGCGAACACGGCGATGGCCGCAGGCCAGCCGTGTTCGAGGCAAGACGCCTGCACGTGGGACGGCTGCGCCGGAGGCAGCGCGAAGTGCCGCGCGGATGCGCTCGCACTGCACGCACGACGACACCGCGACAGCAGCCCGAACGACACGCCCAATAGCACGACGATGCGCAGCGAATCGGCGGCCGTCATGGGCGCGACTCCAACCAGACCGGACGCGCAACGCCGATCACGGCGGCTGCGCTGACCGGCCCGAAATACCGGCTGTCGAACGACGCCGGATTGGTGACACTGAGCAGGAACAGCTCGCCAGGCCGAAGGCGGTGGCACTGCTGCCAGGATGGCAGCGGCCGGCCCCAGCGATCGGCAGACAGCACGGCGGCCGAAGGCACGCCGTCGATAAGGACTCTGCCGTCGGCGATACACACCTCCTGCGGCGCCACCGCGCCCACGCGCTTGAGCAACGGGATGCGCGTCGGCAGGTAGCCGCGCTGCGCAGCGAGCGCGGCAGCCTCGGCAGGCAGCGGCACCAGCACGATGCTGCCCACGGACAAAGGATGTGGCGGCGAGCTGGTGCGATGGTCGAGCGGATCGACGCGATACCAACCGACCGCCACGCTGTCGGACGGGTTGTAGGTCAGGCGCGGCAGTGGATGCACGAAGGACGCCCAGGCCAGCGCAGCGAGGCCGCAGACGGACAGGCCCGCCAGCACGATGCGAGCGCGCAGGCGCGAGCGAGGATGCGTGACAGCAGTGGAAACAGAAATCGTGGTCATGACAGCGCTCTCCCGGCCAGCCAGGCGGCGTGCCGCTCGGCGCTGTATTCGGGCAACTGCAGGCGCGCCGCGAGCCGGTTGCCCAGCGTGCGCCAGTACGCGGGCGAAGCGCCAGCAGGCACGATGCCCAGCGCCTCGATGGCGTCGATGCGTGCCAGCACCGCACGCACCGACTGCTCACCCTCGGCGTGCAGCAACAGGCGCGCGCCTGGCTGCACGCCGGGGATGCGCTGCGCGCCATCCATCGACATGCACGCCTGCATCACCATGAGCTGCCAGCGGATCGTGCCGTAGTCGTTGGCCTGCCAACGGATGCGGCAGAGAACCGCATTCGGAGTGAACACCGCGCAGCGGCGCCAGCGATCCAACCGGATGATGTGAGCAGGATCACCGAAGCGCAGGTAGAGGTCGAAGCGTTGGTCGATGTATGCGAGCGCAACGCGCGTCAGCGGCACGCCGTCGGCCACGCCGACAGGCGGGATGGACGGCGGTGCCGATGCAGTCGAAGTCGTTGAGGCGGACGTGTTCATGAGGACTTCTCCGGGAATTCGCGCTCCAGCAGCGCGCGCAGCAGATCGGCCACCGTCACGCCTAGCGTGAAGGCCGATACCTTGATGCGCGCCCGCATGGCGGGCGTGATGTCGAGGGTCAGGCGAGCTGTGTAGAGGTCGCCTTTCTGGAGGTCATCGGCGCTGCCCTGGCGAATCCACGCCTCAGCGTGCGGATTCGCGGGCGGACGCGCGCCGATACCGACGCGCTTTGCCGTGCGCTTGCTGGCGGGACTGCTCATGACGGCCACCGCAGCAGTTCATCGACCAGCGCAGCGATTTCGCGCGCGGCGGCGCTGTCCGGCGCCGTCTCGCGTGCAAGCCGGCCAGCGGCCACGCTGTCGGCGAACACGATGCGCTGATGCATTTCCGCGCGCAGCGCAGGCAGCGGCTGCTCGGCCAGCGCGCCACGTGCCTCGCGTCCGATTACGGTGGTGCTGACGCGCCGATTGATGACGAAGGCCGCGCGCAGCGCTGGCCGGAACACCTGCGCCTCGCGGATCAGCGCCACCATCTCGGCAGAAGCCCACAGGTCGTAGGGGCTGGGCTGAACCGGGATCAGCACGCGCTCGGCCGCCAGCAGCGCGGAGCGCGCCAAGGCGGCGATGCGCGGCGGGCCGTCGATGACGACATGATCGGCCCGCCTGGCGAGTTCTGGTGCTTCCTGATGCAGCGTTTCGCGTGCGAGGCCCACGGCGCTGAACAGCCTTGGCAAACCTTGCTGGCTGCGGCGCTGTGTCCAGTCCAGCGCGGAGCCCTGTGGATCGGCATCCAGCAGGATGACCGACTGCCCGCGCATCGCCAGCTCGCCGGCGATGTGGGTGGCGAGCGTGGTCTTGCCCACGCCGCCTTTTTGGTTCAGCAGCGCGACGATCATGGCCTGGCCCTCCGCGTTGGAAAGCCTGGCTGTTGCAGCTGGATTTCGGGCAGCGTGGTGGTTGTCCACCGTGGCGCGGCGCTTCTACTATCAGTTAGATGTTTTAAGTTAGGGAAGTTAAGGGAGGCCGAAACCCGCGCCAGCATTGGCTTTGCGGCCGATGGACACGCCTGATAGCACGATAGTCCCACGCCTGATAGCACGACACCGGGCACGCCTGATAGCACGAGTCCGTCCACAGGGCGCGCACCGTTTATCCCCGTGCCGCGGACGGCACGGGACGCCCTGGCCGGAACGTCAGCAGCTCGGCGCCATCCAGCCGCTCGATGCCCAGGACGTAGCCCGGTAGCGACTGCCGCGCCACCAGGGCGCGCAGGTCGCAGGCGAAGTCGTAGGGCTTGGCCGTGCTGCCCGACTTGCGGTGCAGGTGCCGGAAGTCGAATTGCCAGCCGCCCGGCTGTCGCCCGCCGTGCTTGCGCACCAGACGGTACAGCCACCGCTCGATCCCGCCCGTCAGCTGGAAATACGCCGGATCGATGGTCAGCACCAGCGCGGCATCGAGCACGCCCGCATAGAACCAGTCCGGCAGGATCAGCTCCAGCCCCAAGGGCGTGCCCTTGGCATCGGCCAGCTCCTTCCACTCGTTGATCCACGAGAAGCGATGCAGGCGCCGCCCAGTCGTCTCGCGGATCGACGTGGCCACCGTCGTGGATTGCAGGCGATCCAGCGCCGCCTTGAGGCGCTGGTAGTCTCGCAGCGACGTACCGCGCCCGATGAAGCGCAGGATCTCGTAGGGCGTGGCCTGCATCAGCCGCGACGGGCGCAAGCCCGCGTCGCGGGCTTCCACGATCTGCGAAGCCGCCCAGATCAGCACGTCCGCGTCCCAAATCGTGGCGATGCCGTGCTCCTGCGTGCCCTCCACGCGGATCGTCACGCCGCTGGCCTGGAAGTCGATGGGCGCCGTGCGCCGCGACTTTGCCAGCGAGAAGAACGGAAAGGCCATCAGGTCCTGGCTGTCGCGCGGCGCCATGTTGCCCGGCAAGGCGCGGAACAGATCGAGCTGTTCGCGCTCCTGCCTGACTGCCCCGGATGGGCTGGACATGGCGAAGGCCACCCGCACTCCAGCGATCAGCGCGCACGGCTGTCCGCCGAGTGCTGCTCGGCGTATTCGGGATCGGACGTGCTCTCGAAGCTGCGATCCGCAGCCCAGGCATCGAGGTCGGCCACGGCGTACATGACGCGGCGGCCGAACTTGCGAAACTTGGGGCCGCCACCCAGCACGCGCTGCTTTTCCAGCGTGCGCGGCGACAGCCGCAGGTAATCGGCAGCCTCGTCGTTGGTGAGATAACGCTGCGGTTGCGCGGCAGCGGTCGAGACAGTAGCGGCAGGCCGCAAGGGAGCAGGACGCATGGTGAGAACCTCCATCGGTTGCAGGGCTCCGGCCACACAGCGCAACCGGATGGAGGCAGTCTCAGAAAACGAAGCCCTCGTGCTCAGGGTCGTTTTGCGCTCTCTTCAAAACGACCCTTCTCAAGCGGCGGCAGTTGTGCTAGGCGGCGATAGCCGCCGCGCATCAGCGCATCGCCGCGCCGCACCAGGCGGCGCACCTTGGAGCGCAGGCCGCCGTCGCTGTACCAACCAGCTGCGGCATCCGCGCCGAACAAGCCTTCAGCTACGTCGCGTAAGGACGCACCCGCCAGGGTCGCATCGAGCGCCTGCAGGGTGTGCAGCTCCAGCAGCGCCGCAGGCGGTGGCCTGGGCCGCGCCATTGGCGCAGGCGTGTCGGGCACATGCGTGGTGCCGTGACCGCGGTGGGCGTAAGCCACGGCCATGCCGTCCTCCAGGCCAGGCGCCAGCGCATAGCGCAGGCAATGGCCTGAACTGCGCGCGATCAGCGCCAGGCCCTTGCCGTCATGCAGCAGCTGCTTGTGACCGGGGATGCACCAGAAGGCGAAGGCCGCAGCGTCAGGCGGCGGATCGGCATCCGGGTGGAGCTGCACCACGGCTTCATGGCCAGGCAGCCAGGCCGGATGCGCGTCACGCGCATCCAGGGCCGGGTCTTCCAGCAGACGCAAGCCCCAGCGATGCGCAGCATCGAGGCGGCGCGCACGGTGGAGCCAGTCAAGCCGGTAATCGGGATGGCGGCGCAGATACTCCCAGGCCAGTGCCAGCGTATCCAGGCACAGCACGTAGAGGTAGGCGGCAGTCGGATACCAGTGCGCGAGGTGGTGCGGTTCGGCCATGACGCAAACTCCCGTAGAGCAGGACGGCCGTCACCGGTTTCACACGCAAACGTCACCGCATCGAACTAGCATCCAATCGTGAATAAGCTGGTAGATTAGTAACTTGCGTGTCAAGACGAAAAGCATCCGATGGATTGCGTGGATCGTCTGAATGCGACGGTGGCGCGCGAGGAAATGCGGCCTCCTGCGATACCCACCGTGCCCGATGGCACGGCCGGCATCATGACTGTTTGCGTCAGGATGGCACCGGTTTGGTGCAACAGTGCGAACTAAGACCTGACAGGTCTGAAGCAAGACCGAAATAGTCTCAATGCGCCCGGCTAGACCGTGGCGCGAACGGCTCAATCGAGGACGGAACCGTTCTCCTTAGCCAGCCGCAGGTACTCCGACAACGGGCGCACCGCCCGGAAATACCGATCCCGCATGACGGGTTGCTGGCGTGGCCCGACGATGGAAGCCAGGTCGGAAAGTTTCACCGTCCCCAACTCGGGCATGCTGATTCCCAGGTCGATCAGGCCGTAGGCCGTGTCGCCATCGACGGGATCGAGCGAAGTCAGCAGCCAGGTGGCGTGCGCATCTGGCGTGAACAACCGCACCACGGGCAACGGGTCATTGGCCAAGCCAGCGGCCCGGACCCGGCCGTGTTCCAGCAGTTGCTTGCGCTCGTCCTCGGTGATGAGCCGGTTCATAGATACCCCCTCATTCGTACAAAACCGCCGAAGAGTGAAAGCGCAGAACCGTATCGGCGGGTTTGAGGAAAGGCACGCAAGCGGCTTTGCGCTTCCGTCCAAAACCGCAGATACGGATTTCCGTAAAAGCACAAAAGCGGTAGGTTTACATGAATGAACACTATAGGTTGTAGTCCTATAGGGCGCAATCGACTGTCATCTTGGATTTTGGGGAGATCCAAGGTTGGCAGCGAAACATACATTGTCGGAGGCACTAAAGACCATCAGGAAAGCGCGTGGATTGAGCCAGGAGGCGTTCTCCGACGTGTCCAGCCGCACCTACATGAGTACGCTGGAGCGCGACCTCAAAAGTCCGACCCTGAACAAGCTCGCCGAGCTGTGCGAGGTCATGGAGATCCACCCGCTCACGCTGCTGACGCTGGCCTATGCCGGCGACGACCTGCAGCAGGTCGATCAACTGCTGGCGCAGGTGCGCCAGCAGTTGGAGACTGTGACGAAGAAGAGTGACACGCCATAGCGTGCGACGTCGCTGGCGTGGCCGATCCGGCGCCGCCGGTTCGGGGACTGCAGGGGCGCCAAGCATCGCGCGGCGGGGATAGGCCGCAGGGCTTTCCCCGGGAAGCAAGCGAAGCGCGCAGCGCCGTAGGCGCGAAGGCGTGAGGGATTGAAGCCGGATGGCCGTGACGGCGAAGTCGGCACGGGGCGCAGCCCGCAAAGCCCGGCGGTGCAAGGCACCGACACGCCCGGCCATTCTTGCAACCGAAGGCTGCAACGCCCAGGAAGCAACTCGACACGGCGCAACCCAGGCGATGGTGTCGCCTCCTTGAAGTGCCGCGAAGGCAGCACTGCGCCCCGCCGCGGTGGACGGGGCGCTGGCGGCCGTCAGGCCGCCTGGGGCTTGCTGCGCGACCAGATCAAGTCGTGCGTGCCGTTCTCGCCTTCGATTAGCCGGGCATAGACCGTTGCCGGAAACGAAGGATCATCCAGGGTCACAGAGATGTACTCCCGCCCAGCTTCGCTGGTCTTCTTCCACGCCGCGCCGATGTCGTGACTGGCCGCCTGCAGGCGGAAGTCCGGGGCCTTCTCGTTGTCGCCCTTGTCGTTGGGCACCAGCTTGACCTTGACGTTGAGCGTCAGGGTGCGAAGCGTGCCGGTGAAGCCGTCTTTGTCTGCGGTGAAGGTGCCGATGTTGGCCATGATGGATCTCCTTTTGGTGGAACAAGGTTCGCGCCCATCGCGTCCTTGTTGTGATCCGGCCGGCGGGGGACGGGCGGGCTGCACCGCTTGCGGGCGCAACGCAGTGGAGCACCGGGAGGAGAAAACAATTTGGCCCGCGAGGAATCTGCGCAGCAGAGGGGAAATTGTTTTCGCTGGACGGTTGCAGCCATGAAGCCCGAGGCGCAGCCGCGCCACCGCCAGGATTCACAACAACACAAGGACGCCTTGGGCCGAACCGCACCGAACGGAGGCAGGGCCGGCTCGGCATCCCCGCACAAAGGCTGCACCGGCTCGCCCACTGACGCGGGCCAGGTCAACCACCCGACGACAAGCGAAAACGCCCCGGCCGCACCGAGCGGCGCCGGTCTTGAGGCGTGGCGTGGAAGCTCCATAGCGAGGCCGGGCGGGCTGTCCGTGAACCGTCCTTCGTGACGTGATGGGTGAGAACCTCCAGCGTTGAGGACGGCACCGATTCGCACAACCTGCCGCAGCAAGCTCCAGCGTGTTCGCCAACCCGTCCATTGCGGCGAGGCACTGGCCGGCCCGATCCGGCACAGCCGGTTCGGTGGTATCGAGGGGCGCCAAGCCTGCGCGGCGGGGATGGGCCTTGCGCCCATCCCCTGGAGGCAAGCGCAGCGCGCAGCGCCGCAGGCGCGAAGGCGTGAGGGATTGAAGCCGGATGGCCGTGACGCCGGAGTCGGCACGGGGCGCAGCCCGAAAGCCCGGCGGCGCAACTCGCCGACACGCTCACCTCACGCTGTCATTCTTAAAGCGCGCGAATGGAAACGTAGGCAACCTTCCCATCCGTGGAAAACCGCACTTCGTCAACCCAAGATCCAGCAACTCCGGGATGGTCAGCGCTTTCGAGCGTGACATTTGGCGGGAGACTCAGAACGCTTCTCGCAATCTCCCTAACGCGCGCCGTGTCACCGACAGAGGTGTTGAAAGACCCCCTGTCGTGACGAGAACCATCGTCATTCCATGAGGCCTGCATACCTTTTGAGCTGGTGTGCTTGCTCCTTGCAATGTGGATGTGACGTTTCAAGGGAATGCTTGGATTTTCCGGGTCAACACGGTACATCCAGTCTTTATGCCCAGAATGTTCCCATCGGCTTTCCAATGTGATTTGCAGGCCGCAGCGCTTCAAAATTTCCGACGTGACTTCAATCAAAATTTCGTCCGGATCTTTCTCTGCGTCAAGGTCCTTCAAAATATCAGCAAGCTTCATCTAGATTCCCTCCTGAAGACACTGTTTTACAAACATGAAGCAAGCAATATGAGGGGGCCAGCCGAAATCTCAATGCCGCACTGAGCCATTGCGAAGGCTGCGGCGTTCTGATTGGGCTATTGGCCTTCAACACCGGGCGCGGCCACCGCCGCGCCCGGATTTTTTGAAGTTCACCGCGCCCAGGGCGGAACGGCCTGGGCGCGGTGTTGACGACGGTTATTCCTTCGTCTCGATGATCCACCACATGGCGCGCACCAAAGCGCGGCCCGTGATGGGGTGAATATCGGTGAGGTCTGCGCGGGCCGTCCAGCCCGAGGGCGGGCGGTAGCCGCGCACGTCGCCATCGCCGTGCCAGCGGCGAGCGCGTACCGTGCCGGGGGAGTAGATCGCCGCCATGCGCGGGCGGCTGGTGGTGGTGCGGGTCATGGGGGGTGCTCCTGACAGCGAAGCGCCCCGGTCGAGGCCGGGGCGCGCGCCTTCAGCGCGGGTCAAGCGGCCAACACTTCAGTGGGTTCATCCGCCTCGGTGGCGACTTCCTCCGCACCGTCCTGCGGGCCTTTCTCGGGCCCGTCTTCCGTCTTGAAGATGGCAGGCATCCAACCCTTGCCGTTCACCAGCCGCTCGGCCTCGCTGGCAATGTCGGCCTTCTTGAGCTTCGCCAGCCGATTGACGCTCTCGGGCGCAAATTCGCCCACGGCTTGCAGAACCACCACCTTCGGAACGTGCTTGAAATACCCTTCGGCGGTCGGCTTCCACCATGCGGCCATATCGAGGCCCACGGCCTGCGCCAGTTCCGCACCGGGTTGCTGCGCCGTGGCGCGCGGTGTCACCACATCAACCGTCGAGGCCACGCACACCGCCAGCAACTTGACCAACTCGCCTTGCTCCATCGCCAGCAGCGCGGCGAACAGTTCGGCACTGTCCTCGGGTAGCTTGCCGCTCCATGCCTCTTGCAATTCGCGCAGTGCCACGGCGGCAGGCGATTCCGGCCAGTCCGGGGCCATGCCTTCCAGCCGGTCCTGCACCGTGAGGCGCACGCCCAGCGGTAGATCGTGGCCGTAGTAGCGGCCTCGCAAGACGGTCTGCACCATGCCATGCATCAGCGCGGCCAGTGCGACTTGCGGATGCTGGGCCACTTCGATTTGCAGCGCAGCGGTGCGATGGGCGCTCAGGCGCTGGGCCAGCCGGTCGGAAATCGCTGCGGCCTTGGGCGCTTCGTCTTCCTCGCCTTCGTCATCGCTGGCAGCATCCGCGCCACTGAACCCTAGGCGCAGCTTTTCGAGCGTGCGCAGCGCCTTGGCCTCGGCCTCGCGCAGCAGCCCGCGATGAATCACGGCCTCGCCGTTGCGGTCAATGGTGACGATGGCCCCGGCTGCGGCCTTCACGTTCGCGGCATATCCCTGCAAGCCATCCTCCAGCGCCTGCAACTGCTCGCCCAGCCGCTCGCCTTCCTCTTGCAGCGCGTCGGCCTTGTCCTCGTCCTCGGCGTCCACCGCGGCATCCACCGCTTCGGCGACCTCCTGCATCTTGGCTTGCAGCTTCTCGATGCGCTGCGCTTCGCGCTTGTTGGGTTCGCGCCGCTCTCTCGGAGCACGCTGGAAGGCGTGCAGGTCAGCGTGGGTCACGCCCGGCGTGGCATCGGCCCAAGCCCAGCCCTCGGCCTTCACTTCGGCGGCGATGCCCGCCAGCTTGTCTTGTGCCAGCCGTTCCAGCAGCGCGGCGTCGGTCAGGTACACGCCCGTATCACCTTCCGCGAACAGGTCGCGGCGGATGCCGCCGCCTGCGGCTTCGTAGCTGTCCAGTCCGACGAAGCGCACCAGAGGATGGTGGTAAGCGTCAATCTCGCGCTCGGTGAGGCGTTCGCGCAGCGCGGACGGCTGACGTTGCCATTGCGGCGCATCGTAAAACGCGCTTTCCTGCGCGGCGTGGTCGTCGGTGATGGAAAGGGCCATCAGTTGGTCAAGGCTCACGGCGTCGGCCCGGTAGTCCGCCATCAGGCGCGGCGAGACGTTCGCCAGCTTCAAACGGCGCTGCACCACCAGCGGCGTGACGGAGAAATCCGCTGCAATGTCCTCAATCGGTCGGCCTTCGGCCACCAGCGCCGCGAAGGCTTCAAACTGGTCGGCCGGGTGCATGGCTTCGCGCTGCACGTTCTCGGTGAGGCTCGCCGTGCGTGCGGTGCCATCGGCCACCTGCAGGCAAGGCACGTCCCAATCCTTGGCGATGCGGTGCTTTTTCGCCAGCAACTTCAATGCGGCCAGCCTGCGCCCACCGGCCACCACCTCGTAATGCAGGCCATCGGCGGCGGGAATCACGATCAGGTTTTGCAGCAGGCCCACGCGCTGAATGGACGCGGCCAGTTCAGGGATGGACATGCGCGGGACAGCCTTGCGCACGTTGCGGCCCGTGGGACGCAGCACCAACCGCGAGAGCGGAACCAGAATCATGTGCTTGCTCGGGTCGGCGGCTTGCAGCACATTGGCGCGGGTGTCGAGGGCTTGGGTTTCGATGTAGGTAACGGCGTTCATGGTGAATCTCCAATCGAGTGAAGCAAGGGAATGGAGGGGAAACCGCCCCTCCGGCGGGGGAACGGCTAAGCTTTGAGGGCGCGCATGCCATCGGCCAGCAGCCACAGGGCGCGGTTCAGTCGAATGTCGGAATCAATGCCCTGCACGGGCCGGGTGCTCTGGCGGCGTCCATTGCTGCTGCGGCCATGCAATCCGCCCTTGGTCAAGTTCTCCTGCGTGCGGTTGAACACACTCCACAGGTCGGGGCGGCGGTCTTCAAACCGGCGCGGCATCAGGATTTGCGATTCCGTGACGGGCGCGGGCTTGTTCGGGTCGTCGTACTTGAGTGCCAGCGCGGCGCGGGCGAACACTTCGGATTCACCATCGTCCAAGGTGATTGCGCGCATGGCATCGCGGGAATCGCGCACGCGGTCAAAGCCGCTCAGTACCTGATACGCGCCTTCGATCACCAGTCCGGCCACGTCGCCTTTGTGGGGCACGCGCACATCGGCCACCGTGTCACCACAAACAAGGCCATTGCTGCAAACGAACCTGAACTGGCCCGCCAGCATCTGATAGCTGCTCGTGCCATCGTGCGAGTTCAGCAGCACAATCTCGTTAGCTTCCGCGCCGTTGATCTGGCTGGCGTGGCGCAGACGCAGCATGTGTTTGGTGTGCTCGCGCTTGCCTTCATCGCGCACGCGGGTCTGCGTCACCATGAAGGGCTGAAACCCCTCCTTGCGCAGTTCGGTCAGAACCGCAGCCGTGGGGATGTAGGCGTACCGCTCGGAACGGCTCTCATGCGGGGCATCCGCGAAGATGGACGGGGCCACCCTGCGAATCTGGTCATCCGACAGCGGGTAGTCGCTGCGCAGCGTCGGGGAGTGGGAGGCGAAACGGGTTGCAAGCATGTCGTTCTCCTGAACAAAAAGGCTGTTGAAGAAAACCGCACACCGGATTCCAAGATTCGGAGCCCAGCCTTTCGGCTGTTCGGTGCGGTCGGCGCGAGGAACCCGGTTGGCCCTGTTGCCACCGTCTTTCCTGAGTTCATCGCCCGCGACGAAAGGGAGCGCGCGGACGGGGGCCGTCAAGGAAACAAGCGCAGGGTGGGGGCGGCCCGCAGGCGCAGCCGAGGACACGGCCCTGCGCGCCTTGACGGCACACGGCCGCGGGCTACAGTCGCGGACAAGGTGATGAAGTCAGGGAAGAGGACTGGACATGGCAACGGCCATCCCACAAGCCGACCGCACGGCAAGCGAAGCGCGCAGGCTCGAAGCTGGAAGCCGGGCCGGAGGCGTCAGCCGAACGGAGTGAGGGAACGATCGAAGCCCGAAGGGGGCGAGACGCCGCAGGCGGCTCGATGCGCTAGCACGAGAGCGCGACCGGCCATCTCCCAGGTGGCCGGGGACGCCCACATGACTTCAATGAAATCCCCGTGGACAGCTACCCACCCAGCCATCGGCAAAATGGCAATGGCATGGACATACGAGCCCTACAAGACGATGAACTGATGGCCCAGGCCCGAGACTGGCGGCAACGGGCACTGCGCGGCGAGAAGGACGCACGCGGCCTCGCGCACGAACTGGAATGCGAAGTGCGCCGGCGCTTCCCCAGGAACAATGCGCCCCATGCACTGCCGCCGATCCAATTGCTCGGCGCCGTGCCGCAAACACCCCAGCGGCGCTGGAAGCCCTGGTAAGCACCGGCTCAAAGGCAGCCCGCCCGCATGACTGCGCCACGGCCGATCGGCGCTGATCCCGAAATCCCCCCGAAATAGCGCGAATTTCGAGTGGCCCGGTCACGGGCCAATGCCTACCGTGGAATCTCCACCTTCTGGAGAACCACCATGAGCGATCCCATGCAACCCGGAACGCCTGCGCCTGGAGCAGAAGGGCCTGGCATCTTTCTGCCGACCCTCATCTGGACCACCGACCGCAAGACGGTAGGCAACGAGATGCAGCGCCTGCTGGGACGGCGCGCACAGCTCAACGTCCTGCTGTCCGCCTCCGAAGAAACGGACGACGGCACCACCTGGTACGCAATGGCCCAGGCCACGCTGAACCAGCTGGACTGCGATATCGAACGTCTCTTCGAGTGGCTGGGCGACTACGAACCCGACACACCCACGCCCGAAGTGCCATCGTAATGTCCGGCATGAAGGGAGCGATCCGGCACCAGCCGGTTCGCTGCGCGAGAGGGGCGCCAAGCCTGCGCGGCGGGGATAGCCCGCAGGGCTTTCCCCTGGAGGCAAGCGCAGCGCGCAGCGCCCCGCCAGGGGCGCGAAGGCATCAGGCCGGGTCGTCGGGGCGCAGGCTGGCTTCCGACACCGGCATCCACGGCGATGACGAGTCCAGCAGGTAGCGCGCACCGCGCGCGTACAGGCCCGAAAGTCCGCTGGGACGATAAAACCCGGTGACGCGGCACCGGAACTGTGCGCCAAACTCGTTGGTATAGATCACCGCGTCGCCGAGCGCAAAGCGCAAGGGCTGGCCGTTCTCCGGTGGGAACGGCTTGAACGCATCATGCTCTGCCGTGATTTCGAGGATGTAGTCGTGGTGGCTGCTCATGGCCTTGACCTCCTGAAATGATTGAGAACGCTCAGGAGCGCCTTGCGGCGCCCCAGAACCAGGTCAGACAACGACACGCCCCGCCAGCCGCGCATCGCGCGCATAGGCGCTCAGCCGCTTCTCGGCACGAAAGTGCAGATCCCGCTCTACCGGCAAGCCCAGCCGCCCGCGCACGGTCGCCAGTTCGGAAAGACTGACCCAGCCGATTTCCGGCATCCCTAGGCCCAGGTCGCAAAGACCGAAGGCGTGATCGTGGTCATCGGGATCAATCTCGGTCAGCAGCCAGGTCGCGCCGGCATCCGGCGTGAACAGCTTGACCACTGGGGCCGGATCGAAGTCCGGGTTCTCCAAGGATTCGCGGCCGTTGGCCAGCAGCACGATGCGCTGCTCGTCCGTGATGAATGCGTGGTTCATGGTGAACTCCTGTAAGGTTACCGGGCGGAATTGCCCAGCCCTTGCAGGGCACGGCGCAGCGCAAGCAGTCAAAGATCGAAGACGGCCGCCAGGCCGCAAGCGCCGAAGGTGCGCAGTCATTGACGGCGAGCACGCCGTGGCACGATGAAGGGAACAGCAAGCCGCCACACCTCACCACGCAGCCACCCCGGTATTGACAAGCGTAGCGCGCAGGTCCGAAGCGTCAGTCCAGATCAGAGCGTCCGGGCTTGAAGCCGGATGACTGCGATTCGGCACGAAGCTCGGGGCGCAGCCCATGAGCCCGACGAAGGAACGTCGGGATGCAGGCCAAGTTGCCAGCAGGCAGTTGAAAAGTGGTGCTGGCCTTCAGGCGCTGTCAATTTTCTTGATCTTCCGGATACGCCGCCTGGGGAATCGGCACCCAGCCATCGCGGGTGATGCCTGCCCCGATGCGTATGTTCTGGCTTTCAGTTGCCGCCCAGTGCCCACCCCGGTGCAATACGGCGCGAATCACCGACTTCCGCGGATGATCCTCATCCGCCTTGGCAGAACTGCATATGGCATTCCAATGGTGCTTGTCCGGCATACTGTTCAACCGTGGGCCGAGCAGTTGATCCAAGACTTCGGTCGAAACGTTGTGTCGCCCGCCGTGATGGGGCACTTGGAAATACCGAATACCTGGCAGCGCGAGTCCCACGAAAGGTGCGTAGTCGATCACCTCCTGCAGTGCTTCACGCCCGGCATCGCCAGTAAGCATGACGCGATGACCGTTCAAGACAGCCGACTGCACCACACTCATTTCATTCTCACGACTGGTCGGCTCAGGCGGGAAATATTCCTCGCCCCACAGGGACTTGATGTAGGCGGTCGCGGCCTTCACTGCCCGGAATATGCTGCTCAGCGCGCTATCAAAAGCACTTTCTTCGACAGCTTCCGGTGTCTTCGCGGAGTCCACGATCAGGTCCAAGTAGCGCCCCAGGGTAGGTGCCATGACCGCGAACGGACCGATGCTCTGCCCCTGAAGGGGGGCATGGATTGGAATTCCCTTCTCCACCGCAATATCCTCAAGAATTGCCGTGGCATCGTAGATTGAGCGCAACTTCCGTCGCAGGGCTTCAACCGATTCATAGGTCTCAAAGCGATCGATCAACTGGTCCGCGTATATCCACGGCCGGTTGATCCAAAGATTCCTGACCGTGCATTGCTCCAGGACTTTTCGTAGTCCGTTGGCGTGATCGCGATCTGGGTGCGTGAGGATCACATGGTCGATGACTGTTGTTCCATAGTACGTCTTCAGATGCTCGACTATCTGATCACCCGTATCCAGATACCCACCGTCAACAACGTGCACGCCCTCGGTGCCATTCACCGAGTAGCGCAGCGTGATCGCGTCCCCGCTTTTCGCTGTTTCGACGCCAAGAAAGTCGATCTCGAAGTAGTCAGCCATACATCCCTCTTGTTTTATGCCAACAAAGTGCCGGTGGCTTTGCACCTACCAGCGATCCACCGCACACGTGAGTCCTGTCGGAGTCCATACCAACGACACGGCCGGAAGGCCGCCAGCATCCTCGGCGATGCCGCGCAATGTATTTCGGTCGATACCCGAATGTGCGCCGCCTTTCGGGTGGCTGTGCCACGTTCCTATAAAGGCGAGATACCCCAAAGAGGCCGCGTTTGCGGCGCGCAAATTTTGAACAAGCCCGTTGGTTCCGAGGACGAAGCGGGCGGCCTCTCGAACACTGTCAGGCGGTGCCTCAACAAGGCCTGCAATGGTGATGGTTCGATTTTCAAACGAGATGCGGCCGATCAAGGCGCCGCCTGTTTCCAGAGCACCCCAGCGCAGCGCATCAGCATGGATTGCTTGCGCAACTGGGGACAGGACCCGAATGTTCCAGCCACCATCGTCTGCGACTTCAAGCGCAGTGGTCGGGCCAAGGCTGGCGCGGGTCCATGCCATTCCAAGGCCTTCGGCATCTGAGATTCCGGCGCAAAGCGTCGCTTCCTTCGGAAGCCCATCAACGAGCCATCGTTCCAGTTGCAGGCCGGCCAGTGACGTCGACCGCGAAACAACGGCGTCAGACATAGGCATCGTCAGCGAACGACAGTTGTCACCCACGAAAATCCGAGTCGGCTCAGACGTCTCGCCGGCAATCGACGCACGCAGTTCCGGTGCAAACCGGCAGCACTCGAACAAGAACGCCGTGAGGTCGTCAACTCGGCCGGCACGGCCAGCTCCTTCGAGCAATACCGCCACACAGCGCCCCTGACCATACATCGCGATCCGTGCCAATCGGGCTGGGGATTGATCCAACGCTGCCGATTGTGTTTCTGCAGCCAGCACCTGAAGTGACGCCGTCGCATCCACGATGAGGGCCGCATCCTGCGGAACGGTTGCCGCAAACTGTTCCGGATCGACCAAAAGAGTCACTGCGTCGGTGTCGAACGCTCGCGATTGAAGATGCGACAGCGATTCAAAGGCTGTCTTCATCAGCGCCGACTTCCGAGGCGGAACCAGAACTGATGCCCGCTCAATGAGTGCATGCCGCGCGGCGTTGTGAGGCGACATGGGTTCGTTGTCGACGAAAGTCATCGAACCAAAGCCCGCTCGCCCCAGTTGCATCGCGACTTTCGATCCCACGCTTCCGCAGCCGAGCACGACCAGCGGCTGTGATGTGGCTGCGTATGGAATGCCGGACGTCCTTGCCAGCAGTTCAGGAGACAACGCATGCGCGTGAAAGGCCGGGTGAACCGTGGCGTTACGCTCCAGGAGCGATTGAGCGTTGAGTTCATAGCGCACCACATAGGGCAATACCTCGACACTCCTCCCTGGCGAGCCCACAAGCGACGCTGGCCTTTGCACAGCCAGAATCACAATCGCGTACAAACCATGCACCCAGCCATGCGAGTCCTGTCGCATATCCAGGATTGAGCGTCCGAAATAACCGTCCACTTCCTGGGCCAAAGCGTCGCGATCAATACCAAGCTCCGCTGCTCGATCGAGCAGCGTCGCGAGATCGACAACTGTCTCTGGTTGATAGCGTCCGATCACATGCGGGAGGCCGTCGGTCATCGGAGCGCGCGCGATGAAGGCCGCGGCATGGCCGTTCCCCCATTTGCCCAGCTTGTCGTTGTGAACATCCTGATAAAACACAGGATCGACTTGTGCGGTCAGTTCGGCGTTGATGATGGCGTACAGACCGCCATCGATCGTCACGTAGCCTGCGGGAACCACCAGAATCGTGCCGTCAGCGGGAGCGGCGGCCGCGACCTTCTCGGCACTGAATACAACGGTCGAAGGACAGCTGTCTCGGCGCGTTGGTTCCCACCCCTGCTCCAGGTCCAGGAGTGTTCCGGCCGCGGCCTTGTGCAGCCAGTCGATCAACTGATCGACAACGGCGTCCAGGCCAAACCGATGCAGCAGCTCGTTCAACGACCCTTCGAATAGGCACGGCGAGACTAACTCGCCTTGGCGATGGGGGTTGATGTGCGGCAAGTTGAGCGGGAAGTCCGCACGTAAGAAGGGCTCGGGTGCAGACAGGGGCCAGTCACTACCGAATACCAGCACGCACGTCTCGACGGTGCGCACTCCGGTCTCAGAGATACCATTGCGCCGAGACCTGTTCGGCAGTTGGACCGCAACATCGACTTCAATCTCCGTCGATGCACCAGTTGTCCTTGGCTCGCCAACGCGGATAAGGCCTCGATGCCGCTGAAGTTGATGCAGTGCGTCTGCGATGGTGCCCGTCATGATGCTCCGTGCGGCATGGGGGTGCGCGCAGAGGTCACCACGGCAGCGGCCTTCGATCCGGACTCCTTCTTCGCGGGAGGTTGCACACCCTGAGCGGTTACGGTGAAAACGAGCGGTTCCACGGACTTTTCGCTGGGGTACTCGCCTGTGCAGTAGAACTCGCCTTTTGCTTCGTCCACGATCGTCACGTACTCACGCTTCGCACGGATGCAGGGCGGATCGCTGTCATCATCTGCAATCGGCTTGCAGCTGGCGACGATGACGGCGCCGTCACGGGTCTGCGAAAGCGCCTTGCGAGCATCAGCATCGAGCTTGGCTTTTTCACGGTAGTCGGACCAGCTGTCATAGGACAGCGAATGCCAGGAACAATGATGAGGCGCCTGCATGATGTCGTACTCAAGCACATCTGCTTCAGCCTTGTGGCGTTGCCACTGGCGGTTCCAGATGAACACCTCAGCATCGCCACCAGTAAGGAATTTCGCACCATCCGGCGTCTGCGCGTCAGCCGCCAACGTGATGTTCAGAATAACGCTGGACTGGTTCTTGACCAGGCACTCTTCCTCTTCCTCGTCATCCTGGGCGTCCAGTGGAGCCAAAAGAAACGCAGAAAAGAATGCGGAACTCTTGCCATTGATCGTTGAAAAGCGCGTGTCCACCTTCCGCACAATCGAAGTGAGATCATCGGTTTTTCCGTCGATGTCCTCGCCCATGATCTGAATGCGGTCACCGTTCCCGACGGCGAAATTCTTGTCACGGTTCAGTTGCACGCGCCGACGCGCCTCCGTGTTGAATGCCTTGGCGTCGTCGCTCAAGGTGTGCGTCTTGCTGGCGCGTCGAAACACGATCGGGGACGACCACATCTCGCGGATCACGATTTTCTTGTCCTTGTCGTCCTTCTTGTCGTCCGGGTACTTGTCGAGTGGCCCTAGGTAGAAGTGTCGCTTCAACCCTCGGCAATGGTCTTGATCCGGGTGGCTCAGCAGGAACGCATCGACATACGGCCTGCCGTTCTCATCCTTCTTCAGTCGTTCGCGCAAATCCTTGGCGACATCGCGCGCCTCCCCGTCAGGGTCGTCGGCGTCTTGCCTGATGTTTACGTCGATCAGCAGAGTCGTCGCGTCGAGATCGCCGAACTTGATGAGGGTCATGTCCCCGTTGTCGACGGGAAAAAACGTGATGGTTGTAGGCACTGGGGTCTCCGGGTAGACGACCGAAGGATGATCGCGTATAGTTAATGTACGACGATTTTTTATATCCGTCTACTTTTTAGGCGTGACTGATGCAAAAACCTTCCTTTCCTGCCGCCGAACCTGCTGAGCCTAAGGGGCTAAGTTGGGGGCTGGAGAGCAGACTTCAATTCATCGATTTCCGTCTGCGCTGGGAGCGGCGCATCAACCGGATGGATCTCACCGAGCACTTTGGTATTTCGGTCCCGCAGGCATCGCTGGACATTTCCAAGTACATGGAGTTGGCGCCGAGCAACCTGACTTACGACCGCAGCTCCAAGACCTACACGGCAGCGCAGAGTTTTCACCCGCTTTACCAACGAAGCTCGGCGCAACGCTATCTAGCAGAACTGCTAGCGACAAAGATGGGAATTGTCGAGCCGACGGCCAGCTTCATCGGCTCCGCGCCGGAGACAGATTGGGCCCCGTCCCCTTGGCGCACGATCAATGAGCAGACCGTCGAAGCAGTGGTGCGCGCAATCCGCCAGCAGGAATCCATTCTGGTGAGCTACCAGTCCATGACGTCGTTGGATGAATCGGTTCGCTTGCTGTCTCCCCACGCCCTTGGCAATGACGGTTTTCGCTGGCACATGCGCGCGTTTTGCCACAAGCGCCAGCGCTTCAGCGATTTCGTCCTTGCTCGAATCCTGCGCATCGATGGCTTCGAGGCGACCCAAGTGGACTCCAACCAAGATTCGCATTGGCAAACTGTATTGACGCTGGTACTTGCACCGCATCCCGATTTGCCTGCAGCCAAGAAACGAGTCTTAGAGTTGGACTACGGCATGGAAGATGGAGAGGTCAAACTTCCATGCCGCCAAGCGTTTCTGTACTACACGCTGAGACGTTTGGGTTTGCATACCAAGGAAGCACCAGACCCCCTCGCACAGCAGATCACGCTGAAAAACCGCGATGAAATCCAACCCTATATCGACGCCTTGGCGGCACAGGCCTGACTTCACATGACAACAATTTTTGAACTGGTCAAAGACCCCTACGAGCGCAAGGCACGTGTTATCCCTGGCCTTCTTGTGGCCTTACCCGTGCTGGTGCCGCTGTTGTGCGTCTACGGGGCTCGGCACCCTGTGCTTACAGGTGTGATCGGCCTGCTGGGCGGCTGCGGCGCTATCTATGCACTCGCGAGCGTAGCGCGCGGACGTGGTAAAAAACTTGAAGAGATGCTGGTCTCAAAATGGGGTGGCATGCCCACGACCATCGCACTACGCCACCGCGACAAGTTCCTTGATGGTGTCAGCAAGCAGCGTTATCACACGGCGATCACTGCCAAGTTGGGTATCGCCATGCCAACGGCAGAAGAAGAATCAGCAAACCCAGACAAGGCAGACGACATCTACATCGGTGCCACTAAGCGGCTTCGCGAACTCACGCGTTCCAACAAGCAGCTCTTGCTGAAAGAGAACATCGCCTATGGATTTCATCGCAACATGCTGGCGATGAAGCCTGTCGGTATCCTGTCGTGCCTCATGGGCGTCGTCTACGGATTGTTGATTGCAAAGATTTTGCAGGTAGCACCTCTCCAATTTGACTTGGTGCACCTTGCCGATCCAGGGCTTGCCGCAGGCTTGACATTGCTCATTTCGCTGGCGCTACTTGCCGCATGGCTACTGTATTTCGATCAGGACGCAGTAAGGCGGATGGGATTCGTCTATGCGGAACGTTTGTTTGAATGTTTGCCGTCGTTGCCTTCTTCCTCCTCACGGAAGAAAGCCGTAAAACCGACTACAGACTGAGGTTCTGCCCAATCTCCAAACAGGCGTATAGCTCCGCAGGTGTGTCTACCGCTTCCACGTCTTGGGACGAATCGTTCCGCGAGACTCTAGCAAGAGCCGCGTGCTTTCCAGTTCCTTTTGCAGCACATCGGTATCCGGCAGAACCATCCGGTAGTTCGCCGCCATGACCTTGGTGGGTAAGCCCTCCAGCGCATACCGCGCCAGGGCGAGCCCCTTGTCGGCACAAAGAATCAGCCCCACCGGCGGGTTCTCCTCGGGATAGGCCCAGTGTTCCTTGGCATAGTTGCAGTACATGTGCATCTGGCCTACGTCCGCATGCGTCAGACTCCCCAGCTTCAGGTCGATGATGACCAGGCAGCGTAACTTGCGATGGAACAGCAGCAAGTCCACCCGATACCAGGTCTGGTCGATGCGCAAGCGCCGCTGCCGTCCAATGAAGGTGAACCCTTCACCCAATTCGAGCAGGAAGTCTTCCAGCCGCCGGATCAAGGCGGCCTCCAGATCGGACTCCGAATACTCGTCCTTGAGGTCGAGGAACTCCAGCACATAGGGGTCTTTGATGGCATCGCCGGGCGCGACGGCATCTTCGGGCTTGGCCACCGCGCCCTTGGCCAGCATCGCCGCCTTGTTTTTCGACAGCGCCGTGCGCTCGTAGAACTGGCTGCCGATCTGCCGATCCAACTGGCGCACGCTCCAGCCGCCGCGCAAGGCCTCGGCTTCATAGAACTGGCGCGCATGCTCGTCCTTGACCGACAACAGCCGCACATAGGCCGACCACGGCAGCGTGAAGACCTGCGCCAGCTCGTCCAGCCGCCAAGGCCGCACTGGCTCCGGGGAAGATTCGCCAGACACTGTCTGGCGAATTGGCCGGGTCAGAAAAAACGACCGCATCTGCTGCAGGTTCTGACGGCTGAAGCCACGGCCGAACTGCTGGGTGAGGTCGCTTGCCAGCCGCTCGATCAACTGCTCGCCATAACCCGCGCGCCGCTTGCCCTGTTGCTCGGCCTCCACGATGCGGCGGCCAATCTCCCAGTAGCTGGCCGTCATCAGCGCATTGACGCTGCGCGCTGCCGTCTGGCGCGCGGCATCGAGCAGATCCACGATGCCGCCGTGGATGCTGGCGTAGCCGGCAGGCACGGCGGCGGGTGCGACTCCCGCCATCGCAGGCGCCTTCTTGGTCATGCAGCCACCTCCGCAGGCCGCTGCGCCTCGGTGATCGTCTTGCGCCGGTTCGCCACCAGCTCGGCCGCCTTGCGCACCGGATCGTCCTCGGTGTGGACGTAGCGCATGAACATCGCCACGGTCTTGTGCGCCGTCAGCGCCATGCCGACCTTGACCGGGATGCCCGAGTTGGCAATGTCGGTCGCGGAGCGGTGGCGGATGCCATGCGTGCCGACGTGCGTGGCGCCCGCCGCCTTGAGGGCGCGGCTCCAGCCGCCGTAATACTCGCCCGTGGTCAGGTGCTTGCCGGGATGGCTTGGAGACGGCAGCACATAGGGAGTGCCTTCCTGCCGTGGCGCCGTCGAGAGCAGTCGATAGGCTTCCTCGCTCATGGGCTTGGACATGCCGCCCGTCTTGCTGTCCGGCCAGACCACGCGGCGGTTGTCCAGGTCCACCCAATCCCATCGGAGCGTCACGATTTCGGAGCGGCGGCCGGCGAACTCGAATTGAAGGCGGATCGCCAGCGGGATGACGTAGTTCTCCAGACCCTCGGCTTCGATGTGCTCCAGTCGCCGAAACAGCTTGCCCATGTCCTCGTCGCTGATGAGGTGGGTGGCCTTGCCGTTGGGGTACATCGGGACGTGGCGGCAGGGGTTGGTGCCGTCAGGCCGGTGGCCCCACACCTCGGCCAGGTTGAACATCTTGCGCATCACGCTGAAAGCACGGTTGGCCTCGGCCGGCTTGTGCGCCATCTTCTTCATCGCCGTGGCCACGTCCGGGCGCTTCACGTCCTGGACCTTCAAACGGCCCAGCATCGGAACGATGCAGCGGTCGATGACGGCCTGATACCCGCGCTGGGTGCTGGGCTTGTTGCGCTGCTTGGAGTAATCCTCCATGAACTTGGTACACAGCTCCTTGACCGTGGGGGCTGAACGGGCGGCGGCCTTGGCCGCGCTGGGGTCGCCGCCCCGGCGCACCTCGGCCAGCCATTCCTGGGCCAGCGAGCGGGCCTGCTCGACGGTCAGTTCCCCGTACAGGCCCAGGGCGGGCTTGCGCCGCTCGCCAGCGTTCGTGCGGTACTGGAGCATGAACACCTTGCGGCCCGCTGGTGTAACCTTGCACAGGAAGCCGGGCACCAGCGTGTCCCGGAGTTCGACGGCCTGCGCCTGGGGTTGTGCCGCATCGACTGCGGACTTGGTGAGCTTGAGTTTTGCCACGATGACTCCTCGGAAAGACCCGATTCCCAAGAGCCATGTAGGGGCCATCAGAGGGGAAGCCGGGTCAGGTTTCGGAAAGCACCGGCATATGTTGGACTCGCCTAAGTTATTGATAAACCTGCTGTATCGGGCTTCGGCGTAGTCCAGCAAAGTTCGGTGCTGGAGTCATGGTGAAATGAAAAAGGGCCCGCAGGCCCTTTGGGTTGGTTGGCACCTTGAGGTGCCGGGTCAGAGACCCTTAGACGGGCAGCAAACCAGCTGGCAGCGGCAGGCCGCCCGTGAGTTCGGTCAGGGCCGACAGCGGCAGCAGGTTGGTCAGCGCGCTGGCATCGGGCAGGCTGGAGAGACCTGGCAGGCCAGCCGTTGGCAGCTCGGGCAGGCCGCCGGAGACCAGACCCAACACCGTGCCCACAACCGCCGTGCCGGTTTCCAGCAGGGGGTTGAGCAAGTCCAGCGATGGCAGGCCACCGCTCAGCAGGTCAGGAATGCTGTCCAGGCTGGGCAGTGCGGGCAGACCTTCCAAACCAGGCAGTGCGGGCAAAGCCGCGGATTCGGCCTGGATGCTCACGGCGCCAAGGGCTGGCAGTTCAGGCAGGCCAGGCAATGCCGGCAGACCGCCAGAAACGAGGGCCAGAACGGATTCGATGAGCGAGGTGCCGGTGGCCAACAGCGGGTCGAGCAGGTCGAGGCCTGGCAGGGCTGGCAACTCGGGCAGGCTGAGGGTGTCTGCGGATGCGGTGACCGTGGCCTCGCCCAGGGGCGACGCTCCGCTGATCGAGACGCCTGGCGCGGCTGGCAGCAGGCCGCCCAGCAGGTCGGTCACGGTGCCCAATTCAGGCAGGGCTGGCAGGCCCGGCAATGCCGGCAGCAGACCGGCGAGGTCGGGTGTGGCAGGCAATGCTGGCAAGGCGGGCAAAGCACCGGTCAGCAGACCGGTCAGGGTGCTCAGCAGGGACAGCGGGGATGCGGGAGTGGTGATGTCCAAAGTGCTCATGGGAGGCCTTTCAAGTTAAATTGGGGTAATTACCCATAGGGTAAATACTCTTGTACTAAATGATTAGTCATTTATTCTATGTGAGATAAAGCATGGGTAAGTCTTTGGATTAACTTTGCTTGGTTGCAACGCAAAAATCTGGCAATTTGTCACGGTTTTGCTGCCTGTCTGAAAAAGTGCACCATGTGTACTTTGGTTGTCACACCCCCGTCGTCTTTCTTTTTCGTTGCCCGCTCGGTTTAACAGCCGAGAACAGCGAAGCAGGGTGCTTTTTCGCGCCCAACTTGGCAGCAGTGCTTGGGCTTGTCTCCGGGCCACGTTGGACTGCGCTGTGGTTTTGCCAGTCGCACTTTGCTTGGTAACATCTTGCGCACCCCAAGCGGCATCCGTCCAAACTGCCGTATTCCGCACGAGCAACCCCCCCCAATCCACCCTGGTGCCCCGCCAACCATGAACCACAAACCTGTTTTTGCGCTGTGCTTGGCCGTGCTGTGCGCGGCCTGTTCCTTGTGGGTGGCGGTGGTCAATGCCCAGGAGGCAGCACCTCCGGCCATGCCTGCTGCGGCGTCCAAACCCGGCGTCAGCCGTGTGGTGGTGCGAACATTGGTCGATGGCACCGGCGCGGTGCAAGCCACGCAGATCCGTGAGAGCAGTGGCAATTCGCGCCTGGATGAAGAGGCCTTGCAGGTGGTCAGCAAGGTCTGGACCTTCAGCCCGCTCAAAATCAATGGCAAGGGCATTGAGGTGTGGGTCAACGTCCCGATCAATTTTGTTCAGGCCGAAACGCCTGCGGTACCCAAGCCGGTACCAGCCGAGCCGGTGGTGATGGAGCCTGCAGCACCCGCATCAGCGCCGCAGCCACCTGCAGCGGCGCCTGATGCCGTACCGGTTGTTTCCAGCCCAGCAGAGCCTGCCGAGGCCGCAGTGTCCACCCCGTCCCCTGCTGCGTCGACAGCGAGCGCGCCCAATTGACCGCTGGCGGGTGCAAGCCCGCGTAAACCCCAGCACCGGGCCAACCTGGTTCGGCTGGGCGGGGCGGCTGTTTCTTGTATGCTCAAAAACTTCGTTGCTGGCGCGGTGACCTCACTGGCGCGGTAGCCCGAGTTGTTTCACCCACGGAGTTTTTTCATGCCTCGCGTCTTCAATTTCAGCGCCGGTCCGGCGACCCTTCCTGAACCGGTGTTGCGTCAAGCGGCGACGGAAATGCTCGACTGGCACGGCTCCGGCATGTCGGTGATGGAAATGAGCCACCGCGGCAAGGAGTTCATCGCCATCCACGCCCAGGCCGAGGGCCTGCTGCGCGAGCTGTTGGCGATTCCGCAGAACTACAAGGTGCTGTTCCTGCAGGGTGGCGCCATCGGCCAGAACGCCATCGTGCCGATGAACCTGCTGCGCGGCAAGACCACGGCCGACTACATCAGCACCGGCGACTGGTCGAAGAAGTCGATCAAGGAAGCCAAGGCCTATTGCACGGTGAACGTGGCCGCATCGTCGGAAGGCAGCAAGTTCACCAGCATTCCGCCACAGAGCGAATGGAAGCTGAACCCCGATGCCGCCTACGTGCACATCTGCTCCAACGAAACCATTGGCGGCGTGGAATACCACTGGACGCCCGACACTGGCGGCGTGCCGCTGGTGGCCGACATGTCGTCCAACATCCTGTCCAAACCCATCGACGTGAGCAAGTACGGGCTCATCTACGCCGGCGCGCAGAAGAACATGGGCCCCTCGGGCCTGACGGTGGTGATCGTGCGCGAAGACCTGCTCGGCGGTGCGCTGCCGATCACGCCCTCGGCCTTTGACTACAAGCAGCAGGCCGAGAACGACTCGATGCTGAACACGCCGCCGACCTACGCCATCTATATCCTGGGCCTGGTGTGCCAGTGGGTGAAAGACCAGGGTGGCCTGGAAGCGATGGCAAAGCACAACCAGGCCAAGGCCGCTATTTTGTACGACTACCTGGATGCCAGCAGCTTCTACAGCAGTCCGGTCGCGCCCGCAGACCGTTCGCTGATGAACATTCCGTTCAAGCTGAAAGACGAATCGCTCGACGACGCCTTCCTGAAAGGCGCGCAGGCGCTGGGCATGGTGCAGCTCAAGGGCCACCGCTCGGTGGGTGGCATGCGGGCTTCCATCTACAACGCCATGCCGGTCGAAGGTGTGCTGGCGTTGGTGGCTTACATGCAGGATTTCGAGAAGAAACACAGTTAACACGGCGCACTCGGCCCACCATAAAAACACCAGGAGACAAGCCGATGAACAAGCCCTGCCAAATACTGGTGCTGAACCAGATAGCCGCCAACGGCCTCAAACGCCTGCCTGCCGAGCGTTACACCACTGGCAAGGACATTGCCCAGCCCGACGCGGTGCTGGTGCGCTCGGCCGACATGCACAGCATGGCGATTGCGCCCAGCGTGTTGGCCATTGGCCGTGCCGGTGCGGGCACCAACAACATCCCGGTGAAAGCCATGAGCGCGCGCGGCGTGCCGGTCTTCAACGCGCCCGGCGCCAACGCCAACGCGGTGAAGGAACTGGTGCTCACCGGCATGCTGCTGGCCGCCCGCAACGTGGCACCGGCCTTGCGTTTTGTGCACGGACTCGACCCGGCCATGGCCGACATGGACAAGGCGGTGGAAGACGGCAAGAAGAACTACGCAGGCTTCGAACTCGCTGGCCACACGCTGGGCATCGTCGGCCTCGGAAAGATCGGCTGCCTGGTGGCCGACGCCGCCATCAAGCTCGGCATGAACGTGCTGGGCTATGACCCTGAGATCACGGTGGATGCCGCCTGGAGCCTGCCGTCGCAGGTGAAAAAAGCCGCCAGCGTGGCCGATGTGCTGAAGAACTCCCACTTCATCTCGCTGCATGTGCCGCTGGTGGAGGCCACCAAAAATCTGGTGAATGCCGACAACCTGAAGCTGGTGAAAGCCGGCACGGTGCTGCTGAATTTCTCGCGTGAAGGTGTGGTGGACGAACACGCTGCGCTGGCGTCGCTGGCTGCTAAACAACTCGGCTGGTACGTTTGCGATTTTCCGAGCCCAGCCATCAATGGCCACGAGCGGGTGATCGCGCTGCCGCACCTGGGCGCCTCCACCCGCGAGGCCGAAGAAAACTGCGCCATCATGGTGGCAGACCAGCTGCGCGACTACCTGGAACACGGCAACGTGGCCAACGCGGTGAACTTTCCCAACGTGGCCATGCCGCGCGAATCGGCTTACCGGGTGGCCATTGCCAACAGCAATGTGCCCAACATGCTGGGGCAGATTTCCACCGCCATGGCCAAGGCCGGCCTGAACATCCACAACATGGTCAACAAATCGCGTGGTGACATGGCCTACACGCTGGTTGACATCGACAGCCCGGCCAGCGACGCGGCGCTCGCCGACATCCGGGGCATTGCCGGCGTGCTGGCGGTGCGTTATCTGCCGCACAGCGGGGATTGACGGTGCGGCGGTGTCGTTTTGCCCCTGACGGGGGTGACGTCACTGCGGCGGCGTGCGGACAGCGGCCGCGTGCAGCGCCACAATAGGGTCGTCCACTGTCTGCGGAGAACCCCATGGCCCACGCTTTCGCTTCCACGCTCAAGACCTTCAAGACCGCCTCAGGCAAGGCCGGCAAGTTCTACTCGCTGCCGGCGCTGGCCAAACAGTTTCCGGAGGTGTCCCGCCTGCCGGTGTCGATCCGCATCGTGCTGGAGTCGGTACTGCGCAACTGCGACGGCAAGAAGATCACGCCGCAGCATGTGGCGCAGCTGGCGCACTGGGAGCCCAATGCCGAGCGCACCGACGAAATCCCCTTCGTGGTGGCCCGTGTGGTGTTGCAGGATTTCACCGGCATTCCGCTGCTGGCCGACCTGGCCGCGATGCGCAGCGTGGCCAAAAAGCTGGGCAAAGACCCCAAACGCATCGAGCCGCTGGTGCCGGTCGATCTGGTGGTGGACCACTCGGTGATGGTTGACCACTACGGCAAGAAAAACTCGCTCGACCTCAACATGAAGCTCGAGTTCCAGCGCAACCGCGAGCGCTACGAATTCATGAAATGGGGCATGCAGGCTTTCGACACCTTTGGCGTGGTGCCGCCGGGCTTCGGCATCGTGCACCAGGTCAATCTGGAGTACCTGGCGCGCGGTGTGCACAAGACCGCCAAAGACATTTACTACGCCGACACGCTGGTCGGTACCGACAGCCACACCACCATGATCAACGGCATTGGCGTGGTTGGCTGGGGTGTGGGCGGCATCGAGGCCGAGGCGGCGATGCTGGGCCAGCCGGTCTACATGCTGACGCCCGACGTGGTGGGCTTTGAGCTCACCGGCCGGCTGCGCGAAGGCGTGACCGCGACCGACCTGGTGCTGACCGTCACCGAAATCCTGCGCCAGCACAAGGTGGTGGGCAAGTTTGTGGAGTTCTGCGGCGAAGGCACCCGCACGCTGGCGCTGCCCGACCGCGCCACCATTGCCAACATGGCGCCCGAGTACGGCGCGACCATGGGCTTCTTCCCGGTGGACGACAAGACGCTCGACTACTTCCGTGGCACCGGCCGCAGCAAGGCCGAGATCGAGGCGTTCGAGGCCTACTTCCGCGCGCAGGGGCTGTTCGGCGTGCCGCTGGCCAGCGAGATCAATTATTCGCAACTGGTGAAGCTCGATCTGGGCGATGTCACCCCCAGTCTGGCCGGTCCCAAGCGGCCGCAGGACCGTATTGAGCTGGGCAAGGTGGCAGCACAGTTCAGCAGCCTTTTCAGCAAACCCAACGCCGAGAACGGCTTCAACCGGCCGGCCGAGCTGCTGCAGACCCGCTACCACCTGCGGCCCGATGAGGACGGTGTACCCGGCAAGGTGCCGGCCAACCCGCGCACGCCCGAAGGCGCGCAGCGCTCGGTGGTGGAGATGGAAGGCAACAAGCCCACGCTGGAGGCCGCGCAGTCCGAGGCCACGCCACCGGCCAGGCCGGTGCCGGAAGTCACCATCGGCAACGGCGACGTGCTGATCGCCGCCATCACCAGTTGCACCAACACCTCCAACCCCAGCGTGCTGCTGGCCGCTGGCCTGCTGGCCAAGAAGGCGGTGGAGGCAGGGCTCAAGGTGCGGCCGCACATCAAGACCTCGCTGGCGCCGGGCTCGCGCATCGTCACCGAGTACCTGACGCAGACCGGCCTGTTGCCCTACCTGGAGAAGCTCGGCTTTGCGCTGGCCGGCTACGGCTGCACCACCTGCATCGGCAACGCGGGCGACCTGACGCCGGAGCTGAACGACGTCATCACGCAAAACGACCTGATCTGCGCGGCCGTGCTGTCGGGCAACCGCAACTTCGAGGCGCGCATCCACCCCAACCTGAAAGCCAACTTCCTCGCCAGCCCGCCGCTGGTGGTGGCCTACGCGATTGCCGGCACCGTCAACCGCGACCTGATGACCGAGCCGGTGGGCCAAGGCAAGGGCGGTAAAGACGTGTACCTCGGCGACATCTGGCCCACCAGCGACGAAATCTACAAGCTGCTGAAGTTCGCGATGAACGGCAAGGCCTTCCGCGCCAACTACGCCAAGGTGAAAACCGAGCCGGGCAAACTGTGGGAAAAGATCAAGGGCGTGGCCGGGCAAACCTATGTGTGGCCGGCCAGCACCTACATCGCCGAGCCGCCGTTCTTCAAGGACTTTGTGCTAGCGCCGGCTGCCAATGACGCGCCCGCCGTTAGTGCCAACGCCGCAGTGCGGCCGCGCGACCCCGGTATCTCGGTGCACCAGGCGCGCATCATGGCGCTGTTCGGTGACTCCATCACCACCGACCACATCTCGCCCGCCGGCTCCATCAAGGAAAGCTCGCCGGCCGGCCAGTGGCTCATTGCCAACGGTGTGCTGAAAGCCGACTTCAACAGCTACGGCGCGCGCCGTGGCAACCACGACGTGATGATGCGCGGCACCTTTGCCAACGTGCGCATCAAGAACCTGATGATCCCGCCCGGCGCCGACGGTTCGCGCGAGGAGGGCGGCGTGACGCTGTTCCAGCCCGGCGGTGAAAAGAAATTCATCTACGACGCCGCGATGCAGTACATCGCCGAAGGCACCCCCACGGTGATTTTTGCGGGCGAGGAGTACGGTACCGGCTCCTCGCGCGACTGGGCCGCCAAGGGCACGCAGCTGCTGGGCATCAAGGCCGTGGTGGCGCGCAGTTTCGAGCGCATCCACCGCAACAACCTCGTGGGCATGGGCGTGCTGCCGCTGCAGTTCAAGGGCAGCGATTCGTGGCAGTCGCTCGGCCTGCAAGGCGATGAGCTGATCGATGTGCTGCCCGACCCCGACCTGCGGCCACAGAGCGACGCCACGCTGGTCATCACCCGCGCCGATGGCACGCAACAGCACGTGACCGTGACGCTGCGCATCGACACGCCGATCGAGGTGGACTACTACCGTGCCGGTGGCATCCTGCCCTTTGTATTGAGGCAGTTGCTCGCTGCATGAGTTTGCCGACACTCGTTGCCGGTGGGGGCATTGGCGGTCTGGCCACGGCGCTGGCCTTGTCGCGCGCCGGCTTGCCGGTCACGGTGCTGGAGCAGGCGGCGGCTTTTGGCGATGTGGGTGCCGGTATCCAGCTCGGGCCCAATGCGGTGCGGCTGCTCGACGGCTGGGGCGTGGGCCCGGCGCTGCGGGCCGTGGCCGCGATGCCGCAACAGCTTCTGGTGCGCGATGCGCACGACGGCCGCACGCTGGGCTGCTTGCGTTTGGGGGCTGCGATGCGCCAGCGCTACGGCCACGATTACCTGAGCGCCCACCGGGCCGACCTGCATGGCCTGTTGCTGGACGCATCGCGTCGGGCGGGGGCCGATATTGTCTTGGGGTTTGCTATAGAAAAAATAGCTGAAGAACGAGGAAAAACTGAAGCATCCGGCATAAACCATTCAAAAATCGCACAAAACGTCGAAGGACAAGCCCTGATTGGCTGTGACGGCCTCTGGAGCGTGGTGCGCGACCACCTGTTGCGTGACGGGCCACCGCGCGCCACCGGGCACCTGGCCTACCGCGCGCTGTTGCCTTCAAACATGGCGCCCAAGGGGACGCTGCGCCAGGATGTCACCGTGTGGCTCGGCCCGCGTTTGCACGTGGTCTGCTACCCGGTGCGCGGCGGTGAATGGCTGAATCTGGTGGCGGTGGTGCATGGCCGGCTTTCCGGCACGGACCGGCAGCAGGGCTGGACGCAGACCGCCGATGTGCCCACGCTGCTGGCCGCATTGCCCGGCGTCCACAACAGCCTGCGCGACCTGGTGCAGGCCGCGCCCGGCTGGACCCGCTGGGTGTTGCACGACCGGCCCCCGCTGCCCGCTGCCACCGCATACGCACAAGGCCACATGGCGCTGCTGGGCGACGCCGCCCATCCGATGCGGCCTTACCTGGCCCAGGGCGCTGCCATGGCGATGGAAGATGCTGCCGCATTGGCGCAAGCCCTGCACACCATACCCAACGATGTACCGCAGGCCCTCCAGCGCTACGCTGGCGCACGCTGGCAGCGCAACGCACGGGTACAACAGAAGTCGTTGCGCAACGGCCGTATTTTTCACGCCCAGGGCCCGTTGCGGCTGGCCCGCAACCTGGCGATGCGCCTGGGCGGCGAGCGCCTGCTCGATACGCCTTGGCTGTACAGCGGCCCGACCGGCCAACAAACCGTTTCGGTGGCATCCGAGCGGTAAAGGCACCCACCCCCAAGGCCCGCGAACAGCCGCGTCGGGCGGGCAAGGACATGTTCCAGCGCGGTGCACAGCGCCACAGGTTGTGCCAAATTAAGACACTTGCAGCGAATTTCAACGCGAATAGGTGGCCGATTGCACGGGCCCGGTATGGCAGATATATTGCTTATGCAATTCAACTCATAGGTTGAACTAAAAACGGAGACTGTATCGATGGAAAAAGTTCTGCACATCAATGCCGACAAATGCACCGGCTGCCTGCAATGCGAAATGGCCTGCAGCTACGAAAACTACGGCGTGTTTGCCACCGCCAAATCGCGCATCAAGGTGTTCGATTTTCATGAGACCGGCAAGAAGGTGCCCTACACCTGCACCCAGTGCGACGAAGCCTGGTGCCTGCACGCCTGCCCGGTGGAGGCCATCACCATCGACAAATCCACCGGCGCCAAGGTGGTGAACGAGTCCACCTGCGTTGGCTGCAAGGTCTGCACCATCGCCTGCCCGTTCGGCACCATCAACTATGTGCAGGAAACCGGCAAGGTCCAGAAGTGCGACCTCTGCGGCGGCGACCCGGCCTGCGCCACCGCTTGCCCTACTGGCGCCATCACCTACATCGACGCCAACTGGACCGGCATCGACCGCATGAAGCTCTGGGCTGGCAAGACCACCCCCGGCGCCACCGCCTGATTACCCACCAACTCCCAAGGACAACAACATGAGCTGGACTGGAAAAATCCTCCGCGTCAACCTGACGGCAGGCACCTGCACGAGCGAACCCCTGAACATGGACTGGGCCCGCGCCTACGTCGGTTCGCGCGGCCTGGCCTCCAAATACCTCACCAGCGAGATCGACCCCAAGGTCGACGCGCTGTCGCCCGCCAACAAGATGATCTGGGCCACCGGCCCGCTGACCGGCACCATGGTCTCCACCGGCGGCCGCTACACGGTGGTCACCAAGAGCCCGCTGACTGGCGCCATCGCCTGCTCCAACTCGGGCGGCTACTTCGGCGCTGAAATGAAGAGCGCCGGCTGGGACATGGTCATCGTCGAGGGCAAGTCGCCCAAGCCGGTCTACCTGCTGATCCAGAACGACAAGGCCACGCTGATGGATGCCGCCGGCCTGTGGGGCAAGAGCGTCTGGGAAACCGAACCCGCCATCAAGAGCGCCCACCAGGACCCGCTGATCCGCGTCTCCGGCATTGGCCAGGCCGGTGAAAACGGCGTCCTGTACGCCGCCATCGTCAACGACCTGCACCGCGCGGCTGGCCGCTCGGGCGTGGGCACCGTGATGGGCAGCAAGAACCTCAAGGCCATCGCCGTGCGCGGCACCCTGGGCGTGGGCAGCAACATGAAGGACCCCAAGGGCTTCTTCACCGCGGTCACCGCCGCCAACAAGGTGCTGAAAGACAACGCCGTCACCGGCCAGGGCCTGCCGACCTACGGCACCCAGGTGCTGATGAACGTCATCAACGAAATCGGTGGCCTGCCCACGCGCAACCACCAGGACGTGCAGTTCGAGGGCGCCAAGGACATCTCGGCCGAAGCCATGGCCACCCCGCGCGAGACCGACGGCAAGAAGCACCTGGTCACCAACCAGGCCTGCTTTGGCTGCACCATCGCCTGCGGCCGCGTCTCCAAGATGGACCCTGGCCACTTCACCGTGAAAGACAAGCCGCAGTACCACCATGCGTCGGGCGGGCTCGAATACGAAGCCGCCTGGGCACTGGGCGCGGCCAACGGCGTCAATGACCTTGAAGCGCTGCAGTACGCCAACCTGCTCTGCAACGAGTACGGCATGGACCCGATCTCCTTCGGTGCCACCATCGGCGCGGTGATGGAGCTGTTTGAGATGGGCGTGCTGACCAAGGAGCAGCTCGGCATTGAAGCGCCGTTCGGCTCGGCCGCAGCGCTGGCCCACTTTGCTGAAATCACCGGCAAGGGCATTGGCTTCGGCAAGGAAATCGGCACTGGCTCCAAGCGCCTGACCGAGAAATACGGCCACCCCGATTTGTCGATGAGCGTCAAGGGCCAGGAATTCCCGGCCTACGACGGTCGCGCCATCCAAGGCATTGGCCTGGCCTATGCCACCAG
The DNA here is from genome assembly GCA_017848435.1 of Burkholderiaceae bacterium. Classification (GTDB taxonomy): domain Bacteria; phylum Pseudomonadota; class Gammaproteobacteria; order Burkholderiales; family Burkholderiaceae_C; genus PCRC01. The sequence goes on along the minus strand of JAFEHU010000051.1, from coordinate 21,124 downwards.
CAACCGTGGTGCCTGCCACCTGCGCGGTTACACCATCGCGTCGGAAGTGCTCGGCATTCCGGTCAAGACCGAACCCGCAGCGCACGAAGGCAAGCCCGAACTGGTCAAAGCCTTCCAGGACGCCACGGCAGCGTTTGACGCCGCCGGCATTTGCATCTTCACCAGCTTTGCCTGGACGCTGGCCGACGTGGCGCCGCAGCTGCAGGCCGCTTGCGGTGAAGAGTTCACCGTGGAGCACCTGACGCACATCGGCGAGCGCATCTGGAACATGGAAAAGCAGTTCAACCTGGCGGCCGGTCTGACCAAGAAGGACGACACCCTGCCCAAGCGCCTGCTGACCGAACCCGCCAAGACCGGCGCGTCCAAGGGCAGCGTGAACCGCCTGGACGTGATGCTGCCGCAGTACTACAAGATCCGCGGCTGGGACACCGAAGGCGTGCCGTCGACCGAGACGCTGGAACGCCTGGGTCTTTAAGCCGCGTTTCTGATAGCAGACTATTGAGAAGGGGCGCTGGCTGGCGCCCCTTTTTCGTGAATAACAGGAGGAGAAGACGATGCAGCACGTAATTCTGGGTGCGGGGCCGGCGGGCGTGATCGCGGCCGAAACCATCCGCAAGCAGGCACCGGGCGACCGCGTGGTTCTGATCGGTGAAGAAGACGAAGCGCCGTATTCGCGCATGGCCATTCCCTACCTGCTGATCGGCCAGGTCGGCGAGCAGGGCACGCACCTGCGCAAGGGCGATGCGCATTTCCAGAAGCTCGGCATCGAGCTGAAAAGACTCCGCGCCACGTCGGTCGACACCGCAGCGCGCAGCGTCAAACTGTCCGACGGCACCCAGCAGAGCTACGACCGGCTGCTGATCGCCACCGGCGCGCGGCCGGTGCGTCCGCCGATTCAGGGGCTCGATCTGCCCAACGTGCACACCTGCTGGACGCTGGCCGACGCCCGCGCCATCATGGCCGACGTCAAGCCCGGCTCGCGCGTGCTGCAGATGGGCGCCGGCTTCATCGGCTGCATCATCATGGAAGCGTTGGCGCAGCGCGTCAAAGGCGAGGGCGGCCAGCTCACCGTGGTCGAGATGGGCAACCGCATGGTGCCGCGCATGATGACCGAAAAGGCCGGCGCGATGATCAAGGCCTGGTGCCAGAAGCAGGGCGTGCAGGTGGTGACCGACGCCAAGGTCGAGTCGCTGCAAAGCGGCGGCTCCGGTGGTGGTGGCCTGCTGTCCAAGGTGGTCGGCATGTTCTCCGGTGGCGACAACAAGGCCGACGCCGATGCGCCCATCCACGCCAAACTGTCCAACGGCAAGACCATTGGCGTCGACGTGGTGATTGTCGCCACCGGCGTCAAGCCCAACCTCGAATTCCTCGAAGGCTCGGGCATCACCTGCAAGGACGGCATCCTGGTCGACGCGGCCATGCAGACCAACGTGCCCGGCGTCTATGCCGCCGGCGACGTCATCAACGCGGTCGACTTTTCCACCGGCGAGCGCAGCCTCAACATGATCCAGCCGGCCGCTGCCGACGAAGCCCGCATTGCCGCGCTCAACATGCTGGGCGGCAGCACCGCGTCGCAGGGCAGCCTGGCCATGAACGTGCTGGACACGCTGGGCCTGATCGCCTCGTCGTTCGGCCAGTGGTGGGGCGCCGACGCCAAAGACGGCGGCCGCCATGTCGAACATGCGGACGACGCCGCCTTCAAGTATCTGCGGCTCGAATTCAAGGGCGACACGCTCATCGGCGCCACCAGCCTGGGCTGGACCAACCACGTCGGTGTGCTGCGTGGCCTGATCCAGGGCCAGGTCAAGCTCGGCCATTGGGCTGACAAGCTCATCGACGACCCGACGCGTGTGATGGAAGCCTACCTCGCCTGCAGCCAGCAGCAGAACGTGTGGTCATCCCGGGCCAGCACGGCATGACGGCGGCGCTCTTCTTGCCGCTGAAGCCGGTATAAACACCGCATGGACATCACCTTCAAACTGTTCGCCACGCTCACCGACTATCTGCCGCCCGAAGTCAAATACACCAACCAGCTCGCCATGCAGGTGGACGAGGGCACCACGGTGCAGCAGGTGGTGGACCGCTTCAACCTGCCACCCAAGCTGGTGCACCTGGCGCTGGTCAATGGCCACTACATTGCGCACGACAAGCGGGCCAGCCACGTGCTGCTGCAGGGTGACGTGTTGGCCGTCTGGCCGCCCATTGCCGGCGGCTGACGCATGACCGCCGACGTGCCCGAGCGGCTGGTCCGCGACATGGGCTGCACCCCGGCCGATCTGGTGCGGTGGATGCCGGCGGCTGTCGGCAATCAGCCGTTGCGCTGGACAGATTCGGGCTGTGAAGTGACGCTGCTCGAAGGCCGCAGCGTGCGCTTCACCTGGCAGGTGCTGGCGCCGCGCCGCATCGCGCTGATGCGCATAGAGCGGTTGCAACTGGAAATTGCATTTACCGGTTGCGATGCGGAAACACGGCGGCTTTTTCTGGCGCAGTTTGACGCCTACACGCGGCGGGGCGGTGGCTGAAACTGCTTTCAGCGGGCGCTGTCGTCAACCGTCAGGCCGTGCCGCGTGCGCACGCGCAAGCAGGCATCACTCCCGGCCTCGAACTCCCGGCATGGCGATGGCCGCCATTCGTAAATACCGCAGCCCACTTTCAAGCCGACCTTGCCGGTGAGGGCCGCACAGCGCGCCGGGGAATGGTCGGTGCCGCGCATGCGGCATGTGCTGTGGTTGACCTCTGCTGCCAGACCAGAAGGAACGCTGCCGCCGTTGTCTTCCAGCTCCTGGCTGGAGAAGTCCACGCGAAAACTCGCGCAGCAGGCACCGCAAGTCTGACAGTCAAACATCAGAGCCTGCCAAGCAGCAAGTACTCCATCAGCGCCTTCTGCACGTGCATGCGGTTCTCGGCTTCGTCCCACACCACCGACTGTGGGCCGTCGATCACCTCGGCGCTGACTTCCTCGCCACGGTGGGCGGGCAGGCAGTGCATGAACAGTGCGTCGGGCTTGGCGGCGCGCATCATCTCGGCGTCGACGCACCAGTCGGCAAAGGCTTTTTTGCGGGCTTCGTTTTCGGCCTCGTAGCCCATGCTGGTCCAGACGTCGGTGGTGACGAGGTCGGCGCCGCCGCAGGCGTCCATCGGGTCCTTGAACACCTTGTAGCTGTCGGCGGAGCGGATGCCGGCAATCGACTGGTCCACCTCGTAGCCGCTGGGCGTGCTCAGGTGCACGGTGAAACCCAGGATCTCGCTGGCCTGCAACCAGGTGTTGGCCATGTTGTTGCCGTCGCCCACCCAGGCCACGGTCTTGCCCTTCAGGCAGCCGAGGTCAATGTGCCCGTCGTCGCGCAGGCCACGATGCTCAATGAAGGTGAACAGGTCGGCCAGGATCTGGCAAGGGTGGAACTCGTTGGTCAGGCCGTTGATGACCGGCACCCGCGAATGCGCGGCAAAGGCCTCTATTTTGGTCTGCTCGTAGGTGCGGATCATCACCAGGTCCACCATGCGGCTGATGACCTTGGCGCTGTCTTCAATCGGCTCTGCACGGCCCAACTGGCTGTCGCCCGTGGTCAGGTGCACCACGCTGCCGCCGAGCTGGTACATGCCGGCTTCAAAACTCACGCGGGTGCGCGTGCTGGCCTTTTCGAAAATCATCGCCAGTGTGCGGTCCACCAACGGATGGTGTTTCTCGTAGGCCTTGAATTTTTTCTTGATCAGCGCGGCGCGCTCGAACAGGTAGAGGTATTCCTCGGCATTCAAGTCGTTGAATTGGAGGTAGTGGCGGATCTGTTTTGCCCCCACGCTGGCCACTGCAGCGGTGTTCATGCGGTTTCCACCAGCAACTGCTTGATCAGCGGACACAGAATGGCGACGACCTCATCGGCCTCGGCAATGGTCAGGATCAGCGGTGGCACCAGGCGCACCACCGTGTCTGCCGTCACGCTGACCAGCAGGCCGGCGTCGGCGCAGCGTTGCACCAACGCACCGCAGGGTTTTGACAGATCGATGCCCAGCATCAGGCCCATACCGCGGATTTCCTTCACCCCGTCGACACCGGCCAGCTCGCGGGCCAGGGCGGCTTTCAGGTGGCCGCCGACGCGTACCGCGTTGTCGATCAAGCCATCTTCTTCCATGATGCGGATGGTCTCTATGCCCGCCCGCATGGCCAGCGGGTTGCCGCCAAAGGTGGTGCCGTGGTTGCCCGGCTGGAAAATGGTCGCAGCTTTCGGCCCCACCACCACTGCGCCAATCGGCACGCCCGAGCCCAGGCCCTTGGCCAGCGGCATCACGTCGGGCTGGATGCCAGCCCATTGGTGGGCAAACCACTTGCCGGTGCGGCCCATGCCGCACTGCACCTCGTCGATCATCAGCAGCCAGCCGCGTTCGTCACACAGGGCGCGCACGTCGCGCAGGTAGTCCATGTGCATGGGGTTCACGCCGCCTTCGCCCTGAATGGCTTCAAAGAACACGGCCACCACATTCGGGTTGTTGGCGGTGGCGGCTTTCAGTTGGTCGATGTTGTTGATCGGCACACGGATGAAGCCTTCCACCAGTGGGCCGAAGCCTGCCTGCACCTTGGGGTTGCCGGTGGCGCTCAGCGTGGCAATGCTGCGGCCATGGAAGGCCTTCTCGTAAACCACAATTTCCGGGCGTTCAATGCCTTTGTCATGCCCGAATTTGCGCGCCAGCTTCAGTGCGGCTTCGTTGGCCTCCAGCCCTGTGGAGCAGAAAAACACGTTGGTCAGACCCGACAGTGCCACCAGCTTGGCAGCCAATGCTTCCTGGCCGGGTACATGGTAGTAATTGCTGGTGTGGATCAGTTTGGCGATCTGGTCTTGCAGCGCGGGCACCAGTTTGGGGTGGCCATGGCCGAGGGTGTTGACCGCAATGCCCCCCAGTGCATCCAGGTAGCACTTGCCGTTCACATCCCACACGCGGCTGCCCTGGCCATGCGACATGGCAATCGGCAGGCGGCCATAGGTGTTCATCACATGCGGCGAGGTGGGCACGGTGGCGGTGGTCAGGTTGGGCACGGCGGCGTTCATGGCAAGGCTCCAGAGGCTCAAATAAAAGCAGCCCGGGACACGTGGTGCGCATCATGGGGGCTGTGAACCGTGATTTTAGGCGCAGACCTTGCTTGCCTTCATGACAACGGTGCGGCAGGGTCATGGCAAGGTCACAAGTCTTATATAAGATAGAATACTTGTGCGGTGCAACAAGCTGGCGATCCCGGCCCCCGTACCCCTTGACCACACCAGTACCCGATGGTTTTACCCTCCGCCCAAGAAGTGTTCATCCTCGGCCTGACCGTGGACGGCAAAACCTTTCGCCCCAGCGACTGGGCCGAACGGCTGGCGGGTGTGATGAGCTCGTTCCGCCCCGGCGGTGCCCAGCCGGGCAGCCACCTCAGCTATTCCCCCTGGTGTGTTCCCAACACCATCGACGGCGTCAAATGCGTGGTGGTGAACCGCGAACTGCACGCACTGGAACCCATGGCTTGGGACTTCTGCCTCAACTTCGCGCGTGACAACAACCTGCAGGTGGCAGAAGCCTGCCTGCTGCCCGACCCCCCTGCAAAAACCTGAGCGGTTGAGCGGTTGGTTTGCGCCAACAAAAAAGCCGTCTTGCGACGGCTTTTTTGCTCTTTGCTGACAGCGCACCCGACAAAACGGCGCAGCAGGTGTCTGCTGCGGGCGGGTTGGCCTGGTTAGGCGGCGGCCGAAGCCAATGCCAGGGTTTTCACCTTGGCGCTCAGGCGGCTCTTGTCGCGAGCGGCCTTGTTCTTGTGGAAGATGCCCTTGTCGGCCACGGTGTCCACCACGGCTTGCATTTTGGCAAACAGTTCGGCGGCCTTGGTCTTGTCGCCGGCGAGAACGGCTTTTTCAACGTTCTTCACAGCGGTGCGGTACTTGGAACGCAGCGAGGTGTTCGCGGCGTTGAGTTTGATGTCCTGACGGACGCGTTTGCGGCCCGACGCGAGGCGCGGGTTCTTTTTCTTGGGTTTGGTAGCCATGATTGGTGATCCTTATGTTTGAGGATGTTGTCAGCAAAGCCTTCCATTATAGGCGAGTCCAGGAATCGCTCCCAACCCGTGTCAGCCGGTGCGGGGCAGGCGCGGGCAGCGCATAAACTCAAGGCGTGTCCCTGTTCAAAGCTGCCTCCACCGTTTCGCTACTGACGTTGGCCTCCCGCATCACCGGTCTGGCGCGGGAGCTGCTGATGGCGTCGACCTTTGGCGCGAGCGCCATGACCGACGCTTTCAACGTCGCGTTCCGCATTCCCAACCTGTTCCGCCGCCTGTTTGCCGAAGGCGCCTTCAGCCAGGCCTTTGTGCCGGTGCTGGCCACCGTCAAGGCGCAGCAGGGGGATGTTGCTACCCGGACGCTGATTGACCGCGTGGCCTCGCTGCTGCTGCTGGCGTTGCTGTTGACCTGTGTGGTTGGCGTGGCGGCTGCGCCAGTGCTGGTCTGGGCCATGGCCAGCGGCCTGCAGCAGGAGCCGCGCGGCTTTGAGGCCGCTGTGTTCATGACGCGCTGGATGTTTCCCTACATCGCCTTCATGTCGCTGGTGGCGCTGTCGGCCGGTGTGCTCAACACCTGGAAACGTTTTGCCGTGCCGGCCGCCACGCCGGTGCTGCTGAACCTGGCGATGATCGGCGCGGCGCTCTGGGGTGCGCCCCGGTTCGCAGCGGAGGGCATCGAGCCCATTTACGCGATGGGCGCGGGCGTGATGCTGGGTGGCCTGTTGCAACTGGGTATCCAGGTGCCGGCGCTGTGGCGTTTGGGCCTGTTGCTGAAATTTGGCTTCGGCTGGACCACGCTGCGCACCGCCTGGAACGACCCCGGCACCCGGCAGGTGACGCGGCTGATGTTGCCGGCGCTGCTGGGCGTCAGCGTGGCGCAAATCTCGCTGCTGATCAACACCCAGATCGCTTCCCACCTCGCGCCGGGCAGTGTGAGCTGGCTCAGCTACGCCGACCGCTTGATGGAATTCCCCACCGCCTTGCTGGGTGTGGCGCTGGGCGTGGTGCTGACGCCGCAGCTCGCTGCCGCCAAGGCCGCCAGCGACACGGCTGGCTATTCGGCCATGCTCGACTGGGGGCTGCGCTTGGTGGTGGTGCTGTCGGTGCCCAGTGCGGTGGTGCTGCTGACCTTTGCCCAGCCGCTGGTGGCCACGCTGTACCACTATGGCTCCTTCACAGAGCGCGACGTGCAGCAGACCACCACGGCGCTGATGGGCTACGGCGCCGGGCTGGTGGGGCTGGTGGCGATCAAGGTGCTGGCGCCGGGCTACTACGCCAGCCAGGACATCCGCACGCCGGTGCGCATCGCGGTGGTGGTGCTGGTGATCACGCAGCTGCTGAACATCGCGCTGGTGCCGCTGCTGCAGCACGCCGGGCTGGCGCTGGCCATCGGGCTCGGTGCGGTGATCAACGCCGTCTGGCTGCTGGCGGGCCTGCTGCGCCGGGGCAGCTTCAAGCCGCTGCCGGGCTGGGGCCGGTTTGTGCTGCAGGTGGTGGCGGCCAGCGCGTTGCTGGCGGTTTTTCTGATGTGGTTTGCCGGCCGGCAGGATTGGCCCGAGCTGCGCAGCCAGTTTTTGATGCGCATCGGGCTATTGGCCTTGGCACTGGCTGGTGGTGCTGCTATTTATTTGGGAGCGCTGTGGGCGGCCGGCCTGCGTTTTCGCCAGCTGTTGCGGCGCTGATGTTCCAGCCCCGTTGGCTTGACGGGTTTTGGCCTCTCCATTACAAATCACCATGCAGTTCAGCTTCACGGCACCCACCCCTCTTGAGTATTTTGCATTTCTGGTCCAGAGCGACGACGACTTTCCGCTGCTGGAGGCGGCCATCAGCCTGGCGCAGGACGAGTACCCTGACCTTGACGTGCAGCAGGTGCTGGGCGATGTGGACCAGCTGCTGGCGCGCCTGAAGCGCCGCATCCCGGCCGATGCCACCGCCTTGCCCCGGCTGCGGGCCCTGAACCACTTCTTTTTCCGCGAACTGAGTTTTGGCGGCAACATCAACGACTACTACGACCCCGACAACAGCTTTCTGAATGCGGTGCTGCGCACGCGGCGCGGCATCCCCATCTCGCTGGCGGTGCTGTGGATTGAGCTCGCGCAGGGGCTGGGTCTGCACGCGCGGGGCGTGAGCTTTCCTGGCCATTTCATGGTCAAGGTCAACCTGCCCAAGGGCCAGGTGGTGATCGACCCGTTCACCGGCCAGTCGCTCAGCCGCGAAGAGCTGGCCGAGCGGCTGGAGCCTTACAAGCGCCGCAGCGGTCTGGTGGACGAGTTCGATGTGCCGATGGGCCTGTACCTGCAGTCGGCCACGCCGCGCGACATCATTGCCCGCATGCTGCGCAACCTCAAGGAAGTGCACAAGACCCAGGAAGACTGGCAGCGGCTCATCGCGGTACAGGACCGCCTGATCGTGCTGTTGCCCGAGGCCTGGTCCGAGTACCGCGACCGGGGCCTGGCCTGCGCCGAGCAAGGCCACACCGCCCGTGCCGTGGCCGACCTGGAAACCTACCTGCGCCATGTGGAAGAGGCGCTCGACCTGGACGCCATCGGCGAACGCGCGGCCGAGTTGCGCCGCGCCCTGAACTGAGCCTGTGCAAAAATGCGCGGTAAATCGACGGGCACAGCCGCCCGTTGACAGGGAGACAGGCACACACGATGGTTGAAATCCGGCATACCCATGAGTTCAAGCTGTGGTTGGTCCACCAGCGCGGCAAGCGTGCGCGCGGCCTCGTGCTGGCCCATGTGGACCGGCTGCAACTGGCGTTATCCAGCGATGTGCACCAGGTCAAGCCCGAGCTGTTTGAAATGCGGATTGAGCAGGGCCTGGGCTACCGGCTCTATTTTGTTTACCTGGACCCAACCACCATCGTGCTGCTGTCGGCGGGCGACACCCGAACGCAGGAACGTGACATCCAGCTCGCCAGCAAGCTGGCCATCAACATCTGAGGCGCCGCCATGTCCAAAACCGCCTGTATCCCCTTCGACCCGGCCGAATTCATCGATGCGGAAGACGATGTGGTCGCCTACCTGAACGCCGTCATTGAAGACGGTGACCCCAGCCTGCTGGTGAATGCCCTGAGCGTGATTGCCCGTGTGCGCCGTGTGAACCAGAAGCCTGGCACCGCAGCCGCGGTCGATCTCGACATCGTTGACCGGGCGCTGGCGGGCACGGGCCCCATGGCGCTGGGGGACGCGCTGGCGGCCATCAAGGCGCTGGGCGTCAAGCTGCAGGTGGCACGGTACTGACGCTTGGGGCCTTGGCGAGTTCACGACCCCTTGTAAGACAATGCCGTGTCTGTCTGTAAGTGTGGTTGACCGGCGCCACAGCATGGCTTACCTTCAGGGCGTGGTGTGCGAGGCACACTGCGCAACCTACTTGAGAGATACACCATGAACACATTCAAACGCGCCATTGCCTCCACCATGATCGTGTGCATGACCGTCATCGGCATGCCATTGACGGCCCAGGCCAGCATCGTGCCGACCGACGAAGCCATCACCAGCGTCGAAGCGTCGGCCAACCGCAGCAAGGTCGAAACTTTCCTCGCCCGTGCCGACGTGCGCGACGCCATGGTCGCCCAGGGCCTGAGCCCTGACAACGCCAGTGAGCGTGTGCGCGCCATGTCCGACGCCGAAGTCGCCCAGCTGGCCGACCGCGTAGACCATGCCCCCGCCGGTGCTGGCGTGCTGGGCATCATCTTCACCGTCTTCATCGTGCTGCTGGTGACCGATATTCTCGGCCTGACCAAGGTGTTCCCGTTCACCCGCTCGATCCGATGACCCACGGGCAACCGTGCCAGTCGGCGCCCGCGCGAGCGGGTGCCCACAGATTCCCCGCCCTGGCGGGGTTTTTCATTTGTGCACTGCTCTGGCTCAGTGGCTGCGCGACGCCCCAGCTTACCGCGCTGTCCACCGCCTGGCCGGCCGACGTGCCAGACCAGGCCGAGGTCAGTGGCGTGCCGTTCTTCCCCCAGGCCGACTACCAGTGCGGCCCGGCCGCGCTGGCCATGGTGGCGCAGTCCGCCGGTGTGCCGGTGACGCCGGAACAGCTGGTGGACCAGGTGTATTTGCCGGGCCGGCAGGGTTCGCTGCAGCCCGAGATGCTGGCGTCGGCCCGGCGCCAGGGGCTGGTGGCCTACCCGCTTGCACCTGAGCTCAACGCGGTGCTGCGCGAACTGGCGGCTGGCAACCCGGTGCTGGTGTTCCAGAACCTCAGCCTGCCCATCTACCCGATCTGGCACTACGCCGTGGCCATTGGCTACGACCGTGGCCGCAGCGAACTGGTGCTGCACTCCGGCACCACCGAACGGCTGGTCATGTCGCTGGCCACGTTTGAGCGCACCTGGGCACGCGGCGAACGCTGGGCCATGCTGGCCCTGCCCACCAGCCGTTTGCCTGCCACTGCCACACCCGATGCCTATGCCAGCGCGGTGGCCACACTCGAACGCACCAACCCCGGCGCCGCGCTCACCGCTTACACCACCGGCCTGCAGAGCTGGCCCCAGCACCGGGGCCTGCTCTTCGGGCGTGGCAATGCGGCCTACGCACAAGGCCAGCGCACCACGGCGGCGCAGGCTTATGAAGCGGCGGCACAGGCCGACCCGAACTTTGCCGACGCATGGAACAACCTGGCGCAAGTCCAGCTGGAACTGGGCCAGCGACCACAGGCCGCCAAAGCCATTGCCCGCGCAGTGGCCCTGGGTGGCCCCCGGGAGGCCCGCTACCGCGATTTGCAGAAGAAAATCAATGAAAAAGGCGCTAAGCCTTAGTCGAATCTTGCAGTTCAGCTATTCTTTTGATAGCTGACTTGGTCGCGTCAGGTTGACGCCGGCTTGGCCGGTGCTGCGGCGCCGTGCAGGGTCAGCTTGCCCACCAGCCAGACCGCCAGCAGGCTGGCCACTGCGCCCACCAGCGCCGCGCCCCAGTAGTGCTGCACCAGGCCGTTGGCATCGCGGCCGATGATCTGGCCGCCGGTGAAGGCGGCAGCGCCCATCGCGGCGGACTGCACCGACGCATTCAGCGTCATGAACGCACCGCGCCGCGCCGGGTTGGCGGCCGAGGTGACGATGGCCATGCCGGGAATCATCCGCCCGCTCATGCAGATGAAAAACAGCGTGGTGGCCACCAGCACCACGGGCAATGCGGTGCGCGGCATCAGCGCCACCGCGAACATCGGCACCAGCAACGCCACCGCTAGCACACGGAAGGTTTCCTTCTTGCCATGGCGGTCCGTCATGCGGCCAAACACCTGGGCGGACACCAGCGTGGCCACGCCGCCGAACAGATAGATGTAGGGCACCTGGTCGGGCCGCACCCCGGCGTTGGTTTGCATGTAGATCGTGATGAACGGAATGATGGTGAAACCCGCAAACATCATCAGCACCGAAAAACCAAAGGCCCACCAGTGGTTGCGCTCGCGCAGCACCTCCTTGACGCCACCCCAGGCCGACAGCCGGTTGGCCTGCAGCAGGTGCGCGTCCAGCACCGGCAGCGTGAGTGCCGCAAACACCGCAAACAGCACGCTGACGAGCGCAATCGCAAGAAAGGGCGCGTGCCAGCCCAGCGCGCTCGCCAGAAACAGGCTGATCGGCACGCCCGCCACGGTGGAGAGCGAGAACGACGACATCACGATGCCCATGGCGCGGCCGCGCCGCTCGAACGGAATGACGTCGCCGACGATGGTTTGCGACAGCGCCGCCAGCACGCCGCCAGTCAGCCCGGCCGCAATGCGCGCCGCCATCAGCGAAGGGTAGTTGGGCGCCAGGCCACAGGCCAGCGTGGCCACGGCAAACAGCAGGTACAAGGTCAACAGCAGCCGTTTGCGGCTGAAACGGTCGATGTAGGTGGTGGCCACCAGCCCAGAAATGGCGGCGGCAAAGGTGTAGGCCGACACCAGCAGCCCGAACTGCGCGTCGCTGATGCCAAACAGCTGGGTGAACTGCGGCCCCAGCGGCATCATGACCATGAAGTCGAGGATGTGGGTGAACTGGATGCCGGCCAGCGTCAGCAGCAGCCAGAGTTCACGCCGAGGGGTCAGCGCAGGGGGAGCGGACATGGGGTGGGCCCGCGGGTGGGTGTGCAGTGCTGTGCTCAGGCCACCTCAACCGGTGCGCCCGTGCCGCGCTCGGCAATGCGACCGATGGTGTAGACCTGCTCGCCGGCGGCGCGCAGCGTGGCGGCCGTGGCGTCGGCATGGTCAGCCGCCACCACCACCACCATGCCAATGCCGTTGTTGAAGGTGCGGTTCATCTCGAAGTCGTCAATGCCAGCGGTGGCCTGCAGCCAGGCGAACAGCTCGGTTTGTGGCCAGCTGCCCTTGGTCAGGTGGGCGGCCGTACCGTCGGGCAGCACGCGCGGGATGTTTTCCAGCAAACCACCGCCGGTGATGTGGGCCAGCGCCTTGATGGGATGGGCCGCCAGCGCCGCCAGCACGTTCTTCACGTACAGCCGCGTCGGTTTCATGATGGCGTCCTTGAACGGCAGGCCGTCCAGCGTGGCGGGCAGGCTGCCCGCAGCCCGCTCGATGCATTTGCGCACTAGGCTGAAACCGTTGGAGTGCACGCCGTGCGAGGCCAGGCCCAGCACCACGTCGCCCGGCTGCACATTGGCGCCGGTGAGAATTTTGGATTTCTCCACCGCGCCCACCGCAAAGCCAGCGAGGTCGTATTCACCGGCTGGGTACATGCCCGGCATCTCGGCGGTTTCGCCGCCAATCAGCGCGCAGCCGCTCAGCTCACAGCCTTTGGCAATGCCGCCGACCACAGCGGCTGCCGTGTCCACGTCGAGCTTGCCACAGGCAAAGTAGTCGAGGAAGAACAGCGGCTCGGCGCCCTGCACCAGCACGTCGTTCACGCTCATCGCCACCAGGTCGATGCCCACGGTGTCGTGCATCTGCCACTCAAACGCCAGCTTGAGCTTGGTGCCCACGCCGTCGGTGCCGCTCACCAGCACCGGCTCCTTGTAGCGTTTGGGCACTTCAAAGAGCGCGCCAAAGCCGCCAATGCCGGCCAGCACGCCCTCGCGCATGGTTTTCTTGGCCAGTGGCTTGATGCGTTCAACCAGTGCGTCACCGGCGTCGATGTCGACACCAGCGTCTTTGTAGGAGAGGGGTGTGTTTGCAGGAGAAGAAGTGGTCATGGAGGTTGGCCAAACAGGCGGCTGTGGTTGGCCCGATAGAATTTGCCCATATTTTACGGGCTCACCCCATGCAATTCACTTCTGCCCAAAAACGCGCCTTCACCTGGACGGGCATCGCGTTGCTGGTGGTGATGGCGCTGTGGCTGCTTGGCCCGGTGTTGACGCCCTTCATGGTTGCGGCGGTGTTGGCCTATGCACTGACCCCGTTGGTGAACCGGTTGGACCGTGTGGGCCAGGGTCGGCTGCCCCGTTTGGTGGCGGTGGTGCTGGTGGAAACGCTGTTCATTCTGGTGCTGCTCAGCCTGCTGCTGCTGGTGGTGCCCATCATGGCCAAGGAGTTGCCATTGCTGCGCGAACAGGTGCCGGTGCTGGCCGACAAGCTCAACACCGGCCTGGCACCCTGGCTGGCGCAGTTTGGCATCAAGGTGTCGCTCGACGTGGCCAGCATCAAGGCTTTTGTGCTGAAGTACCTCAACGCCAATTTTGAAGATGCGTTTGGTTCCTTGTTGTCTTCGCTCCAGCTCGGTGGCAGCGTGGCGCTGGCCATCATCGGCAACGCGGTCATCATCCCGGTGGCGCTGTTCTACCTGCTGCTCGACTGGGACAAATTCGTTGCCCGCGTGGTGGAACTCGTACCGCTGAACATGCGCGACGGCTACGACAGCTTTACCACCGAGGCCGATTCGGTGCTGGGCCAGTACCTGCGCGGACAGCTGCTGGTGATGCTGATCCTGGCGCTGTTTTACAGCGTGGGCCTGCGCCTGTTTGGGCTCGATCTGGCCTGGCCGATTGGCATTTTCACCGGGCTGGCGGTGTTCGTGCCCTACGTGGGCTTTGGCCTGGGGCTGGTGCTGGCCCTTCTGGCGGGCCTGCTGGAGTTCACCCAGCCCGGCGGACCGCTCAAGGCGCTGGTCATGGTGGCGGTGGTGTTCGGCGTCGGGCAACTGATCGAGAGCATTTACCTCACGCCCCGGCTCGTGGGCGAGCGCATTGGCCTGCACCCGCTGATGGTGATTTTTGCCTTGCTGGCCTTTGGTCAGCTGTTTGGGTTTATCGGCATCCTGATCGCACTGCCGGCCAGCGCGGTGTTGCTGGTGGCGGTGCGCCGTGTGCGCACCAGTTATCTGGCCAGCAAGCTCTACCAAGGCGGATGAAGCAGATCGCCCTTGACATTGGCCTGCCGACAGGGCCCACACTGGCCAGCTTCATGGCCGGTCCCAACCAGGACGCGGTGCAGCACCTGCAACTGTGGCTTGGTGAGGGCAGCGCGCAGCCCGTTCGCTCACCCGTGCCCACCTACCTGTGGGGCGAGAGTGGCAGCGGCAAAAGCCATTTGCTCTTTGCACTGCGAGACGCCCTGGCGGCGCGTGGCGAGCAGGTCGGCTGGCTGGACCCGGCCTGCAACCCACCCACTGAGTTCAACCCGGCGTGGTCGGTGGTGCTGATGGACGATGTGCAGGCCTACAACGCGGTACAGCAGCACGCGGCGTTCAACTGGTTTGTCAATGCGATGGGCGTGACCGATGGCCAGCCCCGCAGTGTGCTGGCAGCGGGTGCGTTGCCCCCGGCCGATCTGCCCCTGCGCGACGACCTGCGCAGCCGGCTCGGCTGGGGCCATGTGTTCCAGTTGCGGGTGCTCAACGAGCCCGAGCGCCGACTGGTGTTGCAGCAGCAGGCGCTGGCCCGGGGCATTGTTCTGCCTGACGAAGTGGTGGACTTTGTGCTCGCCCGCTTCTCGCGCGACCTCGGCAGCCTGTCGCAGTTGCTGGAGCAACTCGACCACTATGCACTGCAGACCCAACGCGCCATCACCATCCCGCTGGTGCGGGCGATGCTGGACAACGAATGACCTTGAGCACTTCCCCCCTAGCCACTTCCAAGCCCCGCGTGGCCTTGTTCGACCTGGACCACACGCTGCTGCCACTCGACTCCGACCACGCCTGGGGTGAATTCACCATCGCCCTCGGCTGGACCGATGCGACCGTCTTCAAGCAGCGCAACGACCATTTCTACGCCCAGTACCAGACCGGCACGCTGAACGTGCACGACTACGTGCGCTTTGCCACCGAGGCGGTGCGCCAGCAGGGCCCCGAACGGGCGCAGGAAGCCCACGCCGCGTTCATGCGCGAGGTGATTGAGCCTGCCATCCAGCCGCAAGCACGGGCCTTGCTGCGCCAGCACCAGCAGGCGGGTGACGCGGTGGTGATCGTCACCGCGACCAACGAGTTCGTTACCCGACCGATTGCCCGTGCCCTGGGCGTGGACGAATTGATTGCGGTGGCGCTGGAGCGCACCTCCGGGCCCGACGGGCCGGGGTGGATCACCGGCGGCATTCTGGGCGTGCCTTCGTTCCGCGACGGCAAGGTCACCCGCGTGGCGGCCTGGCTGGCCGAGCGTGGCTGGGACTGGGACAGCGCGCACACCACTTTTTATTCCGACTCCATGAACGACCTGCCCTTGCTGGAGCGGGTCAACCACCCGGTGGCAACCAACCCCGACACTCGCCTGCGTGCGCTGGCCGAGGCACGCGGCTGGCCGGTGCTGGACCTGTTCTAATTGAGGCCGAGGCCCATGTTCTGGCGCGCTTCAGTGCGCCGCGTGGTCCGCACATGTTTCCCATGATCAAAAAATTCATCGACAAGCTGTTTGGCAAGACCACCGGCCCCACCCCAGCCACCCGAGCCCGGAAGAACCCGTTTGGCAAGCGCGAGGAAGTCGCGGCCGAAGTGCACGGCATTGACATCAAACTGGTGGACGAACGTGCCCTGAACGTGGTCAGCACGCTGCAACAGGCGGGTTTTGAGGCCTACATCGTGGGCGGCGCGGTGCGCGACCTGCTGGTGGGCCTGCGCCCGAAAGACTTTGATGTCGCCACCGATGCCACACCCGAGCAGGTCAAGGGCCTGTTCCGCCGCGCCTTCATCATTGGCCGGCGTTTCCGCATCGTTCACGTGGTGTACGGCCGTGGCCGCGAGCACGAAGTCATCGAGGTGTCCACCTTCCGCGCCTACATGGACAGTGCTGCGGCCGAGCAAGTCGCTGGCAACGAGCGCACCAGCAAAAGCGAACTCGCCAGCATGAAGCACGCGGTGGACGCGTCCGGCCGGGTGCTGCGCGACAACGTCTGGGGCCCACAGGAAGAAGACGCGGCGCGCCGCGATTTCACCCTGAACGCGATGTACTACGACCCCCACACCCAGACGGTGGTGGACTACCACAACGGCATCAAGGACGTGAAAAAGCGCGTCATGCGCATGATCGGCGACCCCGCCACCCGCTACCGCGAAGACCCGGTGCGCATCATCCGTGCGGTGCGTTTTGCCGCCAAGCTCAGCCCCTTGGGCTTCACGCTGGAAGCCAAGACCGCCGAGCCGCTGATCAAGTCGCAAGAGCTGCTGGCCGACGTGCCCCAGAGTCGCCTGTTTGACGAAATGCTCAAGCTGCTGCTGACCGGCCATGCGCTGGCCAGCATCGCGCAGCTGCGGGCACTGGGCATGGCGCGTGGCATCTACCCGCTTCTGGACGTGGTGGTGGAGCGTGCCGACCAACCGTTTGTGAATGCCGCGCTGCTCGACACCGACCGCCGCGTCGCCGAAGGTAAGCCGGTGGTGCCGAGCTTTTTGCTGGCCTGCGTGCTGTGGGCCGACGTGCGCGACGGCTGGAACCAGCGCATGAACCAGCGCCACCACCCGTTTGCCGCGTTGCAGGAGGCCATCGACGAAGCCTTCAGTGCCCGGATTGGCGATGTGTCTGGCCGTGGCAAGCTGGCCGCCGACATGCGTGAGATCTGGATGATGCAGCCGCGTTTTGACAAGCGCACCGGCAGCACCCCGTACAGCCTGGTGGACCAGCCGCGCTTCCGCGCCGGGTTCGACTTCATGCGCTTGCGCGCTGCCACTGGCGAGATGGACGAAGCCGTGGCCGAGTGGTGGGAAACCTTCAGCACCGCCGACGATGCCACCCGCCAGGACCTGATGGACCAGGCGCGTGACGAGCAACAGCGCCGTCCACGCGTGGTTCGTGCGGCCCCTCGGCCTGCCACTGCAGCCGAGGGTGTGCCAAAGGACCCGTCTGCAGACGAGGCGGGCAGCAGCGATGCCCCACGCAAACGCCGCCGTCGCCGCCGCTCCGGTGGTGCCAGAAACGCCGACGGTCCGGCTGCAGGCCCCTCGTCAGGTGGCAGCGAAGACTGACACCGGCCCGGTGAGCCAGGCATGAGCCCGCGCGACCCCTGTACCGCTTACGTGGCCCTGGGGTCCAACCTGGGCGATGGGGTGGGCCATCTGCAGCAAGCCCTCCAGACCTTGGCCGCCTGGCCAGGCCTGCAGCTGGGCCGACAGTCGTCGTTCTACCGCACCGCCCCGGTGGACGCCGACGGGCCCGACTACACCAATGCGGTGGTGGCGGTCACCACCCCCCTGACCGCGCCAGACCTGCTGCGGGCGCTGCAGGCCATAGAACAGCGGCATGGCCGCACCCGTGCCTACCGCAATGCGCCCCGCACGCTGGATCTGGATTTGCTGCTGTATGGCGATGCCCAGATCAGCAGCCCCCAGTTGGTGGTGCCACACCCGCGCATGGCGCTGCGGGCCTTTGTGTTGGTGCCGCTGGCCGAGGTGGCCCCATCGTGGGTGTTGCCGGCGCAGCTGGGCGCGGTGCAAGAACAGGCCATCACCAAGCTGTAGGTCGGCCACGGTGGTGTGGTCACCACAGGGCACGGTTACACTCCGCGCAGTCACAAAAAAGTCATTCGTTTGACACACATTCAAAGGAGCGCACCATGCTGTTTGGCAAGCTGATGCCGCGTGAGGGCAATTTCTTCGAGATGTTCAACCAGCATGCGGACCGCATCGTGGAGGCAGCCCGCGCGTTCTCGCAACTGGTGGCCAATTACAACGACCCGCACCTGCGCGAGCAGTACAACCGCGACGTCGACAACGCCGAACGTGCGGCCGACCGGATCACGCACGACGTCAACAAGGCGCTGCACAAGACCTTCATCACGCCGATCGACCGCGAGCAGATCCACTCGTTGATCAACACCATGGACGACGTGGCCGACCTGATCCAGGACTCGGCTGAGACCATGGCGCTGTACGACGTGCGCTACATGACCGACGAGATCAAGCGCCTGACCGACCTGAGCCTGAAGTGCTGCGAGCGCCTCAAAGACGCGGTGGCCTTGCTGGCCAAGCTGAGCGACCCCGGCACGGCCGAAGCCGCGCTCAAGACCTGCGAGGAGATCGACCGTCTGGAGTCTGACGCCGACCGCGTGATGCGCTCGGCCATGAGCAAGCTGTTCCGCGAAGAGCCCGATGTGCGCGAGCTGATCAAGCTCAAAGCCATCTACGAACTGCTGGAAACCATCACCGACCGGTGCGAAGACGTGGCCAACCTGATCGAGGGCATCATCCTCGAAAACTCCTGAGCCCACGCCCATGGACAACGTACAAGTCGCCCTTTGGGTGGTGGTGATGCTGGTGTTTCTGGCGCTGGCATTCGACTTCATGAACGGCTTTCACGACGCCGCCAATTCGATTGCCACGGTGGTGTCCACCGGTGTACTGAAGCCGGGGCAAGCGGTGCTGTTTGCCGCCTTCTTCAATTTCATTGCGATCTTCGTGTTCCACCTCAGCGTGGCGGCCACTGTGGGCAAGGGCATCGTCCAGCCCGGGGTGGTGGATGTGCACGTGGTGTTTGGCGCGCTGATCGGCGCCATCACCTGGAACATCCTGACCTGGTACTACGGCATTCCCAGCAGTTCGTCGCACGCGCTGATTGGGGGCATTGTGGGGGCGGTCATGGCCAAGACCGGTGCCGGTGCACTGGTGGCCAGCGGCATCCTGAAAACGGTGGCCTTCATCTTCATTTCGCCGCTGCTCGGCTTCCTGCTCGGCTCGCTGATGATGTTGCTGGTGGCCTGGGTGTTCCGGCGCGCCACCCCGTCGCGGGTGGACAGCTGGTTCCGGCGCCTGCAACTGGTGTCTGCCGGTGCTTACAGCCTCGGCCATGGTGGCAACGACGCGCAGAAAACCATCGGCATCATCTGGCTGCTGCTGATCGCCACCGGCTACGCGGCGGTGGAAGACAAGTCGCCACCGCTGTGGACCATCGTCAGCTGCTATGTGGCAATTGCCGCCGGCACCATGTTCGGTGGCTGGCGCATCGTCAAGACCATGGGGCAGCGCATCACCAAGCTCAAGCCGGTGGGCGGTTTCTGTGCTGAAACGGGCGGGGCCATCACCTTGTTCATGGCCACCATGCTGGGCATCCCGGTGTCCACCACCCACACCATCACCGGTGCCATTGTGGGTGTGGGCTCCTCCCGCCGTGCCAGCGCGGTGCGCTGGGGGGTGGCGGGCAACATTGTGTGGGCCTGGATTTTCACCATTCCGGCCAGCGCTTTCGTGGCCGCCATCGCTTACTGGGCCAGCCTGACGCTGTTCTGAGCGCTTCCGCGTACCGGCCGTACTGAACAGCGTCAGTTGTTCTTGGCAGTGGTGCGTTTGGCCGCAGGTTTTTGCGCCATGCGGGGTTTCGCCGCCTGGCTGCTGCTGGTGCGTTTTCCCGCAGCGGCCGTGGTGGTGCGGGGCGCGGATTTGGCGCTGGCCGACACCGCCTTGGTGCTGCTGGTGCGGCGGACTGTGCTGCGTGCCTGCTGCGGCAAAAACAGCACCACCGCCTGGCCCGCTTTCAGGCTGGCACTGGGGCTGATCTTGTTCCACTCGGCAATGTTGGCCACCGTCACCTTGTGGCGCTGTGCCATGCTGGCCAGCGTGTCTTTCTTGCCGGCCTTGGTCACCACGCGGCGCAGCACGATCTCTGGCGCCAGGGCCAGTTGTCCGTTGTCGGCCACCTGGCTGGACACGTCGGTGTTGACGCTGTGGGCGCGCGTCACCAGCAGGGTCGACCCGGCCTTGATCAGGTAGCGTGGCGGGATGCTGTTGACCTCGCGCAGGTTGGTTTCGGTCATGCCCACGCGCTTGGCGGCGTCGGCCACCTTCATGGTGCTGGGGGCGGTCCAGGCGGTCCAGCTGGCGGTGTTGCCTGCGTTGTGGGCCTGCAGGTTGCGACGGAACACCTCGGCGTTGTCCCAGGGCAGCAGGATGTGGGGTGTGCCGGAGGCAAAAATCACGGGCCGGTGGGCCGATGGGTTGAGTGCTTTGAAGTCGGCCAGCGGCACTTTGGCGAGCTCGGCGGCCAGCTTCACGTCGATGTCACGGGTCAGTTCCACGCGCTGGAAGTAGGGGTGGTTTTCAATCACCGGCAGGTCCACCTTGAGCGACTCCGGGTTGGCCACGATGTTTTTCACCGCCTGCAGCTTGGGCACGTACTGCTGGGTTTCCAGTGGCATGGTCAGGTCGGTGTAGGCGGTGCCCAGGCCGGCACGCCGGTTCTTGGCAATTGCCCGGCCGACGCTGCCTTCACCCCAGTTGTAGGCCGCCAGCGCAAGGTGCCAGTCGCCAAACATGCCATGCAGTTTTTGCAGGTAATCCAGCGCCGCGCGGGTGGAGGCGAGCACGTCGCGCCGGTCGTCTCGGAACACGTTTTGCT
This sequence comes from Burkholderiaceae bacterium, assembly GCA_017848435.1. Taxonomy (GTDB): domain Bacteria; phylum Pseudomonadota; class Gammaproteobacteria; order Burkholderiales; family Burkholderiaceae_C; genus PCRC01. The sequence goes on along the minus strand of JAFEHU010000051.1, from coordinate 415 downwards.
TGAGGGCAAAGTCGCGCCCCGTGCTGGGGATGAACTGCCACATGCCGGCAGCCTTGGCGCTGGACACGGCCTGCGGGTTGAAGGCGCTTTCAATGAAAGGCAGCAGCGCCAGTTCGGTGGGCATGTTGCGGCGCTCCAGCTCTTCGACCACATGGAACAGGTACTTGCGCGAGCGGTCCGTCATGCGGACGATGTAGTCGGGCCGGGTGGCGTACCACTGCTCCTGGTTGCGCACCAGGTCGCTGTCGAGGTCGGGCATCGCAAAGCCACGGCGGATACGGGCCCACAGGTCGGCCGGTGGCTGGACCGCAGCCACTTCGGAGTTGCCCGCGTCGCCAGGAATGATGGGTTTCAGAGGGTCGGTGACCGCGTTTTGAGGGGGAGGGGGTGGTGGTGTGGCGGGCAGGGGCAGCGC
>JAFEHU010000063.1 GCA_017848435.1 Burkholderiaceae bacterium | reverse complement strand
TCGCATCGCCATCAGCCCTGAATCGTCATAATCTGGCCGTCTTGCCTGGGGGAGTTTGCACTGGCCACAGGTGGGGGAATTTGAAGTGGCCATCGGGGCTTTAAAGACAACTTCTACAGAATCCGTATGCCTAGTCGTATTCACAGTCCTACTCCTATCTCCAAAGATAAGCGATAGGACGGGTCTGGGGATTCAGGGGGCTATCTCACTTCTGTCAAATTTAAAGCCAAATCGGCTGAGCCTTAGTAGAACCTAGTGAGGTTGCTATTTTTTACATAGCAAACACCCGTTCTGCCCCGCGCACACCACCTCACCAAGAAAAAAGCCCCAACATCCTTGCAGATGTTGGGGCCAGTGAACAGGGCCTGCACCGCTGTTTGAACAACGGTGCACCCCGTAAAGGGCGGGTCATGCCGATGGTTTGTTCAGTTCCGTGCGCAAAGCCGCGATGAACGACTGCTGGGCAGCCGTAGCGATACCGATCAAGGTCTGCAGGCGTTTGATTTCTGCATCGACGATGGCGAGGTTCTGAACCTGGGCCTTGGCGTTGTCGCCGAGGTCAGACAGTGGGAAGGTCTTGCCGTCGATCTGGATATTGGGGGTTTTGGTGTTTTCCATATGAGTCGTGTTACCTTTCTTGTTTGCTGATGATAACTTCTTGTCTCGGATCATCAGGTGTATCGTAGCTTCATATGTCTATGCCCCAGTAGTCCATTCGGGTCAGGTAATTGTTGTCCAGCTGAGTTAACGCCGCTTGAAAGGCCTTAAGCTGGTCAGTGTGCGGTTTTCCATCGGCCCCTTTGAAAGCCATTCCGGCTTTGTGCATTCTTGAAAGCATGTTCCTTTGTGTGCCAACATGATGTCGTTTCTCATAATGCGCTAGCACTAGGCACTCGAACCAACCAGCGACCAGGCAGTTCCCGTATTCGGCTGCTAGTAACGGTACTCGGCTGTTAGGACTCAGGTCGGCATTAGCCCATGCAATTCGTTCCCGGTTGATGCAACGCATACGTTCACGATCAATGCTAGACGCATGTTTAGTTGACAGGAATGGGGCCACCTTGCCACCAGCCCACAACAAATCAATCCAGTCTCTGAGCGCAACACCTGTCAAACTTGGGTGTTTAGCCTGAATTGCCCCAAAGGTCTGCGGTTCGTCGCGCAGGCTTTGGATCAAGCCCACTACATTCGGATGCTCGAATCTCAGTGAGCCTCTTGGAATAGTCACCGGTTTAAACCAATCAGCTTCCGGCAATACGAGCCCCCACCGCGTAGTCTTGTCGTACTGCCCAGCCTGCCAGTTGGCTTCCTGCCCACGAACAAACATATCCGAGCGCCCGTCATTGAAGGTGAAGACGTCCAACATGGTTTGGGTGGCCCCTGTGTGCCAAGAGTGGAGCTTGCCGACGACCGGCGGGTCCACCAGCAACATGGGCATGTTTCTTTCCACACTGGTGGCGGCAGCAAATGCATACCCCTGTCGTGCCAAGCGGTCAAACACATCACTGGCGTACTCGGCTCTGTAGTCGTCATTCAACAAATCGTGTACCCACAACTCACGCGGCTGCTTCAGCGTGTTTGCCAGGGTATCGGCCGCTGTCACCAGATGGCGGTGGAAAGCTGGGGCATGCTGAGTCATCAATTCCACCAATGCTTGCCCTCCCTCCACCCCCAGAGTAGCCCCTCCACTGGCTTGGATGACCTTGCCCAGTGCGTCCCTTACCACGCCACCCGGGAGCACGGTGTAGTGCAAGCGAAGCAATGCAGTAGGTGTTGCCTGTGAGTCCAGCAAAGCCTCCAGAGCTGACTTCACCTCCGGACTGAGCCAGCTGTAAATACCGCGAACCATCAGCACATCCGCTGCACCAACAGACTTGGGCATATCTCTGAAGTCAGCCTGTACGTAAGTGCAGTTGTGCAAACCGAGGCGCTTTGCTTCTGCTTGTGCCATAGCTACATGAGCTGCATTGAAATCCACTCCCACAAACTGGGTATCTGGGTACATGGGTGCCAACGCTAAGGTGGAATGACCAGCAGCACAACCCAAGTCCAGGTAGCGGTGAGCCGTCATGGTGACACCAGCCCGTTGGGCCAAGGCCTGTAACCAGTTGGGAGCCTGCTCACGATCAAAGGCTTTTAGATAAGGTTGATGGGCTTCGTAGGCCATGAAATCCAAGACTCTTGAATGGTAAACAGGCACTACAAAACGTAAGTACCCATGGATGACTTTATTTTTCTAAATCAACTTAATCAGCATCGGCAACGCACTAGTGTCCGTTACTACAACTTCTGATATTTCACTGATAAGACCATGCCAAAGTCATAGCCCGACGGTTCAATAACAGCACTACTGAATTAAAGCTACGCCAGCTATTTGTCCCAGTTCAGCACACCGCTTCCCAAGGAACTGTCACTGCGCTGCCATTGCAATACCTATAAGTGCTTGCAGTGGCGTGATTTACGCGCCTACGGCGGCAAGATTTTTCAGGTAGACACGCGCTGTGCTGCTCAGTTCAGTGATGTAGAGCGTGCGGATTTGATCAAAAAGACTATTCACCATAAAAAAACCCCACCCCTTTGTGAGGGATGGGGTTTTTACAGTTTACAGGTCAGATCAATTTGATCTGTATTCGATTATCAGAAGACGTCTGCAGCAACGAGGTTGGTGACACCCACCAAGATAAGGGAGGTGGTGTTTGTTGTCAGCACGTCTTGGGCACCACCGTTGTTCTGAACAACGAGTGTGTCTGTACCAGCCGCAGCAAACGTGAACACCCCAGTCCCTGCGTTGAAATTGCCGCGAGTCACAAACAGCGTGTTGTCAGCCAGATTGCCCGAATCTTGGGCAACCAGCGAAACAAAAGCGGTGTTGATCTGAGCATCCACACGGTCGCCCGTTGCCAAAGCACCAGCTTGGAAGCCTGTGACAACATCCACACCGCCACCGAACGTCAGGGTATCACCATCTGCAATCATGGCGGCAGCCGCAAACATGCTGGCAGTGACTGCCACGCTGTCTCCAACGTTTTGCACGACAGTGTCAATGGCTGCTGCAGTTTCGGTCAGGTTTATCGAATCTGCACCCGCACCACCGGTCAAGTTGTCCGCGCCGGCACCACCAATGATCGAGTCGTTACCACCTGCACCCGTGATCACATCTGCGCCAGCTCCACCAATCAACGTCTCTGCAGCACCAGCACCAGCGATGGTAGCGGTATTGTAGGTAAGACCAGAGATGTCAACGAACTCTTCACTGTTGATATTGTGTGTCGTAGTAACAGCACCATCAGTGAAAACGTGGTTTGCGGCCAAATCAATAGCGACGGTCGTCGTTGCAGAACCACCAAACCAGTTAACACGGTCACCCAGGGAAGCTGCACCGAGTTCAGCCGTGTGTGCTGAGCCGCCCACGTTGCTATTCAGGTTCAGCACATCATTACCAGTGGTAGCGATGTTAGATCCGGTGACATTCAAGGCGTGGAAGGCAGTCACTTGACGCGCATCAATGTTCAACGCCGATGCAACACCACCGTTGTCAGTTGCAGTGACGAACAGAGTTTCAGCAGTTGCTGCACTGGTTGCGGCCCGGCTTGCGTCCACCAACGCTTCAACGTTGGTGTTGTTCACGGTCAAAGTCAGTGTTTGAGCAACTGCTTGGTCGTTCGTGAAGTTGATCAGGCCGAAGTTGCGGGTCTGGGCCAAGTCGTTGATCGACACGTCAGCCGTGTTGCGAACTTCGTACACGTTGTTGTTGCCAGCAACGTAACCAACAGTGGTTCCCACGCGGATGTCGGTGTCACCGCCGTCCAAGATCATGTTCGTATTGGCGCTGACGTCGTCCACCACGATGCGGTTAGACGACACGCCAGCGTTACCGACGCTGTTGGCACCCACGAAGGTGATCCACTTGCTCTGGGTCAGACCGCGCAGATCCAACACGAGGTCGGTTTCGCTGTTCAGGTCCAGACGACCGTCGTTGTTCACGACCGTCAGGCGGTTGCCAGCGTCGGTTTGTGTGACGAACTCGTTGTCGATGCGTGCGTAGTAAGAACCACCTGCATTGGCGACTTGAGCCGCATTGCCCACGTTGGCAACACCTTGGTTGGCAGCGAAACGCAGCACGTCCACACCAGTGAGGTTGTCCCACTCCGATGCCTGGATGCTGATGCGTGGGGTGCCTGGCAGAGTTGCCGTGTTGCCGTCGATCACCAGGGTGTCGGTGCCAGCGCCTGCGGCGATGGTGTCGCCAGAGGTGAAGCCAGCGCTGGTCAGGCCCAGTGCGTCGAAGATGAACGTGTCATTGCCCGTGAAGGTGCGGATGTTTTGCGACGAGAAACCGTCTGTGCGGGTGATGTCGCCCAAACGGACCACCACATCGCCAACATAGGTGCTGGCATCGATGTTTTCGTCCAGCACGCGAGTGGCAGTGTTTTCGGCAGCAATGACACCAGCACCGGTCAAAACTGTGCCGACTGCGGTGTCACGGGTACCCGTGGTCGTACCAGCGGGCAAACCTGCGATCACGTTGGCAGCTTGAGAAGCCGTGGTGGCCGACGTGGCAGTACCATCGGTTGCATAACCATAACCATCGTTGAAGTAAGCGCCGTTCACGACGGGTGCACCAGCGGCTGCACCGAACGAATCCAGGCTGAAGTACTTGGTAGCCTGACCACCGGTGATGGTGATGGAACTGCCAGCTTGGGCGTACTGACCAGCGGTTGGTGCCGTGGTGACGCTCGCGCCTTGGTTCAGGTGAACGGTGTTGGACTCGGTGTCGCGGTCGTTGAACGTCACGCGCTCCACGCCAACGGTAGCAAGGTTCACGTTGAACACTGGGTTGGTGTTAACGCCGTCAACGATGTTCAGGGTGGCGGTGTCGGCGGTGCCGGTAGCCACTTTCAGATTGGCGGCGATGATGTTGTTGGCAATGGTGCTGTTGCCAGTCGTGCCGTGGGCCACGGTGATGCCATTGGCCTGGGCAGAAGTCAGGTTGTTCAGCGTGACGGTTGAGCCTTCTCCTCCGCTCGTGCCTACAGCACCCAAAGCGCCAGTTTGGCCTTCGTTGCGCACGAAGATGGTGGCCAAAGAATTGAATGCGTCTGCATTCACCGTAACGGCGTCTGCAACACCATCAGCGTCATGACCCGTACGGACTTCCAGAGCCTGGATGTTCAGCAGGTTTGCGACCGGGGCTGCAGGTGTACCAGCTGCGTTCACAGCTTGTGCTGCACCGCCGGTAACCACCAGTTTGTTGGCGCCCGTGCCACCGTCGATGCGGTCCACGTTGCCGGCACCAGCGTCAATGTTGGCGCCTTGGGTCAGAACGAAGGTGTCGTCTGCGGTGCCACCGGTCACTTGCAGTTGCACTGGCACACCGGAGGTGTTGTCACCAATGGCGTTGATTTCACCGCCGATGTGGTATGTCAGGCGGCCGGTCAGGGCAGCGGCGTTGACCGTGGTCAAGGAGCCGGAAACGTTGGCCAAACCAGCGTTGAAGCGAACAGCTTCAACCAAGCCTGCCGACACGGTGTTGTTGGTTGAACCCAGGGTCAGGTTGGTGGCGCCGCTGATGTTCAGCGTCTTCAGGTCTTCTGCAGAGAAGGTGCCCACAGTGTTGACAGCGCCAGCGCTCACCAGGTTGATGGTTTCGTAACCATCGCTCAGACCGACAGCGCCGACGTTGGCACCGACGACAGCGTCGGTGTCTTCCACCGACAGGCCCACCAAGTTCACGCGGTTCAGTGTCAGCGTGGTCGAGTCAGCTGCACCAGCGAGTGCGCCAACAGCGGAGTTCAGACCGATCGTGGCGGTTCCTGAGTTGGAGTTGGCAACCGACAGATTGGTCACTGGTGCCGACAGGTTGTCCACCTGGACGTTGACAACGGAGTCGCTGACGCGGCTGATGTTCACAGCGTTGGTCAAGCCAGCAGCGTCTTGCAAATCCAAGCGGACTGCAGCAGCAGCGGCGGCGGTTGCGCTGAACGCGACGTTGACAGTCTGAACACCGTTCAGGGTTGGCGTGATATTGGCCGAACCATTGTCGTTCGGGTTACCAAACGTTAGGTTCAGTGTGGGGTTGGTGCCGGTGCCGGTCAGGACGTCTTCGTCTTGCAGGCTGTTGATGCGGTCATCACCACCAGGGGTGAACACCAAGCCAGCGTTGAACACATTACCGCTCAGGATGTCGGTGTTTGCAGTGAGCGTGGTGGTACCAGCATTGACTGGCGAGTCTTGCGTGTTGACTGGGTTGGTGGAGTACTGGAAGTCGGTAGCGACTTGGGCGTTGAACTGGGCTGCGGCGGCGCCGTAGACAGCGTTGCCTTCCAGCGTCGTGAGGATGTTGGTGAGGTTCAGAACCACCACGCCACGGTCGTTCGGGAAAGCGGCAAAGGCTTGCACCAGTGCGGTTTGCAGGGTGGCGTTGACGATGCCAACGTTGGCCAGCACTGTTGCGGCCAGGGCTTCATTCGTGGCAGCCACGGTTTGGCCGAGCTGGCGGGCGAATGGAACGGCACCAATGGCGTTGGCTTGGTCCAACTGGTTGGTGTACTTGCCGTTGCCGGGAGCGATACCAAACAGGGCTTGGTTCAGCTGAACGACGGCGGCCGGATTGCCAAAAATGGATGCGGGCATGTGTCTTCCTTGAAAACAGGTTGAGAAAAAAACGGTTTTTATGCCGGCACACAACGAATTTCGGCCGTTATGTACCGTTAAGTGCGCAGAGCATTATGCATGAGCCCGTGGACACGAACCCATAGCAACACACTTTACGACTACTCGGAGTGCAGTGTAGGTGCTGCCCGGTGGGCGGGGCAAGTGACGCCCATCACACGTTTTTGAAAAAACCGCCTTTTACAGGTCTTTTCTGAAGATGCAGGCTTAAGCCTTTGATTTAAAAGCCGAAACGCACAGACAGGTAAAAACCCCTGTTGCGCAAAAGAAACAAATCGATGTTGGAGCGCTGCCGAATGGCCTCCAAACCGGCCTGCAGTTGCCATTGGCGGCTCAGCGGGTGTTGGTATTCCAGCCGGAGTTGGGTGCGCTGGGTGTCTCGCACCGCGCCATTGGCCAGCAGGGGGCTGAAGGCGGCACTGTCTTTCAGCCAGGTTTGCTCTACGTCCACCAGCACGGCGCCCTTGGCCCATGCTTCGGTGGGCGCCTGTGGCTGGAGCCACGCACGCACGGGCAAGTAGGCCACACCCCGCAGGCTGCGCTGGCTCTGGTCACCGCCGGGCCTGTCTGGCTGGCCGGCACCGTCCAGCCCCCAGCGCACGCCCAGCTGCCATTGCACCCCACCGGGCCGCTCACACACCCAGTTGCCCACCACCCCTTGGTATCGCCCATCCAGCAATGGGCTGTTGAAATAAGTGCGTTGTTGCAGCTCCACCCCTAGGCGCTGTTGGCAGCGGCCCGGGGCCTGGTACAGCCAGCCCAAGCCACCGCCCAGCAGGCGATAGCGAACGTTGGTGCCGGTGTTGAAGCTGGACGAGCCCGCAGACGCATACAGGCCACTGAAGGCGCCGCGCCCCGCCACGGTGGGGGCAGCGCTTTCGGTAACAAAGTTGATGGCGCGCTCCACGGCCAGGTCCAGCTGTTCGGTGCGGGCCAATGGGGTGGCCGGGCTTTGGCGCCGGCGCGCTCCGCCAGACAGCTCCCAATACGAGCCGTCCAATGCCACGCGCTGCCATTCGGTCTGAAAGCTGGCCAGCGCATACGAACCAGCCCGGTTTTGAAACGACGGGTCCAGCGGGAGCTGGAAAGCGAGTTCAGGCAGGGTGATGGTGAGGTTGCTCAGGCCGGGGCTGCCCAGCAGGTTGCTGTCGCGCCCCGCCCGCAGGCTGAGCACGCTGCGCCCGGCCCATTGGCCGTCTACCCAGGCGGCGCGCTGGCGTTGCAGGTCGGGCAGCAACAGGGGGGGCACGTCTGGCTGCTGGAGCAGCTCGTCCACCAAAGTCACGGCGGCCTGCACTTCGCCGGTTTTGGCCAGGGCCATGGCGTAGTCCAGGCGGGCACCGGGCGGCGTTGGGTCCAGCATGACGGCGCGCTCCAGGTGGCCCAGCGCCTCCACCGGCTCGCCCAGCAGGTTGAAGACATGGCCCAGCGCTGCCAGCAGTTCAGCGCTGTTCTGGCATTCGGTCAAAACTGCCAGCATCTGGTTGACCTGCTCGCGCACGCCTTGGGCGGTGGTGGGCTCGGGGGCGCGGGCCAGGGCCAGGCATTGCGGGGGCGGCGGCGTTCCCACTGCGGCATGGGACGCGCTGGCACCGCCCAGCACCAACAGCGCCAGCACGCCCCTGCCCAGGGCAAAGGCCAATGGCTTTGCCCAAGGCTGTGCGCGCTGGTGGCGCCGCTCACTGACCCGATGGCGCTTCATCCGTTGTGGGGCAGGGTGTCCAGCCGGGGGGCCGAGATGAGCGGGTGGGCGTACAAATGGCGTGGCTGCTTGAGCCCGTCGATCATGAAAGTGCCCATGGAGAGAAGCTCCACCCCGGTGACTTGGGCTGCCATGCCTTCGCCCAGCAAAATGGGGTGGGAAAGGTCTGCCGTCATGTCGGCCAGCCGCGCGGCGATGGTCACGGTGCGGCCCAGCAATAAGTGGGTGCGGCGGCTTGCCAGGCCGAACGAACCGGACAACGCAGGCCCGGTTTCCAGCCCGATGCCGAGGGACAGTGGTTCCAGCCCTTCGGGGGCGGGGTCGGGCAGCACGCCTTGAATGGCCTGCTGCAAGGCGACTGCGGCTTTCAGGGCCTGGTTGGCATGCTGGTCACTGCCACCGCCCTGGGGGTCGGCGTGCCAGACGGCCACCACAGCGTCGCCCTTGAGCGACTCCACGATGCCGCCATGCTGGGCCACGATTTCGGTGGCGATGGAGAAGAATGCGTGCAGCACCGCGGCCGCCTCCTCCGGCGGGCGGGCTTCGCAGTAGGCCGAGAAGTTGCGAATGTCTGCAAACATGACAGACACCTGCCGGGTGCTGGCCTCAATTGCGCTGGAAGGCGGCTGCAGGGCCAAAGACGCGGCCACAGGTGCCGGCAGATAACTGGAAAGATGGCCGTAGAGGCGGTCGCGGTCGATGCGGCTTTTGGCGTGCTCCACCACACCCAGCGCCAGGCCGGCAGCCAACACCAGCAAGGCTGGATCTACCCAGCCGAGCCAGAGGCTTTGCTGCACCAGCAACAAGGCATGCACACCCCAGAGGCCAGAAGCCCAGGCGGCAGCCACCAGGGGAATCAAATAGGCGGCAAAACGGCGCTTTCCAGACAGGTAGACCAGCAGCGACAGCCCGGCCAATGCCGCCAGCGCCTGGTAGAAAGGTGCCAGGCGGGGCTGGTAGGGCATTCGACCGTCGACCAGGCCGGCGATGATTTGCGCATGGGCCTGCATGCCGGCACTGACCCCATTGAAGGGGGTGGCGATCGAGTCGTTCAACCCAAAAGCGCTGCTGCCCACCAGGACCCAGGCTTTTTCCATCAGGCCAGCGGGCACACGGCCCGCCAGCACGTCGGCGGCTGACACGCTGACAAAGCTGTCGGGGTGGATGCGCCAGGGTATGCGGATGTCGCCACGCCGGTCCAGTGGCACCGGGGAGAACGAGGGGGACGCCCCCCGCAGCGACCAAGGGGCGTCCAGCCAGCCTGTGCCGCGCTCCAGCACCAGGTCCACTTCGGACGAACCTTTCATCAGGGCCACCAGGCCCAGCGCCGGGTAGGCTTTGTTGTCGTAGCAAACAATGGCGGGTTGTTGGCGCACCATGCCGTCAATGGCCACGCGGGGGGTGATGTGCCCGGCGTAGGCGCGGCCGGTGTGGGCGGTGCCCGGTGTGTTGGCGAGGTAGCCGCTGGCGGTACCGAAGGGCGCTGGGCAGGTGGGCCAACCCAGCGCGCCCTGCAGTTGCCCGGACATCGGGGCACCGCCCTGCTCCAGCGCAAACACCTGGCTCAGCACGGGCTGGTGCAGGCGCAGTGCGTCGGCCAGTTTGGCGTCGTCTGCGGTGGTGTCGGCAAAAACAATGTCCAGCACCTGCTGCTGCGCGCCTTGTTGGGCAAGGCGCTGGATCAGCAGGGCCTGTGTGCCACGCGGCCATGGCCAGGGGCCGACCTCGTTGAGGCTGCGCTCGTCGATGTCAACAATGATGAGGCGGCGCTCATCGGTGCGGTCAGCGCTGAGCCGCCAGACCAGGTCGGTGGAGCGCTCTTCGAGCGCAGAAAACACGGCGGGCACCCACAGCAGACAACCCGCCCAGACCGCTGCGGCCAGCAGCAAGCTCAGGCCCACCACCCCCCGACGGGTCAGCAACGGGCCTGGACGCGTCAATCAGCGTCCCCAGAGGGTGATGCCGCGCAGGTACCCGGCTGGTACCGACTTCTCGAAGAACAGGCCCGCTTCTTTGGCGTCAAGGCTCAGGGCACCGGCAGCGTAGCCGTTGCCCGCCTGAGGCAGCAGGTACCCGTTGGACTGCACTTTGCCCGACACGTCCAGCGCATCACGGCCCAGGGAGGGGCTGCTCAGCCCCATCTGGGTGGCGAAGGTGGAGCGGGCAAAGTCCACGGTGAGGGTGGCGTTGTCGATGCGAACCGGCTCGGTGCGGGCGTCGTTCAGGTTGAGCTGTGCAGCGCCCGCATTGAGGCGGAAGCTCGCCGAGGTTTCGGCGGGCGCAAACACCGCGTTCGCCCCTGAGGTGCTGCGGTACAGGCCGTAAATGCCGTTGCCCAAGGTGCTCTCGCGGGTGCCACCCTTGGCGGCATCGGCGGCGCTGCGGCTGAGTTGGTCGCCCTCAATGAACGGCGTGGCAGACCATCGCCCCCAGGACAGTTGGCCAGGGTTGCTGTCAGACACAACCCCATTGACCGACCGGCTCTCGCCCGCGATGGCTTGCAATGCCGAGGCATAAACGACGCCAGATTCCGGACGCGGCGGCTTGTCGGCGGCGGCGGACGCTGATGCATCTGACACGCCGGCACCGGTGGGACGGTGGATGTTCTGTGCCAGCAGGTCAACCGCCGGCACCAGTTGGGGTGCAGCCTGTGCCCGGCTGAGCTGCAGCATCTGGCCCTTCATGTCTTCAGACAGGAGTTTTTCCAGGCCGCTCTGGCAAGGCCCGACGCTGTTGGCACAGCCAGGCAGGGGGGACAACACGATGGCGCCGAGGTAAACGGAAGCGGCGGTGTTTTCTGCGTCAGACCTGACCACGAAGTCGGTGCCCTTCACGCCAATGGCGGCCACCGGCGTGTTGAGGCGAAAGCGTTCGCGGGCGGCTTCACCCCAGGCGCCCGTGATGGAGCGCACCACACCTTCGTCGAGCCGGAATTTGATGGCCGACAGGCTGGAGTCCCCCGCGCTGTGCTGGTAGTTCTCAATGGTCAGGCGGCTGGCTGGGCGGATGGACAGCCGACCGCCGTCCACAAAGCGCAGGTGCACATGGCCGCCAGCGTCTGTCTCTATCTTGTCACCCACACGGATTTGGCCACTGCGCTCCACTTTGCGGGCGGCACCGTCAGCGCCAGCGATGCGGGCCACGCCAATGACCATCGTGACTTCGCCAACGATGGCCCGGGCGTCGGTCTCGGGCGTCTGCGCCCAGGAGGTCAGGGGAACAGACAGGCAAGTCGCCGAGGCCAGTGCAAAAACGGCGGCAGCCAGCGTCGCTTGAAATGTCACTCGATGAAACATGTCACCCCCTATGAAAGTCGAGCACAACGGACAGGCCGTCCATCAAATATGGCCTCAGCCTTTGCGCGTGCAGAGTGTGATTTTCTCACGGTTCTCGCCCCACGGGCTCAACCCCGTGCGCGGCTGTGGGTTGCTGGCGACAGGTGCCCACCAAGTCCCCCAGCACCCCCATGAACAGGCCCCAGAAATCAGGCGACTGGATGGGCACCTAGAATTCGGCTGGCATGCCGATCTCCCAACACCTACTGGAGCAGTTCCCATTGCTGCGCCCTTTGCCACCGCCGGTGAAAGAGGCGCTGTGCGCCCAGATGACACTGCTGAGTTACGCCAAACGTGGCATGGTGCTGTCCAAGGACGGTGCGACCCAGGCGCTTGGCTTCTTGGTGGAGGGTCGACTGCAGGGGGTGGACTTCACGGTAGATGGTCGAAATGTGGGCCTGTACTTTGTGGAACCGGGTGATTATTTTGGTGAACTGTCAGTGGTCGACCGGGAACCACCGTCGGAATTTGTGGTGGCGGCGGTCAAGTCGGTGGTGGCGGTGCTGGATGCGCGGGTGGCGCGTGAATTGATCTATACCCAACCGGCACTGGCCAGCACGGTGATGGCGAAACTCGCGTCCCGGGTGCGCACAGCCATGGAGCAGCGCAAGCTGCTGAGCCTGCAAAACCCGTTCCAGCGCTTGTGTGTGCTGCTCCTGCAGTTGCAACGCCAGAACGTGGCAGGAATCAGCCATGCACCCGCCAGCGCAGAGGCCACCATGGATAATGCGCCCACGCACCAGGAGCTGGCGATCATGATCAATGCCAGCCGCGAGACCGTGACCCGTGCCTTCCAGGTTCTTTTCTTTCACAAGGTGTTTCTTCGCGAGGGCACTTCGCTCAAACTGATCCGCAGCGACGTGCTCAAGGACATTGCCGAGGGTCGCATCGACATCGCCAAGGGTGAGCTGCCGCCAGCCTGAACCCACGCACGCCCCATCGACATGCCACGTACTGCCGCCCATTTGATGACCTACATGTTCCCAATAGGGCATTGGGGGCTGATTCGCCAACTGGTGGCCAGGGAAATCGCCCTGCGTTACAGGCAGTCGTGGCTGGGCACCGCCTGGCTGCTGCTCACGCCGATGTTGATGCTTGCGGTTTACACGGTGGTGTTCCGGCACGTGCTCAACCTGCGCTGGCCTGGCAGCAGTGGGACGGATGGTGGGGACCTCGCCTTTGCAGCCAACCTGTTCTCTGGCCTGCTGGTGTTTAATTTTTTCTCGGAATGTGTTGGCCGCGCCCCGCGCCTGGTGCTTGACCAGCCCCACTTGGTCAAGAAGGTGGTGTTCCCCTTGCAGGTTCTGGCATGGACCAACCTGCTGCAAGCCCTGGTGGGACTGGTGGTGTCGTTGGGCTTGTTGGTGCTGGCACGCCTGATTGACGGCGCGGCACTGGCGCCGGCCATGCTGGCGCTGCCGCTGATTTGGCTGCCGCTGGCCATGCTGGTACTCGGACTCGGCTGGATTTTGTCGGCAGTAGGCACTTACATCCGCGACGTTGGCCAAGTGGTTGGGCTGGCCACCAGTGTCCTGCTGTTTGTCAGTCCGATCTTTTTCCCAGCCACCGCAATGCCCGCCAGCTGGCAGCCGTGGCTGCAGCTGAACCCACTGACCACGGTGATTGAACAGACCCGGCAGGTGGTGATGGTTGGCGCCTGGCCTGATTGGGGTGCATTGGGCAGCCTGACGCTGGTCTGCACGGCTTTGGCCGGTGCGGGCGCGGCTTTTTTCCACCGGGTTCGCGCGGGGTTTGCCGATGTCGTCTGAGAAACCGCCCAAGACCACGGTACCGCACCAGCCGGATGCCACCGATGGGTGGGCGATCCGGGCGTCTGGGCTGAGCAAGCACTACACGCTGTTTGACCGACCCGCCGACCGGCTCAAGCATTTGCTCTGGGGTCGCTGGCGCCCTTATGGCCACGATTTCTGGGCGCTGCGCGATGTCAGCTTCCAGGTACGGCCTGGCGAGGTCGTTGGCGTGGTGGGGCGCAACGGGGCGGGCAAATCCACCCTGCTGCAGATGGTATGCGGTACGGTGGCGCCGGGTGCTGGGGATTTGCTGGTTCAGGGGCGCGTGGCCGCCCTGCTGGAACTTGGCGCGGGGTTCAGCCCGGACTTCAGCGGCCTGGAAAACGTTTACATGAATGGGGCCATCCTGGGGCTGTCGCGTGCGGCAGTGAGCGAAAGGCTGGACGATATCCTGGCGTTTGCGGACATTGGCGACTTCATCCACCAGCCGGTCAAGACGTATTCCAGCGGCATGTTCATGCGCCTGGCATTTTCGGTCGCCACCAGCGTAGAGCCAGACATTCTGGTGATTGACGAAGCACTGTCGGTGGGCGATGGCGCATTCGCGCGCAAGTCTTTCGACCGCATCATGCGGCTCAAAGACGCTGGCAAAACCATCTTGTTTTGCTCTCATTCCATGTACCAGGTTGAAGCGCTGTGCGCCCGCGCATTGTGGATGGACCGAGGCCGGCTGCGGATGGATGGGCCCGCCGCCGACGTCACGCTGGCCTACCAGGCGTCGCTGAACGCGGACACCGTCACGGCCACCCAAACGGGCGTCCTTCATCCCGCGAACCAGCGCGCGGCAGTGGGCACGGCGCGCATCGTGGGGGTGGAGGCCAGCATTGATGGGCAACCGGTGACCACGCCGGCAGTGGCCATCCGGTCTGGCAGCAACGACCTGAGCATCAGCATCGGCTTTGCCTTCGATCCCGACCTGCCCGTGCCGGGCGTGGCCATTGGCATCTCCGATGCAAACCGTCAGACAGTCTCCAGTGTGATTTCCGCTTCCGACGGCGTTCGCCTGACCGCTCACGCGCCAGGACAAGGCAAGGTCACGGTGCAGTTGCCCAAGCTGCCACTGCTCAAGGGCCGCTACCACGTGAGCTGCTTTTTGACGACCGAGGACGGCATACACCCCTACGACCTGGTGGAACAGGCCGTGACACTGGATGTCACCCAATCGGGTACCGAGCAGGGTCTGGTGCAGTTGCCTCACCAATGGCACTGCGCATGACGCCGGGGCCCTTGGTGCAGTGCCTGCCAACAGCAGGCAAGCCCATCACGGTGAGGGGTTTGGGGCCAGCCGATGCTTCAGAAGTTCTGCGCCTTCACAGTGCGGTTTTTTCCAGCGGCGCGCAGACTGCGTGGTACGAATGGAAGTACGGGGTCGGGCAGGGCAAGGCGGTGGGTGTCTGGTCTGAGGGCGAGCTGATCGCACACTGCGGAGGCCTGCCACGGACGATCCAGGTGGGCCAGCAAACCATGGCGGGCATGCAGATCGGCGACGTCATGGTGGCGCCTGCCTGGCGCGGCTTGATGACCCGCTCCAGCCCATTCTTCCATGCCTCGAACGCTTTTTACCAGCACTGGATCGGTCCAGACCGTGCTTACACCCTGGGCTTCGGTTTTCCAAGCCACAGGCACCTTCGCCTGGCGGTCAAACAGCATTTGCTATGGGATGCGGGTGCCATCTCGTCGCTGCAGTGGGACTGGTCGACACCGGCGTCCGACAGGGGCAAGCCTTTCGCACCCAAAATCCGAGGGCCGGCCTCAAGGCGCGGATGGTGGCCCTGGGCCAGCCAGGGGGTGGAGTTGTCTGCGACCGATCCTGCCACGATCAATTCGCTGCTGGTGCCCTGCTGGGAAGGTATGCGCGCCGATTTCACTTCGGACGCTGCGCTGGGGGTGGGCGTGCGTGACGCCAGCTACCTGAGGTGGCGTTACCTTGATCACCCTGATCGCCCGTACCGGTACCTGCTGGTTCGGAGGCCATGGCGCAAAACGCCAGTTGGCTTGGTGGTCTGGCGCCTGGACGGAGAGTCGGCTGCCTGGCTGGACTGGATTGGGCCAAGGGCGTGGATGCCCAAAGCACTGCAACATTGCCATCAAGCCGCCAGTGCAGCGGGGGCCAAGCGCCTTTCGGCCTGGATGAGCCCTGTCGCAGCGTCCTGGCTGGGCGAGACGCAGCCGTGCGGCTCGTTTATTTCCAATTTAATCCACCACGCCCGAGTGAACGTGTCGGAAGTGGCCCGCGTGGGCATGCCGCAAACGTCCTGCTGGCCAGCCGGCGGAGAATATGACCTGAACACCTTTCGCTGGTGGTGGATGGGTGGAGATACAGATTTTTTATGAGTACGCCGGTATTGCCTTCAGACTTGGTGTTCATCGCCGGAATCAACAATGCAGACACGCTGGCCCGGCGGCTGGCGGCATCGCCGTGTATCGCGCGTGGCCAGTACCCGCTGCGGGCTTTTTTCAACAGCGCCTCTGCAGCCGATGCGTTCAATGCCGCCGTCGACCACCTGCCGCCGCAGTGCTGGGCAGTCTGGGTCCATCAGGACGTCTACCTGCCCGACGGGTGGCCGGAGCGCTTCCTGAAAGAACTCAACACTGTGCGCAAAAGCCTGCCAGAGCTGGCAGTGGCCGGGGTGTATGGCGTGCGTGGCCATGGCGACGGGGCACTGCGTGCTGGCCATGTGCTCGACCGGGGCGTTCTGCGGCGTGAACCTCTGCCGCTACCCTGCGAAGTCGACAGCCTGGACGAGTTGCTGGTGGCGGTGCGGGTTGGCAGTGGTCTGCGGATGGATCCCCAGCTGGGCTACGACTTTTACGGTACCGATTTGGTGCTGGAGGCGCAGGCCCGTGGACTCAAGGCGGTGGCAGTGGATGCGTTTTGCGAGCACTGGTCGGGTACGCCAGCGGCGGGGCCTGTAGCGGCAGGTGTGCTTCAACGCATTGCGGCGAATGCTGCGGCATTTGAGCGCAAATGGGCTGCCCGGCTGCCCGTGACGACGCCGTGTTTCGATATCCAACAGCCTGGCGACGTGGCGCGATTCCTGCAGCAGTTGCCTGTATCGGAGCGCTGACTTGAAACGCAATGGAAACTGGAAGCGCTGGCTGGACGCCAAGGTCTGGTGGTATGCCTCGCAGAGACTGGATTACGGGCTGTTCCTGCCACTGATGGCACGACTCCCCCTGCGATGGGCCTACCGGCTGGCGCAATGGCGAGGGGCATTCAATGCCCGCTACGCGCGGGACTGGGCAGAAATGTCGGTAGGTCAGCCCTACATCAGTCAGCTCTGCGCAGCCAGCTTTCGCGCCATGCGCCCTGACATCACCGAAGATCAGGTGCATGAACTGGTGACACAGCGCTACCAGACGGTCGCACGCGAGGAGCTGGATGCGATGTTCGCGATCCAAGGGCGCATGCACGACCTCTACATTGACCTCGCTCCTGCACGTGCCGCCATGTCCCAAAGAACCAAGGGCCGTGGCCTCGTGGTGGTGATGGGCCATTTCGACAGCGTATTCCTTGGACTGATTGCGATGGCACGTTGCGGCCATTGCGTGCACCTGATGACTTCAGACATCGTGGTCGACGACCGTGTGCACCCGGCCATCCGGCATTACTTCAGAACCAAATACCAGCGTTACGAGAACTACATGGGCGGGGGGCGACTGCTGCCAACCAGCACGCCGACACGCGAATTTTTCTACGATGCCCTGGCGCATGGAGGTATCGTGGTGGTAGCCACCGAGACGCCAGCCGCCCCCCAACCGGAAAAAGGCACCTGGGTGTCTTGGTTTGGAAAGCGGCGCAAAATGGCCGACAGCGCTGTGCGAATGGCCATCGACACGGGCAGTGAAATCATGGCGATGTCAAGCAAGCTTGTGCGCCCGGGCATTTTTGAGTGGGCGGGCTCGGAAATCGTCGATCCGAAGGCTTTTGTTCAGCTCGACCCGTCAACGGCCCGGGAGCGGGTCTATGCCCCGCTGGCCCGATTCATGGAGCACGCCATCGGATCGGAGCCAGGGCGGTGGTGGGCCTCCCATCTGCTCAATGAGTTTGTGGTGGACGATGCAGCGCGAGAAACCACGGCATGACCATTGACGTCGTCATAGTCAACTACCGGAGCGCTGCCGACACCCTTGGCAGTGTGGCGCAGCTGGGGTCTTGGCAGCACGGCACGGTCTGGGTGATTGACAACAGCGAAGACCCCAGCGAGGCCGACCACCTGAAACGCGCGTTGCAGCAACATGACTGGGTCCGGTTTTTGGTGCCCCCCAGAAACCTGGGTTTTGGCCAGGCGTGCAACCTCGCCTTTGCGCAATCCGTATCGCCCTACTTTCTCTTGCTGAACCCGGATGCCCGAATTGCGACGGACCAGATTGATCGGTTGCGTCAAACGCTTGAGGCAATGCCCGATTGCGCGGCCATCGCGCCCAACATGCGGTGGAACGCTGCAGGCAGCTTTCTGATTCCCCTTGGCTCACCTCAGAGTCCCTGGGAAACGGTCCGCGACCGATTGCTCACGCACTCCTTCGGTGCCGCTTCGGCGCTCGCGCGCTGGGCCGTTCAGGACAACCGGCGCCGTTTGGACGAACTGTCCCCCCCTGCGGAGGTGGCCATGGTGTCTGGCGCAGTGTTGCTGCTGCGACGCAGCGCGGTGCTGAGTGCGGGCGGCTTGTTTGACCCAGACTATTTCATGTTTTTCGAGGATGCGGATCTGTCCCGCCGTTTGCGCCAGACCGGCTGGAAGCTGACGGTATTGCCCAGCGCCATGGCCACGCACGAATACCGGCACGGTGCTCACAAAGCCGCCCTGATGCAGGCCAGTCAACGGGTTTTCCTGCTGAAGCACCATGCCCGCACAGTGCGCTGGAGCCGCGACATGGCCTGGGTGGAGCGGCTTGGCCGCCCCGGCTGGCCTGCGCAGTGGTTCGACCTGGACGAGCCCGTGGTCGACAGTGCAGCGGCCTTTCAGGCGCGTTACCCAGGCTGGCAAGTGGCAGCCTTCAGCCCTTCATGTCTGATGCGCCCGGCGATATTCAGGCCAGCAGGCCGGGACCTGGCTCCGCTGGACGATGCCGAGTGGGCACAACTGGAGCCGGGCCATTACACCGCGTTGCTCAGCGCAGATACCAAGCGTCTGGCGAATGCCCGTTGGGTTCATTTCTGCAAGGCAGCGCCTTCAGATGGCCCAGCCAGCGAACGGCCCCACTGACGGGCGGGTCGCTCAATCAAGCGGTTGGCAGTCCATGCCACCAATACCGTGCAACACAGGCTTGCCAGAGACAAGCGTACACCCGCATTGGCCAACTCTGGCATCAAATGGATGACCAGCGCAGGCGCAGCATTGTGAAACAGGTAGATGCCGTAACTCAGCTGGCCCAGCTGGTTGGCGCAGTGTTTCATGAACGGTGGAATGCTTTCCAGACGCCATGTGAGCACCGCTGCCACCAGCAGCCCATAGGCAAGCGCCGCCACCATGCCGATGTTGCCGGTGATGACAGCAGGCAATGTGGCGGTGTGCGCTGGTCCGGGCGCAATCGCCCACCCGTAAAGCCACAATGCTGCCGCCAAGGCCGCCACAGCCAGCCACGGCAACCTGAGCGACGGGGCCAAGCCGACCCCCACGGGTCTAGCTCGGTGCTGGCTTTGCTGAAAAACGAGCACCCCGACCATGAACTCCACCAGAAGGCCGGGCAGGTGGACCGTTGAAATTGCCCTGGCAGTGATTTCAATGACCCCAGAGGTGCCAGGCGCCACAAGGGCCAGGCGAGCCAGGGCGGCTGCTGCAAACACCGGCCAGGCACCAAACCGCTTGACGAGCCAGATCACCAAGGGCATGAACAGGTAAAACTCGACCTCTGGCGGCAAACTCCAGAACGCCGGGTTGAAATAGAAGGCCGTGTCCAGTCCTCCCAGCGTGTGGGCCATGAACAGGTGCCGGGTGAATTCAACCCAGGTCTCGGACAGGCCTCCCCGTTGCAATGCATAGACCAGCAAAGCGGTCAGGTAGAGCGGGTACAGCCGAAAAAAACGGCGCACCAGGTGCGATGTCCAGGTCAGGGGTTTGTTGGACAGGATGTACGGTGCAAACACGTAGCCACTCAGCACGAAAAAGAGGTCCACGCCGGTGGAGGCAAACCCAACCCAGGCGAGGTTGCTCATCCAATGGCTGGCATAGTGAGACAGCAGGACCATCATGGCTGCAACCCCTCGCAGCCCTTCGATCCGAGGGTCTTCCGGTGGGTTGCCCATCTGCGAATCGCGCCTGGTGTGTAGGCCGAGCACGGCTACGAACGCCCTGGCCAGTTGCGCAACTGGCCCAAGGCCGATCTCAGCGCTCGCCGGACGCCCGCCAAGATTCGCCAGGCCAAACTGCTGGTGAGGCGATGGGCCCATTGCTGCTGCCGTTGCAATGCCGCTCGGAGCTCTTGTACCTCGCGCTGAAGCCGAAGGATCTCTCCGTCCATCAACGGCGGCAAGACGGTGGGCAGACTCAGGTCCACCCTGCGCCTGCGCTCGGCAGGGCTCAGGCCCTCCGGCAATTTTTTGAGCACGACAAAGAACTCACCGTCCCCCTCCATGGTGTCGCTGAACGAGGCCACCTCGAAATCGACCATGTTCAATGCGCCGAGTTCGCGCAACACCCGAATGAAAGACCCGGGCGTGAAGGTCTGACAGTGGGAGTCAATGTAAGTCCCTGCCTTGATCTGTCGGGCATGCTCCCTCAGACCTTGCTCGCCCGCGCTGAAAGGGAATTCGTCCGCGGTCCTGCCAGTCTTGTCGAAAGACACCTGGCCTTGCCAGAGGCGCACCCCATCGGCCTTGTGGGAACTGTTGACCGCCTCCATGTGGAAATCCAGACACTGCCGCACGGAGGGCCTTGTCCAGCCTTCAAAATGGGCTTCAAGCAACATGGACAGACTGGTCAGCTCCCGCCGGCAATCGAAGGTCCACCGTTTATCGGGAATCGCCAGCGACACAATGCCGCCAGGCTTGAGCCGTACCGCCAGTTCCCGCAACCACCCGATCATGTCGGGAACATGCTCGATCACGTGGGATGCCACCACATAGTCCCAGGAGCCAGGCGCCGGCTGGGGGGACAGTCCACGGTGGTCCCAGACATGGCTGACCGGCACCAGACTGTTGATGTCCACATTGGGATCGCTTGCGTACTTGACCTTCAGTTCCTCGGTGCTCAGGTGGTCAACATAACGGACCCCTTTGCAAGACGGCGGAACCACCGGACGGCAGAGCGCGCCGATTTCAACGCCGTGATCAGTCCAGGGGTCGATCGGCTGAAGTAGCCGTTCATTGCGGTTCATTGATGCTTCCCAAAAGGTATTGCAACCAGGCCACAGGGGGGGCGAACAACAGCCTTGTCGCAGCCACACGCATGCCATCGATAGAATCTGGGGTCTTCCACCAATTCACACCCATGCGAGTCGCTGTCGTCATTCCGAGCTATCGCGTCACGCATCAGATTCTGGGAGTCCTGAAACTCATCGGGCCCGAGGTGGAAAGAGTGTACGTGGTGGACGACGCCTGTCCCGAACGCACCGGCGACTGGGTGGAAACCCATTGCACTGACCACAGAGTCAGAGTGCTGAGACATGCCCACAACCTGGGTGTTGGCGGTGCGGTGATGACCGGTTATCGGTCCGCACTGGCAGAGAACATGGACGTGGTGGTGAAGGTGGACGGAGACGGGCAGATGGATCCACGGCTGATACCGCGCTACCTAGCACCGATCAAACGAGGTCAAGCAGACTATACCAAGGGCAACCGCTTTTACGATCTCGAACACATTCGCCGGATGCCGGTGCACCGGATCATCGGCAATGCGATGCTGTCCATCATGTCCAAATTGTCTACCGGCTACTGGCAGCTCTTTGACACCACAAATGGTTTCACGGCATTGCACACCAAGCTCATACCCAGTCTGGGCTTGCAGAAGGTCAGTCAGCGGTATTTTTTTGAAACGGACCTGCTGTTTCGGCTCAACATTCTGCGGGCGGTTGTCGTTGACATCCCCATGCACGCGCAATATGGCAACGAGCAGAGCCATCTGGTGGCCCACAGGGTGTGGCCGGAGTTTCTGTTCAAACACCTGCGGAATTTCCTCAAACGGATTTTCTACAGCTATTTCCTTCGTGACATGACGGTGGCCTCCTTGCTGCTGATGGCGGGAACGCTGCTTCTGGGGTTCGGCACGGCTTTTGGTGCCTACCACTGGATTTCCGGGATAGCGTCGGGCTTACCCACGCCAGTGGGTACCATCATGCTGGCGGCCCTGCCGACCCTGATAGGCATCCAGATGCTGTTGGCATTTTTGTCGTTCGATGTGGCGAATGTGCCCAATCGCCCGTTGCACCTCGACTTGCCTGATCCAGCGGTGGAATAGGTGCCACCCACGTTGTCCTGGTCGTTGTTGGGCTGGCTGGTGCTGAACGCACTGCTGTTGTCGGCTGGACAAATTCTGTTCAAACTGGCCGCAGACCAAGGCCATGCCCTGAAGCCCTGGTGGATGCAGGTGGCCACCAACCCCATATTCCTCAGTGCCCTGGCGCTGTACGCGGTAGCAACCGGGCTATGGGTCTGGATTCTTCGACAGACCTCACTGCAACTGGCTTACCCCTTTATTGCACTGGCCTACCTGTTCGTCCCTCTGGCTGCACACTTCCTGCTCGATGAACCGCTTCGGTGGCAGTCGCTGGCTGGCGCGGCCGTGATCGGCTTGGGCATCTGGATTTCGGTGTCTGGTCGCTGAACGATGCACTGGCGTACCGTATCGGTTCGGTTGCAAACTCGGGTCATGATCGGCTTGCTGGCTGCCACGCTGGTCTGGGTCAGCAGCCTGATCCCACCGATGCAGTCGCCAGACGAGGTGGCGCACACGGTGCGTGCCCATCTGTTGGCGCGAGGACAGCTGCTCATGGAACGACATGATGGTGTGTCAGGTGGCTGGATCGACTCTGGGCTCGCCTCGTTCATTGACGCCTACCGGCCATTGATCGTGAAGCCACCGGCAGCAGCAGGATTTGGCGAGGCACAGGCACATGCTGCCAGTCAGATCCGCTGGCAATCTCAGCGGGTGTTTGTACCAGAACCTGGCACTGGTTATTACCCGCCGGCCATCTACCTGCCTCACGCGGTCGGATGGTGGGTTGGTGAATCATTGGGCCTGACGGTCAGTGCGTCGTATCAACTCAGCCGGGCGCTGGCGCTGGCGGCCTCCCTGGCGGCTCTTTTGCTGGCGTTCACGCTGCATGCACCGTCCGCGTTGGTCTGGGCCTTGCTTGCCTTGCCCATGAGCCTGTTCCAGCTGGCGATGCCGGTGATCGACGGCCTGACGGCCAGTTTGGCTTTGCTCGCTGTTGCGCTGACCAGGGTCGCGGCACAACCGGCAAGTCTGTGGCCAGCCCAACTTGCACCCATCGGGCTTTTCTTCACCCTGGTGGTGTTGACATCCACCCGCATCCACCTGGCACCCATGTTGCTGTTGTTGCTGGTGGTTGCGTGGCAGCGTGCCAGCAAGACCCTATGGGCGCTGGCGATTGTGGCGCCCACCTTCGTCGTTGGGTGGTTTTTGTTCGCCTTGTCCGACACGGTGGACCAGCGGGTTGTCAGACCACTGGCCACCGGTGAGATCGCTGTGCACTACCTGACCCACCCGGTAGAACTGCTCTCGACCCTGAAAAACACCTGGCTTGACCCTGAGACCATGGCTTTTTTGGGGCAGTCCTTCATTGGCATCCTGGGCTGGCTGGACACCCCGTTGCTGGGCCAGCAATACACCAGCCTTTGGGTGGGCTTGTTTTTGTGCGCAATCGCATCCCTCCCGCACTTGGCAAGTTCCAAATCAGCTGTCAGGTCTCCTGCTGATTCAGCACAGCAAGCGGTGACCTTGGCCTTGTGGCTGGCGGGACTGGCATCACTGGTGCTGGTTTTCCTGGCCATGCTGATCGCCTGGTCACCGTTTCCTGCGGTGCGCGTCGAGGGGGTACAGGGACGCTACCTTTTGATCCCCGCTTTGTTGCTGGCATTGGCCATGCATGGCGCCGGACCTTCGCCCCATGACATGCCATCCAAGAACTTTGCGCTGACCGCGCAAGCCGTTCGCCCCGATCACGGGCCATGGTCGAACATGCGGCATTGGGCCGTGGTGCTTTTCAAGGGTCTGGCTCCAGCTCTTTTCCTGGCGTGGTCTCTGAACGCACTCATTCCCACCCTGCTCACCCGATATCATTGATTGGCTGCAGGCCTACCATCGTTTGTCATTTTGGAACCCACACTGATTCCCTACCAGCCCAGCCCTGTCCCGGCGGCCACTCGGGTGCTCGTACTGGCACCCCATCCGGACGATGAGGTGTTCGGCTGTGGTGGTGCGGTCGCCATGCACACCCAGCAGGGCGCATGGGTCCAGCCGCTGGTTCTGACCAGCGGTGAGGCCGGGGGGGACGCGGCAACGCGGGAGCATGAATGCCGGGAAGCCGCAGCCATCCTTGGAACCCAGCCCCCCGAATTCTGGCGCCTGCCCGACAGGGGGCTGCTTTGCGACAACGCCACTGTGGCGCGTTTGTCAACACGGTTGCGCGAAGGAGACTTCGCGCTTGTGTACGCGCCGTCACCCTGGGAAATTCACCCGGACCACCGGCAGGCGGCCGAGCTGGCCCGCAGAGCAGTTCTGCAGGCGGGACGACCCGTCCAGCTGGCCTACTACGAAGTGGGCAATCCGCTGCGTCCGAACCAGCTGCTGGACATCACGGCAGTGGCCCCGACCAAACTGCGGGCGATGCTGTGCTTTCGCTCCCAGCTGTCAAGACAGGACTACACACGCCAAATCGTGGCACTCAACCGGTTCAGGACCTATACGCTGGCGAGCAGCGTTGAATCTGCAGAGGCCTACTATGTCCTGAGCCCTGAAGACTTGGTCAGGGACCCGGATCTGCGGCATTTGCCCGTGGTGGCCGCTGGTGAGCGCACGCATGCCGATCACTCTGCCCGTCCACTGGTCTCGGTGCTGATACGCAGCACCGACCGACCCGAGTTGATGCAGGCGCTGGATTCGGTCAGGTTGCAGAACCACGACGCCATTGAAGTGGTGGTGCAGGCCGTTCGGCCAGAACACCAGACCCTGCCACTCCATTGCGGCTCTTTTCCGCTTCGGCTGCTGCGCACAGACACGCCTCTTTCGAGAAGCGATGCGGCCAACCGGCTCCTGGAGGCGGCCCGCGGTGAATGGTTGCTGTTCTTGGACGACGACGACTGGTTGATGCCATCGCACATCGGGCGACTGGCTGCGACACTCGCAAGTCAGACCTCGGCCCTGGCCGCCTACAGTGGCGTGGTCCTCGTCGACACGCAGGGCCAGCCCATCGGACAGGCATTTGATTTGCCTTTTGATGGTGTCCGGCAAATGTCGGGGAATCTCATGCCCATCCATGCGGTGATGTTCAGCCGCCGGCTGGTGGAACGCGGTTGCCGGTTCGACCCACGGCTTGCCCGTTACGAAGATTGGGATTTCTGGCTTCAGATTTCACGCTGTACGCCCTTGCTCCACCTGCCTGGCATCAGTGCAGCCTACAGGGTTCATGACAGCTCGGGGGTGCATGAAAACTCCCAGCAAACCACCGCGTGGTTGCATGACATCCACGACAAGTGGGAGGCACACTGGACCCCTGAAGAGCGTTCAGCCCTGATGCACCGGGTCTGGGAATTTTCCAACTTGGAGCAGCGCCTTCTGGACGCACAACAGCAGATCGAAGCGCTGAACCGGAACAACGGCAATTTGCAACAGTTGGTGTGCGATGCACAAACTGCCGAGCAGCCTGACCTGGTGCAACTGCAAAAACAAGTGTCCCATCAGAGCGCTGAACTGGAGGCCCTTTACCGCACCTTGCACGCCATGCGTCTGAGCGCGAGCTGGCGGCTGATGGCGCCGCTGCGCTGGTTCTCGCGCCAGGTGGGCCTGGGCCAGATGCTGCGCAAAGGCATGCGTCTGTTCCGAATCGTCTTGCGCGAAGGCTGGCGCGGTGTGGCCTACCGTCTACAACACCACCCCGCCTGGCGCAAAGTGACAGGGGGTGCCATGGGCTATTCAGACTGGGTCATCGCGCACGATACTCCCGTGCCGGAGTTGCTCAGAGCGCAGTCTGCGCTGTCTGTTGATTGGCCGGATCGCCCCCTCATTTCAGTGGTGATGCCGGTCTACAACCCCCCCATTGAACTGCTCCGGGAGGCTGTCGATTCGATTCGGAATCAATCCTATGACCGTTGGGAACTTTGTCTGGCGGACGATGCGTCATCGGACCCGGCAGTCTGGCCGGCGCTCGAACAACTGATTCAGTCAGACAGTCGCATCAAAGCCGTCAGGCGACCTGAGAATGGCCACATCTCGGCCGCATCGAACTCAGCCCTTGCACTGGCCAGTGGTGATTTCATTGCGCTGATGGACAACGACGATATCTTGTCGCCGGATGCGCTGCACTGTGTGGCCCAAGCCATTCGCGCTCATCCGAACGCCCAGGTCATTTACTCGGACGAAGACAAACTTGCAGCGGATGGGCAGCGGTTTGGTGGTTACATGAAGTCCGCGTGGAACCATACTCTGTTGCTTGGACACAACCTGATCAGCCACCTGGGAATCTACCGCCGAGGGCTTGTGCAGCAGTTGGGTGGGTTCAGGCTTGGTTATGAGGGGTCGCAGGACTATGACCTGGCCCTGAGGTGCGTCAGCACGGTGTCTGCCAACGATGTCGTTCACATTCCAAAAGTTTTGTACCACTGGCGGGTCTTGCCGGGCAGCACCGCCTTGGGTGCCACTGAAAAACCGTACGCGCTGACCAGCGCGTGCAAGGCGCTCAATGAACATCTGCACACTTTCTGGCCGGGCGCCAGGGCGGAGATCACGCCAGCATGGAACTACAGCCTGCACCCTCCGAAAGTGGACCTGACGACCCGTGCCACGCTCATTCTGGTGTCATCCCAACCTGAAGGCAGCCAGAGCACATTGCAGGCTGCGCACGCCAAGCTCGCCTTTCAGTGCCATGACACGGTGCATTGTGGGTCCAGTACTTCGGCGCTAAACCAAGCCATCCGGGCCGCCACCACCGAACTGGTTCTGATTGTTCAGGACGGTCTTGTCGCCATGAACGACCAGGCTTTGCAGTGGCTGGCAGGACATCTCACACGGCCAGGTGTGGCGCTGTCATGTGGCGCTGTCTACAACCAGTTCGAGCGCCTCGTGGATGGCGGCATGGTCCTCTCGATGGCGGCCGGACATTCACCCCTGTTCAATCAGCTGCCACTCAACCACCCTGGCTACATGGGTCGTGCGCAATTGCCGCAAGAGCTGTCGGCGGCCTGGTTTGGTTGTGTCGGCATCAGGCGAGATGTTTTCGTAGCTTCAGGCGGACTGAAGGACGGGTATGCCATGGACCACTGGACGTCCATCGACTGGTGCCTGCGCGCACGCGAATGCGGTCAGCTCATCGTCTGGGAACCTCGGTCTACCTGGCAGCGTGTCGACCACCCAGCGGCCACGCCGATTGCGCCGCCGTTGACCTCAACTGCCCATACACCACCGGGTTCGGTGGTGGATTCCAACGGGTTGTCCCTGGCGCTCAGAGAACAATACGCCCCCTGGTTTGCCAACGATCCTGCCTACCACCCGGTTCTGGACGCGCCATCAGGTGACTTCAGCATCCGGCCGGTACGGGCACCTGCTGAATCCAGAACGGTCCCAGGCGCTCGCCACCCCGTGCCATGAAGGCCGGCGGGTTGTTCAGCCCCGTGCATGGCCTGCCTGCGTTGTGGCTGATCGTTTTTCTGGTGTGTGTCCTGGGATTCTCTTCGGCCAGTCCTCCCCACGCTCTTTTGCTGGCGGCCCTGGGCGTGGCGGGCTTGGTCGTCGCCTGGCGCTTCCACCAGGACACATTGGCCCGACTTTGGAAACAGTTTGGCGGGGTTTGGTTGGTCTACATTCTGGTGGGTTGCGGTATTTTGAGCGCAGAGTTGATGGCACGCCCAGTGGGTGCCACCGGATTTTGGCGTCTGCTCGGCCCTCAGGCAGGGCTCGTGACCTGTCTGCCAGCCTTGAGCGTTTTCATGACATTGCCACGTGTGCCTTTGGCATTTGCCACTGTGCTGTGCGCGCTTTGCCTGTGGCATTTCTTTGCAGTGCCTCTGGAAGCGGTATCGGGTCTTCGGATCGGGTGGCTGAACTACGAGGTGGTTGTCCGAGAGTTCGGCTGGCTCAAATACCAGTCGGCGGGTTTGTCATCACACCCTTATCTGTTCGCAGGCTTTTACCTTCCAGCGTTCTACCTGGCCTGGGGATGGACACGCCAAACCTGGTCACCCAGCAACAAGTGGGTTGCGTCGCGTTCAATGGCGTGGTTGCCATGGTTATGGCTGCTGCCGGCGGCCTGCCTGCAGTCCAGAAGCGCGTTCATGGGGGCACTGATCGCCAGCAGCCTGTGTACGGTCGGGGTTTGGCGTCAGGCGGGTCTGGTGCGTCAGCTGGCGCATAGGGATGACGCTTCAAAGGCCCAGCCAATTGGGGCTTTTGGGTTGGCCAACCGCCGCTTCTGGTTGATCGCTTTGACCTTGTTCTTGCTCATCGTCGCGCTGTCTGTCTGGTTTCTGACTTTGCAAAACAAGACGGGCCTTGACCTGAGAAGTGCCTATTGGCAGCTTTATTGGTCTGAAGCCATGCGCTGGCCTGACGTCCTGATCGGACACGGTTTCTTGAACGACAGGCACCACCTGGCTGTGCCTGGCCTGCCGTACATATGGCACAGCCACAACGACCTGCTGGAGATTCTCTACAGCTGGGGGGCCATCACTTTGATGCCGTACCTGATATTTGCCGCAGCCTTGGTACGCCTGCTGTTTCGAGCGTGGCAATGGGATGCGGTGTGGCTTCCGGCGGCGGCCCTCTGTGTGCTGCCCACCATGGTGACCGACCTCGGGTTTCACCACTACGAAAAAGCCGTGCTGTTCACCCTGCTGGCCGCATGGTGCATTGCCCAGGAGTCGGCCATGAACACCACAGCGCGAACCGAATCCCGGATCCGTGCCAGGTGAGACGGGTCACCGCCAACCACGGGACGCCTCAGGGCCTTGGGCCAGATCGCCCAATCACCGCATGCCAAAGTCCCTGGGTCATGGCGCGAAAAGCCTCTGGCTTGGACTGGGCCGATTGCAAACCCAGCAGAAATCGCCAAGGTAAGCGCAGCAGGTCCTGAAGCTTCCAGGCCAGAGGGACATGAGGCAGACGCTGCAACGCCAGGCGATTTCTCATGATGTAGTAAAGCCGCACTGGCGGATGGTGGATGAGATGCGCTCGGCCGGTCCAGCGCAGCCACCATGGCGCAGGCATCCGCTGTTCACCTAACTGGTGATTGAGAAGTGCAACCGGAACGCCAATGAGCGCCCAGCCAGCCGCCTTGGCGCGAAAACCCCACTCGATGTCCACATTGTCAATGAACAGGCTCTCGGCCATCGGACCAATGTCATGGATTGCCTGGGCACAAAGCAGTGAGCCAGAGGTGATCAGGACATCGGTCTGGACATACACATCCCCTGGCTGTGGGTATACCGCCTGACAAGTCGGGAAGCCGACACGCAAAAAGGGAGGGGGAACGACCCCTCTTGTGTCTGAAAAACTGGGGCCTGCGGCCGCCACGCGCAGGCCATGGGTTTGGGCAACCTGGGAACCCTGTAGGAGCGCAACAACCATGCCGGGGGCGGCAACACTGTCCTGATCCAGAAGCAACACATGGGTGGCGCCCGTGTCGAGGGCACACTGAATTCCGCGATTGAGTCCAGCGGCAAGACCAATGTTGTGACCTGAGCCGAGGAGCGTCAGTCGGCACCCGGGCCCAAGCAACGACCGCAGCTCTGGCTCGTTCAGTGGTCTCTGGGATGCAAACCGCTCCGAGGTGTTGTCATAAACGACCACCGCTGCCACCTGGTTTGACAGGGCACTCAGCGCCTGGGCAAGCCTTTCCCTGACCGGGTGATATAGCACGACCACCGCAACACAAACAGTCGGATGGTAAGACGGCCCCGGCTGCGGTTCGACGTTCATGCAAACTGGCGAATCAGTCGTAGGTTTCGGCATCGGCCAGCAATGCCGCCTGCTGATCTTTCACTGACAAGGAGGGCGACTGGCCATTGAGACAGGACACTGGCCACTGGATTCCGATGGCACCATCATCCCAACGGATGCTGCGCTCGTGCTCAGGTGCGTAGAAAGCCGTGGTCTTGTACAGGAAATCCGCCTCGTCACTCAACACAAGGAACCCGTGCGCAAAGCCCGGGGGCACCCAAAGCTGCCGGTGATTGGCCTCGCTCAGTTCCACCCCCACCCATTTTCCAAAATTCGGGGAGTTTTTTCGCACGTCCACTGCCACGTCAAACACCGCGCCACGCACCACACGCACCAACTTGCCCTGAGGCTGTACGAGCTGGTAGTGCAGTCCGCGCAGAACGCCCTTGGCACTCCTGCTGTGGTTGTCCTGCACGAAGACCAGGTTCAGGCCGGTGGCCTCAGAGAAGCGCTGTTGATTGAAGCTCTCCATGAAAAACCCGCGGCTGTCACCGTACACAACGGGCTCCAAGATCAGCACTTCTGGCAGATCCGTCTGAAACACTTTCATCGCGCCCGTCCTTGGCTGCTCGATCCTTTTTCTTCTGCCAGCACCCGTAAAAGGTACTGGCCATAGCCGCTTTTTGCCAAGGGCTCGGCCAGTTTGACCAAGGCATCATCGGAAATGAAGCCGTTGCGCCAGGCGATCTCTTCCGGGCAGGCTATCTTCAGTCCCTGGCGATGTTCCAGTGTGGCGATGAACTGCCCCGCCTCCAGCAGACTGTCATGGGTGCCCGTGTCCAACCAGGCATATCCCCGCTGCATGATCTGGACGTTGAGTTGTCCGAGTTCCAGGTAGGTCTGGTTGACAGAGGTGATTTCGAGTTCGCCCCGGGCACTCGGTTTGACCGCCTTGGCGATGTCAACGACCTGGTTGTCATAGAAATACAGACCCGTCACAGCAAAGCTGCTTTTGGGCTTGACGGGTTTTTCCTCGATGCTGCTGGCTTTGCCGTTGGCATCGAAAGCCACAACACCATAACGCTCAGGGTCGTGCACATGGTAAGCAAAAACGGTAGCGCCCTCGGTTTTTTGATCAGCGCCGCACAAAAGCTGGGCGAAGTCGTGCCCATGGTACAAGTTATCGCCGAGGATCAGCGCGCTGGGCGAGTTCCCGACGAAATTGGCACCGATGATGAACGCCTGAGCCAACCCATCTGGACTTGGCTGGACCGCATAACTCAGACTCAAGCCCCAGCGGGAACCATCGCCCAACAGGTTCTGAAACAACGGGGTGTCCTGCGGCGTGCTGATGATCAGAATGTCACGGATACCTGCCAACATCAACGTGCTGAGCGGGTAATAAATCATTGGCTTGTCGTACACCGGCAGCAACTGTTTGCTGATAGCCAGGGTGGCCGGGTGCAGGCGTGTGCCAGAACCTCCTGCGAGGATGATGCCTTTGCGAGCGGTCATGTCAATGGATGGGGATCAAGGGAATCAAATTACTTCGGCCAACATGCGTGTGACGCCCTGTTGCCAAGGTGGCAATTTGAGGCCAAACGTTTGTTGGATTTTTTGCGTGCTGAGCCGCGAGTTGTGAGGGCGCCTGGCTGGTGTGGCGAATGCGCTGGTCGGCACAGCGTCGGCCGTCTCGGCCTTCAACGCGACGCCCGCGGCCCTGGCGATTGCCAACACTTCTTGCGCGTACCCGTGCCAAGTCGTTTCGCCTGAAGCGGCCAAATGGTACAGGCCCGCGTCGGTGGGCCGCTGCAGCAGATGCCGGAGTGCGTGGGCGGTGACATCGGCCAGCAGTTCTGCGCCGGTGGGCGCGCCAAACTGGTCGTTGATCACGGTCAATCGGTCTCGCTCCCTGGCCAGTCTGAGCATGGTCTTGGCGAAGTTTCCGCCGCGTGCGGCATAGACCCAACTGGTCCGCAGAATCAAATGCTGGGCACAGTGCTGGGCAATCAGGCGTTCGCCTTCCAGTTTGGTATGACCGTAAACGTTGAGCGGCGCAGGGGTGTCGGTTTCTTTCCAGGGCTGGCTACCACTGCCGTCAAAAACATAATCCGTCGAGTAATGCACCAGCCAGGCGCCGAGTGTGGTGGCTTCGCGGGCCAGCACACCAGGCGCGGCGGCGTTGATGGTGCGGGCCAGTTCAGGCTCACTCTCGGCCTTGTCCACTGCGGTGTGGGCAGCGGCATTGACGATGACATCAGGCCGGACCGAACGCACGGTCTCGGCCAGCGCTTCGGGACGGGTGAAGTCGCCGCAAAAATCAGTGCTGTCGAAATCCAGTGCTACCAGCTCGCCCAGCGGTGCCAGGCTTCGCTGCAGCTCCCAACCCACCTGCCCGCCTTTGCCAAACAACAGGATCTTCATGCCGCACGCGCACTGTAGTTTTTATGCACCCAATGCTGGTAAGCGCCCGACTGCACATTGGCAACCCAGGCCGGGTTGTCCAGGTACCACTGGATGGTTTTGCGGATGCCGGTCTCGAAAGTTTCTGCCGGCCGCCAGCCCAGCTCCTGTTCGATTTTGCTGGCGTCAATCGCATAGCGGCGGTCATGCCCGGGGCGGTCGGTCACATGGGTAATCTGCGTCGCGTAGGGCTTACCGTCGCTGCGCGGACGCAGTTCGTCGAGCAAGCCGCAAACGGTGTGCACGATTTCCAGATTGGGCTTCTCGTTCCAGCCACCAACGTTGTAGGTTTCACCCAAACGGCCCGCCTCCAACACCCGACGCAGGGCACTGCAGTGGTCTTTCACGTAGAGCCAATCGCGCACCTGCTGACCGTCGCCATAGACGGGCAGGGGCTTGCCTGCCAGCGCGTTGACGACCATCAGCGGAATCAGTTTCTCGGGGAAGTGGAATGGGCCGTAGTTGTTGGAGCAGTTGGTGGTCACCACCGGCAGGCCATAGGTGTGGTGGTAGGCACGCACCAGGTGGTCACTCGCCGCCTTGCTGGCGGAATAAGGACTATTGGGCTCGTAACGGCCGGTTTCCTTGAAGGCGGGGTCGGTCGGCGAAAGCGAGCCATAGACCTCATCGGTGGACACATGCAACAACCGGAAGGCAGCTTTGTCACCGCCCTGCAAACCACCCCAATGGGCGCGCACCGCCTCCAGCAGCCGAAAGGTTCCGACGATGTTGGTCTGAATGAACGTCTCAGGCCCGTGGATGGAACGGTCCACATGCGATTCGGCTGCGAAATTCAGCACGGCACGCGGCCGGTACCGCGCCAACAGATCGGTCACCAACGCGGTGTCGGCAATATCCCCCTGAACGAACACATGCCCAGGGTGGTCTTCCAACGAAGCCAGATTCTCCTGGTTGCCAGCGTAGGTCAACTTGTCCAGGTTGACCACGGCCTCTTCAGAATGCGACAGCCAATCCAGCACAAAATTAGCGCCGATAAAGCCGGCACCACCGGTCACCAGAATCATGTCGTCTCCCAAATGCAACCGTGTGCACACGGTCTAATCACAGCCTGCGATTATCCCACTCCCTCGCAGACACAAAAAAGGCGCCAGCAGGCGCCTTGGACTGACCGCCACACGCTGTAGGCGCTCAGAAATGAATGCCCTGCATCATTTGCTGCATCGCCACGGCTTCTGCTGACAGCTGTGGTTTGCCGCCCTTTTCGCCCTTGGCGGCTGAAGAATCGGGGAACATGCGGAAACTGGTGTTCATCGCAATCTGCGCCACCCGTGGCACCAGCGCGTGCATGACCTGGCCGGCAATGCCCAGTCGGGTGGCAATGCGCACCGGCTTGAAAATGCACGCCTGCGCAATCAGGTCGGCGGCCTCTTCGGGGCTCAGGGTGGGCACGTTGTCGTACATCTTGGTCGGTGCAATCATGGGCGTGCGCACCAGCGGCATGTTGATGGTGGTGAAGGTGATGCCCTGGTCGGCGTACTCGCTGGACGCACAGCGGGTCCAGGCATCAAGCGCGGCCTTGCTGGCCACATACGCCGAGAAACGCGGCGCATTGGTCAGCACGCCGATGGAGCTGATGTTGACCACATGGCCACGCTTTTTGCCCACCATGCCGGGCAGCAAACCCATGGTCACCCGCAGGCAGCCAAAGTAGTTGAGCTGCATGGTGCGCTCGAAGTCGTGGAAGCGGTCGTAGCTGGACTCGATGGCGCGGCGGATGGAGCGGCCAGCGTTGTTGATGAGGAAGTCCACACCGCCATGGTTGTCGTTCAGCAGCTTGGTGAAACGGTCGCAGTCGGCCATGTCGGCAATGTCGGCCGCATAAGCCACGAACTGGTAGCCCTTGGCCTTGGCTTCGGCGCAGGCTTCGTCCAGCTTGTCCTGGTCGCGGCCGCAGATGATGGTGGTGGCGCCCGCTTCGGCAAACTTGTGCGCCGCTGCCAGGCCAATGCCCGACGAACCGCCGGTGACCAGCACCACCTTGCCGCCGGCCGTGCCTTTGAGGGAGCGGTCGATGTGCAGGTCGGGGTCGAGGTGGCGCTCCCAGTAGTCCCACAACCTCCAGGCGTAGTCTTTCAGGTTGGGGCAGGTCACGCCGGAGCCCTTGAGCGCGGCCAGCGTGTCGCGGCAGTCAAAGCGGGTTGGGTAGTTGACAAAAGCCAGCATGTCTTCCGGCAGACCCAGGTCTTTCAGCACCGCATTGCGGATGCGGCGCACCGGTGCCAGGGCCATCAGGCCCTTCTTCACGCTCTTGGGGATAAAACCCAGCAACGCGGCGTTGATGAACAGGTTCATCTTGGGCGCGTGCGCGGCCTTGCTGAAAATGTCCAGCACGTCGCCCACGCGGTAACCCACTGGGTCCACCAGGTGGAAACACTTCTTGGCGATGTCGGTCTTGTGGCTGATCACGTCCAGCGCGTTGACCACAAAGTCCACCGGCACGATGTTGATGCGCCCGCCTTCCAGCCCGACGGCTGGCATCCACGGCGGAAGCAATTGCCGCATGCGCTGGATCAGCTTGAAGAAGTAGTAGGGCCCGTCGATCTTGTCCATCTCGCCGGTGGTGCTGTCGCCCACGACCATGGCGGGGCGGTAGACCGACCACTTGCCCTTGCATTCCTGACGGACGATTTTTTCGCTCTCGTGCTTGGTCATGAAGTAGGGGTGGTCGTAGTTTTCGGCCTCCTCGAACATGTCTTCGCGGAACACGCCTTCGTAGAGGCCAGCCGCAGCAATCGACGACACATGGTGAAAGTGCCCCGCGTCGATCGCCTTGGCAAATTCCACCGTGTGGCGGGTGCCGTCAATGTTCACCGCCACCTGGCTCTCTTCGTCGGCACCGAGGTCATAGACCGCAGCCAAGTGGTAAAAGTGGTCAATCTGCCCTTTGAGCTTTTTGATCTCCTCTGCGGACACGCCCAACCTCTTGGCGGTCAGGTCGCCATGCACCGGCACCACCCGGGCGGCACTCACACCCCAGAACTCGCGCAGGCCAGCCACTTTGTTCGCGCTTTCCTTGCGAATCAGGAAATACACCACCGAGCCTTTGCGCTCAAGCAACTTTTTAACAAGCCGCTTGCCAATGAAGCCCGTGGCGCCGGTGACGAAATACTGCATGTCAATCTCCCAAATATGTTGGCTATTCTTGCCCAAGCTGCGCAGCACGCTATTCCGCACAAACCCGTGCAAACCCTAGGCAGGTGGGCCTAGCAATTTAGTCAACCCCCCCTACCGCTGACGCCACAGTGTGCGTAAAGTCCGAGGTGTAGCGCATGTGACACCCCACATCGCGCACCGATCCATCCCATTTCCCCGGAGAACCCATGGTCAAGAAACTGCAAAAAACCGTCACCGACAAAAAAACCGGCGCCCAGCTGTCGAGC
The DNA here is from genome assembly GCA_017848435.1 of Burkholderiaceae bacterium. Lineage (GTDB taxonomy): Bacteria > Pseudomonadota > Gammaproteobacteria > Burkholderiales > Burkholderiaceae_C > PCRC01. The sequence continues at coordinate 10,892 of JAFEHU010000063.1, read as the reverse complement.
ACCGTCAAGGACTCGGCACAGCAAATCTGGCTGGCTGGCCTGGGCGCGTTTGCCAAGGCCCAGGAAGAAGGCGGCAAGGTGTTTGACGCGTTGGTGAAGGAAGGTCTGAGCATCCAACGCAAGACGCAGTCTGTGGCCGAAGAGAAAATCACCGAAGCCACCAGCAAGATGACCAACATGGCCACCGACATCACGTCCAAGGCCTCTGGCCAGTGGGACAAACTGGAAAACATTTTTGAAGACCGCGTTGCCAAGGCTTTGAACAAGCTGGGCGTGCCGTCTGCCAAAGACGTGGCCGCGCTGAGCGCCCGGGTCGACGCCCTCAGCAAACAGGCCCAGGCAGGCAACACGCGCACGGCGGTCAAACCGGCTGCCAAGAAGCCCGTTGCCAAGGCCGAAGCGCCGATAGCGCAAGACAAACCGGCAGCGAAAAAGCGCGCGCCCGCCCGCAAGAAGGCCGCACCAGCCGCCTGAACGCCGACTGGGCGAGCACACACAAGGGACGGTTCGCCGTCCCTTTTTGTTTTCCAGGCGCTTGCCGACACCGGGTGTTTCCCGGTGTGCAGCCGGCAACGGGTCGGGTACAGTGCGTGCTTCAAAGAGGTCCACACCATGGCGAAAAAAGCGCCACGCCGCACGGCTGAACGCATTCTGGAAGTGACGCTGGAGCTGTTCAACCGGTTTGGCGAACCCAATGTCTCCACCACACTGATCTCGGCCGAGCTGGGCATCAGCCCCGGCAACCTCTACTACCACTACCCCGCCAAAGACGAGCTGATCAACTCGCTCTTTGACCGCTATGAGCGCGCCCTCAACGAACTGCTCAACGCCAGCGACGGGGTGCGCAACGTGGAAGACGCCTGGTTTTTCATGCACACGCTGTTCGAGCTGATCTGGCAGTACCGCTTTCTGTACCGCGACCTGAACGACCTGCTCAGCAAGAACCGCCGACTGGAAACCCATTTCCAGTGGGTGCTGAAAAGCAAGACCCGCTCGGTGAAGGCGCTGCTCGACGGCATGAGCCGTTCGGGCGCGCTGAAGATCGACTCGCGCGAGGTGGAAGCCACCGCCACCAGCATGGTGGTGGTACTGACCTACTGGCTGAGCTACGAGTACGTGCGCGACCCGCGCCGCGCGCTGGAGCCCGAGAGCGCGCAGGCCGCGCTGCTGCGCGGTGCGCACCATGTGCTGAACCTGCTGGTGCCTTACCTGGAACAGGGCCAGCGCATGCACCTGCTGTCGCTGGTGGGGGCCTACACCCCCCAGAACTGACCCGCCAAACGCGTGGGCGTTTGATAAGCTGGCACACAACACAACGGAGACACGCATGGCGAAGTGGGCTGCATTCCCTCACCTCGGCGACTACACCTTTGACACAACCAGTGTCAAGAAACACTGGGCACGGCTGCACCAGGGCGACGCGGAGCCACTGCCCAAAGCCACCAAGGTGCTGGAAGCCTGGGCGCATTTCCACAATGGCGAGTTCCAGCTGGCGGCAGAGCTTGGCCTCAAGGCGGGTGGTCCCGGGCTGACGGTGGCCAACAAGGCCACCTGCATCTACGCCAACTACCTGGAGACGCGGGAGAAAGCCAAGCTGGACCTGTTCACCGAGGTCGCCGAGCGCGCGGCAGCGCAGGCCACCGAAACGCCAGACGACCCCAATGCCTGGTACCAGCAAGCCTATGCGCTGGGGCGTTACGGCCAAGGCATCAGCGTGGCCAAGGCCTTGGCCCAGGGCCTTGGCACCCGCGTCAAGGACGCACTGGAAAAAACCATCCAGTTGCAGCCGCTGCATGCCGACGCGCACATCACCCTGGGCGCCTTCCATGCCGAGGTGATTGACAAGGTGGGTTCGCTGATTGGCGGCATGACCTATGGCGCCAAAAAAGACACCGGTCTCAAGATGTTCCAACGGGCGCTGAAGCTCAACCCAGGCTCAGCCATTGCGATGGTGGAGTACGCCAACGGGCAGGTCATGCTGGAAGGCGAACGACGCATGAAAGAGGCGACTGCGCTTTACGAACAGGCTGCGGCCTGCACACCGATGGATGCGATGGAGCGGCTCGACATCGAGCTGGCACGTGCAGAGTTGAGCGACGACTGAATCCAACGGTCTCCCACACAAGCTCAGCCATCGTGTTCTGTGTTGCGTGGGGGGTCTATTCGCCCTGGGATGAAGCCGTTTAATCCCGACTGATTCTGTATGACATACAGGTCTCAACCGACGTAATTCGTTTCGTGGTTTTCCGCTGACTCACATGCGAGACCGTCTAGAGCTTGCTTTCCAGAGCGAGCCCGACATCCCAAATCTGTGTTTTTTGCGTTTCGCGGTTTTCACTTTCGAACATCTCCTGGCTCATCGATCTCCGCCGTTGAAATCGCCTCTTGCAAACTTCCCCAATCCATCGGAAGATGATTGAACTAGGCCGAAAAACATGCCCCTACAAGCCCACACCCTACCGACACTCTTGGTGCCTTACGCCAAGGCTTTAGGTCACGCCCCGCTGGCCCGTTTCTTCTCGGACACCGCCTGTGGGCGGTTGTCTACCCGCGCGCTTTCCATCGTCTGCTATCTGAACACCGCCAACACGGCGGTGGCTGGTGCTGTGTCGCTGGTCAACTCGAATCGATCGATGGTGAGCCGCATTGCCTGCAGCATTTCCACTTCCATCAATGCCCCCATTAGCACCTTGATAGAGGTTGAACGCCGGGGCGCAGAACGCACAGCCCAAGTGCAATCAGTGACCAAGTCCACCAGAGACCTCACCACCGATTGCACCGAAGCCCGGACACCGCGCACTGCACGCCCCACCTTCATCCGCCGTCCGCTTTCCACCATGACCAGCACCACGAACACCACCATTCGTCGGGCGCCTGGGGATTCCAGGTCACTGCACTGACCTGACTCCTCTGGCTCCTGACACAGGAGCCAGAGATGAGCAACTTCGACGCACTTCGACTCGCCGCACAGCGCGTCAGCGACCATTACGACAAACACCCCGACGTTCCCATCGAGTGGGAACTGCCCGAAGGCGCTCTGTGGGCCGCCCAGGTCAGGAACCAGGCTCAGGACAGCGGTGATACGGCGGTCAATGCAACCCCCGCTCCGGCCTCTGACACTGCACCTGCACCTGCGCCCGCTCCAGCGCCAACCGCCCGAGCACCTACGGCGGCTCCTCCACGCCACGCGCCCAAGCCGCCAGACGCCCTGACCGACGAGGAACTCGGCCGTGCCATCGAGCGGCACAACGCCGACCGCCTCGGCGATCGCCCACCCGACGATCCGCCCGACGGACTGGCGTTCTACCGCCGCTCCCACCGCGACAGCCGCGCGCCGGTGTACCTGTTGCTGCCCAAGCAGCGGGCCATCCAACTCGCCAAGGCCGATGCCGATTGGACCCAGCGCATGCTCGATGAGGTGCAGCTGCGCCGGGAGAGGCGCGAAGCCGCCGAGCGGGATGCGGCCATTGCCGCAGGTCACGAACTGCCTGACGACGCGAACCGCCGGGGCAGCGGCTGGGCGACACCCGCATCGGCAACCACCCCGACGCGCAGTCCCCTCAACGAACGCGTCGGTGACGTCGACCCCAGACTCGACTTCGCGGATCTGGAGGATCCAGTCCCCGGGGTGGACTACGACCCGGTGGCTCAGCTGCCAGTGTTCCGCTACGCCCAGCTCAAGGAGCTGATCCTGAACGCCCGCGCTGGCTCGCCCGACCGGGACGGCCACGTGCGCCTGTCTAACTTGTTCAAGCAACTCAAGGCCAAAGGTCCCTTGCGACCCATCCAGCGCTTCGCCAGCCTCGAGGCCTTGGACGAACTGCTGGAGGCCAGCCCGAACTTCGCTGAGGTGGTCCGCGCGATCCGCAACCGGGTGATCCTGTCCCAGGTCACCGGGCAGTTCCACATTCCGCCCATGTTGCTGCTGGGCCCCCCGGGCGTCGGCAAGACCCGGTTTGCCCAAAGCCTGGCCCGGATGCTGGCCACCGACTTCTTCCGCTATGCCATGGACTCGGGCACGACCGGGGCTGCCCTGCTCGGCAGCGATGCCCACTGGGCCAACACCCAGATGGGCACGCTCACCCAGGTTCTCACGAACGGCAAAGCCGCCAACCCGGTGTTTGTACTCGACGAGGTGGACAAGGCCAACGACAGCGAAGGCCGATACAGCGCCATCAACGCTTTGCACTCCATCCTGGAGCCCGAGACCGCAGGCAGCCTGCGCGACCTGAGCACCCGGCTGGTGATCAACGCCAGCCGGGTGATCTGGATCGGCACGGCCAACCACCCCGAGCGCATTCCGGAGTCCATCCACAGCCGCTTCAAGGTCTTCCAGATCGGCCTTCCCACCGGGGCGCAGACCCTAAAGGTCGCCAAGAGCGTGGTGGACAGCGTGCTGAGCCACAACGGCCTCACCGACTTCCAGGTGCCGGGCGACGACATCTTGAGGACCATCGACCAGCAGCCCGCCCGGGCGGTCTACCAGGCGGTAGAGGACGCGGTGTGCGAGGCGATCGCGCAAGGCCGGCGGCACCTGGTGCCGGTGGACTTCAAGACGCAGCAGGGACAGGACCTCGTCAAGCCGGGGAGCGCCCAGGCCAACGGCAAGGGCCGACCGAAGAAGCGCCGCCAAACGCTGACGCTGGTCAGGGCCGAGCTGTCGGAGGTGGAGGACGACGGTGATCCGACGGGTGAGTCCGAGGACCCGGATACCGGCGACCCAGACAGCAGTGATGGCACCGGCAAACGTTGGCTGCATTGATGTGGCCAGCCGGTTCACCCCAAACACCAATCCAGTAACCCACCCAGCAACCAACCCATGAAGGAAACACCATGACAGACCACACCCACCCAGCCCCCGCCTACGGCGACAGCAACGACCTGAGCACCTACCAAGCCGAGGGCAGCGCGATCGCCCGCCTGATGGCGGCCTACCCCCACCTGTTCCAGAACGGTGGACCCTACTGGTCGGACCTGCCCGATGGCTGGTACGGCATCGCCACCGACTTCATGGAGCTAGTGGACCGCCATCTCGGACCGGGTCTGGCGCCGTACTTCCGCATCGACCAGTGCAAGGAGAAGCTCGCTGGGCTGCGGGTGTACTGGTCGCTGCATGGCCGCCCGGGCCGGCATGGGAATCAGCATGGCGTCGCTGATGTTCCTGGCATCGCTCCCATGGATCCCAGGGACGATCCCGAGGCGGAGATCGAGCTCGATGCGAACGGGGAAGAAATTCCCCAGCTTCCCCTGGAACTGGCTCAGGCGCTAGAGCGGGCCCAGGCAGCAATCCGGGCGGAACAGCAGCCGGTTCTGGACCGCAGCCTCTTGACCTGCCAGGAATGTGCCGCGCCGGGGCGGCTGCGTCGCTTTGCCTGGATGCGCACCCTGTGCGATGGGTGTGCGACCGCCCTCATGCAAACCCATGGCGAGCGGGAGATCACGATGGCTGAGCGTCATCTGGGAATTCATCCGGGTGGGCGTGTCGATGGCCAGGACAGTTGGTGAAGGAGATGACCATGAACCAACACTCGAAACGCGCCCGATCGCATGGCGTAACGCCATCCGCCAACGCCTACCACCGGGTGGGCTCGCGCTCGCCGGTGCTCTTCCTGGACTTCGACGGGGTGATGCACCCAATGCCGTACTTCCCAGACGAAATGTTTTGCCGCCTTCGCCTGGTGGAGGAGGTGATCCTGAGCTTCCCGGATTTGCGGGTGGTCATCAGCAGCGACTGGCGCAAATCCCGTTCGCTGATTCAGCTGCACGAGGTGTTCCGCCGGGAGATGTGGCCACAGGTGATCGACGTCACCCCCCGCTGGGATGCCTACCGGGATTTGCACGGCCTCACCACCTACTCCCGTCAGTGGGAGTGCGAGAAGTGGCTGGTACAGAACGGGTTGGCTCCGAGCGGCCCCGTGGCCACACCCTGGCTGGCCGTCGACGACATGCGCGAGTGGTTCGAGCCGGACTGCCCGAACCTCCTGTGGACGAACACCAAGACGGGGTTCACCGAAGACGACGCGGCCGACCTGCGGGCGCGGCTGACCCAAATGACTTTGAAGAAGGACTGACCATGTTGATCCAATACGCAAGCGACCTGCACCTGGAGTTTCTGGAGCGGCGCTATTCTGATGCCCGACTGATCGAGCCCGCCCCGGGCGCCGAAGTACTGATCCTGGCCGGTGATATCCACCATGCCGACCGGGCGGTGGAAGTCTTTGGTGACTGGCCCTGCCCGGTGATTTACGTGGCCGGGAACCACGAGTCCTACGGCACCGACATCCTGAAGGTGCACGCCAGGATCCGGGAAAGCATCCTGGCCCGCTCAGGTGGACAGGCTTTCCACTTCCTCGAGAACGAGGCGGTGGTGATCGATAGGGTGCGCTTCCTGGGTGCCACGCTCTGGACCGACTACCAGCTGATGGACGACCGATTCACCCAGGCGGCGTCGATGCGCACAGCCAAGGTGGGTCTGAACGACCACCGGATGATCACCCTTGGAGGCGAACGCTTCGATCCTGCCGACGCGCTGTCGCTGCACTGGGGGTCTCGGACCTGGCTGGCGCAGGAGCTGGACAAGAAGGCTGACCCCACGTTGGACGGGTTCGACACCACGGTGGTGGTGACCCACCACGGCTGCCACCCGCAGTCTTGCCATCCCCGGTACGCGGGGGACCCGATGAACCCGGCCTTTGTGAGCAACCTGCGGGATCTGGTGGTGAGGGCGGACTTCTGGGTCCACGGCCATGTGCACGACAGCTTCGACTACGCGGTGGGTGCCTGCCGTGTGATGGCCAATCCGGCGGGGTATGTGCGCAACCTGGGGTCCGCACTTGGGCCGTGGGAGTTCCAGCAGGAGAACCCGGGGTTTGATCCGGTGAAGGTGTTTGACACCCGTCAGCGTGACACCCTTGCGGGTGATGCCAGCGATGCCAAGGAGGACTCATGACAGCCGCCGGTACACGCCAGCCGGTATCTGTGGGCCACCCCTTGCGCTTGGGCAGCGCCACCCATTTGTTCGTCATGGGCCTAGCGGCTGAGGCGCGGGTCAAACCGGTGATCTTGGACGCGATGCATCGGATGGGTTTGCACGATGTGGAGGCCACCAGTCAGCGGGTGGTGGCCGCCTTGGCCGAGGGCCGTCGGGTCTGGATAACGTCCGACCTGCACTTCGGCCACGCGAACATCCTTACCTACGCCGCCCGACACCATCGGGACGTGGCGCAGATGAACACCGACCTGCTGGCCATGCTGCGCAAGCAGGTGGGGCCCGACGACCTGCTGGTGATCGCAGGGGATCTGATGTTCGGTGAGGACCCAGCGGTGCTGGACACCCTGGCCACGCTGTCGGCATCGGTGATCCTGGTGGCGGGGAACCACGACTTTGACAAATCTGGCAACTTCCGTTGGCCCTGGCGGTGTTTCTCTGCGGTGGTGCCCTTCCTGTACTGGCACTGGGCGGGGCAGAACTGTCTGGTGACCCACCTGCCGGTGCCCGTGGAGGGGCTGGATGTGACGCGGGAGGGGAAGGATGCCCTGCGCGCGGAACCACAGTTCAGCAACCCCAGCCAGGGCCTGGCCCAGGTGGTGAATTACCACGGCCACCTGCACCTGCAGACCGTCCCAGTGGAGCGTCCCGAGCGGATCGTCCATGTGAACGTGGGCTATGACCACCTGAGGGGGATGCTGTGTCTTTGATTCTTTCTGTTCATCCAACTGGCACGGGCGCCCGGTCGGCTCCTGCCTCGCCGGTCGATCTGGACCCTTGGCTGGTTGATCGCGTGGTCGAGGAAGCTCGGGCCTTCCAGATGACGCCGGCCGAGCTGGCGGGTGCACTGGGGGTGTCCGAACTGGGGGCTTATCTACTCCTGTCCGGGGATCTGGCGCTGGCCCGGTACGCCTGTGTTGCCAACGGGGACTGGGTTCAGGACGCCGGTTCGATGACGCGGGTGGGTCTGCGCTTCCTGGGCATCTCGCGCAACGTTTCGTACCTGTTGGACAGCCATGCTGAGGCGGTGGCCTGGCTCAACGCCCAGGGTCACTGGCATTTGTTCTCGCGGGCCAACAGTTCGTTCCGGCCGTTGTACGACGTGGCCCGGGCGGAGTATGACCGCCGGCGGGCTGCGAAGGGATGTTTGGGCGTGGACACGGGAGAACACACATGAAGGTTTTGATCTTGTCGGACCTGCACATCGAGCGGGAGCCGTTCTACCCGATGGATCTGGAGGGCCGGATCGATGACGACGCGGATGTGGTGGTGTTGGCGGGTGACATCCACGAGGGCACAGCGGGTATCCGCTGGGCACGGGACACCTTCCCGGAAAAACCCATCGTCTATGTCGCGGGCAACCACGAGTTCTATGGCCACCACTGGGTGATGTTGCTAGACCAGCTCAGGGAGGAGGCCTTGAAGCACGATGTGCACTACCTGGAGGCCAGTGGGGTGGACATCGGGGGGGTGCGCTTCCTAGGCTGCACCCTATGGACGGACTTCTGCCTGTTTGGGGCGGACAAGCAGGAACTGGTGATGCGCAACATCAAATCGATGATGAGCGACTACGACTACATCCGCAGCACGCCGTCGCCGGAGACGTACAAGTGGCACGCCAAGAAGCAGCTGGTGCCGGGCTTGACGTTACAACGGCACCTGGCGAGCCGGGCTTGGTTGGCAGAAAAGCTGGGCGTGGAGAGACTAGGGTCGGGGAAGGACCAGAACAGTAGCACCAAGAAAGGCCAGAGTCGGACGGTGGTGGTGTCGCACCATGCGCCGAGCATTCAGTCGATCACCTTGCACGACCGGTCTGACTTCTCGTCGGCGGCGTATGCATCGAATCTGGAGGATTTGGTGCCGCTGGCGGACCTGTGGGTGCATGGGCACACGCACCACAGTTTGAACTACCTGGTTCATGGGGAGCATCACAGGGTGGGAACGGTCAGGTGCAATCCTCGGGGGTATCGGACCTGGAATGGGTGGGAAAACTCGGGTTTTGGGAAGAGGTGTTTGGTGGAGGTTTGATTGAGATCAAGGATCGAAAAAGCAGGCGCTAGCGGCAGATAGCTGGTTATATAGAAAGACCGCTGCGCAGCGATTTCTGCCGGTCGCAGGTGAGGACTATGTGGCAGCTTCATGCCAACTCATGACTGAAGTCAAGAACAAGAACCGTCGGCGCCACCTTGCCGAACTCAAGCAGCAAATCCTGACCGAGTGCGCCCAGTTGAGTGTCTCGGTTGCTAGCGTGGCGCTGTCGCACGGCATCAACGCCAACGTCGTGCACAAGTGGCGCCGCATCGAGTTGCGCCTTGGCGGCACCAGCGTTTCGCTGACTTAGCCCGTTTCGGCAGCCGAGCATTGCGCGGCCTGGATGCGGGACCTGCTCAAGTGATCCGCATCGACGCCGTATGGCTGGCCACCGAGCCACTGGACATGCGCGCCGGAACGGAGTCGGCCCTGGCCCGCGTGGTGACCGTCTTTGGTGCTGGGCGCCCACATCACGCCTACCAGTTTGGCAAGTGGCGAGTCACGCGATCTTCGGTAGCGCGAAAATCACCAGTTCGGCTCACGGCGGCGACTGCCTGGCAACATCGTCAACACCACCGTGGGCACATTCAAATTTCTATGCAAGCACTGATGAGCGAAATCAACAACTTGCGCGAACGGCAGTCACAGTTGCGTCCAACGTGTCGTCAAAGTTAGGCACCAAAAAGTTGTAGCGCAGGAGGAACCCAGAGCGGGGGATATCGATGCCCCACATGGATGCACGCCTTTACGACCTTGCCATCGCTCAACTAGAGCCGATACATCCGTGGTCAATATGAATGAGTGCTGTCGGGCTTTAAGAAGACCTGTCGGACATACTGGTGGTTAGACATTCACGGGAGTTGCGCAATGACGCAAGAGGAATGGGACAAGCAGTGCGCTGCAGTGAAGGAACAAATGGCCGCTCACGCCTACAAATTCACCACGCCAATCAGCATGTCAGAAGATCGCGTTAGCGCCGTTGCGTGGGCAAGCGGCAGCTACCTGCAGAACGGCGACGTGACCTGGCTGATGACGGCCGAACACACGTTCGGCGACCTGAAGGAGGGCCAGCATGTTGCGCACCTTCCCGTTCGCGATGACCACTTTGTCGAGATCAACCAGCAGGCGCTGAGGGCCGCCCGGCCGGTCGATGTTGCAGCGGTCAAGGTCCCAGCCATTCCGGTGGACTCAACGGTCGATACGGTTCCGATGGGACTCGTCGCAGAGCGGTTCTCCGCAGTCCAAAGCGAACTGCTGTTCTGGATCGGTTATCCCGGCTTCAACCTCATCCGTCACGACCCCATCGTTCCGGAACGGGTCAAGGCGACGCTCTTTGGTGAACTCCGCGTCCCTGCGGTCCCGATGCTGTCGCAGGAGCTGCAGTTCGAGGAGCTTGACCATGCCTGGTTCGATCCGCTGAAGCATGTCGCCGTCCACTATCCCGCGATGGCCAAGAAAGTCGCTGGTGGTCCCGATGTCGATATGCCGAGTCCAAAAGGCATCAGCGGCAGCCTGCTCTGGAACACCAGGTATCTCGAGACAACACAGGGCGGCGGGACATGGACCCCGGAGCTGGCCCAGGTCTGCGGTGTGATCTGGTTCGCCCTAGACAAGCCCGACGTGGTCTTCGCCACAAGGATCGAGGCGGCAAGGCAGGGCATACCCGAGGTGTTCGCTTGAGCAGACCTTTGGATCCCAACGACACCACCAACAACCGCAGTCAAAGCGCGACCGAAGTACCGAGGATGTTGATTCCAATCCAAATTTGAGCCAAAGGGGATGCGGCTAAAAACTTGGACTACCTAGGAGGTAGTTCATGTATTCCTACGAAGAGCGAATCCGTGCCGTCAAGCTCTACATCAAGCTCGGTAAA
>JAFEHU010000001.1 GCA_017848435.1 Burkholderiaceae bacterium | reverse complement strand
CCCTCCCGCCGCGCGGCCGCCGTCACCCGCACGAACTCTGGTGGCAGGTGTGGTGGCGCCACCAGCCCCCGGCGCGGCAAGACCGGCTGGCGCTGCTGGCACCGCTGGCAGCGGTGCTGCTGTTCATGGCGGCCATCGTCAGTTCGTTCTGGTACCTCCGGCTTGAAGAACTGGAACGCGAACAAGAGACCGTGACCCGCGAGGTGGAGTACGCCCACCAGCGTTTGCGCCTGCGCCTGATTGAGCAGCAGGAACAACTGATGCGGCTGGCGCGCGACGTGGCCAACAGCGAGGTCGGCGCCGAGGAGTTTGTGGCCGAGGCCGAGGTATTGATTGGCCGCTACCCCGAGTTGCAGGCGGTGAACTGGGTCGATGCCAACCGCCGCGTGAAAGCCGCCTACGCGTCGTCCAGTGTCGTGGCCAGCCAGTTGCGCAGCGCCAACGAGTCGCTGAAGGCCGACGAAACCATCCGCTCGTTCGGCCTGGCGCAAACACTGCGCCAGCCGGTGTACTCCAACCCGCTGACCAGCGCGTCGGGCAAGGCCATGCTGCAGCTGCACGTGCCGCTGTCTGACCAAGGCCGCTTCACCGGCGTGATCCTGGCCGAATACGCGGTCGAAGGGCTGATGCGTTTTGGTATCCCGCCCGAGACCAAGGCCAAGTTCGCCATGGCGTTGCAGAGCGGCACCGGCCAGTGGCTGGCCGGCAGCCAGGCCGCGTCCCGCCCGCCACCCAACCGCTGGCTGATGTGGAGCTACCACAGCAACGACTACGCGGTGCCCGTCACCCCCGTGGGCAACCACCTGATGCTGCGCGGCCAGGCCTACCGCACCTCGCTCAGCGTGGTCAGCAGCGGCTTGTTCTGGATGGTGATCGCGCTCAGCACGCTGACGGTGTGGATGCTGGTGGGCAACTGGCGCCACACCCGCCGCCGCATCCAGGCGCAGGAGGCGCTGGTCAAGGAAACCAATTTCCGCCGGGCAATGGAAAACTCCATGCTGACCGGCATGCGCGCACTCGACCTCAATGGCCGCATCACCTACATCAACCCGGCGTTCTGCCAGATGACCGGCTGGAGCGAAGACGAGCTGGTCGGCTGCGACCCCCCCTTCCCCTACTGGCCTGACGAAGACCGCGACACCCTGGCCGCCCGGCTGGACGACGAGATCCATGGCCGCACCACGCCCGGTGGTTTTCAGGTGCGGGTGAAGCGCAAGGACGGCTCGGTGTTTGACGCGCGCCTCTACGTGTCGCCGCTGATCGACCCGCGCGGCCAGCAGACCGGCTGGATGACCTCCATGACCGACATCACCGAGCCGACCCGCATCCGGGCCGAGCTGTCGGCGTCTTACGAGCGCTTCACCACCGTGCTGGAGGCGCTGGACGCCGCGGTCTCGGTGGCTCCGCTGGGCAGCAGCGAGCTGCTGTTTGCCAACCGCCTCTACCGGCTCTGGTTTGGCACCGCCGCCGCCGGCCACCTGCAGCTGATGGCCCAGGCCGGCACGCAGGAGGTGGTGCCACGCGACCAGGGCCTGACCGACGTCGACGACCTCGCCGGCCTGCCGCTCGGCCCGCTGATGGTGGGCCAGAGCGAGAACGCCGAGGTCTATGTGCCCGAGCTGAACAAGTGGCTGGAAGTGCGCTCGCGCTACCTGAACTGGGTCGACGGCCGGCTGGCGCAGATGGTGATTGCCACCGACATCACGCCGCGCCGCCACGCGGAAGAGCAGGCCGCGCTGCAGGCGTCCCGCGCCTACACCTCCAGCCGGCTCATCACCATGGGCGAGATGGCCTCCAGCGTGGCGCACGAACTGAACCAGCCACTGACGGCCATCAACAACTACTGCAACGGCATGGTGTCGCGCATCAAGGGCCAGCAGATCAGCAACGACGACCTGCTGGTGGCGCTGGAGAAAACCGCCAAGCAGGCGCAGCGTGCGGGGCAGATCATCCAGCGCATCCGTTCCTTCGTGAAGCGCAGCGAACCCAACCGCAGCGTGGCCGACGTGACCGACATGGTCAACGAGGCGCTGGAGCTGGCCGACATCGAGCTGCGCCGCCGCCATGTGCGGCTGAGCCATTACGTCGCCGCCCGCCTGCCCAAGCTGCGGGTCGACCCGATCCTGATCGAACAGGTGCTGATCAACCTGCTGAAGAACGCCGCCGAGGCGGTGGACCTGGCCAAACGCCCGGCCTCCCGCCGCAGCGTGGAACTGCGGGTGGTGCCCCGCCAGAACGAGGTGGGCGACGGGGTGGAGTTCACCGTGCAGGACTCCGGCGACGGCATGACCGACGAGGTCAAGCAGCGGCTGTTCGAGGCCTTCTACTCCACCAAGGCCGACGGCATGGGCATTGGCCTGAGTTTGTGCCGCTCCATCATCGAGTCCCACCAGGGGCGGATGACGGCGGACAACCTCTACAATGGCTCAGAGATCACAGGCTGCCGGTTCACCTTCTGGCTGCCTGTCCATGTGGCCCACGGCCCGAGGCCCCAGCCCACCGCTGTGGCAACCGAATAAAGGCGACGGATGAGCTTGATTCCCAAAAAAGGCACGATTTATGTGGTCGACGACGACGAGGCCGTGCGCGACTCGTTGCAATGGCTGCTTGAAGGCAAAGATTACCGCGTCCGCTGTTTCGACTCGGCCGAGTCGTTCCTGAGCCGTTACGACGCCCGCGAAGTCGCCTGCCTGATCGTGGACATCCGCATGGGCGGCATGACCGGCCTGGAACTGCAGGACCGCCTGATCGAACGCCGCTCGCCGCTGCCCATCGTGTTCATCACCGGCCATGGCGACGTGCCCATGGCGGTCAACACGATGAAAAAAGGCGCGCTCGATTTCATCCAGAAACCGTTCAACGAAGACGAGTTGGTGACGCTGGTGGAGCGCATGCTGGAACACGCCAAAAGCGCGTTCTCGGAGTTCCAGTCGTCCGCCAGCCGCGACGCGCTGCTGGGCAAGCTCACCTCGCGCGAAGCCCAGGTGCTGGAACGCATCGTCGCCGGCCGGCTGAACAAGCAGATTGCCGACGACCTCGGCATCAGCATCAAGACGGTGGAGGCGCACCGCGCCAACATCATGGAAAAGCTCAACGCCAACACCGTCGCCGACCTGCTGAAAATCGCCCTCGGGCAAGGCGCCGCCAAGGCCTGAGTCCCCGCTGTCCGCCCAGATGGCGGACAGGTTTGCTCCTGAATTCATAGCTAAACCCGCAGGTTACACTAAGGCTTGCGGCCGATTTGACTTAAAAATTGACCATGACCGCCCAGCTGATCGACGGAAACGCCCTCTCCCACCAACTGCGCAGCGACGTGGCGGCCCGTGCCGCCGCGCTGAAAGCCCGTGGCGTCACGCCCGGCCTGGCGGTGGTGCTGGTGGGCGACAACCCGGCCAGCCAGGTGTATGTGCGCAACAAGGTCAAGGCCTGTGCCGACGCTGGCCTGCACTCGGTGCTGGAAAAACACGACGCTGGCCTGAGCGAAGCGGCCCTGCTGGCACGGGTGGACGCGCTGAACAACGACCCCACCATCCACGGCATCCTGGTGCAGCTGCCGCTGCCACCGCACATTGATGCGCAAAAAGTCATCGAGGCGATTTCGCCGGCCAAAGACGTGGACGGCTTCCACATCGCCAGCGCCGGCGCGCTGATGACCGGCATGCCCGGCTTCTGGCCCTGCACCCCCTACGGCTGCATGAAGATGCTGGACAGCATTGGCTACGACTTGCGCGGCAAACACGCGGTGGTGATCGGCCGCAGCAACATCGTCGGCAAGCCAATGGCCCTGATGCTGCTGCAGAAAAACGCCACCGTGACCATCTGCCACAGCGGCACCAAAGACCTGAAGGCGCTAACGCTGCAGGCCGACGTGGTGGTGGCCGCCGTGGGCAAGCGCAACGTGCTCACCGCCGACATGGTGAAACCCGGCGCGGTGGTGCTGGACGTGGGCATGAACCGGAACGACGAAGGCAAGCTCTGCGGCGACGTGGACTTTGCCGGCGTGAGCGCGGTGGCCAGCCACATCACCCCGGTGCCCGGTGGTGTGGGCCCCATGACCATCACCATGCTGCTGGTCAACACCCTGGAAGCGGCGGAACGTTCTGCCGGTTTGCGGCTCTAGCCATATCGCGGCCATAGCCAACCGCAATCTCCGCAGACCTTGAAGCAGGCGAAAACCACCGCAAAATCATGCCCATGACCAACCCCCTGCTCACGCCGTCCGACCTGCCGCTGTTTGACCAGATCCAGCCCGACCACGTGGCCCCGGCCATTGACCAGCTGCTGGCCGACGCCAACACCGCGCTCGACACCGTCACCCAGTCCGCATTCCCCGCCAGCTGGACCGGCATTGCCGGGGTGCTGGACGTGGCCACCGAAAAACTCGGCCGCGCCTGGAGCAGCATCAGCCACCTGAACGCCGTGGCCGACAAACCCGCGCTGCGCGCCGCCTACACCGCCGCCCTGCCCCGGGTCACCGAGTTCTGGACCCGTCTGGGTGCCGACGAGCGGCTCTACGCCAAGTACAAGGCCATCGACCCCAGCACGTTGAACCCGGAACAGAAACAGGCCCACACGCTGGCCGTGCGCAATTTTGTGTTGAGCGGCGCCGAGCTGCAGGGCGAAGCCCGCACCCGCTTTGCCGCCATCCAGGAACGCCAGGCCGAGCTGAGCCAGCAGTTCAGCGAACACGCGCTCGACGCCACCGACGTCTACGCCTACCTGGCCACCGCCGACGAAATGGCCGGCATCCCCGACGACGTGCAGCAGGCCGCGGCCCAGGCCGCAGAGGCCGACGGCAAGAACGGCTTCTTCAAGCTGACGCTGAAAATGCCGTGCTATTTGCCGGTGATGCAGTTCGCCCGCAGCAGCGCGCTGCGCGAAACCCTCTACCGCGCCTACGTCACCCGCGCCAGCGAACTCGGCGACCCGCAGTTCGACAACACGCCGCTGATGCACGAGATCCTGGCGCTGCGGCTGGAAGAGTCGCAACTGCTGGGCTACCCCGACTTTGGCACCGTTTCGGTGGTCACCAAAATGGCCGAGTCGCCCAAAGAAGTCATTGATTTCCTGCGCGACCTCGCTGGCCGCGCCCGCCCTTACGCGGAACAGGACCTGGCCGACATGCGCGCCTTTGCCGCCGACGAACTGGGCTTGCACGACCCGCAAGCCTGGGACTGGCCCTACATCGGCGAGAAGCTGAAAGAAGCGCGTTACGCGTTCAGCGAACAGGAGGTCAAACAGTACCTGACCGCCCCCAAGGTGCTGGCTGGCCTGTTCAAGATCATCGAGACGCTGTTCGAAGTCAACATCCGCCGCGACGACGCGCCGGTCTGGCACCCGTCGGTGCTGTTCCACCGCATCGAGCGCCACGGCAAGCTGGTGGGCCAGTTCTACCTCGACCCGACCTCGCGCACCGGCAAACGCGGCGGCGCCTGGATGGACGAGGTGCGCTCGCGCTGGCTGCGGCCCGACAACGGCCAGATCCAGACACCGGTGGCGCAACTGGTCTGCAACTTCGCCGACGGCGTCAACGGCAAGCCCGCCCTGCTGACCCACGACGACGTGACCACCCTCTTCCACGAGTTCGGCCACGGCCTGCACCACATGCTGACGCAGGTGAACGAGCGCGACGTGTCCGGCATCAGCGGCGTCGAGTGGGACGCGGTCGAGCTGCCGAGCCAGTTCATGGAAAACTTCTGCTGGGAATGGGATGTGCTCAAGCACATGACCGCCCATGTGGACACC
The DNA here is from genome assembly GCA_017848435.1 of Burkholderiaceae bacterium. Lineage (GTDB taxonomy): Bacteria > Pseudomonadota > Gammaproteobacteria > Burkholderiales > Burkholderiaceae_C > PCRC01. The sequence continues at coordinate 41,325 of JAFEHU010000001.1, read as the reverse complement.
GGTGAACCCTTGCCGCGCGCGCTGTTTGACAAGATGCTGGCGGCGAAAAACTTCCAGAGCGGCCTGCAGACGCTGCGCCAGATCGAGTTCGCGTTGTTCGACATGCTGCTGCACACCGGCCACGACCCGGCACAGGACATCATGCCGCTGCTGAACCAGGTGCGCGACGAGGTGGCCGTGCTCAAGGCGCCGGTCTACAACCGCAGCGTGCACACCTTCAGCCACATCTTTGCCGGCGGCTATGCGGCCGGCTACTACAGCTACAAATGGGCCGAGGTGCTCAGCGCCGACGCCTACGCCGCGTTTGAAGAAACCGCCGACAGCACCGGCCTGCCCAACATCGAAACCGGCCGCAAGTACCGCCAGGCGATTCTGGAAGCCGGCGGCAGCCGCCCGGCCATGGCCTCTTTCAAGGCCTTCCGTGGCCGCGAACCGCAGCTCGACGCGCTGTTGCGGCACCAGGGCATGGCGGCCACACCCGCCTGACACCACCGGCCACTGGAGACGTTCATGGCACCTCGCACGCTGTGGGTATTGGTGGGCCTGGCGACAGTGCTGCTGGTCGGCTGCACCACACTGGAAGACTTCCAGAAAATGACACCCGAGCAGCGCGCACAACGGGTCTGCAGCCAGCAGATTGCGCCGCTCGACCGTCAGGTGCAAGACCTGCGCGCCGGCATTGCCGACGTGAATGCCGCGCTCTCGGCCGGTTACCGCCTGCACCGCAGTTGCCGCGACGTAGAGCGTTATGGTGACAAGCAGGTCACCTGCACCACGTCCAACACCGGGCCATCGTCCACCACCAAATGCACCGAATACCGCCCAAGGCGCATTGAAACGGTGTGCACCGACCAGCCGGTGGCCATCAGCTTCGACCTGGAACGCGACAAGCTCAACAGCTTCAGCGCCCAGCTCGCCGGCGCCGAGGCCCAGCGCCACGCCGCGTGGTCCAGCTGCACCCAGGACGTGGTGCGGCTGAGCCCGGAAGCCGCTTACGCGCGGATGAAGTAACCACGGCCGCTAAAACAGGCTGCCCTGGCCCAGCGCCAGCGCGTGGCGGAACTGGCTGGTGTCCAGCGCCATGCGGCTGGCGTTGAAACCCAGCCGCTTGCACGCCACATCGAAACGCTGGCCAATCAGCGCGGCCCAGGCGCCTTCTCCCTTCATGCGGCTGGCAAAGTCTGACGCGTAGTCTTGGCCACCGCGCATCTGCTGGATGCGCGCCATCACGCGGGCGGCGCGGTCGGGGTAGTGCTCGTTCAGCCACTGCCGGAACAGCGGACTCAGCTCCCAGGGCAGGCGGATCACGGTGTAGAACGCACGCCGGGCGCCGGCGTCAAAGGCCGCCGCCAGCACCTGCTCCATGTCGACGTTGATGAACGGGATCTGCGGCGCCACGCTCACCCCCACCGGCACACCGGCTTCGGCCAGCGTGCGGATGGTGCGCAACCGGCGCAGTGGCGAAGCGGCGCGCGGCTCCATCTGCCGCGCCAGCAGCGGGTCAAGCGTGGTGATGGTCACGCAGACCGTGGCCAGCCGGCGCGCGGCCATCGGCGCAATCAGGTCCAGGTCCCGCTCCACGCCACTGCCCTTGGTGACCACGCCAAACGGGTGGTGGCACTGGTGCAGCAATTCGACCACGCTGCGGGTGATGCGCAGTTGCCGTTCCACCGGCTGGTAAGCGTCGGTGGCCGAGCCCATGGCAATGGGCGACGGCCGGTGCCGGGGCGAGCCCAATTCCTGCGCCAGCACCGCTGCCAGGTTGCGCTTGGCGATGATCTTGGTTTCAAAGTCCAGCCCGGGCGAGAGGTTCAGGTAGCTGTGGGTGGGCCGGGCGTAGCAATAGCTGCACCCGTGCTCACACCCCCGGTACGGGTTCAGCCCAAAAGCGAAATGGATGTCGGGCGAGTCGTTGTGGCTCAGCGCGCTTTTGGCGTCTTCAAAAAACACCTCGGTGGCCGGCATGTGTGCGCCATCGGGGGCGTCCACCGGCCAGCCATCGTCAAATGCTTCGCGCGCCTCAGTGCTGAAGCGGTGGGCCAGCTGGCCCGCCGCACCGCGCCCTTTGATGGCTTTGCCGGGATAAATACTGTTCATAAATACAGTATACCGAGGCCGAACCACCACCACCACGCCGTTTTTCACACCACAACGTTTGAAACCATGCCTTTTTGTGCTGTAATTTCAGTAATTACTGAAATTACAGCACAAGAGGAAGCCATGATCGAGCCCGACGCCCTGCCCGCCCTCAGCCGCCAGTTCATCGCGCACTTTGGCGAAATGGGCAACCGCTGGGGCATCAACCGCACCGTCGGGCAGATGTACGCCCTGCTGTTCATCTCCGAACGCCCATTGAATGCCGACGAGATGGCCGACACGCTGGGGTTTTCACGTTCCAACGTCAGCATGGGGCTGAAGGAATTGCAGTCGTGGCGGCTGGTCAAGCTGCGCCACATGCCGGGTGACCGACGCGAATACTTCGAAGCGCCCGCCGATGTCTGGGAGATTTTCCGCGCATTGGCCGAAGAACGCCGCCGCCGGGAAATCGAGCCCACGCTGTCGATGCTGCGCACCGCGCTGCTGGAACAACCCGCCACCGATTCGGAGCGCCATGCCCAAGCCCGCATGCAGGCGATGCACGACCTGATTGACCGATTGATGACCTGGTTCGATGATGTGCAGAAGCTGGCCCCGGAAACCGCGATGCAGTTGATGGGCATGGGCTCTACCGTGACCAAGGTGCTGGAGTTCAAGGACCGCATGACCGGCCGCTCGGCTGCCCGGCAAGCCAAGGAGACATGAGCATGGAACACCTGATTCTTTCGCGCATCCAGTTCGCGGCGAACATGAGCTTCCACATCCTGTTCCCGACCATCACCATCGCGCTGTGCTGGCTGCTGCTGTTTTTTCGCCTGCGCTACGTCGCCACGCGCGGTACCCCGGCCGCCAATGACTGGGAGCAGGCCTACTATTTCTGGACCAAGATTTTTGCGCTGACCTTTGCGCTGGGCGTGGTCTCGGGCATCACCATGAGTTTCCAGTTCGGCACCAACTGGCCGGGCTTCATGGAAAAAACCGGCAACATTTCGGGGCCCCTGCTGGGCTACGAGGTGCTGACGGCCTTCTTCCTGGAAGCCACCTTCCTCGGCATCATGCTGTTCGGCCGGGGCCGCGTATCGGAACGCACCCACCTGATCGCCACCTTTCTGGTGGCCTTTGGCACCACCATGTCGGCCTTCTGGATCCTGAGCCTGAACTCGTGGATGCAGACGCCGGCCGGCTTTGAGATCATCAACGGCGAGTTTCACGCCACCAGCTGGTGGGACGTGGTCTTCAACCCCTCCTTCCCGTACCGGCTGGGTCACAAGCTGCTGGCCTCGGCCCTCACCGCGTCGTTCCTGATGGCCGGCGTGAGCGCCTGGCAGATTCTGCGCAAGACCGATACCGCCGGCACCCACAAGGCGCTGCGCACCGCCGTCATCGCTGCCGCAGTGGCGATACCGTTGCAGATCTTCATGGGCGATTTGCATGGCCTGAACACGCTGCACCACCAGCCCGCCAAGATCGCCGCCATCGAGGGCATCTGGCACACCGAAAAAGGCGCACCGCTGACGCTGTTCGGATTCCCCAGCGAAAAGGAAGGCCGCACGCTGTACGCCATCCAGATTCCCAAGGCCGCCAGCCTGGTGCTCGCGCACGACATGGACGCCGAGCTGAAAGGCCTGAACGAATTCCCCGGTGCGCACCCGCCGGTGGCACCGGTGTTCTGGGGCTTCCGCATCATGGTCGGCATGGGCATGCTGATGCTGGTGGTGGCCTGGTTCACTGTCTGGAAGCTGCTGCGCAACCGAGCCGCCATCGCGCTGCCGCGCTGGCTGCTCTACACACTGGCCGGCATGAGCTTTTCGGGCTGGGTGGCCACGCTGGCCGGCTGGTACGTGACCGAAATCGGGCGCCAGCCGTGGATCGTTTACGGCATGCTGAAAACCGCCGACGTGGTAGCGCCCCATCCACCACCGATGGTGATGGGCACACTGGTCGCCTACCTGCTGCTGTACGCACTGCTGCTGGTGTCGTACATCGGCGTCATCAAGTACATGGCCGAGCATCCGGAGAAGCCCGCGCCTGAAGCGCCACTGCCAGTCGCTACCACCGCCACCACGGGAGCCCCCACATGACCTGGCAAACCTTTCTCCCATTGCTGTTCATGGGCGTCATGGGCCTGGCACTGATGATTTACGTGGTGCTGGACGGCTACGACCTCGGCGTCGGCATCCTGCTGCCGCTGGCCACCGACGCCGAGAAGGACATCATGGTCTCCAGCATCGGCCCCTTCTGGGATGCCAACGAAACCTGGCTGGTGCTGGGCATCGGCGTGCTGCTGGTGGCGTTTCCCAAGGCGCACGGCGTGGTGCTGAGTGCGCTGTACCTGCCGGTGGCGGTGATGCTGATCGGCCTGACGCTGCGCGGCGTGTCGTTCGACTTCCGGGTGAAGGCGCGCGACAGCCACAAGACGTTCTGGAACTGGCTGTTCGCCATCGGCTCGCTGCTGGCCACCATGGCCCAGGGCTGGATGCTGGGCAGCTACCTCACCGGCTTTGACTATGGCCTCTGGTCGCTGCTGTTCACCGTGGGCATCGCCCTCACGCTGCCCACCGCCTACGCGATGCTGGGCGCCGGCTGGCTGATCATGAAAACCTGGGACGAACTGCAGCTGAAGGCGGTGAAATGGGCCCGTGCCGTGATCTGGCCCATGGGCCTGGCGCTGGTCGGCATTTCCATGGCCACGCCGCTGGTGAGCCAGACCGTGTTCGACAAATGGTTTGCGCTGCCACAGATCATTGGCCTGCTGCCGATCCCGCTGGCCTGTGCCGCCGCCTTCTATGCCGCGCTGCACGTGCTGATGAAACCCAAGGTGGTGGCCGCCGGCTACGGCTGGGTGGTGTTTGCCAGCACGGTGCTGATCTTCCTGCTGGCCTTCCTGGGGCTGGCCTACAGCATCTACCCCTTCATCGTCATCAACAAGCTGACGGTCTGGCAGGCAGCCAGTGCGCCGGCATCGCTGGTGGTGATTTTGGTGGGTGTTGCCATCAGCCTGCCAGCCATCATTGCCTACACCATCTTCATGTACAAGGTGTTCTGGGGCCGGGCCGAAACGCTGAGCTACGCGGCGGCGGTCACACCGCCCTGAAGCCGTGCAACGGCCATGAAAAAAACGCGCCTTGCAGCGCGCTTTTTTGTGGGGTGTTGGAGGCGGATCAGGCCGTCGCAGGCGCCAACAAAGCTGCCTTGGCCGCCTCGTATTCGCGGTGCAGGCGCGCCACCAAATCGGCCGCGCCCACCACTTCCTTCACCGCGCCAATGCCCTGACCGCAACCCCAGATTTCCTTCCAGGCCTTGGGTTTGCTGCCTTCGCCGCCGCCGAAGTTCATGGCGCTCGGGTCGCTCACCGGCAGGTTGTCCGGGTCCATGCCGGCTGCACGGATGCTGGGCGCCAGGTAATTGCCGTGCACGCCGGTGAACAGGTTGCTGTAGACGATGTCGTCGCTGTTGCCGTCCACGATGGCCTGCTTGTAGTCGTCGGCCGCGCGGGCCTCGGTGGTGGCGATGAAGGCCGAGCCGATGTACGCAAAGTCGGCGCCCATGGCCTGCGCGGCCAGCACTGCGCCGCCGGTGGCAATGGCGCCACTCAGCGCAATGGGGCCGTCGAACCACTGGCGGATTTCCTGCACCAGCGCAAACGGGCTCTTCACGCCGGCGTGGCCCCCTGCCCCGGCCGCCACGGCGATCAGGCCGTCGGCGCCCTTTTCTATCGCCTTGCGGGCGAACTTGTTGTTGATGATGTCGTGCAACACCACCGCGCCGGTGCTGTGCGCGGCGGCGTTGATGTCTTCCCGCGCACCCAGCGACGTGATGTACACCGGCACCTTGTACTTCACGCACATCTCCATGTCGTGCTCGAGCCGGTCGTTGGACTTGTGCACGATCTGGTTGATGGCAAACGGCGCGGCCGGCTTGTCGGGGTTGGCCTTGTTGTAGGCGGCCAGCGTTTCGGTGATCTCGGCCAGCCAGTCCTCGAGCTGCGAGGCCGGGCGCGCATTGAGCGCCGGCATGCAGCCGATGATGCCGGCCTGGCACTGGGCAATCACCAGCTTGGGGTTACTGATGATGAACAACGGCGAACCAATGACCGGAAGGGACAGGTTTCGCAGCGCGGCAGGCAGTTTGGACATGGCAACGGCTTCCAGGGGGGAAAAACAACAAATTTTGAGCCAGATACGGCCCGGGCCAGCGTCAAATATGCGACAGCAGCTATCTATTCAATAGCACCGCTGCTGCCACAAGCTGCGCTTAGAAAGCGTCGAGCGCCATCTCGGTCACGCTGTCCGCGCCATCCACGATGCTGTCGCGGATGCCGGGCACCTTGCTCAGGATGTGGTCGGCATAGAAGCGTGCGGTGGTGATCTTGGCCTGCATGAAGGCGGTGTCTTCCCCGGCGGCCAGCAGATCTTCCGCCACCAGCAGCGCGCGGCCCATTTGCCAGCCTGCCACCAGGTTGCCGGTGAGCATCAGATAGGGCACGCTGCCGGCAAACACGGCATTGGGGCTGGCCTTGGTGTTGCCGGCCACAAAGTTCACCACGTCAACGAAAGCTTCGCGCGCGGCCTTCAGGCGCTTGGCCATGGCACGCGATGCCACGCTGTCGCGCTGGGCCAGCGCGGCTTCGGTTTTCTCGATCTGCGCGGCAATCGCCTTGGCGGTGGTGCCGCCATCGCGCGCCGTCTTGCGGCCGACCAGGTCGTTCGCCTGAATGGCGGTGGTGCCTTCGTAGATGGTCAGGATCTTGGCGTCACGGTAGTGCTGGGCCGCACCGGTTTCCTCGATGAAACCCATGCCGCCGTGCACCTGCACGCCCAGGCTGGTGACTTCCAGGCTCATTTCGGTGGAGAACCCCTTGATCAGCGGCACCAGGAACTCGTAGAAAGCCTGGTTCTGCTTGCGCACGTCGGCATCGGGGTGCGCATGGGCAGCGTCGTAGGCGGCAGCGGCCGTGATCGCCATCGCGCGGCAGCCTTCGGTGTAGGCGCGCATGGTCATGAGCATGCGGCGCACGTCCGGGTGGTGAATGATGGGGCCAGCGCCAGGCAGCGAACCGTCCACAGGGCGGCTCTGCACGCGGTCGCGGGCAAACGTGGCGGCCTGCTGGTAGGAGCGCTCGGCAATCGCAATGCCCTGCACGCCCACCGCGTAGCGGGCCGCGTTCATCATGATGAACATGTACTCCAGGCCGCGGTTTTCCTGGCCGACCAGGTAGCCAATGGCGCCGCCGTGGTCGCCGTACTGCAACACGGCGGTGGGGCTGGCCTTGATGCCCAGCTTGTGTTCGATGCTGACGCAATGCACATCGTTGCGCATGCCCAGCGAGCCGTCGCCATTGACCATGAACTTGGGAACGACAAACAGGCTGATGCCCTTCACGCCCTCGGGCGCGCCGGTCACACGGGCCAGCACCAGATGGACGATGTTCTCGGCCATGTCGTGTTCACCGTAGGTGATGAAAATCTTGGTGCCAAACACCTTGTAGCTGCCGTCGGGCTGCGGCTCGGCACGGCTGCGCACAGCGGCCAGATCGCTGCCGGCCTGGGGCTCGGTCAGGTTCATGGTGCCGGTCCATTTGCCGCTGACCAGGTTTTCCAGGTAGATGGCTTTCAGGTCGTCGGAGCCGGCCGTCAGCAGCGCTTCGATGGCGCCGTCGGTCAGCAGTGGGCACAGCGAAAAGCTCATGTTGGCGCTGTTGCACATCTCGATGCAGGCCGCGCCAATGGTCTTGGGCAGGCCCTGGCCGCCAAAGTCGCCGGGGTGCTGCAGGCCCTGCCAGCCGCCTTCGGCGAACTGCTTGAAGGCGTTCTTGAAGCCGGGGGTGGTGGTCACCACGCCGTCTTTCCAGCTCGACGGGTTCTTGTCGCCGTCCCAGTTCAGCGGCGCCAGAACACCCTGGGTGAACTTGGCGGCCTCTTCCAACACGGCCTGAGCCGTGTCGAACCCGGCGTCTTCAAAGCCCGGAATCTGCGCGACCTGGTCGATGTTGGCCAGGTGCTTGATGTCGAACAGCATGTCTTTGAGGGGGGCGGTGTAGCTCATGTTTTTCTCCAAAAAAATGGGCACCTAACAGGATGCCCATTTGTCAAACAGTGAAGTCGTTCAGATCAGAGTGCAGCAATCAGTTCCGGCACGGCGGTGAACAGGTCGGCCTCGAGACCGTAGTCGGCCACGCTGAAGATCGGTGCTTCCGGATCCTTGTTGATGGCGACGATGACCTTGCTGTCTTTCATGCCGGCCAAATGCTGGATGGCGCCGGAGATGCCGGCGGCGATGTACAGCTGGGGGGCCACGATCTTGCCGGTCTGGCCGACTTGCCAGTCGTTCGGCGCATACCCCGCATCGACCGCGGCGCGCGAGGCGCCGAGGGCGGCACCCAGCTTGTCGGCCAGCGGCGTCATCACTTCGTTGAACTTCTCGGCGCTGCCCAGCGCACGGCCACCGGACACGATGATCTTGGCGGCAGTGAGTTCGGGGCGGTCGTTCTTGGCGATCTCGCTGCCGGTGAAGCTGGACTTGCCGTTGTCGGTCGTGGCCGCCACGGTTTCCACCGCGGCCGAGCCGCCAGTGGCGGCAGCGGGATCGAAGCCGGTGGTGCGCACGGTGAGCACCTTGGTGGCATCGGCGCTCTGCACCGTGGCAATGGCGTTGCCAGCGTAGATCGGGCGCTCAAAGGTGTCGGGGCTGTCGACCTTGGTCACGTCGGAAATCTGTGCCACATCGAGCTTGGCGGCCACACGCGGTGCGATGTTCTTGCCCGACGCGGTGGCGGGGAAAACGATGTGGCTGTAATTGGCGGCAATCGCCAGCACCTGGGCGGCGACGTTTTCGGCCAGGCCGTGTTCCAGGCCGGGGGCGTCGGCGTGCAGCACCTTGCTCACGCCGGCGATTTGTGCGGCAGCGGCGGCGGCGGCACCGGCATTGGCGCCGGCCACCAGCACATGCACATCACCGCCACAGGCGATGGCGGCGGTCACGGTGTTGAGGGTGGCGCCCTTGATGGTGGCGTTGTCGTGTTCGGCAATAACGAGGGATGTCATAAATTTCCTTGATCAGTTGAGGACAGGGCTGGCGGCTGTGCCGCTGCGGTCTGTCCCACAAAGCTTCAAATTACTTTTGCTTCGTTCTTCAGCTTGGCAACCAGCGTCGCCACATCGGGCACCTTGATGCCGGCGCTGCGCTTGGGCGGTTCGCTGACCTTCAGCGTCTTCAGGCGCGGCGCGACGTCCACACCCAGGTCTTCCGGCTTCAGGGTTTCGAGCGGCTTCTTCTTGGCCTTCATGATGTTGGGCAGCGTCACGTAGCGCGGCTCGTTCAGGCGCAAATCGGTGGTGATGACGGCGGGCAGCGTGATCGACAGCGTTTCCAGGCCACCATCGACCTCGCGCGTGACCGAGGCCTTGCCGTCGGCCACTTCCACCTTGCTGGCAAACGTGGCTTGCGGCAGGTCGGCCAGCGCGGCCAGCATCTGGCCGGTCTGGTTGCAGTCGTCATCAATGGCCTGCTTGCCCAGGATGACGAGCTGCGGCTGCTCCTTGTCGACCAGCGCCTTCAGCAGCTTGGCCACGGCCAGCGGCTGCAGTTCCACGGCGGTCTCGATCAGGATGGCGCGGTCGGCGCCGATGGCCATGGCGGTGCGCAGGGTTTCCTGGCACTGGGCGACGCCGCAAGAGACAGCGATGACTTCGGTCACCACGCCCTTCTCTTTCAGGCGCACCGCCTCTTCGACCGCGATTTCGTCAAACGGGTTCATGCTCATCTTGACGTTGGCGATGTCCACGCCAGAGTTGTCCGATTTCACACGGACCTTCACGTTGTAATCCACCACGCGTTTGACTGCGACCAAGACCTTCATTGATGAGGCTCCATTGAGTGATTGAAACGATGCTTACTGCAAGCTGTCATTGTATTCGTCGCCAAAAGACGCTATGGCGACAAAGTCCGGGATTTCCCCTATGAAAACAAGAATAGAACGATCGTGCTTTTTTGGATTATAAGCGCTTGTGGCCCACGCAGGAATAACCCGCTGCGGGGCCCGGCTCAGTCCACCAGCGCGCCGGTGTCCGATGGGTCGGCGGGAAGTGCGGGCACAATGCCCCCCTTCACATGCACCACCCGCTGTGGGTAAGGGATGTCGATGTTGGCGGCCCGCAGCCCGTTGAGCATGCGGATGTGAATCTCGGAGCGCACATTCGACTGCCCGTTCTGCGGATCGGCAATCCAGTACCAGAGCGTGAACTCCAGCCCGTCGGCACCAAAAGCCGAGAGGTGGGCCGAGGGTGGCGAATCTTTCAGCACACGGTCCACGCCCAGGGCCGCCTCTTTCAACACGGTTTGCACCGCGCCCACGTCGCTGTCGTAGCCCACCGACACGGTGGTGGACAGCAGCACCCGCGAGTCGGCGAGCGACAGGTTTTCCACCCGCTCGGTGATTAGCTTCTCGTTCGGCACAATCGCCTCGCGGCCGCTGGCCGAGCGGATCAGCGTGTAGCGGGTCTTGATGTCGCTCACCACGCCCTCAAACCCATCCACCTTCACCGTGTCGCCAATCCGCAGCGAGCGCTCCAGCAGAATCACAAAGCCGCTGACGTAGTTGGAAGCCAGCTTCTGCAGGCCAAAACCCAGGCCCACACCGAGCGCGCCACCCAGCACCGACAGCGCGGTCAGGTCCACCCCAATGGCCGACAACACGAACAGGAAACCGACCAGCAGCAGCACCGAGCGGGTGACGTTGCTGGCCACCTTGCGCATGGACAGGTCGCTGACATGGCTCTTCAGCAGGCGCGACTCGATGGCCGCCGAGATCCACAGCACCACCACCAGCACCACGCTGGTGGACAACACGCCTTCGATGATGGTGCGCACCGACACCTTGGTCTTGCCAAAGGCCAGCGTGATGTTGTCCAGCTCGCTCAGCACCGTGGGCAGCAGGCCAACGATCCACAGCATGGCAGCCAGCCAGGCCAGCCAGGACACCACACGCTCCAGCAGGCGCACGCCGCCCGACTCTGGAAACACCACCCGCAGCACCAGCGCAAACAGCCGGATGACCGCCAGCGAGATGAACACCGGCACCGCCACCCGCAAGAGCGGCACCGGCTGGTACTGCGCCACCACCAGCCGGGCACCGTAGACCAGCGCCAGCGCCAGCACCGGGAACAGAAAACCGTCCAGCGTGTTGCGGCCAAACCAGACCGACTCCTTCGGCTGGCCGCGGCCGATGGCATAGCTGATGGCCCACGCCACCACCATGCAGCCCAGCAGCGCGCCCAGCTCCACCCAGATGCGGGTGTTGTTGAAGTCGTCCAGCAGGTTTTGCAATTCGGTCATCTCAGGTGCCGCCTTCCTGGCGCCACGCCGGTGTGCGCTTCTGGGTGAAGGCGAGCACGCCTTCCTGCGCCGAACTGTCCATCATGTTCACCGCCATGGTCTGGCCGGCCAGCTGGTAGGCCGCGGCCATGCCCACTTCGCGCTGCTGGTAGAACAACGCCTTGCCCATGGCCACCGCCACACGCGGCTTGCGCAGGATGCTGGCCACCAGCGCCGCCACTGTGGCGTCCAGCGCGTCGGGGGCGCACACGCGGTTCACCAGCCCCCGCGCCAGCGCCTCGTCGGCGCTGATGAAGTCACCGGTCAGCAGCATTTCCATCGCGTGTTTGGCCCCCACATTGCGCGACAGCGGCACGCTGGGGGTGGAACAGAACAGCCCAAAGTTGACGCCGCTCACCGCAAAACTGGCCTCGCTGGACGCCACCGCCAGGTCGCACTGCGCCACCAGCTGGCAGCCGGCCGCGGTGGCCATGCCCTGCACACGGGCGATCACCGGCACCGGCAGTTGCTGCAGCGACAGCATCATGCGGCTGCACTGCGCAAACAGGCTTTGGTAGTACCCCAGCGAAGGCTCGGCGATCATTTCCTTCAGGTTGTGGCCGGGGCAGAAGGCCTTGCCGTTGGCGGCCAGCACCACCACCCGCAGGGTGTCGTCACGCGCGGCGGTGTCGATTTCGACCTGCAGCGCGGCGAGCATTTCTTCGCTCAGCGCATTGAAGTTGTGTGGCCGGTTCAGGGTCAGCGTCAGAACGCCACGGGCGTCGCGCTGGGCCAGCACGGCCGGGTTCAGGGTGTCTTGCGTCATGTGTGCTTTCGGTATCAGACGTCGGCCAGCACGCGCAGGTGGGCTTCCACGCTGCGGCCGAGCGCGCTCAGGTTGTAGCCGCCTTCCAGCGCGCTGACGATGCGGCCCCTAGCGTGCCGCTTGGCCACGTCCTTGATGCGCTGGGTGATCCAGGCGTAGTCCTGTTCGGTCAGGCCCATCTGGCCGAGGTCGTCTTCGCGGTGGGCGTCAAAACCGGCGCTGATGAAAATCATCTCGGGCTTGAAGGCTTCCAGCCGGGGCATCCAGGCAATGTCCACCAGCTCGCGCACTTCCATGCCACGGGTGTAGGCCGGCACCGGCATGTTGACCAGGTTGCCGGCGGTGGAATGGGCGCCGGTGTGCGGGTAGAACGGGTGCTGGAAAAAGCTCACCATGAGGATGCGTTCGTCACCGGCCACGATGTCTTCGGTGCCGTTGCCGTGGTGCACGTCAAAGTCAACGATCGCCACCCGCTGCAGGCCATGGCGTTCCAGCGCGTATTTCGCGGCCACCGCGATGTTGTTGAAAAAACAGAACCCCATCGCGTGGTCGTGGCAGGCATGGTGGCCGGGCGGACGCACGGCGCAAAACGCGTTCTCCAGCTCACCGGCCATCACCGCGTCGGTCGCGGCCAGCGTGGCACCGGCGGCGGCCAGTGCGGCGCGCCAGGTGTGGGCGTTCATCGCGGTGTCGGGGTCGATGTAGCTCAACGCCGGGCCACCCGACTGCTGGTCTTCGCAGAGCTGGTCGCTCAGGCCACGCAGCGCGGCCACGTGCATGCGCGCATGGGCCAGTTCGAGGTCGGCCAGCGGCGCGGGCGGGGCCTCGCGCCGCGCCAGCGCATCGCCCACACCACACACCAGCAGACGGTCTTCAATCGCGTGCAGCCGGTCCGGGCATTCCGGGTGCCCCGCGCCCATCTCGTGCTTCAGACAATCGCTGTGTGTGAAGTAGCCAGTCGCGCCCATGTCGTGTGTGTTTGCGGTATCGTCAGGCGATGAACGCCAATTCAATGTCAAGCGTGGATGTCCGGCCCAAGCTGGCCACCTTGCTCAACCAGCTTAACACGGTCATTGTGGGCAAAAAAACCCAGGTGCAAGACTGTGTGGCCTGCCTGCTGGCCGGTGGGCACCTGCTGATCGAGGACGTGCCCGGGGTCGGTAAAACCACCCTCGCCCACGCCCTGGCACGCACCTTTGGCCTGCAGTTCTCCCGCGTCCAGTTCACCGCCGACCTGATGCCCAGCGACCTGTCGGGCGTGTCGGTTTACGAACGCGGCCGCGAGGGCTTTGTGTTCCACCCCGGCCCGCTGTTCGCCCAGGTGCTGCTGGCCGACGAAATCAACCGCGCCAGCCCCAAAACCCAAAGCGCGCTGCTGGAGGCGATGGAGGAAAAACAGGTCACCGTGGAGGGCGCGACCCGCCCGCTGCCGCAACCGTTTTTCGTCATCGCCACCCAGAACCCGCACGACCAGCTCGGCACCTTTGCGCTGCCCGAATCGCAGCTCGACCGCTTCCTGATGCGCATCTCGCTCGGCTACCCCGACCGTGCCGCCGAGCGCGTGCTGCTGCAGGGCAACGACCGGCGCGAGCTGGCCGACACCCTGCCCGCCGTGCTGACGCTGGCCGAGCTGCTGGCGCTGCAGCAGCAGGTGCTGGCGGTGCACACCGCCGAGCCGCTGCTCAACTACGTGCAAGATTTGATCGCCGCCACCCGCAACGGCCGATGGTTTTTGCAAGGCCTGTCGCCCCGCGCCGGCATTGCGGTGGTGCGCGCCGCCAAGGCTCGGGCACTGCTCAACGGCCGCGACTATGTGGCGCCGGACGACGTGCAGTCGGTGTTGCCGCAAACCGTGGCGCACCGGCTGGTGCCGGTGAGCGATGCGGGCCGGGGTGCGGTGGAACAGGTGCGCGCATTGATCGACGCTGTGCCTTTGCCATAAACAATGGCCGCCACACTGCTCAACCCGCTGGGCTTCGTCCAGGGGCGTTTCCAGCGCTGGTGGCAGGCGCGGCTGCCGCTGTCGGACAGCACCACGCTGACGCAGCGCAACGTCTACATCCTGCCGACCCGGCCCGGGCTGATGCTGGCCGCCACGCTGCTGGTGCTGCTGGTGGCGTCCATCAACTACCAGCTCAACCTCGGCTACCTGCTGACCTTTCTGCTGGCCGGCAGCGCGCTGGTGGGCATGCACGTGTGCCACGGCACGCTGCGCGGCCTGACTCTCAATTTGATAGCGCCCGAGCCAGTTTTCGCTAAAGCCCAGGCCACTTTTGGCATCAAATTGACCAATCCCAAGCGTTCTGACCGCCACGGCATCGCCTTGAGCGTGCTCGGCACCGGCCACTGGAGCTGGACCGACGTGCCCGGCCTGGGCAGCAGCGCGGTGCAGGTGGCGTTTGTGCCCGCCCGGCGCGGCCAACACCCGCTGCCACCGCTGACGGCCGAAACCCGCTTCCCGCTCGGCACCTTCTGCGTCTGGACGATCTGGCGACCGGCGGCGCAGCTGATGGTCTACCCCGCACCCGAGGCCCACCCGCCGCCCCTGCCCGCTGGCGAACCGCGCGCTGGCGGTGCCAGCCTGGCGCGCGCCCAGACGGTGGGCGAGTACGACGGCGTGCGCGCCTACCGGCGTGGCGACCCGCTGAAACTGGTGGTCTGGAAAAAAGCCGCCAAGACGCTGGAAACCGGCAGCGGCGCGCTGGTCAGCCGCGACACCCAGCAGCTGCAGCGCCATGAACTGTGGCTGGACTACGCCCAGGCCGGTGGTCAAGACCCGGAACACCGCCTTTCGCGCCTGTGCGCCTGGGTGCTGCAGGCCGAACAACTGGGCCTGGACTACGGCCTGCGCCTGCCCAACCGGCAACTCAAACCCGACAACGGCCCTGTGCACCAGCGCCGCTGCCTGGAGGCCATGGCCCTGTGCTGAAAACCATCACCAACACGCTGCAAGCCCTCCCCCGCGACAGCCGCGACACGCTGTTCCTGCTGGTCGTCGTGGCCTGGGTGGTGTTGCCGCAGGCCAGCAACCTGCCGCTGTGGTGTGTGCTACTGACCGCTGGCGTGCTGCTGTGGCGCGGCACGCTGGCACTGCGCAACCGGCCCTTGCCCAGCGCCTGGTGGCTGGGCGTGCTGCTGGCCATCACCGTGGCAGCGACCTTCTACAGCCACCGCACCCTGCTCGGGCGCGACGCCGGCGTCACCCTTACCGTGGTGCTGCTGGCTCTGAAAACGCTGGAACTGCGCGCCCGGCGCGACGCCTTCGTGATCTTCTTTCTGGGCTTCTTCACGGTGCTCACCAACTTCTTTTTCTCGCAGTCCCTGCCCACCGCCGCCGCGATGCTGGTGGCGCTGCTGGGCCTGCTGACCGCGCTCGTCAACGCCCACATGCCGGTCGGCCGGCCGCCGCTGTGGGTGGCGGCGCGCACCGCCGGCTGGATGGCGCTGCTGGGCGCGCCCATCATGGCGGTGCTGTTTGTGCTGTTTCCCCGTATGGCGCCGCTGTGGGGCATTCCGAGCGACGGCCTCACCGGCCGCAGCGGGCTCTCGGCCAACATGCAGGTCGGCAACATCGCCAAACTGGCGCTGGACGACAGCATCGCCCTGCGCGTCAAGTTCGACGGCACGGTGCCGCAGCAGAACGACCTCTACTTCCGTGGCCCGGTGCTCTCCACCTTTGACGGGCGCGAATGGCGGCCGCTGCAGTCGTCTTTCCTGCCGCGCCTGCAGGCGCCGGCCGAGCTGCAGGTGCTGGGCACGCCGGTGCGCTACGAGGTCACGCTGGAGCCGAACAACCGCCCCTGGGTGTTCCTGCTGGAAGCCGCGGCCAAAACGCCCGAGCTGCCGGGCTACGAGCTGAAGATGACCGCCGACCTGCAGTGGCTGGCCACCCGCCCGATCACCGACCTGGTGCGTTACCGGGCCGAGAGCCACACCGACTTCCGCCACGGCCCGGAACGCCAGACCGTGCAGCTGCAGGACTACATCGAGCTGCCACCCGGCTTCAACCCGCGCACGCTGGCACTGGCCGCCGAGATGCGGCGCGACCCGCAGCTCGCCTCCGCCACCGCCAGCGTGCTGGCCAACGCGGTGCTGCAGCGGCTGCGCACCGGCGGCTACAGCTACACGCTGGAACCCGGCGTCTATGGCAACCACACCGCCGACGAGTTCTGGTTCGACCGCAAGGAAGGTTTTTGCGAGCACATCGCCTCGGCCTTTGTGGTGCTGATGCGCGCGCTCGACGTACCGGCCCGCGTGGTCACCGGCTACCAGGGCGGCCAGCGCAACAACGTCGACGGCTTCTGGACCCTGCGCCAGAGCGACGCCCACGCCTGGACCGAGATCTGGCAGGCCGGCCAAGGCTGGGTGCGGGTGGACCCGACCAGCGCGGTGGCCCCCGGCCGCACCGGCAGCTTCCAGCCGCTGCGGGCGCCGCAAGGCGCGATCGCAGGCGCCTTCGCCGGCGCGTTTGGCACCGTCAGCCCCGACCTGCTGGCTGGCCTGCGCGCCGGCTGGGAAGCCCTCAACAACGGCTGGAACCAGTGGGTGCTGAACTACACCCAGAGCCGCCAGTTTGATTTGCTCAAGCACCTCGGTTTTGAATCCCCCAGCTGGCAGGACCTGGCCTATTTGCTGATCGGTGTGGTGGTGTTCGCCAGCCTGCTGGGCGCCGGCTGGACGCTGTGGGAGCGCAGCCAGCACGACCCCTGGTTGCGCCTGCTGGAGCGCTGCCGCCAACGCCTGCGCCAGACCGGCCTCACCCTGCCCCAGGCCTGCCCGCCACGCGAGATGGCCGCCCGCGTGCGGCAGCACTTTGGCCCCACCGGCGACGCGCTGGCCGACTGGCTGCTGCAGCTCGAATCCCAGCGCTACGCGCCACGTTCTGCCACACCGCTGACCCAGCTGCGGCGACAATTCAACCAACTGACCTGGCCCACCTGAATGCACCGCTTGACCTCTTCGCCCACTGGCCGATTCGCTACTTTCGCCGCGACCGCTACTGTATTCATAGCACTGTCGCTAGGTTTTACTAAGGCGCAAGCCGAAAAAATCTCTGAAAAACCCGCTGCGAAGCCTGTGGTGGCCCCAAAAGCCCCTGCCAAGGCCGCGCCGGCCAAAAAGAAGGTCGCTCAGAAGGGCAAACCGGCCGCCAAGGCGAAAGACGCCAAGGCCCCCACCGCCAGCGAACGGCGCGGCAACGTGCTGGCCATCAAGACCGCCGCCCGCGCGCCCAAGGCCGAACCCGGCCCGGCCTACGCCACCCGCGACGACGCGATGCGTTTTGCCGACGACCTGGCCGACCGCCGCAACCTCGACCGCGCCTGGGTGCGCGACACCATCGGCCAGGCCAACTTCCTGCCGGTGGTCACCCGGTTGATGGCGCCGGCACCGGCTGGCACGCCCAAAAATTGGCGCCTCTACCGCAGCCGCTTCATCGACACCTACCGCATCAACGCCGGCATGGCCTTCTGGGAAGCCAACCAGGCCGCGCTGGAACGGGCCGAGCGCGAGTACGGCGTGCCTGCAGAGATCATCGTTGGCATCGTGGGAGTGGAGACCATCTACGGCCAGCAGACGGGCAACTTCCGCGTGCTGGACGCGCTGACCACCCTGGCGTTTGATTTCCCCGCCGCCCACCCGCGCGCCGCCGAACGCACCGCCTACTTCCGGGGCGAGCTGGAGCAGGTGCTGAGCCTGGCCAGCCGCACCGGCGTGGACCCGCTGTCGCTGAAAGGCAGCTACGCCGGCGCAATGGGTTGGCCCCAGTTCATGCCGTCCAGCTGGCACAAGTACGCGATCGACTTTGACGGCGACGGCAAGGTGGATTTGTTCGAGAGCCAGGCCGACGTGGTCGGCTCGGTGGCCAATTACTTCAAGGCGTTTGGCTGGGAAAAAGGCCTGCCCACCCACTACCCGGTGGCCTTTGACACCACCCGCCTGAACAAAGACGCCCTGCTCGCCCCCGACATCCTGCCCACCTTCAACGTGGCAGGTTTCACCGCCAAAGGCGCGGTACTGGAAGGCGCCGCGCTGGCGCACCCCGGCCTGCTGGCGTTGGTGGAGCTGCAAAACGGCGCCGACGAACCCAGCTACGTGGCGGGCACACAGAACTTCTACACCATCACCCGCTACAACCAGAGCAGTTATTACGCGATGGCGGTGATCGAGCTGGGCCGCGAGGTGCGCGCGGCCCTGGGGCGCTGAGCCCCGGCGAAGCGGGTCAGCCCAGCTTCGCCGCCACCCAGCCGGCCACCGAGGCCAGCGCCGCCGGCAAGCCTGCGGGCTGTGTGCCACCGGCCATGGCGAGGTCGGCTTTGCCGCCGCCCTTGCCACCGACCTGCTGCGCCACAAAGTTGACCAGCTCACCGGCCTTGACCCGGCCCACGCTGTCGGCCGTGACACCGGCCGCCAGCTGCACCTTGTCGCCGTCGACCGCGGCCAGCACGATGGCGGCGGTTTTGAGTTTGTCTTTCAGCTTGTCCAGCGTCTCGCGCAGGGTTTTGGCATCGGCGCCGGGCAGCGTGGCGGCCAACACCTTGAGGCCGTTCACCTCAACGGCCTGGTTCACCAGCTCGTCGCCCTGGGACGACGCCAGGCGGCTTTTGAGCGCGCCGAGTTCTTTTTCCAGCTCCCGCACCTGATCCAGCATCGCACCCACGCGGGCCGGCAGTTCGCCGGGCGTGACCTTCAACGTGCCGGCCACGCCACCCAGCGTGGCTTCCATGCCCTGCACATAGGCCAGCGCGTTCTGGCCGGTCAGTGCCTCCACCCGGCGCACGCCCGCGGCCACGCCGCCTTCGGCCGAGATGGTGAAGAAGCCGATGTCGCCGGTGCGCTGCACGTGGGTGCCGCCGCAGAGTTCGCGGCTGCTGCCGATGTCGAGCACGCGCACGGTTTCGCCGTACTTCTCGCCAAACAACATCACCGCGCCGGTCTTCTGGGCCGACTCCAGGTCCATCACCTTGGCGTGCGTTGGCACGTTGGCGAGGATCTCGTCGTTCACCCGTTTTTCAATTTCACGGATCTGCGCGTCGGTGACCGGCGCGTTGTGGGTGAAGTCGAAGCGCGTCTTGTCGGCATCGACCAGGCTGCCCTTTTGCTGCACGTGCGTGCCAAGCACTTCGCGCAGGGCCTTGTGCATCAAATGCGTCACCGAGTGGTTGCGGATGGTGGCCTGGCGGCGCGGCACGTCCACATGGGCCAGCACCGCGTCGCCCACCTGTAGCGTGCCACGCGTTTGTGTGCCATGGTGGCCAAACACGTCGGCCTTGATCTTTTGCGTGTCGTCCACGCTGAACAACACGCCGTCGGCCGCCAGCACGCCCGCGTCGCCGACCTGGCCGCCGCTCTCGGCGTAAAACGGGGTGGTGTCCAGCACCACCACGCCCGACTGGCCCTGTGCCAACTGCGGCACCGGCACGCCGTCCTTGTAGAGCGCCACCACGCGGGCGGGCTCTTCCAGCACGTCGTAGCCAGTGAAGGCGTGGCCGGGGCCGGTGTACTCCAGCGCGCGGTCCTGTTTGAACTTGCCGGCAGCGCGGCCCTGCGCCTTCTGGCGCTCCATCGCGGCGTGAAACCCGGCTTCGTCCACCGACAGGCCACGCTCGCGGCACACGTCGGCCGAGAGGTCGAGCGGGAAGCCGTAGGTGTCGTGCAGCTTGAAGGCCACGTCGCCGGGCAACACGGTCTGGCCGCCGGCCAGTGCCGTGTCCAGAATGTCCATGCCGGTGGCGAGCGTCTCGAAGAAGCGCTCTTCCTCGGTCTTCAACACCTCGGTGATGCGCGCGGCGTCGGCCTTCAGGCGCGGGTAGGCGTCGCCCATGAGCGCCACCAAATCAGGCACCAGCTTGTGGAAAAACGGTGTTTTCTTGCCCAGCTTGTAACCATGGCGGATGGCGCGGCGGACGATGCGGCGCTGCACGTAGCCGCGCCCTTCGTTGCTCGGCACCACGCCGTCGGCCACCAGAAATGCGGTGGCGCGGATGTGGTCGGCGATCACGCGCAGGCTCTTGTTGTCGAGGTCTTTCTCGCCGGTTTCACGGCTGGCGGCCTTGATCAGCGCGTCAAAGATGTCGATCTCGTAGTTGCTGTGCACGTGCTGCAGGATCGCAGCGAGGCGCTCCAGGCCCATGCCGGTGTCCACACAGGGTGCGGGCAGGCTCACCAGGCTGCCGTCGGGCTGCATGTCGAACTGCATGAACACGTGGTTCCAGATCTCGATGAAACGGTCGCCGTCTTCGCCAGGGCTGCCGGGGGGGCCGCCGGGAATGTGCTCGCCGTGGTCGTAAAAGATTTCAGAGCACGGGCCGCAGGGGCCGGTGTCGGCCATCATCCAGAAGTTGTCGGACGCGTATTTCTTGCCCTTGTTGTCGCCAATGCGGATCACGCGCTCGGGCGGCAGGCCAATCTCTTGGGTCCAGATGTCGTAGGCTTCCTGGTCGTCAATGTAGACGGTGGCCGTCAACTTCTCGGGCGGCAGTTTGTAGACCTGCGTCAGCAGCTCCCAGCCCCACTTCAGCGAGTCGCGCTTGAAGTAGTCGCCAAAACTCCAGTTGCCCAGCATCTCAAAGAAAGTGTGGTGGCGCGCGGTGTAGCCCACGTTTTCCAGGTCGTTGTGTTTGCCGCCAGCGCGCAGGCAGGCCTGCACCGAGGCTGCACGCACGTAAGAGCGTTTGTCGGTGCCGAGGAACACGTCCTTGAACTGCACCATGCCCGAGTTGGTGAACATCAGCGTCGGGTCGTTGCCGGGCACCAAAGGACTCGACGCGACAACGGTGTGCCCCTTGGCAGCGAAGAAGTCGAGGAAGGATTTGCGGATGTCCGCGACGGTGAAGGTGGTTGTGCTCATGGAGCCTTGGATTATAAGTTTGGGGTGGCGCCCGCATGACAGCGCTGTTTTGAGCGAAACGCTATGCTCAAACACATTCAGGCAGGGTCATTCAGGGCCGTGGCCGCTCAGGAGACCGCTTTGGACATGAAGACTTCCCCACTTTCGTTGCTCAACGACCCCAGCCTGCTGCGCACCGACGGCCTGGTCAACGGCCAATGGGTCCATGGCCACCGGCGTTTTGACGTGTTCGACCCGGCCACCGGCCACAAACTGGCCGACGTGGCCAACCTCGGCGCGGCCGAGACCGAACAGGCGATTGCCGCAGCCAACGCCGCCTGGCCCGCCTGGCGCAGCCAGACCGGCAAACAGCGCCACGCGGTGCTGATGAAGTGGTACCAGCTGCTGATGGCGAATGTGGACGACCTCGCCCGCATCCTCACCGCCGAACAGGGCAAGCCGCTGGCCGAAGCGCGCGGCGAAATCGGCTATGGCGCCAGTTTTGTGGAGTGGTTTGCCGAAGAAGCCAAGCGCGTGAACGGCGAAACCCTGCCCCCCTTCGACAACAACCGCCGCCTGCTGGTGCTGAAGCAACCCATTGGCGTGTGCGCCGCCATCACGCCCTGGAACTTTCCGCTGGCGATGATCACCCGCAAAGTGGCGCCGGCGCTGGCCGCGGGCTGCACCGTGGTCATCAAACCCGCCGAACTCACGCCGCTGACGGCGCTGGCCGCGGCCGAACTGGCGCTGCGTGCCGGCATCCCGCCCGGCGTGCTGAACGTCATCACCGCCGACAGCGACAACTCCATTGCCGCCGGCAAGGTGTTCTGCGCCAGCGACACGGTGCGCCACATCAGCTTCACCGGCAGCACCGAAGTCGGCCGCATCTTGATGGCGCAGAGCGCGCCCAGCATCAAAAAATTGTCGCTGGAACTGGGCGGCAACGCGCCCTTCATCGTGTTCGACGACGCCGACCTCGACAGTGCCGTTGAAGGCGCGCTGGCGAGCAAATACCGCAACGCCGGCCAGACCTGTGTCTGTGCCAACCGCATCTACGTGCAAGAAGGCGTGTACGACACCTTTGTGCAAAAGTTTGCCGCCAAGGTGCGTGGCCTCAAGGTTGGCAACGGTTTTGACGACGGCGTGACCCAGGGCCCGCTGATCGAAGACGCTGCGGTGGCCAAGGTGCAGCGCCATGTGGCCGACGCCGTGGCCAAGGGCGGCCAGCTGGTGGTGGGCGGCCACCAACTGGCGGGCCAGTTCTTCGAGCCCACGGTCATTGCAGAAGCCACCGCCAACATGCTGTGCGCCACCGAAGAAACCTTTGGCCCGCTGGCGCCGGTGTTCCGCTTCAAGACCGAGCAAGAAGCCATCGACGCCGCGAACAACACCGAGTTCGGCCTCGCCAGCTACTTCTACAGCCGCGATGTGGGCCGCATTTTCCGTGTGGCAGAAGCGCTGGAATACGGCATGGTCGGCATCAACGCCGGCGTCATTGCCACCGAGCATGTGCCGTTTGGTGGCGTCAAGCAGTCTGGGCTGGGCCGTGAAGGCTCGTCGCACGGCATGGAGGAGTACCTGGAGATGAAGTACCTCTGTCTGGGCGACATGCTCAAGTAGCGCTGCCGGCTGCTGTGGCAGCAGGCACGGCTGGCTCGACCAGGCGCATGCGCATGGCGAGCTTGGTCAGTTCAATGTCGGATTTCACGCCCAGTTTGGTCTTGAGCTGGTAGTGGCAATTGCGCACGGTCTTGGGGCTGATGTGCAACGCCAGGCCAATCTCCTCCGGGCTGCGCCCCTGCATCAGCAGGCGCAACACCTCGAACTCGCGCGGACTCAGGCCAGGCGCCTCGGTCTCTTCCGCCAGCATGGCCAGTGCCACTTCGGATGCGATGTCGGGGCTGAGCACCCGCTGGCCACGGGCCACCTGGTACACCGCCTCCACCAGCCGCTGGGGCGGGCTGCTTTTGGTCACATAGCCCAGCGCACCCGCCCGCAGGGCCTGCACCGCAAACAGTGGCTCGCGGTGCATGCTGAACACCAGCACCCGGGCGCCCGGGTCACGCTGCAGCAGCCGCTGCACCAGGTGCAGGCCACTGGCGTCGGGCAGGCTCAGGTCAACCAGGGCCACGTCCGGGGCCCGCGCAGCGCACAGGGCGTACCCCTGGTCGGCGCTGTCGGCTTCGCCAACGATCTGCAGGTCGGCCCGGCGCTCCAGCAGGCGGCGGTAGCCCTCGCGCACGATGGCATGGTCGTCGATCAGCACCAACCGGATCATGCGGCCTCCCGGAGAAGCGGCAGCCGCACCTGCACCTGCCAGCCATGCGGCTGGCGCACCTGGGTGGCGATCTCGCCCCCCAGTGCCAGCACCCGCTCGTGCATGCCCAGCAGGCCATGGCCCGGTGCGTGGGCTGGCACGCTGCGGAATTGGCCGTTGTCCACCACCACCAGCCGCACCTCGTCCTCCGTCACCGCCAGCGCCACATCAACCTGGGTCGCCTGGCCGTGGCGCAGCGCATTCGTCAGACTTTCCTGCACCAGCCGGTACAGGTGGACCGCCATCGCGTCCGGCACCTGGTCCACCGACCCGGTGGTCTGCAAAGCGCATTGGCAGCGGCCGCCCGCACGGTGGCGCCAGCCCTCCAGCATCTGCCGCAGGCTGGCCTCCAGGCCAAAGGCGTCCAGACCTGGCGGGCGCAGGCGCCGCACCAGGTGCTGCAAGGTGTCCATCATGGCGGTGGTCGCACGGCTGATGGCGTCGATGCAGGCCACCAGGCCCGGCAGCGACTCGCGCGCCACCTCGCCGGCATAGGCGGCCTCGGCGTTGATGGACGCCAGGCTCTGCCCGAACTCGTCGTGCAGTTCGCGGGACAGGTGGCGCCGCTCTTCTTCGCGCACCCGCAACAGGCGGTCCGCCAGTTCGCGCTGGCCGGCAATGGTGTGCTGCAGGCGATCGGCGAGCTGGTTGAACACCGTGCCGATGCGTTCCAGTTCCACCAGCGCGAAATGCGGCATGCGGGCCTGCAGGTCGCCGCCTTCCATGCGGGCCAGCGTGGCCAGCATGGTGTGGGTGGGGCGCAGGGCCCGCCCCACCGTGGCATGCACCGCGATGCCGACCAGCACCAGCCCGGCCGTGATCGCCAGCAGCAGCTGCCATTGCTGCCACAGCCGGTCGGCCTCGGCCTGGAGGTGAGGCGATACCACCATTTCGCCAACCTTGATGCCGGGGTAACGGTCCAGCCGTATCCGGGCCACCGACACACCGTGCAACGCACGGGCCAGCACCGCGGTCACCAAAGGCGGTGCGCTGCCGGCTGCGCCGAAGCAGCGCTGCGACAAGGCCTGGCCGTGGATGTCGGTCACCAGCACGCAGAACGGCAGCAACTGGCCCAGGCCCTGGAACACCTCCAGGTCCACCGGCGCCAGCGGGTACTGGAACTCGCCGGGGGCAAAGCGCAACTCCTTCAATGCAAACTGGCCAAGCGTGCCACCGAGCCGACCGAGGTCGGTGGCGATGCGCTCGCGGGCCTGGGCCAGCGCATACAGCCCGGCCAGCCCGGCGATCAGCAGCGTGCTGGCCACGATGCCCCAGAACAGGCGACGCTTGAGGTTCAGCACGGGCGCGGCAGAAAACAGAGGTGTCAGAACACGCATGGCCCGATATTGTGGTGGCAAACACCACTGCCACCCCGGCTAGCGCCGCACGTGCGGGCCATCGGGAGACTCGGTGGCCATGATGGCGGGGGCCGAAAAATGCAGCGCCAAATACTGCCGGGCCTCGGGCACCCCCTCGCGGCCAGCCCGCTCCAGCCAGTGCCGGGCCGCCACCACGTCTTGCCCCACCCCCTGGCCCTGGTGCAGGGCCACGCCATAGTGGTAGCGGGCCAGCGCGCCATAGCCGGTGGCATCGTCGCTTTCGGCACCACGCCGCATCAGGGCGGTGGCCCGCACCAGATCGCGTGGCGCCCCCACACCGCTCTCCAGGATCTGCGCCAGCCACAGCATGGAGTAGACGTCGTTCCAGCGGGCGATGCAGTCCTCGAAGATCTGGATCGCTGCCGCGTGGTCGCCGGTCTTGTCGGCCACGTAGCCGTACAGGCACTTGAAGCGGCTGGTGCTGTGCACATGGGCGCCGTAGCTGAACTCGTTCCCCGAGCGGTCGCGCGACAGTGTGGCCTCGGGGGCGTCCACCGGCGCGGCGGGCTGCCACAGCGGGTCGACATAAGGTGTGCCATCGGGCCGCAGCCAGGCGCTGTGCCGCCCGGTGGCCAGAAAGCTGCGCGCATCGGCGTTGCCGGCAGCCGCCAGCGACTCGAACAAGGCCCGGCCCTGGGCCCGGTCGGCCGCCACGCCCACACCAAAGTACAGCGCGGTGGCATAGTGCAGCCGCCCCATTGCCGCGTAACCTGGGGTGTCGCTTTCTGCGGCCTGGCGCAGAAACTCGGTCATGCGCTCCGGGCGGCGCGGCACGCCGTAGCCGTTGTCGTAAAAGCTGGCCAGGCGGATCAGGCCGCCCGCGTGTTTCTCGGCCACACAGGCGGCCAGGATCTTCAGCGAGCTTTCGAAGTCCCCGCATTTCTCCAGCTCGAACAACGCCGACGAGAACTGCCCCGCCCCGTAGCGGCAGGTGGGGGCCTGATGCCCCGCATCGGCTTCGGCCAGGGCCTCGGGCGTGGCCTGCGGGCCCTGGCACAAGGGGTTGTCCGGCGGCGTGGCCAGCGCCCGCTGCGCCACCCGGGCCATCCAGTCGGCCGCCAGCTGCGGGTCGGTGCCGTCGGTCTGCCATTGGAGACGGCTGCCCCCGCCCTGCGCGTCCCAGTCGACACCGATGTGCACCGGGCCGGCACCCGGCAGCCGCAGGGTGGTCTCAAAGCGGTCGGCATCCTGCGCCAGCACCGGCAGTGCATCGGCCTCGGCCTGCCGCTGCAGCGCCTGCCAGGCCCGCACCGGGGCCACGTCCACCGGCACCGTCAGCGGGCTGGCGGCGCCTGCCGCATGGGCCGACAGTGCCAGCAACAAACCATCGACCAGCAGCCCAGCACGGGCCAGATGGGAAAACAACAACGGTTTCATGCTTCACCACACTTTCAGTTGCCGGACGCCGTTCTGCAGGCGGATGTCGGCCAGTTGCGCGGTGCCGGTCTGGCGACCAAACACGCTGTTGGCAATCACCCAGACCCGGGTGATGCGGCGTGGCATGGGCCCGCCAACGGCGCGCCGGTAGTCCTCCCACACATTGACATCCTCGTTCAGCCACTTCTGCAGGTCGCCACTGCCGGAGCGGGCCACGATGTGGGTTTCCCGGTCTTTCCAGCCCACCAGCGGGCAGCGGAAACTCAGGCCCACCGGCAGCTCGCGACTCCACAGGTAGGTCAGGTCCTGGCCGTTGTCGAATTCCACGGCAATGCTCAGATAGTCATGGTGAATGGGGCTGTTCTCCGGGCCCAGAGCCGGCAAGGCGTCGATGCGCCAGGACCATTGCAAGCGGGTCTGTGGCGTCAGCACCTGCTGCACCGGTTTTTGCAGGATGGCGACGTCCTTGTGCGTGTGTACCCCCAGACGGGGGCTGGCAGGGCCGCCATCGGCGCTGGGGGCCACCGTCTTGAAAATGTCCGCCGGACCCAGCTCCCACAGGTACTGCCAGCCGGCAGGTGCCGTCGCCGGATGGGCCAACCGTTCGCGTTCGGCCGCAGGCCAGGCCGGCGCGTCGGCCTGTGCGGCCAGCCGGCCCAGTTCGGCCGGCACATCGGCTCCCTTGGCCCAGCGGATCACAGCGATGTGCACACCGCCCCCAGCGTCGGGGTTCACCGCCGCCGGTTCGCCGGTGTAGCGCCCCTGGCGGTCCAGCCAGCGGGTGGGCAGGTTCTTCAACTGCAGGGTGCCCGACTCGCGGGCGGTGAAGGTGTCGGTGTTGCGCGCGCCGCGGGCGATCTGGCCACGGTCGCCGATGCGGTGCCAGACCTGCAGATAAGGCTCCAGCGCCAGCTGGTGCTGACGCGACAGCCACACCTGGCCCGTCAGCACCAGGGTGATGCGCTCCCCCGGCTGGACCTGCATGCCGGTGTCTTGCCACGGTCCCACGTCGGCGCTCAGGTGCAGCACCTTGAGCCCGGCCACGGCCTGGCCCGCCAGCGGTGCCAGCACCGTCTTGATCTGCCGCTCGAACGCGTCGTGGCCTGTACCGTCCGACGCGATGGCCCAGCCCGTCTGGGCCAGACACAGCGCCACCACCACCCTCCCCATCCATTTCCGCATGTTCCGCTCCTGAGTTGTGTTGCCAGCGGCCCGTCCACACGACGAGCCGGGCGCCATGCTAGGCAGCCCAGGCCAGAAAAAACCGCCCGCACGCCAGCGCAGGCAAATTGCCCGGGGCCCAGCGGGCCTGGAACCCATGTGAAGCAACGGCTGGGCAGGGTGGGCCTGTCAAGGCGAAAGGCCCCTGCCCCGGAAGCCTGGCGGCGCTCACGGCACAAAAAAATGCCCGTATACTGCCAACCACAGGCTGCAAGCACAGCCCTGTACCATCGGTGCAGCAAGGGGAAACAAGGCCAACAAAAATCCTGGTTTCCCCATGAAAATCAAGCACTTATAACGGCAACCCATTGAAACCAACAGGTTGCTGAGTGCGGGTGTAGTTCAATGGCAGAACGGCAGCTTCCCAAGCTTCATACGAGGGTTCGATTCCCTTCACCCGCTCCAGTCCACGCCGCCCAACAGCCTTTGTAGGACAGCGCCGCGACTGTGTGGCCAAACCCTGGGTTTGTGCGTCTTCTTTCCTAGAATCCGTCCACGGCGCTGGATGCCGATTTCTCCACCAACGAAGGAACACCCATGAACATCAACAAACGTTTTCTGACTGGCACTGCCGCAGCTTGCCTGGGCATGGTGCTGCTGGCGGGCTGCAACAAGACCCCCACACCGGCGGCTGAAGCCCCGCCTGCTGCTGCACCTGCGGCCGCCGCACCGGCACCCGTGGCAGCGCCCACCGGCTCGATCACGATCACCGAGCCAGCCGATGGCGCCACCGTGTCGTCGCCGTTCAAGGTCAAGTTTGGCGCTGAAGGCGTGAAGATCGAACCCGCTGGTGCCATTGCCGCCGGCTCGGGCCACCACCACCTGCTGATCAACACCGGCCCGATCGCCGAAGGCCAGACCATTCCGATGGACGACACCCACCTGCACTACGGCAAGGCCCAGACCGAAGCCGACATCACCCTGGCACCGGGCAAGTACAAGCTCACCGCCCAGCTGGCCAACGGCGCCCACCAGTCTTATGGTGAGAAGTTGAGCAAGACGATCGAAATCACGGTCAAGTAAACGCTTCGCCAACCGGCGCATTCCCGGCACCGGGCTCAGGCCTGCCTCGGCCGGGAATTCGCCTGGCGCTTCAGGCGGCCTGGAGTTGGGACGCTGAGAAAATGCGGTTTTTCCCCAGGCGTTTGGCGTCGTACATGGCCTCGTCGGCACAGCGCAACAGGCCCGCAATGTCGGTGTCGGTGTCGCTGCTGTAGGCGATGCCAACGCTGCACCCCACGCCCATGCCAATGGCCGCCACAGCGGCGATGATCCTCGCTGCGAGCGCCTGTGCGATGGCGGCAACGGCTTCATCCGGCGCACACAGGCAGACCACAAACTCGTCGCCACCGAACCGGCCCACGATGTCGGATTGACGGCTGCTTGCCAGCAGCGCCTCGGCGGTGCGCACCAGCACGTGGTCGCCCGACTCATGGCCGGAGGCATCATTGACCTGCTTGAAATTGTCCAGGTCAACAAACAGCAGCGCCATCTGGTGGCCGGCAGGCATGCTGCGGAGCATGCCATCGCCTTGCGCCAGAAACAGGCTGCGGCCGGCCAAACCCGTCAGACCATCCCGTTGTGCACTGACAAGCTCTGCAACAACCTCCTGCTGCCTTTGCTCTGTATGCGACAGCAAGGCGCTTATCTGGCGGGCCCGGCGGTCGGCAGTTTTCAAGGACTTCGCCATGTCATCGAGCTCAACGATCCGGCTGCGCAATGCCGGTACCGCGTCACCGCGCTGCAGCGCGTGTGTACTGGCGGCGACAGCAGAAACCCAACGCGTGATGCGCCGCGCCAGCGCGAATGCCGCCGTCACGCCCAGGACAGTGAAGACACCCCCCACAACCATCAACATGCCCAGCGATCGGTTGAGTGGCTGGTTGAGCGAAGCCGAGGGAACGCTCACCACCATCTTCCAGCCCCAGGGCTGCAGGGGAACAATGTCGGTCTTGACCTCGATGCCGTCCTTGGTGATACCGTCACCCAGTCCGTAGGCGCCCGCCTTCAGTTTGGCCATCAGGGTGGTCGATACGTTCTGCCCAACAAAACGCTCGGGCGCGTGGGTGCGCGCCAGAATCTTGCCCTGCTGATCCACGATGACGGCAACCCAGTCTTCAGGCAGTTTTTGCTGCGCCAGAAGCTGGTTGAAAGAGTCGCTGGTGAGTACCATCAACAGGGTGTAAGCCACCTTGTCCCCCTGGTGGATCGGCACACCCAGCGACATCACGGCCTTGTTGGAATACGGGCCAGTGAACAGGCCGGACACTGCGGGCTGACCGGTGGCAAACACGGCATCGCTGGTGTCGGTGTTGCGTGGTTTGGCCAAGACCTCCCCCAGAGGACGGCGGGTGAAAAAAACCATTCGCCGGTCGGTATTGACCAAGGCGATCCCCGTGATTCCGGGGTTCATTTCGGCCACACGTTGCGCGTGTGCGTACAGCACCGGGATGTTCTCGGTCACCGCAGCGTTGGAGGTGGCCAGCGCACTCAAGTACCCGATCGCGGTGCCAAGGCGTTCACTGACAGCGTGTCCGGTGGATTCCGCGCGCTGGGCCAGTTCCGCCATGACGGCGTTCTGACGGGCTCTGTGCATTTCCAGCGTGGTCAGAACGGTGAAGACAAACACGGGCACCAGCACCAGCAAGACCAGGGTCACCAGCCAGCTGCGCAAGCTGAGCCGGAACCGTTCTTTGGTTCTTTGACTGCCCACCGGGGCAACGCCTAAAGCGGCGTCTGGCATTGGATGCCGGAGGGTGTTCATGGTGACGCGCGGGAGCGCAGGAAATACGGCAAGCGAAGGAGGTCGTATTTTTAGCAGCAATCCAAAATGCCAAGGCGTCAAAAACAGCGCCATTCAACCGCCTTACTTTCTGATCACGCCACACACGGGAAAAAGAAATCCCCTGGGTCGGCCAACGCCGAACCCAGGGGATTGGGGAGAGCGAGCGCGGTTGAGTTCAGACCAGCGTCACACCGGTCTTGGACTGCAGCACCTCGCGGGTCACGCCCGGCGCCAGCTCCACCAGCTTCAGGCCCTCGGGGGTGACGTCCATCACCGCGAGGTCGGTGATGATGCGGTCGACCACGCCCACGCCGGTGAGCGGCAAGGTGCACTGCGGCAGGATCTTCAGGTCTTCGGTGCCGTCTTTTTTCTTGGCCACGTGCTCCATCAGCACGATCACGCGCTTCACGCCGGCCACCAGGTCCATGGCGCCGCCCATGCCTTTGACCATCTTGCCGGGGATCATCCAGTTGGCGAGGTCGCCCTTCTCGCTGACCTGCATCGCACCCAGAATGCTGAGGTTGATCTTGCCGCCACGGATCATGGCAAAGCTGTCGTGGCTGCCAAAAATGCTGCTGCCCTTGATGGTGGTCACGGTTTGTTTACCGGCATTGATGAGGTCGGCGTCGACCTCGTCTTCGGTCGGAAACGGGCCAATGCCCAGCATGCCGTTTTCGCTTTGCAGCCAGACGTCGATGTCGGCGCGCACGTGGTTGGCTACCAGCGTGGGCAGGCCAATGCCCAGGTTGACGTAAAAACCGTCTTGCAATTCGGAGGCCGCCTTGGCGGCCATTTGGTCGTGTGTCCAGCTCATGTTCAGACCCCTGCCTTTTCGGTGATGGTGCGCTTCTCGATGCGTTTTTCGGGTGTCGGGTTGTGCACGATGCGGTGCACGTAAATGCCAGGCAGGTGCACCGCGTCGGGCGCGATGTCACCGGTCTCCACCACCTCTTCCACCTCCACGATACAGACCTTGCCGGCCATCGCGGCGGCGGGGTTGAAGTTGCGTGCGGTCAGGCGGAACTGCAGGTTGCCCGACTTGTCGGCGCGGAAGGCCTTGACCAGCGACACCTGCGGTACCAGCGAACGTTCCATCACATAGGTGTCGCCGTCGAACTCGCGCAGCTCCTTGCCGTCGGCCACGATGGTGCCGACACCGGTCTTGGTGAAGAACGCCGGAATGCCGGCGCCGCCGGCGCGCAGCTTCTCCGCCAGCGTGCCCTGCGGCGTGAATTCAAGCTCCAGCTCGCCGGCCAGGTACTGGCGCTCGAACTCCTTGTTCTCGCCCACGTAGCTGGAGATCATTTTCTTGATCTGGCGCGTTTCCAGCAGCTTGCCGAGGCCGAAGCCGTCCACACCGGCGTTGTTGGAAATCACAGTGAGGTTTTTGACGCCGCTGTCGCGCAGCGCGTCGATCAGGGCCTCGGGGATGCCGCACAGGCCGAAGCCGCCGACCGCCATCAACTGGCCGTCTGCCACAACGCCCTTGAGCGCGTCTGCAGCGGAGGGATAGAGCTTGTTCACGGATAAGTCTCCTTGCTGGAAAGCCTGAACGATACTACGTAGCCGCTTACGTAGTATTTCGTAATGGTGAACACCGAGATGACCGACATTGATTACCGTCTGGCCTTTGATTTGAACCCGATTGGCCTGGTGCTGTCGGACAACCGCGTCATGGTGGACTGCAACCAGCGCCTGTGCGAGATGTTTGGCGCCGCCCGCGAGCAGCTGGTCGGCCAGTCGTTCCAGGTGCTGTACCCCAGTGTCGCCGAATTCGAGCGCACCGGGGCCCGCATCGCCCCAATCATGAACACCCGGGGCAACTACGCCGACGACCGCATCATGAAGCGGCTGGACGGCCGCTTCAAGGGCGAAACCTTCTGGTGCCATGTGACCGGCCGCGCGCTGGACCGCCACAAGCCGCTGGGCGCCGGCATCTGGACGTTTGAAGACCTCTCGGCCCGCCGCGCGGTGAAGGCCGAACTGACCCCGCGCGAACGCGAAGTGGCCACGCTGCTGACCGACGGCCTCACCTCCAAAGAAATCGGCCGGGCACTGGGCATCAGCCACCGCACGGTGGAGATTTACCGGGCGCGGCTGATGCGCGCCTACCAGGCTTCCACCACCGGCGACCTGGTGTTGAAGCTGGTGGCGGGGCGTTGACAGCGCAAAAACACTATCAATTCAATAGCTGAACCGCAAGGCCTCACTGAGGCTTGAGGCCGATTTGGCTTAAAAATCACCCAAAAATAGCGCCCAACGGCCTCAAACCGCCGTTTCCACCACTTCCGCCGCGCTGCGGAAGGCCTCCACCGCGGTGGGAAAGCCGCAGTACACCGTGGCATGCAGCAGCACTTCCTGAATCTCGGCCACGGTGGCACCGTTGTTCAGCGCGCCGCGGATGTGGCCTTTCAGCTCATTTTGCTTGCCCATAGCGGTGAGCATGGCCACGGTGACCAGGCTGCGGGTTTTCAGGTCCAGCCCCTCGCGCTGCCACACGGTGCCCCAGGCGTTGCGGGTCACGTACTCCTGCAGCGGCTCGGAAAACGGCGTCATGCCGTTGAAAGCCTTGGCCACAAAAGCCTCGCCCATCACGGCGGTGCGTTGCGCCAGGCCGGCTTCAAACTGTGCGTCTTTGTTCATGGTTTCCCCGTAAATGCTGGCAGGATAACGAAAAGCGCCGGCCACAAAAAAGCCCGGCCAAAGCCGGGCTGTGGTTCTGGCCCTGCAGGGCGTCAGGCGAGGTCGAAACGGTCGGCGTTCATCACCTTGGTCCAGGCCTTCACAAAGTCGTTGACGAACTTGCTTTGTGCGTCGCTGGTGGCATAGACCTCGGCCAGTGCACGCAGTTGCGAGTTGGAGCCAAACACCAGGTCCACCACGGTGCCGGTCCACTTCACCTGGCCGGTCTTGCGGTCGCGGCCTTCCAGCACGTTGGCGTCGGCGGCAGAGCGCTTCCATTGTGTGCGCATGTCGAGCAGGTTGACGAAGAAGTCGTTGGTCAACGTACCGGGCTGCTGGGTGAACACGCCGTGCTGGGCCTGGCCCACATTGGCGTTCAGGGCGCGCAGGCCGCCCACCAGCACCGTCATTTCTGGTGCGCTCAGGCCCAGCAGTTGGGCCTTGTCCACCAGCAACTCGGCCTGGCCGCCTTCAAAGCCCTTTTTCACATAGTTGCGGAAACCGTCGGCGTTGGGCTCCAGGGCCTCGAACGAGTCCACGTCGGTCTGCGCTTGCGAGGCGTCGGTGCGGCCGGGGCTGAACGGCACGGTGACGCTGTGGCCGGCTTTCTTGGCAGCGGCTTCCACAGCCGCGCTGCCGGCCAGCACAATCAGATCGGCCAACGAGATTTTCTTGCCCCCAGCGGCCGAGGCGTTGAAGTCGGATTGGATGCCTGCCAGCGCGGCCAGCACCTTGGCCAGCTGGGCGGGCTGGTTGGCCTCCCAGTCTTTCTGGGGTGCCAGGCGGATGCGGGCACCGTTGGCGCCACCGCGCATGTCGCTGCCACGGTAAGTGGACGCCGATGCCCAGGCAGTGCCTACCAGCTCGGCAGTCGACAGGCCCGAGGCCAACACCTTGGCCTTGAGCGCGGCCACGTCGTTCGCGTCCACAAGCGGGTGGTCGACGGCCGGGGTCGGGTCTTGCCAGATCAACTCTTCTTTTGGCACCAGCTTGCCCAGGTAGCGGGCGCGGGGGCCCATGTCGCGGTGCGTCAGCTTGAACCAGGCCCGGGCAAAAGCATCGGCAAACTCGGCCGGGTTCTGGTGGTAGCGGCGCGAAATCTTCTCGTAGGCCGGGTCCATGCGCAACGACAAATCGGCCGTGGTCATCATCGGCGGGTGCTTCTTGCTGGGGTCGTGCGCATCGGGAATCATGTGCTCGGGCTTGCAGTTCTTGGGCGTCCACTGGTGGGCGCCAGCGGGGCTCTTGCTCAGCTCCCACTCGTAACCAAACAGCATGTCGAAGTAGCCCATGTCCCAGGTCGTGGGGTTGGGTTTCCAGGCGCCTTCAATGCCGCTGGTGATGGTGTCGCCGCCTTTGCCGCTGCCATGGCGGCTGGTCCAGCCGAAACCTTGGTCTTCAATCGGCGCGCCTTCGGGTTCCGGGCCACAGTTGCTGTCGGGTGCTGCGCCATGGGCCTTGCCAAAGGTGTGGCCACCGGCCACCAGCGCCACGGTTTCTGCGTCGTCCATGGCCATGCGGGCAAAGGTGTCGCGCACGTCGCGGCCCGAGGCCACCGGGTCGGGGTTGCCGTCCGGGCCTTGCGGGTTGACGTAGATCAGGCCCATCTGCACCGCGCCCAGCGGGTTGGCCAGCTCGCGGTTGCCGGAATAGCGGCTGTTGGGCTGGTCGCTGGTGGCGAGCCAGCTGGCTTCCGGGCCCCAGTACACGTCCTCTTCCGGTGCCCAGATGTCGGGGCGGCCACCGCCAAAACCAAAGGTCTTGAAACCCATGGAGTCCATGGCCACGTTGCCGGTCAGCACCAGCAGGTCGGCCCACGAGAGTTTGCGACCGTACTTCTGTTTGATCGGCCACAGCAGGCGGCGGGCCTTGTCGAGGTTACCGTTGTCGGGCCAGCTGTTCAGCGGCGCAAAGCGCTGGTTGCCGGTGCTGGCGCCACCGCGGCCGTCGTGGATGCGGTAGGTGCCGGCAGCGTGCCAGGTCATGCGCACGAACAAGCCACCGTAGTGGCCCCAGTCGGCCGGCCACCAGTCTTGCGAGTCGGTCATCAGCGCGCGGAGGTCGGCGACCACGGCGTCGAGGTCGAGCGTCTTGAACTCCTTGGCGTAGTCAAAGTCGGCGCCCATCGGGTTCGACTCGTTGGAATGCTGGTGGAGAATCCTGAGGTTGAGCTGGTTCGGCCACCAGTCGGCGTTGGTTCGCGTACCGGCCACCACGTTGGGGGCGGCATGGGCGCCAAATGGGCACTTTGCTTCAGTAGACACGGTTATCTCCTTTGGTTATTAGCGTTGACTGCAAAGCCCAGTCTAGGGGGTGGGCCGTGATGAATCAACATGGTTTTACCAATGGCCCTGATAGTGCGCTCAAACCCCTGCACCCGGCGTGACGCCCGCGTGTCACACGTTGCCTGAAACACAGCGCAATGCCGGTACGATGAATGCCGCACAGCCATGGCCGTGCAGTGGCCGCCTGATTTTTCACTTCCCCCTGGAGACACCATGACCCGTTACCCTGCCCCCGACCTCAACAGCCTGCCCGCAGACATCCAGGCCAAGATTCTGGAAGTGCAGGAGAAAGCCGGGTTCATCCCCAACGTGTTCCTGGGCCTGGCCCGCCGCCCCGCCGAATGGCGCGCCTTCTTTGCGTACCACGACGCGCTGATGCTGAAGGAAGACGGCAGCCTGACCAAAGGCGACCGCGAGATGATCGTCACCACCACCAGCGCCGCCAACCAGTGCCTGTACTGCGTGGTGGCGCATGGCGCGCTGCTGCGCATCTACGAGAAGAAACCGCTGGTCGCCGACCAGGTGGCCGTGAACTACCGCAAGGCCGACATCACACCGCGCCAGAAAGCCATGCTGGCATTCGCCATGAAAGTCTGCGACGCCTCGCACGAGATCACCGACGCCGACGTAGACGCCCTGCACCCCCACGGCTTCAGCGACGAAGACGCCTGGGACATCGCCGCCATCACCGCCTTCTTTGGCCTCTCCAACCGCATGGCCAGCTTCAGCGGCATGCAGCCGAACCCGGAGTTTTATTTGATGGGGCGGGTACCAAAACAGAAGTGAATCAGGCTGCCGCCTGTCGATTTCATACGATGCCAACCGTCGTCAGTTATGAGGGCCGTCCTCTGCTTTCAGGAATAACCACCATGTCCACCACCCACACCGTCCACTTCCACCGCGTGCTGCGCGCCCCCGCCGAACGCATTTACCGCGCTTTTCTGGACCCCGACGCGATGGCCCGCTGGCTGCCGCCGTATGGGTTTACCGCCAAAGTGCACCAGATGGACGTACAGGTCGGTGGCAGTTACCGCATGTCGTTCACCCACTTTGGCAGCGGCCACAGCCATGCCTTTGGCGGCAGCTACCTGGAGCTGGTGCCGCACAGCCGCATCCGCTACACCGCCACGTTTGACGACCCCAACCTGCCCGGCCAAATGCAAACCACGGTCACACTCGCCGCCGTGTCGTGTGGCACCGATGTGCAGATCACGCAAGAAGGCATCCCGGCCATGATCCCCGCCGAGGCCTGCACGCTGGGCTGGCAAGAGTCGCTGCTGCAGCTGGCGCGGCTGGTCGAGCCCGAGATTCCCGGCTGACGGGTTGCCATGGCCAGCACCGCCCACATCGCCGTTGTCACCACCCTGCCCAGCCGCGAGCAAGCACTGGCCTTAGGCCGGGTACTTGTAGAACAGCGGCTGGTCGCCTGTGCGCAGGTGTCGGCCATCGAGAGCGTGTACATCTGGAACGGCGCGGTACAGCAGGAGCCTGAATTCCGCCTGTTGTGCAAAACCACGGCCGCCCGCTGGGCCGATGTGGAGGCGGCCATCCTGGTGCAGCACCCTTACGTGTTGCCAGCCATCCACGCCTGCGCGCTGGACGCGGTGAACCCTGTGTATGGCGCATGGATCGCCGAGCACGTCACTTCCTCACCAACCGAACCGGAGCCCCCATGCCCCTTGTGACCCTGACCGTGCGCCAGCCGAAAACGGCGGCCTTCAAATCCACCGTGCTGGACGCGGTGCATGCCGCGCTGCTGAGCGTGGGCGTGCCCGAGACCGACAAGTTCCAGCGCGTGCTGGAGCTGAGCGCCGACGACTTCCGCTTTGACGCCAGCTATCCCGACCTCGCCTCGCCCCGCACCGACGACTTTGTGCTGGTGGAAATTTTGTGGTCGGCCGGCCGCAGCGTGAAGGTCAAGAAAAAGCTGCTGGAAACGCTGATGGCCAGCCTGTCCGCTGCCGACCTGAACACCGAACACGTGATGGTCTGCTTCAAGGAAACGACCTGGGAGAACTGGTCGTTCGGTGGCGGCCGGCTGATCCACGTCTGAGCCCCACACCATGCCTCACCTGGAACGCCATTACCGCGAAAGCATTGGCTGGCTGCGCGCGGCCGTGCTGGGCGCGAACGACGGCCTGATCTCCACCAGCAGCCTGGTGGTGGGCGTGGTGGCCGCGCAGGCGGCGCGTGAACCGGCGCTGGCCGCGGCGGTGGCCGGGCTGGTGGCAGGCGCGCTCTCGATGGCGGCAGGCGAGTACGTGTCGGTCAGCTCGCAGGCCGACACCGAAGCGGCCGACCTGGCCCGCGAACGCCGCGAACTCGCCACCGACCCCGAACACGAACGCGCCGAACTGGCCGGCATTTACGAAGGCCGGGGGCTGACGCCGGAACTCGCCAAACAGGTGGCGGTGCAGCTGATGGCGCACGACGCGCTGGGCGCCCATGCCCGCGACGAACTCGAGATGTCCGACAGCACCCGCGCCCGCCCGCTGCAAGCCGCTGCGGCGTCGGCCGTGGCCTTCGCCGTGGGCGCTGTGCCACCGGTGCTGCTGACCTGGTGGGTGCCCCTGGCCCAGCTCAACACGGTGCTGGTCGGCGCCACCCTGGCCTTGTTGGCGTTGCTGGGCGCGGTGGCGGCCCGGCAAGGCGGCGCCCCCCTGGGCCGGGGCCTGCTGCGGGTGACGTTCTGGGGCGCGGTGGCCATGGGCTGCAGCGCGCTGGTGGGGCATGTGTTCGGCACGGTAATCTGAAGCCAGCAGGTCTGGCAGCAACCAGACGCTCCTTTTTCAGGAGCATCACCACGAGGCTTCACTAAGGCTTGGGGCCGATTTGGCTTAAAAACAGCCCCTGACAGGCACCCAAAAGCTCTGGGAAGCCCTGTTTCAGCTCACCTGCGCACGCAACCAGTCCGGCAACGCGGTGGCTTTCTGCTTGGGGAAGTCCACCCAGATGGTGGTGGCGCCACCTTCGGCGTGGACCACGCCCGGCATGTCGGTGCGCTCCAGCGTGCACCAAGTCTCGAACGTGGTGCGACCGGGGTCGCTGGCGTACATGCGGGCCAGCACGTCGCCGGGGTACTCCAGCTGTTTGTAGAAATTGCAGAAGGCGTTGACGATCACCGGCCCCTCGCCCTGCGGGTTGGCGGGTGCGCCCACGGCACGGAACCACTCGATGCGGATGGTTTCCAGATAACGGAAATAGGTGGTGTTGTTGACGTGGTTCATCGCGTCCATGTCGCCCCAGCGGATGGGGATCACCATTTCATGGACCAGCTTCTTCTGCTCGGGCAGCGCAAACTTCATCGGTCACTCCGCTCAATGTGCATCAGGCCGCGCCAAAACCGTCGTCGGCCGCGATGATGGCGCCGTTCACGAAGTGGCTCTCGTTGCTGGCCAGCATCACCAGAATCGCATCCAGGTCGCTGGCCGTGCCAATGCGCTTGCGCGGCAGCATCTGCACCAGCTTCTGGCCCTGCTCGGTCTGCCAGTGGTGGTGGTTGATCTCGGTGTCGATGTAGCCGGGGCAAATCGCATTCACGTTGATGCCAAACTTGCCCCACTCCAGCGCCATGGCCTTGGTCATGTGCACCACCGCCGCTTTGCTCATGCAGTACACGCCAATCTGCGGCAGCACGCGCAGGCCGGCCATGCTGGCGATGTTGATGATGCGGCCCCCGGTGTAGGTGCCGGGCGCGGCGCCACGGGCGCGGGCCAGCATGCGTTTGCCCACCTCTTGCGCCACAAAAAACGCGCCCTTGACGTTGGTGTTGAAGATGAAGTCGTAGTCGTCTTCCTGCACCTCCTGCAGCCGCTGGGTGGTGCTGACGCCGGAGTTGTTGATCAGGATGTCGATCGAGCCGACCTCGGTTTCGGCGTGCGCCACGGCGGACTTGATGCTGTCGTGGTCGGTCACGTCCAGTTCCAGCACATGGGCGTCACCGCCCTCGCCTTCAATTTCTGCGCGCAGGTCCTTGAGTTTTTCCACCCGTCGGCTGGCCAGCACCACGGCGGCACCGGCACGCGACAGCGTGCGCGCAAACTGCGCGCCCAGCCCGCCCGATGCGCCGGTGACAAAGGCCACGCGGCCCGACAAATCCAGGGTGTATGCCATTTAGAGCGTCTCCACAAAACAAAACAGGGGGCTGCAGCGGTTCTGCATTCACCGAATAAAATTACAGCTGACCACTGAGACAGCCGACAACCATTATCCAGCGAGAAACCGCATGACAAACCAAGACATCCTGGCCCAATTCGGCCCACGCGAATCCATGGAGTACGACGTGGTCGTGGTCGGTGGCGGCCCTGGTGGTCTGGCCACCGCCATCCGCCTCAAACAGCTCGCGGCCGAAAAAGGCACCGACGTCTCGGTGGTGGTGCTGGAGAAAGGTTCGGAGCCAGGCGCCCACATTTTGAGCGGCGCCATCATGGACCCGAAAGCACTCACCGAGCTCATCCCCGACTGGAAGGAACGCGGCGCGCCGCTGAACCAACCGGTGACGGACGACGCCTATGTGTTCCTCGGCGAGCAGTCGGCCTTCCGCGTGCCGAACATGTTTCTGCCCCCGTTTGCCGACAACCACGGCAACTACATCATCAGCCTCGGCGCACTGACCAAGTGGCTGGGCGAGCAGGCCGAAGCACTGGGTGTGGAAATTTTCCCCGGCTTCACCGGTGCCGAAGTGCTCTACAACGAGAACGGCGCTGTCAAGGGCGTGGCCACCGGCAACCTGGGCATCAACAAGGAAGGCGAGCCCACCGACAACTTCCAGCTTGGCATGGAACTGCTGGGCAAATACACCGTGTTCGCCGAAGGCGCGCGGGGCCACCTCGGCAAACAACTCATTGCCAACTTCAAGCTCGACGACGGCCGCGACCCGCAGAGCTGGGGCATCGGCATCAAGGAGCTGTGGGAGATTGACCCGTCCCGCCACCAGCCCGGCTTTGTGATGCACACCGCCGGCTGGCCGATGGACAACAAGACCTACGGCGGCGCCTTTCTGTACCACCTGGAAGACAACAAGGTCGCGGTGGGTTTTGTCACCGGCCTGGGCTACGAGAACCCCTACCTCAGCCCATTTGAAGAACTGCAGCGCTGGAAGACCCACCCCAATGTGCGCTGGTACTTTGAGAACGACCAGGGCGAAGTGAATGCCAAGCGCCTGTCTTACGGCGCGCGCGCTATCAATGCCAGCGGCATCAACTCGCTGCCCAAAACCGTGTTCCCCGGTGGCGCACTGGTGGGCTGCAATGCAGGCTACCTGAACGTCGGCCGCATCAAGGGCAGCCACGCCGCCATCAAGACCGGCATGCTGGCCGCAGAAGCCGCCTACGACGCCGTCGTGGCCGGCCGCCAGCACGACGAGCTGAGCGCCTACCCCGAAGCCTTCGAGAAGAGCTGGCTGCACACCGAGCTGAACAAAGACCGCAACTTCAAGAACTGGTTCAAACACGGCCTGACGGTGGCCACCGTGATGAACGGCTTCGAGCAGTTCGTGCTGCGCGGCCACATCCCCTGGACGCTGCACCGCACCCAGCCCGACCACGCTTACCTGAAGCCAGCCGCCGAGTGCAAACCCATCGTCTACCCCAAGCCCGACGGCAAGCTGACGTTTGACAAGCTCTCCAGCGTGTTCATCAGCAACACCAACCACGAAGAGCACCAGCCGGCGCATTTGACTTTGAAAGACGCGTCGGTACCAGTCAATATCAACCTGGCCAAGTACGCCGGACCCGAAGCACGCTACTGCCCTGCCGGGGTCTACGAGTACGTGAAAAACGCCGACAACACCGACCGGCTGCAGATCAACGCACAGAACTGCGTGCACTGCAAGACCTGCGACATCAAGGACCCGACCCAGAACATCGTCTGGGTCACGCCCGAAGGTGGCGGCGGTCCCAATTACGCTGGCATGTAAGTCCGATTCGGCCTGACAGCACGCCGGGCTAAACCATGAAGATCAACCCCGACGCGCTGGCCAAACTGGCCACCCTGCAAGCCGCGCAAGGGGTGGAGCGCATCCTCGGCGGCCAGGGCAAAGACAGCGCATCGCCCCTCACCGGCAAGGTCGCTCCCCCCACACCAGTGGGCAAGACCGGGGCACCCGGCACAGCCAAGCTGCCGGTGCTGCCTGGCACCACCACCGCCCTCACGCTGTCGCCCACCGCCCGGCAACTGAACAGCACGCCCCCACCCGCCACGCTGCAGTGGGCTCACG